>NZ_JAPFGY010000003.1 GCF_026586795.1 Erythrobacter sp. WG
CCCGGCCGCAGGGCGGCCGGGCGCGCTTCAGCTTCGTGCCCCGGCGGCAGCCGCTTCGCAGGGGGGGCGGGTGCTTGCCGGTCAGCCGCCGCGCGCGCCCACCGCCGAATTGGCGGCCGAAAGCACCGCGCGCACGCTCGCCGTGGCGATGTCCTCGTCGATCCCGCAGCCCCAGACGGTGCGGCCATCGGACGCGCGGCATTCGAGATAGGCGGCCGCACGCGCATCGGTCCCGGCGCCCAGCGCGTGCTCAGTGTAGTCGATGACCTCAAGCTCCACCCCGAAGGCCTCTCGCAGCGTGCCCATCACCGAGGAAATGAGGCCGTTGCCCCGGCCCAAGACCGATTGCTCCGCACCCTCGACCGCGATGGTGCCCGCGAAGATGCGCGTGCCATCGGCGGCGCGGCTTTCCTCGTAGCGGACGAGCTGGAAGTGCTTGGGGTGGATCTTGACGTGATAGGCGCGGCGGAAGGCGTCCCAGATGTCGGCGGCATTGAGCTCGCGGCCCAGTTCGTCCGCCATCGTCTGCACGTGCCGCGAGAAATCGGCCTGCATCCGCTTGGGGAGCTTCAGGCCCTGGTCCTTCTCGAGCACCCAGGCAAAGCCCCCCTTGCCGGACTGCGAGTTGACGCGGATCACCGCCTCGTAGGAGCGCCCGAGATCGGCGGGGTCAACGGGGAGGTAGGGCACGCGCCAGACCGGATCGTTCTGCGTCTCGCGCGCCTCGAAGCCCTTCTTGATCGCGTCCTGGTGGCTGCCGGAAAAGGCGGTGTAGACCAGCTCCCCGCCATAGGGGTGGCGCTGGTGGACCGGGATGGCGTTGCAGTATTCCACGGTCTCGATCACCCGGTCGATGTCCGAGAAATCAAGGCCCGGATCGACTCCTTGCGTGTAGAGGTTCAGGGCCATCGTGACGAGGCAGCAATTGCCGGTGCGCTCGCCGTTCCCGAACAGGCAGCCCTCGACCCGGTCCGCGCCCGCCATCAGCCCCAGCTCTGCCGCCGCGACACCCGTGCCGCGGTCGTTGTGGGTGTGGAGCGAAATGACCGCCTTCTCGCGCCCCGGCAGGTGGCGGCAGAAATACTCGATCTGGTCGGCATAGACATTGGGCGTCGCCGCTTCGACCGTGGCGGGCAGGTTGAGGATGATCGGATGATCCGGCGTGGGCTGGAGCACCTCCATCACTGCCGCGCAGACCTCGATGGAGAAGTCCAGCTCGGCGGTGGAGAAGGTCTCCGGCGAATACTGGAAGTGCCACTCGGTGCCCGGATAGCGCGCCGCCTCGTCGCGCATCACCTTGGCCCCGGCGACGGCGATCGCCTTCACCTCCTCGCGGCTCATGCGGAACACGATGTCGCGCCACGCGGGAGAGACGGCGTTGTAGAGGTGGACGATCGCCGCCCGCGCGCCCTCGAGGCTGGCGAAGGACGTGCGGATCAGGTCCTCGCGGCTTTGGGTCAGCACCTGGACGATCACGTCCTCGGGGATCGCGTCCGATTTCACGAGGCCGGCGATGAAGTCGAACTCGGTCGCCCCGGCGCTGGGAAAGCCGATCTCGATTTCCTTGAGGCCGATCTCGACGAGGAGGTCGAAGAAGCGGCGCTTCTTCACCGCGTCCATCGGATCGATGATCGACTGGTTGCCGTCGCGCAGGTCGGTCGAAAGCCAGCGGGGGGCGCGCTCGATCAGCTTGGAAGGCCACTGGCGGTCGGGCAGGTCAATCCGGCCGAAGGGCCGGTACTTGGCGGAAGGCTCTTTGAGCATGGGCATGGAACAAGGCTCGCGCGGGAAGGATCGGGAAGCTGCGGCGGTTCACCCTTGGGAGCGGTGCCGCGCTGCCTGATGCGCGCGCCGACCTACGCCCAAGGGCGCATAAGTCGAAGCAGCAGCGCAAGTCCGTGTCCCGTCATGCCGGCTGTCATTGCCGATTCTTGCGTGGGGCGCAAGCCGGGAATGGCCCTGATTTCATCCGCAGCGCGCGTCGCGGATGATGTTCTGCGCATCGAGCATGATCGAGAGGCGCGGATTGGTCGGGTCGGGGTTGACGAAGCCGTCCCCGCCGAAGGCGACGAAGCGCAGGTTGTCGGTCCGGCCGAGCGTCTTCGCGATGGCCGCGCGCGTCGCCTGGTCGGCGGGCTTGCCGAGGAAGGGGCCCATCAGCGGTGCGCCACATTTCGCGGCGGCAGGATCGGTGAGGGTGCCGCGCGCGAAGGCGCCGGGCGCGGCGCCGGGCAGGGGCGCTGCCACCTTGGGAGCGACGGTCGCGGCGGCTGTCGGCGCGCCGACACCGGCAGAAGGCGTCGCCTCGCCGCCAGCGCCGATGCGCGCGGCGAAGCTTTCGGCATCATTGCCCGGCTGCGCGGGCTCGCTCCCGCAGGCGGCAAGGGCGACGGGGGCAAGGGCGAGGACGAGCGAGCGGCGGCTTGTGATCATGGTGACGGGTCCAATGAAGAAGATCGGCTCGTCCAAACGCGCCTTCTATTACCGGATCATGACAGCGGCCGGGGGCGCAGGCGGTCGGGTGTGAGTTGGTCAACCCGCGTCACCCCCATCAGCCGCATCCCGCGCTCGATCTCGTCCCTGAGGATGCCGAGCGCGCGCTCGACCCCATCCTGCCCCGCCGCCGCCAAGGCGTAGAGGTAGAGCCGCCCGCCCGAAGCGGCGCTCGCCCCGCTGCACAGGGCCTTCAACACGTGGGTGCCGCGCCGCACCCCGCCGTCGCAGATGATCTCTATCCGCCCGCCGACTGCATCGACGATCTCGGGGAGCTGGTCGAAGGGCGCGCGGGACCCGTCGAGCTGGCGTCCGCCGTGGTTCGATACCATGATGGCGTCCGCTCCGATCTCGACGGCCCGGCGCGCGTCCGCGGCGCTCATCACGCCCTTGAGGACGAAGGTGCCGCCCCAGTCCTGCCGGATGCGGGCGGCGGTGTCCCAGTCCATCGCGGTATCGAGCATGGTGTTGAAGTATTCGGCGATGCTCACCGCCTTGCCGGTTCCCTCGGCCACGTGAGTGTCGAGGTTGGGGAGGCGGAATTTCTCGCGCAGCACGTAGTCGAGCGTCCAGCGCGGCCGCGTCGCATAGCTCCACACGCTCGCGGGGGTGAAGCGCGGCGGAGTGGTGAAGCCCGAGCGCAGGCACCGCTCGCGCTTGCCCGACACGATGGTGTCGACCGTCAGCGCGAGGGCATCGAACCGCGCCGCCTGGCAGCGCTGGATCATGCTGGCGTTGAGCCCCTTGTCCTTGTGGACGTAGAGCTGGAACAGCTTGGGGCCTGTGGTGAGCGCGGCAATCTCCTCGATGCTGCGGGTCGCGAGGCTCGAGATGCCGAACCACAGGCCGAACTTTTCGGCGGCGCGGGCGACAGCGGTCTCGCCTTGCCAGTGGAAGGCGCGCTGGACGGCGGTGGGCGAGAGCATCAGCGGGAGGGCCGAAGGGCGGCCGAGGATCGTGCAGGACGTGTCGATCGTCTCGACCCCCGCGAGGACGTCGGGGACAAGATCGACGCCCGCGAAGGCGGCGGTGTTGCGCGCCTTGGTCAGCTCGTCGTCCGCCGCACCGTCGATGTAGTCGAACACCGGGAAGGGCAGCCGCGCCTTTGCGAGCCTGCGAAAATCATCGATGTTGTGGCAATCGGACAGGCCCATCACGGCGCGCAGTCTTGAAGCAGTCGCTTCGCCAAGTCGACGATTTTTGTGCGCGCCCTGTCACCTCCGCCCGCGGCAATGCGAAAGACAGGCGAGCGGGTGATGCACGATCATCCGCAGGCATCACGCAGTCAAGGATATCCCCGATGAAGCCCATCCGCCTGCTCGTGGCACTCGCTGCCATCGCCGCACCGCTCGCGCTCGCTGTTCCCGCAATGGCCGATGGCGGGATTTATGCCGCCAGCGCCAATGTCGCGGTCGGCGGCTACGACACGGTCAGCTATTTCCGCGGCAAGGGCACCCCGTTGAGGGGCAGCGCGGCGCACAAGGTGATGTGGAAGGGCGCCGAATGGCGCTTTGCCACCGCTCAGAACGCCGCCGCCTTCAAGGCCGACCCGGCCGCCTTCGCCCCGCAATATGGCGGCCACTGCGCCTGGGCGATTGCGCAGGGCTATCTCGCCCCGGGCGACCCGACGGCCTACGACATCGTCGGCGGCAAGCTTTACCTCAACTACGATCAGCCCATCCGCGCCAAGTGGCACAAGAATATTGCCGGCTTCATCGCCAAGGGTGGGCCGAATTGGGCCAGGATCCCGGCCGGCAAGACCTACAGCGGATCGTCCTTCTTCGGGTTCTGATCCGCTGCATGGCGGGCGACTGGCGGGCTTACCCCTTTGCGGCCCGTCAGTCGCCTTGCCCGCCTATTGCTTTTCAAAGGCGACCGAGATGTCGAGCTCGACCTCGTTGCTGACCAGCGGGATGCCGTAGTTCACGCCGAAGTCAGACCGCTTGATTTCGGTTTCCGCCTCGAAGCCGACGGTCTCCTTCTTGTTGAAGGGGTTGACGCCCGCGCCGGTGAATTCGGCCTCGAAGGTGATCGGCTTGGTCACGCCGTTGAGGGTGAGGTTGCCGGTGATGACCGCCTTGGCGGTATCCTTGGGATCGACCTTGACGGCGGTCGACACGAAGCGGGCCGGGGCAGGCGCGGGGCCGAAGAAGTCGGGCTTGCCGCCGTCCTTGCCCGCGCGCAGCAGATGCTCGGTCAGGCCCTTGCTCGCGGTGGTGACGCTTGCGACGGGGATCGTCACGTCCACCTTGGCCGCATTGGGGTTGGCCGGATCGAGCACCAAAGTGCCCGCGACATCGCCGAAGATGCCGTAATAGTCGTTGAAGCCGAAGTGGTTGACCTCGAAGGCGATCAGCGAATGCGCCGGATCGGCGGCATAGGTTCCGGCGGTCACGCGCGCAGGGTCGGCGGCGCCGGGAACCTGAGGTGCGCCTTGCGCGAACAGTGCCGGGGCGGCGGCAATCCCGCCGGTCACGAATGCGAGAGTTGCGGCCGCGGCGGCGGTAAAGGCGATGCGGTTCATCTTGGTTGATCCTCCTGATGTTCAGGCTTCAATCCCCGACGAACCGCACCGGTTCCACGCTTCGGCGCGTCAATTCTTCGCCTTGTCCACCAGCTTGTTCGCCGCGATCCACGGCATCATGGCCCTGAGCTTCTCGCCGGTCTGCTCGATCGGGTGGGCGGCGGCGCGCTTCCTCGCGGCCTTGAGTTCGGGCTGGCCGGCGCGGTTGTCGAGCACGAAGTTCTTCACGAAGCGGCCCGACTGGATGTCGTCGAGCACGCGCTTCATTTCGGCCTTGGTGTCGGCGGTGATGATCCGCGGGCCGGTGGTGATGTCGCCGTATTCGGCGGTGTTGCTGATCGAATAGCGCATATTGGCGATGCCGCCTTCGTAGAGCAGGTCGACGATCAGCTTGGTTTCGTGGAGGCATTCGAAATAGGCCATTTCGGGCGCGTAGCCTGCCTCGACCAGCGTCTCGAACCCGGCCTGGATCAGGTGGGTGATCCCGCCGCACAGCACCGCCTGCTCGCCGAACAGGTCGGTCTCGCACTCCTCGCGGAAGTTGGTCTCGATGATCCCCGAACGCCCGCCGCCGACGGCGGAGGCGTAGGCGAGGGCGACGTCGTGCGCGGAGCCGCTCGCGTCCTGGTGGACGGCGATGAGGCAGGGCACCCCGCCGCCCTTCACGTATTCCGAGCGGACGGTGTGGCCCGGGCCCTTGGGGGCAATCATGATGACATCGATGTCGGCAGGTGGCTCGATCAGGCCGAAGTGGATGTTGAGACCGTGCGCGAAGGCGAGGGCGCTGCCGGGCTTCATGTGGCCCTTGAGATCATTCTCCCAGATCGCGGCCTGGTGCTCGTCGGGCGCGAGGATCATGATGATGTCGGCCCACTGTGCTGCGGCGGTGTTCGAGAGCACCTTGAAGCCCGCGCCTTCCGCCTTCTTCGCGGTGGCCGATCCCTCGCGCAGCGCGATGGCGACTTCGGCGACGCCGCTGTCGCGCAGGTTCTGCGCATGGGCGTGGCCCTGCGATCCGTAGCCGACGATCGCGACCTTCTTGGGCTTGATGAGATCGAGATCGGCGTCGGCGTCGTAGTAAACCTTCATTGTCCGTCCTTGCTCTTGATGTGATCACCTCCCCGGCCTTGCGCCGGGGCCCCGCTGCCTTCCTGCATCGCCGAAGAAAGCGGGGTCCCGGGTCAAGCCCGGGAAGGCGGAGTGATGAAAAGTCTCAGGTCCCTTGCGCCCCGCGCATCATGCCGACCACGCCCGAGCGGCCGACCTCGACCAGCCCGAGATCGCGCATCAGGGCGATGAAGCTCTCGATCTTCTCCGGCGCGCCGGTCAGTTCGAAGACGAAGCTGGTGGTGGTGGTGTCGACCACGTGGGCGCGGAAGATCTCCGCCACCCGCAAGGCCTCGACCCGCTTGTCGCCCGTGCCGGTGACCTTGATCAGCGCGAGCTCGCGCTCGACATGCGGGCCGGCGGTGGTGAGGTCGGTGACCTTGTGCACCGGCACGAGCCGCTCCAGTTGCGCCTCGATCTGGTCGATCACCTGCGGCGGGCCGTTGGTGACGATGGTGATGCGGCTTACCGCGTGGTCCTCGGTGATGTCGGCCACGGTCAGGCTGTCGATGTTGTACCCGCGCGCGGTGAACAGGCCGGTGATCTTGGCGAGGATCCCGGGTTCGTTGTCGACCATGACAGCGAGCACGTGGCGTTCGGAGGCCGCTTCGGTGATCTTCATCCCTGCACACCCATCCCGTTCGCCTCGAGCGCAGTCGAGAGGCCAGTACACGGTGTCTCGACTTCGCTCGACACGAACGGATATTGAACAAGCTCCATCACACCAGCGCCTTGGCTTCGTCGTCCATCGTGCCGTCGACGTGATCGCCGTAGAGCAGCATATCGGTGTGCGCCGCCCCGCTCGGGATCATCGGCAGGCAATTGGCGTCCTGCGCGACGAGGCAATCGACGATCACCGGGCCGTTGTGGTCAAGCATCCGCATGATCCCGTCGTCGAGATCCTTTTCTTCGGTGATGCGGATGCCCTTCCAGCCATAAGCCTCGGCAAGCTTCACGAAATCGGGGAGGCTGTCCGAGTAGGAGTTCGAATAGCGGCTCTCATAGGTCAGTTCCTGCCACTGGCGGACCATGCCCATGTATTCGTTGTTGAGGATGAAGATCTTGACCGGCAGGCGATACTGGCTGGCGGTGCCGAGCTCCTGGATGTTCATCTGGATGCTCGCCTCCCCCGCGATGTCGATCACCAGCGCGTCCGGGTGCCCGAGCTGCGCGCCGATCGCCGCCGGGAGCCCGTAGCCCATCGTGCCGAGGCCGCCGCTGGTCAGCCACTTGTTGGGCGCCTCGAAGCCGAAATACTGCGCCGCCCACATCTGGTGCTGGCCGACCTCGGTGGTGATGATGGGCTCGCGCCCGCGGGTGAGGGCATGGAGACGCTCGACCGCCTTCTGCGGCATGATCATCCCTGGGTGCTTGGCCGAACGATCCGGATAGGCAAGGCATTCGCGCGCCCGCCAACCGGCGATCCGCGCCTTCCATTCGCCGAGGTTGCGCGCCTGCCGGCTGCCCCAGGCCTCGATCAGCTGGCCGAGCACCGTGGCGCAGTCCCCGACGATGCCGAGATCGACCGGGACGACCTTGTTGATCGAGGAGCGGTCGATGTCGATGTGGATCTTCTTCGATCCCGGCGAGAAGGCATCGAGGCGCCCCGTCACCCGGTCATCGAAGCGCGCGCCGATGCAGACCATCACGTCGCACTGGTTCATCGCCATGTTGGCTTCATAGGTGCCGTGCATCCCCAGCATCCCCAGCCAGTCGGGATGGGTCGAGGGGAAGGCGCCGAGGCCCATCAGGGTCGAGGTCACGGGGGCGCTGGTCAGGTCCTGGAACTGCCGCAGCAACCGGCTCGCCTCGGGCCCTGAATTGATGATCCCGCCGCCGGTGTAGAGGATCGGCGCGCGCGCGCCCGCGATCAGCTCCACCGCCTCGACGATCTGCTCGGCCGGGGCGACCGTCTGCGGCGCGTAGCGGTGCGCGCCGGTGCGGACATTGGCGCGGCGCTCGGAGGGGACGGCGATCTGCACGTTCTTGGGAATGTCGATCACCACCGGGCCGGGCCGGCCGGTGGTGGCGATCCTGAAGGCCTCCTTGATCGTC
Organism: Erythrobacter sp. WG; assembly: GCF_026586795.1. Taxonomy (GTDB): domain Bacteria; phylum Pseudomonadota; class Alphaproteobacteria; order Sphingomonadales; family Sphingomonadaceae; genus Erythrobacter. Next base: position 8,180 of record NZ_JAPFGY010000003.1, read on the forward strand.
GCGGCGAGATCGGCCGGGTCCTTCACGAGATAATTGTGCTTGGTGCAGTGGCGGGTGATGCCGATCGTGTCGGCTTCCTGAAAGGCATCGGTGCCGATCAGGCTGGTGGGAACCTGACCGGTGATGACGACGAGCGGGATCGAATCCATCCACGCATCGGCAATGCCGGTGATGGCGTTGGTCGCTCCCGGGCCGGAGGTGACGAGCACGACGCCGGGCTTGCCGGTGGCGCGCGCATAGCCTTCCGCCGCATGGGCCGCGCCCGCTTCGTGGCGGACGAGGATGTGGCGGATGCGTTCATCGCCGAACAGCTCGTCATAGATGGGGAGGACCGCGCCGCCGGGATAGCCGAACACGAATTCCACGCCCTGTTCGATCAGGGCATTCACAAGGATCGCCGCCCCGCTCATCGCAGTGGCAGGATCGGGTGCGGAAGGCGCGGGGCTGGCCGGCTTGCCGGTCACGGGGCACTCCATCGACGGGTCGGGCCTTCATCGGCCCTGGTGGATAAACGACCGGCCCGATGCGCCGAGGCGACATCGGACCGTGACCGCGGCGCTAGATGTCATAATCTGACAAGTCAAGCGCTATTCGTGTAACAAAGATGCAAAATACGTATCGATCGCGACAGATTCCTGTTCCCACTTCGGATGGGCCCGCGGCCATTCCGGCGGAGGCTGGCGCCGGAACCAGGTGAACTGGCGCTTGGCATAGTTGCGGGTCGCCTGCTGCCCGGCCGCCAGCATCCGCTCGCCGTCGATCGCACCCGCCAGATAGGCGGCGATCTCGGGCACACCGATCGCGCGCATCACCGGCAGGTCGGGATCGAGCCCGCGCGCAAGCAGCGCCTCGACCTCGGCAATCGCCCCCGCGTCCAGCATCGCCGCGAAGCGTGCATCGCACCGCTCGTAGACCCAGGCGCGCTCGGGCTCGACGATCAGGGGGACGAGGTTGACCATGTCCGCAATCCCCCCCGCCTTGGCGCGCTGCCAGTCGGCCAGCGTCACCCCGGTCGAGCGCTTGACCTCGAGCGCGCGGGCAATCCGCTGGCGGTCGCCGGGGTCGAGCTGCATGGCGCGTTCGGGGTCCTCGATCGCGAGGAGCTTGTAGGCGTCGCCCTCGTCCATCGCTCGCACCGCCGCGCGCACCGCCGGGTCGATGGCCGGGATCGGGGCGATGCCCTCGAGCAGGACCTTGAGATAGAGCCCGGTGCCGCCGACCAGGATGGGCACCGCACCCGCCTCGTGGCAGGCCGCGATCTCGGCCCGCGCCCGTGCGGCCCAGGCGGCGGCCGAGCAGGCTTCCGCCCCGTCCCAGGCGCCGAACAGCCGGTGCTCGATGCCTGCCATCTCCTCCTCGGAAGGCCGCGCCGAAAGAATGGCGAGGTCGGCATAGACCTGCGCCGAATCCGCGTTGATCACCACGCCGCGCCGGCCTGCCGCGCCGAGCCGCTGCGCCAGCGCCACGGCAACCGCGCTCTTGCCGCTCGCGGTCGGCCCTGCAATGAGCGCCAGCGGCTCGGAAGGAGAAGTCGGTATGGTCATGGCGCGGCTGATAGCAGAGACCGGCACAAGTGAAACGCGTCTCGCGCGGATCGCCGAGCGGCTTGCGGGGGAGGGGGGCGAGCTGACCGCCTCGGCCCGCGACGGCGAGATGCTCGAGCTGCGCTGCGCGGGCACCACCGTCACCGCCCTGCTCGATGCGGTCGACGCCGTCTTCGCCCCCGCCGCCGTGCTCGCGAGCGAGACGGAGATCCGCGTGCCGGCCGTGTTCGTCTCCGACATGGATTCGACCATGATCGGGCAGGAATGCATCGACGAGCTTGCCGATTACGCCGGTCTCAAGCCGCAGATCGCCGCAATCACCGAGCGCGCGATGCAGGGCGAGCTCGATTTCGCGAGCGCGCTGCGTGAACGGGTGGGGCTGCTCGAGGGGCTCGACGAGCGCGCGATCGACGCCTGCCTTGCCGAGCGGGTGAGCGCCTCGCCCGGGGCGCGCACCCTTGTCGCGACGCTGGCGGCGCTCGGCACCCGCACCGTGCTGGTGACGGGCGGCTTCCACCACTTCGCCGATCCGGTGGGCGCAATGCTGGGTTTCCACCGCGTCGTGGGCAACCGGCTCGAGGTTGCGGACGGCCGCCTGACAGGCAGACTGGTCGGCGACATCGTCGACAGCGCGGTGAAGGCGGCGGTGCTCGCCGAGGAGGTCGCCGCGGCAGGCGAGGGCGCGCTCAGCCTCGCCACCGGGGACGGCGCCAACGACATTCCGATGATCGCGGCCGCGAGCTACGGCTTTGCCTTCAAGGCCAAGCCGCGCGCGCGGGCGGCCGCGAACGGGCGGGTGGACGATGCCGATCTCACCGCGGTTCTGACATTGCTGGGCATTCCGCGGTTGCAGTGGCGGGATTCGTGACCGACCGGGCTTTTGCGGAACGGGTTGCAACAGAGATACCGAATCGGCTATTAACATTCATGTAAGCAAGCATGGCGTAAGTGCAGGCCAACGCTCAGGAACCCCGACGATGACCCAGACCGCCCGCGACGACTACAGCCGGATATTCGCCTCCGACGGCACGGTGCTGCTGCATCCGGACCGCCCGGTTGCGCGCTACCGCCCGCTGCGCGCGGTGCGCAACTTCCAGAAGCTCATCAAGGACAAGGAAGACACGTCGCTGGTCTTCAAGATCTTCGAATCCCTGCCCTCGAAGGACTTCCTGCCGCGCGTCGAAGAACTGGCGCTGTCCGAGCGCGGCGCGGCGCTGCGGGCGAGCGAGCCCTATCTGCCCGAAATCCTCGACGATCACGAGGCGCTGCGCCGCACGCCCAGGGGATCGCTCGCGCACGCCTATTGCGATTTCATGGAGGCCGAGGGCCTTTCCGCCGCCGGGCTGGTCGCCGAATACGACCGGGTGGGGCGTCCCAGGTATCCCGACCTCGTCGAGTGGTTCATCAACCGCTCGCGCGACACGCACGACCTGTTCCACGTGCTCACCGGCTATGGCCGCGATGCGCTGGGCGAGCAGTGCGTGCTGCTGTTCACCCACGGCCAGGCGCCCAGCCATGGGCACCTGCTGATCGGCTATGCGGGCGCGGCGAACATCGCCAAGACCGTGCGCGGCAGCAAGGCGCCGGTGTTCGGCGCGGTCCGTCAGGCGCACCGCACCGGCAAGGGCGCGCCGTCGCTGATGGCGCAGCCGATCCGCGAACTGCTCGCCCGGCCGCTCGAGGAGGTGCGCCGCGACCTGCGCATCCCCGAACCGACGGTCTATCGCGAGTGCCATCGCATCTGGCGCCGCGAGGGGATCGACCCCTACGACCTCCTCTCCGGCAAGCCGGTCGAGCCGCAACTCCTCGCCGCCTGATCGCGCTACCGGCCGCCGAAGCGACCTGATGCGAGGGGACCAGCCGCTTGTGTCCAGTGCGGGTGTGTCGGAACGGTTCGAAGTGCCAGACCGCGCACGGATGGCGCCCTCATCGGCGGGCATGGACAGCAACTGACACCAATGTTAGTAAGGCTCCCGAAAGTGGCCCGCCCGCGAATCGCAAGAAGGATGTGACGGACATGACGTTGCTCGATCTCCCGCTGGTTGCGCCCGAGCGCCGGGTGTCGGGCTTCCGGCCGCTCAAGGTGCTCCGTCACTTCGGAAAGCTGGTCGAGGACAAGGAGGATACCGAACAGGTCTTCCACATCATCGAGGCGACCAAGGGGCGGCGCAGCCATGCCCAGGCGCACGACTTCATCGCCTCGCCCCAGGGCCAGCGCCTGCTGCGCCAGGGCGCCAGCATCCCCGCCATGCTCGACGATCACGCGCGCTGGGCCGATTGCGGTCCCGAAACGGTCGCGGCGCATTACATCGCCTTCATGAAGCGCGAGGGACTGTCGGCGGCAGGCTTGGTGGCGGAAAGCCACAAGTGGGCCCCGCCCGAAAGCCTGCCCAAGGATCAGACCCAGTGGTATTTCGATCGCCTGCGCGACACGCATGACCTGTTTCACGTGCTCACCGGCTATGGCCGCGACGCGCTGGGCGAGGTGAGCCTGCTGGCCTTCAGTTACGAGCAGAACCACAATCTCGGCATCCTGTTCATCGCCTATGCCGGCGCCCGCCAGATCAGGAAGGTGAGCGGCACCCGGGCGCCGATCTACGCCGCGATCAGCGAGGGCCGGCGGCTCGGCCGGGCGGCGGCCAAGATTGCGCACCAGGACATCGAGGCGCTGATGCGCGAGAATATCGCCGCGGCCCGCGCGCGGCTCGGGATCGGCAGGCCGGAGGTCTATCGCCAGTGCCTTGCGATCCTGCATTCGGAAGGCACCCTGAGCGAGAACATCTCCCTCAGCGGGGCGCAGGCGGCTTAGAGCGAAAATTCCTTCGCTCTAAGCCCGTCTTAGGGCCGCCTTCCCTTTGCACGCGCCATGAAAGTGAAGAAAGGGGCTGCGACAGGCTCGGCCCGGACGCAGGGTGCGCTCAGCCCTCCATCCACTCCTGGAAGAACCGCTGGTGCGCCGCGCGCAGCTCGCCGAGCGCCACGCCCAGCACCGTCTCGCCGCCGACCGTGCCGATCCGCTGGAAGCCGATCTGCGCGGTCTCGTCGTTTCTCGTCCCCTTCGCGAGCGCCGCGTTCAATGCCGCGACGTCGGGGACGGTGACCAGGTAGCGGCCCTGATCCTCGCCGAACCACCACTGGGCGGGGGTGTAGGCGGGATTGCCCGCTTCCACCTCGGCGCCGATGCCGCCGGCCAGCGCCATTTCCGCAAGCGCCACCGCGAGGCCGCCGTCGCTGAGGTCGTGAACCGCGTTGACCAGCCCATCGGCGATCAGTTCATGGATGATCGCGCCCGCGTTCTTTTCGACCGTGAGGTCGGTCGGCGGGGTGCGGCCGCCTTCGATGCCCTTGACCACGCGCAGCCACAGCGACTGGCCGAGGTGCGAGCGGGTGGGATCGGGCCGCGCCCAGAACTCTGGCCCGACGAGGTAGATCGCATCGCCCGCGTTCTTGAAGTGCATGGTCATCATCTTGGCGAGATCGGTGATGATGCCGACCCCGCCGATCGCGGGGGTGGGGAGGATCGCCGAGCCGCCGCCGGTCGCCTTCGATTCGTTGTAGAGGCTGACGTTGCCCGACACGATCGGGAAGTCGAGCGCGCGGCAGGCGTCGCCCATGCCGTCAAGGGCGTGGACGATCTGCGCCATGATCTCGGGGCGCTGGGGGTTGGCGAAGTTGAGGCAGTTGGTCACCGCCAGCGGCCGCGCGCCGACGGCGCACAGGTTGCGATAGGCCTCGGCGATCGCCTGCTTGCCGCCCTCGTAGGGGTCGGCGAAGACGTAGCGCGGGGTGCAGTCGGTGGTGATGGCGAGCGCCTTGCCTGTCCCGTGCACCCGCACCACGCCCGCATCGCCGCCGGTCTGGAGCGTGTCGGCACCGACCTGCGAATCGTATTGCTCGGCGATCCAGCGGCGCGAGGCGAGATCGGGGGAGGCCATCAGCTTGATGAGGTCACCTGCGACATCATCCGTGGCCGGGACTTCGCCCAGCGGCTTCACGCCCGCCCATGCAGCGTATTCCTCCTTGGAGAGGTAGGGCCGGTCATAGAGCGGCGCATCGTCGGCGAGCGGGGCAAGCGGGATGTCGCACACCACCTCGCCGTTGAATTCGAGCACCATGTGGCCGGTATCGGTGACTTCGCCGATCACCGCGAAATCGAGCTCCCACTTGCGGAAGATCGCCTCGGCCATCGCTTCCTTGCCGGGCTTCAGCACCATGAGCATCCGCTCCTGGCTTTCCGAGAGCATCATTTCGTAAGGCGTCATGCCCGTTTCGCGGCAGGGCACCTTGTTCATGTCGAGCCGGATGCCCGCGCCGCCCTTGGACGCCATTTCCACCGAGGAGGAGGTGAGGCCGGCCGCGCCCATATCCTGGATCGCGACGATGGCATCGGTCGCCATCAGCTCGAGACAGGCCTCGATCAGCAACTTCTCGGTAAAGGGGTCGCCGACCTGTACCGTGGGGCGCTTGGCCTCGGCGTCCTCGCCGAAATCGGCGCTCGCCATGGTCGCGCCGTGGATGCCGTCACGCCCGGTCTTGGAGCCGACATAGACGATCGGATTGCCGAGGCCGGTGGCAGCGGAATAGAAGATCTTGTCCTGATCGGCCACGCCCACGGTCATGGCGTTGACGAGGATGTTGCCGTCATAGGCGGGGTGGAAGTTCGTCTCGCCCGCCACCGTGGGCACGCCGACGCAGTTGCCATAACCGCCGATGCCCGCAACCACGCCCTGCACCAGATGCTTCATCTTGGGGTGCTCGGGCCGCCCAAAGCGCAGCGCGTTGGCATTGGCGATGGGCCGCGCGCCCATGGTGAAGACGTCGCGCAGGATGCCGCCGACCCCCGTCGCCGCCCCCTGGTAGGCCTCGATATAGGAGGGGTGGTTGTGGCTCTCCATCTTGAAGATTGCCGCCTGCCCGTCCCCGATATCGATCACGCCCGCGTTCTCGCCCGGGCCGCAGATGACCCAGGGCGCCTCGGTCGGCAGCTTCTTCAGGTGGATGCGCGAGGACTTGTAGCTGCAATGCTCCGACCACATCACCGAGAAGATGCCGAGCTCGACAAGGTTCGGCTCGCGGCCGAGCGCTGCAAGGACGCGCGCGTATTCTTCGGGGCTGAGGCCGTGGCTCTCGACGATCTCGGGGGTGATGGCGCTCATGCGGGTTCTCCTTGCCCAGCGCCCCTAGATCAGCGGGCGCGCGAGGCCAAGCCGCCGCGTTTCCTGAACCAGCGATTCTGCGCAACCCACCCGGCCAGCGCGGTGAGCACGCCGAAGGCGAAGAGCGCCTGAAGGTAGAGGAGCGGTCCCGCCGCTGCGGGTGCCGGGCCGAACCAGCTGATGGCCTGAAACAGCAGCATCGCTCCCGCCAGCCCCGCTGGCGGCCCGAGCGGCCCGCGGGTGCGCCGCATGAAGAAGGCGAAGGCCGTGCCGGTCAGCGCCAGTTCGAGCGGGATCGCGGCCCACGGCCAGTTCCACAGGCCGAGACCGAGCTTGGGCGGGGTGCCGTCCCAGGTGAGATCGGGGACGTGGACCAGCCAGTCGAGGAACCAGTGGGACAGCGCGACGAGCCCGGCCAGCACCCCCAGCCGCACATCGCGCCGCCACAGCGCCACGAGCGCGCAGAAGGTCGCGGCCCAGATCGCCGTGCCGAGAAGCGAGTGGGTGTAGGGCATATGGTAGAGGTCGAAGGGCACCATCACGCTCGCTGCGGGATCGACTCGCATCGCTTCGGCGCCCACCAGGGCAAGGCTGAAGAAGCCCCAGTCCGCCAGTTGCGCCGCGACGAACATGGTCGCGAGCCGCGGACGATCGGGCGTGACCGCGGCGGCCACGAAGGCCGGGGCGAAATGGCCGATGAACATGGTGCCTCCCCCCCGAGCCCCCGCTTCAGGCCGAGGCGGGTGCGAAGCGCAGCACACCCAGCGTCGCGATCGCGCTCGCCGCGCCGGTGACGAAGGCGCCCCACAGGATGTCGAGCACGCTGATATGCGTGGCCCACACCTTCATCACCGCCTGATTGGTGAGGTCGAAGGTCGCATAGCACAGGGCGCCGAGCAGGATCCCGTTAAGCAGCGCCGGCTGCACCGCGCCCGCTTCCAGGCCCGGCCGGATCGCGAACCAGGTGATCCCGGCGATGTAGATGAGGTAGAAGGCGACCGCCGCGCCGCCATTGAAGTTTTCGGCCATGATCTCGCCGATCACCGGCTTGTAGAGATTGACCGAGGCCCAGCGCAGCCACACCATGTCGAGCGCCAGGAAGGACACGGCGGCTATGCCGTAGGCGATGATCCACTTCAACATCGTAAGGCTATCCCTGTGTTCTGCGGCCCGGCGAACGCGGTCAGCCTTGACCGCGCCAGCGCGCCCCGTCAATGCTCGCGGCATGGACGAGGGCACCCCGGATATCACTGCCATGAGCTTCGAGCAGGCGCTCGGCCAGCTCGAGGCGATCGTGCAGCAATTGGAGCGCGGCGACGTGCCGCTCGACCAGTCGATCACGCTTTACGAACGCGGCGAGGCGCTGCGCGCGGCCTGCCAGCAGCGGCTCGATGCGGCGCAGGCGCGGATCGAGCGGATCGTGACGGCTGCCGACGGGCGCGCGACCGGCACGCGCCCGTTCGATGCGGAAGGTTGAGGGACGATGCTGATGGAAACGGGGGTTAGCGTGCTGAGCGAGGCATTGGGGCGCGTGCAATCGGAGATCGACTCCGTGTTCGACGCGCTGTTGCCGGTGCCGGACGACACCTCGGCGCGGCTCGTCGAGGCGATGCGCTATGCCGCAATCGGCGGCGGCAAGCGGGTGCGTCCCTTGCTGGTGTGCAGCACCGCGAGCCTGTTCGGCGTCGCCCGCGATGCGGCGCTGCGCGCGGGCGCGGCGATCGAGGCGATCCACGTCTATTCGCTGATCCACGACGACCTGCCCTGCATGGACAATGACGACCTGCGGCACGGCAAGCCGACCCTGCACAAGGCCTATGACGAGGCGACCGCGGTCCTCGCGGGCGATGCGCTCCACGCGCTCGCCTTCGAGATCCTCGCCGACGATGCGACGAGCGAGGATCCCTTCACGCGCAGCGAGCTGATCCTGACGCTCGGCCAGGCGTCGGGCATGAACGGGATGGCCGGCGGGCAGATGATGGATATGGTCGCCGACGAGGAGGGCGTGGTCTACGATCTCCACGCCGTCACCCGGCTCCAGCAGCTCAAGACCGGCGCGCTGCTCGCCGCCGCGGTCGAGATGGGGGCGATCCTCGGCAAGGTTCCTCCGCAGGGCCGCGCGCATCTCAGGGCCTATGCCCGCGACATCGGGCTCGCCTTCCAGATCGCCGATGACCTGCTCGACGTCGAGGGCGATATCGCAAAGGCTGGGAAGGCGCTGCGCAAGGACAGCGAACAGGGCAAGCAGACCTTCGTCACCCTGCTGGGTGTCGATCGCGCCCGCGAACAGGCCCGCGCGCTGGTCGATCAGGCGGTGCTGCGGCTTGCCTCCTACGGCGCGGAGGCCGACATCCTGCGCGCCCTGGCCCGTTACATCGTCGAGCGCGACCGCTGATCGCGGCGTCGGGGAGGACACACGCCATGACACGCCGCGTCGGGATCTATCCCGGGACCTTCGATCCCATCACCCTCGGCCATGCCGACATCATCCGCCGCGGCTCGCGCCTGGTCGATCACCTCATCATCGGCGTCACCACCAACATCGCCAAGAGCCCGATGTTCACCGACGCCGAGCGCATCGCGATGGTCGAACGCGAGGTGGCGAGCCTATCCCTCAGCAATGTCGAGGTGGTCGGCTTCAACGCGCTGCTCGTCGACTTTGCCGATGCGCAAGGCGCCTCGGTGGTGATCCGCGGCATCCGCGGCGTCACCGATTTCGAGTACGAATACCAGCTCACCGGCATGAACCGGCAATTGAACGATCATGTCGAGACGATCTTCCTGATGGCCGATGTCAGCCTTCAGCCGATCGCCAGCCGGCTCGTGAAGGAGATCGCGCTCTACGGCGGCGACATCCACAGGTTCGTCAGCCCTGCTGTTTGCGCGGATGTGGTCGCCCGCGTGCGCGAGCAGGGGCTGAAGGGCGGCGGCTGAGGCGGGGCCGCCCGCACCGCGTGCCGCCATCATTCATTGCAGTGTCAGCCGGGCGGGTCTAACAGGCCCTCCACCAATCCGGACGGAACCATGACCATACCCAAGTTCGCGACTGCCCTTGCCGCCCTGGCTCTCCTCTCCGCGCCGCACGCGGCCTTCGCGCAGAAGAAGGGCAACGAGCCGCCGCCCGAGGCCTTCGGGGAGAACGCGTCCAAGGAAAAGCAGAAGGAGATGGAGCGGCAGGCGCCTGCGCGCATTTATGCGCCCATCGAATATGATGCGTCCGTCGAGCCCGAGAACGTCTGGGTGCTCGACCTGTCGAACGGCCAGCGGGTCAAGATCCGTCTGATGCCCGACTGGGCGCCCGAGCACGTCAAGCGCGTCAAGGAACTGACCGAAGCGGGCTTCTACAACGGCGTCGTGTTCCACCGCGTGATCGACGGCTTCATGGCGCAGGGCGGCGATCCGACCGGCACCGGGCAGGGCGGCAGCGAGCTTCCCGACCTCAAAGCCGAATTCAACCCCATGCCCCACGTGCGCGGCAGCGTGTCGATGGCCCGCGCCGCCTCGGAAGACAGCGCCAACAGCCAGTTCTTCATCGTCTTCTATCCGCGCTTCAGCCTCGACAAGAAGTACACCAACTTCGGCCGGGTGATCGAGAACATGGAAGCGGTCGACGCCATCCAGCGCGGCGAGCCGCCGCAGCAGCCGACCTACATCCTCCAGGCCTCGCTCGGCAGCGACAACAAGCCGCAGGTAATGCCGGCGCCGGCGAAGGAAGCGCCGATCACCGCCGACGCCTTGAGCGCGCCGATCCCGCCGAGCAAGTAAGCCCCTTCCTTCAGGCGCGATGAACCGTTAGGGGCGCGCGCCATGAAGGTTGACCTGTTCGATTTCGCGCTGCCGCAAGAGCGTATCGCTCTGAGGCCCGTGCGCCCGCGCGATGCGGCGCGGATGCTGGTGGTGCGCGGGCAGGACGCGCCCTTCGAGGACCGCGGTGTGCGCGATCTACCGAGCCTGCTATCGCCCGGCGACGTGCTGGTCTTCAACGACACCCGCGTCATCCCCGCCCAGCTCGAAGGCCGCCGCGCCGACGGGGAAGCGAAGATCGGCGCGACGCTCCACAAGCGCATCGACCTCCGCCGTTGGCAGGCCTTCCTCAGGAACGCCAAGCGCGTGAAGGAGGGCGACCACCTGATCTTCGGCGGCGGCGTCACCGCAATCGCCGAGGCGCGCCACGCCGACGGCTCGCTGACCCTGTTCTTCGAGGGCGGCGAGCCGGTCGAGGTGCTGCTCGACCGCGCCGGGACCATGCCGCTGCCGCCCTATATCGCGTCGAAGCGCGGCGTGGATGCGCAGGATCTAGAGGACTATCAGACGATGTTCGCCCGCGAGGAAGGCGCGGTCGCCGCGCCGACCGCCTCGCTGCACTTCACCCAGCGGCTCGTCGATGCGATCGACGCCGCCGGGATCGGGCGGGCGATGCTGACGCTGCACGTGGGTGCGGGCACCTTCCTCCCGGTGAAGGCCGAGGACACCGACGACCACCAGATGCACGCCGAGTTCGGCCGGATCTCTGCCGAGACCGCCGATCAGCTCAACGCGGTGCGGGAAGCGGGCGGCCGCATCATCGCGGTCGGCACCACCTCGCTGCGCCTGCTCGAGAGCGCGGTGGACGAGAACGGCGTGATCCAGCCCTTCGCGGGCGACACCAGCATCTTCATCACCCCGGGCTACAGGTTGAAGGCGGTCGACGGCCTGATGACCAACTTCCACCTGCCCAAGTCGACGCTGATGATGCTGGTCAGCGCGCTGATGGGGCGCGAGCGGATGATGGCCGCCTATGCCCATGCCATCGACAGCGAATACCGCTTCTATTCCTATGGTGACTCCTCGCTGCTGCTCCCGTAGTCGGTAGCCATGAGCGAACCCATCCTGTCGATCCGCGGGCTGACCAAGACCTACAGGAACGGGCCGCGCGCGCTCGATTCGGTCGATCTCGACGTGCGCGCGGGCGAGATCTTCGCGCTGCTCGGGCCCAATGGGGCGGGCAAGACCACGCTGATCGGCGCGGTGTGCGGGCTGGTGCGGCCGACCGGCGGCACGATCACAGCCTTCGGGCAGGACCTGTCGCGCGACTGGCGCGCAGCGCGCGCGCGCATCGGGCTCGTGCCGCAGGAGCTCGCCACCGACATGTTCGAGACCGTGTGGCACGCGGTCGTCTATTCGCAGGGCCTGTTCGGCAAGCCTTCCGACCCGGCGCGGCTCGAGGAAATCCTGAAAAGCCTATCTCTGTGGGACAAGAAGGACGCCCAGATCCGCGCGCTCAGCGGCGGCATGAAGCGCCGCGTGCTGATCGCCAAGGCGCTCGCGCATGATCCCGAACTGCTGTTCCTCGACGAGCCCACCGCCGGGGTCGACGTCGAACTACGCAAGGGGATGTGGGAACAGATCGCGGCGCTGAAGCAGCGCGGCGTCACCATCATCCTCACCACCCACTACATCGAGGAAGCCGAGGAAATGGCCGACCGTGTCGGCATCATCCGCGGCGGGCGCATCCTGATGGTGGACGAAAAGCGCGCGATGATGGAGCGATTGGGCACCACCGAGGCGGTGATCGACCTCGCTGCGCCGCTGGCGCAGGTGCCGGAGGCGCTTGCCGCATTCCCGGTCGAACTGGCGGACGGCGGCACGCGCCTCGTCTATCGCGGGGGCAACGGGCAGGGCAGGGGCCGTGCCGAGGTCGCCGACCTCGCCCAGGCGCTGACCCGCACCGGGATCGGCTACACCAGCCTCGACATCCACGACAGCTCGCTCGAGGAGATCTTCGTCAGCCTGCTCGGCAAAGAGCAGGAGGCGGCATGATGCACTTCTCCGCGCGCAGCGCCTACGCCATCTACCGCCGCGAGATGGCCCGCGCCTTCCGCACCGCCTTCCAGTCGATCCTCTCGCCGGTGCTCACCACCTCGCTCTACTTCGTGGTGTTCGGATCGGTGATCGGCGCGCGCATGGAGCCGGTGGGCGGCGTGCCCTATGGCGCCTTCATCATCCCCGGCCTCCTGATGCTCACCCTGCTCGGCGAGACCACCAGCAACGCGAGCTTCGGCATCTATATGCCGCGCTTCACCGGCACGATCTACGAACTGCTTTCCGCCCCCGTCGGCGTCGCCGAGACGCTCACCGGCTTTGTCGGGGCGGCGGCAACAAAGGGCCTGATCCTCGCCGCGATCATCCTGACGACGGCGCGGTTCTTCGTCGATTACCAGATCGCCCACCCGCTGCTGGCGGCGGTCTACATCATGCTGGTCGCAGCGAGCTTCGCGCTGTTCGGCTTCATCCTCGGCATCTGGGCGGATTCGTTCGAGAAGCTCGGCATCATCCCGATGCTGATCCTCACTCCGCTGACCTTCCTTGGCGGCACCTTCTACGCGATCCGCGACCTGCCCGCGCCGTGGGACGCCATCGCACTCGCCAATCCCATCGCCTTCCTGGTGAGCGGGCTGCGCTACAGTTTTTACGGGGTCTCGGACGTGCCGATCGCGGTGTCGCTTGGCCTGACCCTTGGGTTCCTGGCGGTCTGCGTGATCATCATTGCGCTGATCTTCCGCACCGGATGGCGGCTGAGGGAGTGATCCAAACCGTCCGACACATGGCGTTCGTCGGACATGAATCACCCCCAATCGGACATGAACGACAAGCGATAGGTTCGTTCATTGCCGGGCAAAGCGGCCCTTCCTAGGTCCGATCCGTCGTCGCACCCCTAGCGACGGATCGAAAAGGACATGAAAAATGAAGAAGATCGTCTTCACCACGCTTGCGGTGGCCGCTGCCGCCGCCCTGCCTGCTGCTGCGCAGGCCCAGTCGACCACCCGCACCGCCGAACCCTATGTCGGCGCGACGATCGGTATCCACGATCTCGGTGTCGGCCTGCCCGATGACGACGGCGGCATCTACGGTGTCGTCGCCGGCGTCGACGTCCCGGTGGGCGAGCGGTTCTTCGTCGGCGCGGAAGGCAACTTCAACCTCGGCGACGGCGCGATCGACCAGGAATACGGCGTCGCGGCCCGCGCGGGCGTGCGCGTCGGCGAGCGTGGCAAGGTCTACGTCCGCGGCGGCTACCAGGAGGTCAAGTTCGACGTCCGCAACCTCATCGGCGTGAACCCGCCGGCGGGCTTCGACCGCACCGATGGTGACTACCTCGTCGGTGCCGGCGTCGAATTCGGCCTCGGGGATGCGCCGGTTCGCTTCCGTGCCGGCGTCGACACGATCGCCTTCGATTCGACCCGTGCCACCGTCGGCGTGCTGTTCGGCTTCTGAGCCGGCCGGCATTCCAACGGCATGATCGAGGCCGGAGCAGCCCCCCGCGCTGCTCCGGCCTTTCCTTTGCCGGGCGTGACATCGCCCGCGCGCGCCGCTAGCGGGCGAGGCGCCATGACCGCACCCCGTTTCCAGTTCACCCTCCACGCGACCGACGGCAAGGCCCGCACCGGCACCATCGCCATGCAGCGCGGGGACATCCGCACGCCCGCCTTCATGCCGGTCGGCACCGCCGCTACGGTCAAAGCGATGAAGCCCGAGGCCGTGCGCGCCACCGGCGCCGATATCATCCTCGGCAACACCTACCACCTGATGCTGCGCCCCGGCGCCGAGCGCGTCGCGCGCCTGGGCGGCCTGCATCGCTTCATGAACTGGCAGCGCCCGATCCTCACCGACAGCGGCGGCTATCAGGTGATGAGCCTGTCCGAGCTCCGGAAGCTGACCGAGCAGGGCGTCGAATTCCGAAGCCACCTCGACGGCTCGAAGCATATGCTCACGCCCGAGCGCAGCATGGAAATCCAGCGCCTGCTCGGCAGCGACATCGTCATGGCCTTCGACGAATGCCCCCGCGCCGACCGCCCGAGGGACGAGATCGCCGCCAGCATGGAACTCTCGATGCGCTGGGCGGCGAGGAGCCGCGCCGGGTTCGACAGCGGCGAGGAACACGCCGGCCGCGCCGCGCTGTTCGGCATCCAGCAGGGCGCGCTTCACGAGGACCTGAGGCAGATCAGCGCCGAGAAGCTCACCGCGATCGGCTTCGATGGCTATGCGGTCGGCGGCCTTGCCGTGGGCGAGGGACAGGAGGCGATGTTCGGGGTGCTCGACTATGCCCCCGCCATGCTCCCCGCCGACCGGCCCCGTTATCTGATGGGGGTCGGCAAGCCCGACGATCTTGTCGGTGCCGTGGAACGCGGCATCGATATGTTCGACTGCGTGCTGCCGACCCGCTCGGGCCGCAACGGGCAGGCGTTCACGTGGAACGGGCCGCTCAATCTCAGGAACGCGCGCCATGCCGAGGACACCGGGCCGCTCGATCCGCGTTGCCAGTGTCCGGTCTGCACCACCTATTCCCGCGCCTATATCCACCATCTCGTCAAGTCGGGCGAGATGCTCGGGGCGATGCTGGTGACCGAGCACAACCTCAGCTTCTATCAGGCCTTGATGGGCGGCATGCGCGATGCCATTGCGGGCGGGCGCTTTGCCGATTTTGCCGCCGCGTTCCGGCGCGATTACCTTGGAAGTTCCGCTTGATGCCCAAAGCCCCCGAAGACTGCGAGACCATGGTCGAGGTGCGCGCCGGCGTCGACGCGCTCGACCGCGAGCTGGTGGCGCTGCTGGCGAAGCGGTTCGGCTATATGCGCGCCGCCGCCCGCATCAAGCCCGCGCGCGATGCTGTGCGCGACGAGGCGCGCAAGGCCAGCGTGATCGCCGCCGCGGTCGCCGAGGCCGAGGCGCACGCGATCCCGGCGGACGTGATCGCCGACATCTGGGAGCGGCTCGTCGAAGGCTCGATCGCCTACGAATTCGGCGAGTGGGACCGGATCAGGGCGTAACCTCCTTGCGCAGGAAGGCGGCGAGGCGCGGCTGTTTCTTGTGCGGCACCTTCTGACGGACCGTCCGCGCGAGCCGCGCCACCCGCGCCTCCCATCTTGCGAGGTTGCGTGGCGGGGTCCTCTCGCCGACCGGGCCAAGCTTCAGCGTGCGCACGGGCGCGAAGCCGCAGAAGCCAAGCACTTGACCCTTCCAGCGCCGCAGCAAGGCGTTACCGTACCAGAGCCACAGGATGAAGGGCGGGGTGTCCATCGTCGCAATCAGGTCGGCCGAGCGGCCTTCCATCAGCCTGTCCCACCACGGATCGTCCTTGTGATAGGCGAAAGCGAAGCCGGGCAGGAACAGCCGATCGATCAACCCCTTCAGCGGCGCCGGTTCGGCTCCCCGCCACATCGGGAAGGCGACCGCGAGGTGATCGCAGGCGTCGAGCCTCTCGGCAAGGCGGTGGAGATCGGGCTCCCATTCGGTGCGCTGGCGATAGCCGTGCGCGAGCACGGGCGTGAAGGCGAGGTCGCGCACCGCAACCCGGGTGACCTCGGCGGAAGCGGGCAGGGCGGCGGCGTAGGTGTCGAGAAGGTGGGTGGTCAGGCGGCCAGCGTCCGGATGGCCATCGATCAGCAGCACCTTCATCCCTGCACCTCCTTGTCAGGCCGGGAGATTTGCAAACCGCCGCGCAAAAGAAAAGGGCGGCCCCAAAAGGCCGCCCTCTTGCTTCGCATATTGCCGGAAGGCCGGATCAGCGCGAGTAGAACTCGACCACCAGGTTCGGTTCCATCGTGACGGGGTAGGGCACCTCGTCGAGCTTCGGCACGCGGGTGAAGGTGATCTTGTCGTTGCCGTCGGGCTGGACGTAATCGGGAATGTCACGCTCGGCGAGGCTCTGCGCCTCGATCACCAGCGCCATTTCCTTGGCCTTGGCACCCAGGCTGACGACGTCGCCCACGTTCACGCGGCGCGAGGCGATGTTGCACTTCTGGCCGTTGACGTAGATGTGGCCGTGGCTGACGATCTGGCGCGCGGCGAAGATCGTCGGGGCGAACTTGGCGCGGTAGACCACCATGTCGAGACGCTGCTCGAGCAGGCCGATCAGGTTCTGGCTGGTGTCGCCCTTCATGCGCGAGGCTTCGAGGTAGCTGCGCTTGAACTGCTTTTCGGTGACGTCGCCGTAGTAGCCCTTGAGCTTCTGCTTGGCGCGCAGCTGCAGGCCATAGTCGCTCATCTTGCCCTTGCGGCGCTGGCCGTGCTGGCCGGGACCGTAGGAGCGCTTGTTCACCGGGGAATTCGGGCGGCCCCAGATGTTCTCGCCCATGCGGCGGTCAAGCTTGTGCTTGGCGCTCTTGCGCTTCGACATAAGTCGTTTCCTTCAAATTTGCTGGGCCGCCCACTGCGGGAGGCCTTGAACCCGGCACCGCACCATCCAGCGATTGCCGGATGCGGCCACTGCTTCACCGGGGTGCAGGGCCAATTGCGAAGGCGCGCGCATAGCAGGAACGCCGGTGAGGTCAAGCGTCAAGCCGCTTGCGGCAGGCTCAGTTGCGCGGATCGTCCCGGTCGCGTTCGAGATAGCTCAGAACCCCGCGCAGGGTGCGCACCTCGAGATGGTTCCAGCCCGGCTTGGTCAGCAGACCGCGCAGCGTGCGGCGGGTTGCTTCCGCACGCGTGGCGGGACGGAAATAGCCGCGCGGGGTCAGCAGTTTCTCGAAGTGCGCGATCATCGCCTCGAGCTCTTCCTGCGGGGCAGGGGGAAGGGTGTCCTCGAGCGTCGGCTGCACCAGCACCTCGCCCGCGTCGGCGATCTCGCGCCCGATTCGCGACCATTCATAGGCGACGAGGATCACCGCCTGCGCAAGGTTCAGCGAGCCGAATTCGGGGTTGATCGGGATTGTGAGGATATTGCGCGCGAGCGCCACGTCCTCGGTCTCCAGCCCCGAGCGCTCCGGCCCGAAGATGATCGCGTGGCGCCCGGCGAGGGTATGGACCTGCCGCCCCGCCTCGTCGGCGCCGATCACCGGCTTGGTGACGCCGCGCTTTCTCACCGTGGTGGCATGGACGTGCGCACAGTCGGCGACGGCTTCGGCGGTGGTAGCGTAAATCTTCGCCTGTTCGAGCACGATGTCCGCCCCCGCCGCCGCAGGCCCCGCCGAGGGATTGGGCCACCCGTCGCGGGGGGCGACGAGACGCATCTCGGTGAGCCCGAAGTTGAGCATCGCGCGCGCCGCCTTGCCGATGTTCTCGCCCAATTGCGGGCGCACGAGGACGATCACCGGCTTGTTGAGGTCGGCCATTATGTCCTCAATCCTTGGCGGCTTGCTGCACGGTGTGGGCAAATTCCTCGAAGTCGCGCGCCTCGGAAAAATCGCGGTACACGGATGCGAAGCGGATATAGGCGACCGAGTCGATCTGCCGCAGCCCCTCCATCACCAGCTCCCCGATTCTGGCGGAAGGGACCTCGGCCTCGCCCGAGGTTTCGACCTGGCGCTGGATACCGCTGATGAGCTGGTCCAGGCGCTCCTGATCGATCCCGCGCTTCCTCGAGGCGAGGGCGATCGACTGTTCGAGCTTGGCGCGCTCGAACGGCTCCCGGCGTTCACCGGATTTGACCACCACGACCTCGCGCAGCTGCACCCGCTCGAAGGTGGTGAAGCGCGCCCCGCAGGACGAGCACTGGCGACGCCGCCGGATCGAGGCATTGTCCTCGGTCGGGCGGCTGTCCTTTACCTGAGTATCGTCATGGGCGCAGAAGGGGCAGCGCATTCAGAAGCTTACTTCTTGATCCTCGTGTAGAGCATATAGCCCGCGCCCGCCAGCAGGCCGAGCGGCCACGAGACCACCGGGAGCACGGCCCCGGCCAGCGCGCCCACCGCGGCGCCGGTCAGCACCGGCTTGGTCGAGGGGTGGTTCATTCCCTCCTTCGCCATCCCGGAAACTTCGGCCTTCACATCTTCCACCCAGTCCTGGGTGCCGTTGGGTTCGTTCATGGCAGGGGTCCTCACATACCGGGGTAGACGGGGAAATCGGCGCACAGCGCACCGACCCGCTGGCGCACCGACTCCTCGATCTGCGCATCGCCCTCGGGTCCGTTCTTGGCAAGGCCTTCAACCACTTCGGCGATGAGCTTGCCGACGGTCCTGAACTCCTCGGGCCCGAAGCCGCGGGTGGTGCCGGCGGGCGTGCCCAAGCGGATGCCGCTGGTCACGAAGGGCGAGCGGGTGTCGTAGGGGATGCCGTTCTTGTTGCAGGTGAGGAAGGCGCGGTCGAGGCCCTTCTCCGCGTCCTTGCCGGTGACGTTCTTGGCCGTCAGGTCGACCAGCATCGAGTGATTGTCCGTGCCGCCCGAGACGATCCTCAGGCCGTTCTCCTCAAGGCTGGCGGCGAGCGCACGGGCATTTTCGACGATGCGGTGGGCATAGGTCTTGAATTCGGGCCGCAGCGCCTCGCGGAAGGCGACCGCCTTGGCCGCAACGATATGCATCAGCGGACCGCCCTGAAGGCCGGGGAAGACCGCCATGTTGAGGGGCTTGGTGAACTTGTCGTCGTTCCACAGGATGATGCCCGAGCGTGGCCCGCGCAGGCTCTTGTGGGTGGTCGAGGTGACGATGTCGCAATGCGGGAAGGGCGAGGGATGCGCTCCCCCTGCGACGAGGCCGGAGATGTGGCTCATGTCGCATAGCAGCACCGCGCCCACCTCGTCGGCGATCGCGCGGAAGGCCGGGAAGTCCCAGGTCCGCGAATAGGCGGTGCCGCCGCAGATGATGATCTTGGGCTTGTGCTCCCGGGCCTTGCTGGCGACCTCCTCCATGTCGATGGTCTCGGTCTCGCGGGTGACGCCGTAGGAGACGACGTTGAACCACTTGCCGCTCATGTTCACCGGCGAGCCGTGGGTGAGATGTCCGCCCGAATTGAGGTCGAGCCCCATGAAGGTGTCGCCCGGATTGAGCAGCGCGAGGAACACCGCCTGGTTCATCTGCGAGCCCGAGTTGGGCTGGACGTTGGCGAAATTGCAGCCGAACAGCTCCTTGGCGCGCTCGATCGCCAGCGTCTCGACCACGTCGGCATAGTCGCAGCCGCCGTAGTAGCGCTTGCCCGGATAGCCTTCGGCATACTTGTTGGTGAAGACGCTGCCCGCCGCCTCGAGCACCGCGCGCGAAGCGATGTTCTCGCTCGCGATCAGCTCGATCTTGTCGCGCTGCCGGGCGAGTTCCTTGCCGATGGCCGCCGCGATCTCGGGATCGGCAGCCGCAAGGTCGTCATGCCAGAACCGGTCGAGGGAATTGTCGGCACGGGCGGCGAAATCGAGGGGGGCTGTGCTCATTGATGGGTCTCGATGTGATCGGGAAGGAAGGGCGGCTTGCCAAGCTTGCCGACCCGGCGCTGGTGGCGCCCGGACGGATCGCCGGCATCGGCGAATTCTGTGTCGAGAAAGGTGGCAACGCAGGATTTCGCCATTTCGATCCCTACGAGACGCGCGCCCAATGCGATGCAATTGGCATCGTTGTGCTCGCGAGCGAGGGCGGCGGACAGCGGCTCGGAGACGAGCGCGCAGCGCACATCGGGATGGCGGTTGACGCTGATCGAAATGCCGATCCCCGATCCGCACAGGGCGATGCCGTATTCGGCCGTCCCTTCGGCGATGATCTCGGCGAGGCGGTAGCCGTAATCGGGGTAATCGACGCTCTGCCCCGGCTCGGGGCCGAGGTCGGCGACCTCGTGACCCTCCTCGATGAGCCACTCGGCAAGGTCCGCCTTGAGCTCCACGGCGGCATGGTCTGAGGCGATGGCGATGCGCATGGGGCTGCCATAGTCGCTGGCGGGAGAATTCTCCACCCCGCCCGCAGCCTTTTTTGGGCGAGGGGCTTAACCACTTCGGGACGGCGCGCGTGCTATGGCGGCGGCATGGATGCCCCTGCGCCCCGGATGAGCGCCGAGCGATGGCTCGCCCGCGTCTTCGCGGACGATCGCCCGCGCCATGTCGGCACGGGCTGGCTGAGCGGGGTGCTGGGGATCGCCCTCGCGCTGCTGGCGCTGATGGCGGTGTTGTGCCTGCATTTCCCGCAGTACCTCACCTTGCCCGAGCTGCGCGCGCGCTATCCGCTGGGTCTGGTGCGGCTTGCGATCGACCTCGCCCTGCTCGCGGCGATGGCGCTGGCAGGACTGTCGATGCTGCTGCGGCGCAGGAAGGCGCTCGGGCTTGCGGGCCTTGCGCTGGCGGGCGCGGCGCTGGCGCTCGGCGCGGGCGGGGTGGATATCCCGCGTGGGGAAGCGAGCACCATCTACCTCGGGCTCGACTGGTTCGTGCTCGGGACACTGACGACCGCGGCCGTGTTCGTGCCGCTCGAACGCGCCTTTGCGCAGCGCAAGGGGCAGGGCACGTTCCGCAGGGGCTGGCTGACCGACACGCAATATTTCTTCGCCAGCCACGCGCTGGCGCAGGTGATGAGCGTCGCGGTGCTCGCCCCGGCGGTGATGCTCGGCGAGGCGCTGGCGGTGCCCGCCTTGCAGGGCGCGGTGCAGAGCCTGCCTTGGCTCGTGCAGTTCGCCCTCGCGGTGCTGGTCGCGGACCTCGCGCAATACGGCGTCCACCGCGCCTTCCACCGCGTGCCAGTGCTGTGGCGCTTCCACAAGGTGCACCACTCGGTGGAAACGATGGACTGGATCGCGGGATCGCGCCTGCACCTTGTCGATGTGATCGTCACGCGCGGGCTGGTGCTGCTGGCGCTGCTGGTGGCGGGCTTCGAACAAAGCGCGGTCTACGCCTATCTCGCGCTCGTCAGCTTTCACGCCGTCTTCATCCACGCGAACTTCGCGCCGCGTGCGGCCTGGCCGGAGAGGTGGATCGCCATGCCCCGCTTCCACCACTGGCACCACGCCATCGAAGCCGAAGCGCGGGACGTCAACTTCGCCGTGCACCTGCCGATGATCGACCGCTGGTTCGGCACGCATCATATGCCGGAAAGCCGCTGGCCCGCCGGCTACGGCATCGCCGGCGAGCGCGCGCCCGAGGGCTGGGCGGCGCAGCTGGTGTGGCCTTTCAGGCGGCGCTGACCTGGTTTAGGGGCGGCCCGGCGGCGCGCGCCTAGAGTGGCGGCACCTTTCCAGCCCAAAGGAGAACCCGCCATGCCAGCCAAGTCGAAAGCCCAGCAGAAGGCCGCCGGAGCCGCTCTCTCCGCCAAGCGCGGCGAGACGCCGAAGAAGGACCTGAAAGGCGCCTCGAAGAGCATGGAGAAATCGATGAGCGAGGAGGAGCTGGAGGAGCTCGCCGCCACCAAGCGTGAGGGCCTTCCGGAGAAAAAGGACTGATCCGCCCAGAGCCTCGGTCGACGCCCAGCCCGGCATGGTTCGGACAGTCGGAAGCCGAGTTCATCAACGGGCAAGGCGACCATGATTGCAGGCATCAGCGGCAGCGGGCCGAATGTTCGCGCGGCAGTCGCCCACTGCGGGGCGATCAGGACCCGGACTTCTGCAATCGTTCGAGCACCTGCGGGTTGGCGATCAGGTAATCCTCGACCTGCTGGCGCAAACGGGCGCTCGCCGCCTGCTGGATCGGCGCCAGATCGGCAAACATCGCCTGATTTGCCGCCGCGACGACCGGGTCGCTCTGGAACTTCTGCAGGCTGATGAAGTAGCGCTGCCCGCTGGGCGTGCGTGCGAAGGCGCTGATATCACGCAGTTCCTCAAGCGTGAATTCGCGGGTGTAGGCAACCGCGGTTGCCTCGAAGATCCGGGGCATGTGCTTGGCGAACAGCGGCCGGAAGTTGGTCGGCAGGTCTGCCAAATAGGCGTCCACAATCGCCTTGATCCCGGGCTCCTCGAAGAGCTGGCCGGTCATCACGCCAGCGGCTGCCTGGCTTGCCACCGCGCCCGCAAGATCGAGAAGGATTTGCTCTCGCTTGTCGGGCGGGAACATCGCATCGATGATGATGCTGGCCTCGGCCAGTTCGTCGGCGGGCGGGACATAGGATTCAGCCCGCCCAAGCGCCGCCGCCGGCACAGCCGACAGGAGCGCCGCGGCAAAGGCGGTGGCGGCACGGGCGACGTTCGGCACGCCTGTCACTGATCGAGGAACGAGCGCATCTTGCGGCTGCGGCTCGGGTGCTTGAGCTTCCTGAGCGCCTTCGCTTCGATCTGCCGGATACGTTCGCGGGTCACCGAGAACTGCTGGCCGACTTCTTCGAGCGTGTGATCGGTGTTCATCCCGATGCCGAAGCGCATCCGCAGCACGCGCTCCTCGCGCGGGGTGAGCGACGCCAGCACGCGGGTGACGGTTTCCTTGAGGTTCGCCTGGATCGCGGCATCCACGGGGATGATCGCGTTCTTGTCCTCGATGAAATCGCCGAGGTGGCTGTCTTCCTCGTCCCCGATGGGGGTTTCGAGGGAGATCGGCTCCTTGGCGATCTTCATCACCTTGCGCACCTTCTCCAGGGGCATGGAGAGGCGGGCGGCCATTTCCTCAGGGGTCGGCTCGCGGCCTTCCTCGTGGAGGAACTGGCGGCTCGTGCGCACCAGCTTGTTGATCGTCTCGATCATGTGCACCGGAATGCGGATGGTGCGCGCCTGATCGGCAATGCTGCGGGTGATCGCCTGCCGGATCCACCACGTCGCGTAGGTGCTGAACTTGTAGCCGCGGCGGTATTCGAACTTATCGACCGCCTTCATCAACCCGATATTGCCTTCCTGAATAAGATCAAGGAATTGTAGGCCGCGGTTGGTGTATTTCTTGGCGATGCTGATGACCAGGCGCAGGTTCGCCTCGACCATCTCCTTCTTGGCGATGCGCGCCTCGCGCTCGCCCTTCTGGACCATGTTGACGATGCGCCGGAACTCGGCGAGGCTCATGCCGGTCTGCGCGGCGATGTCGGCGATTTCGCTGCGGATGCGCTCGATCGCGTCTTCCTCGCGCTCGAGGAAGGCGGCCCACTTCTTGTCCTTGGCCGCGCGCTCGCGAATCCAGGCATCGTCCATCTCGTTGCCCATGTAGGCATTGAGGAAGTCGACGCGCTTGACCTTGTGACGCTCGGCCAGACGCAGCATCTGCCCGCCCAGCGTGGTCAGCCGGCGGTTGAAGGCATAGAGGTTGTCGACTAGGAATTCGATCTTGGTTGCGTGGAACTGCACGCTTTCGACCTCGGCGGTGAGATCCTCGCGCAGCTGCTCGTACTTGGCTTCCTTGGCCGCCGGGAAGGCATTGCCCGCCGCGAGCGTGTCGACGCGCTCGGCCTGAAGCTTTTCAAAGGCGTTGAACAGCGTGGTGATGCGCGCGAAGCGTTCCAGCGCCTCGGGCTTCAGGGCGGCTTCCATCTGGGCGAGGGAGAGGGTGTTGTCTTCCTCCTCTTCCTCCTCGCGCTTGGGGCGGCCCTCGCCGTCCTCGTCCTCGTCGGCATCCGCCTCCGGCTCGTCCTCGACCTCGTCGTCCTCGCGGATCGTCGGGCCGGCGGTGGCTTCGGAGATCTCGTCGTCGTCGTCATCCTCGGCGCCCTCGGCCATCTTCTCGGCCGGCGGCTCCTTGGAGAGCATCGCGTCGAGATCGAGAATCTCGCGCAGCTGCATATCGCCGTTGTTGAGGGCTTCCGACCACTGGATGATCGCGTGGAAGGTGATCGGGCTTTCACAAAGCCCCATGATCATCATGTCGCGGCCCGCTTCAATGCGTTTGGCGATGGCGATCTCGCCCTCGCGGCTGAGGAGCTCGACCGCGCCCATCTCGCGCAGATACATCCGCACCGGATCGTCGGTGCGCTCGCCCGTGGCGAGCTTCTTGTTGGCGGCGCGGGCATCCTTGGGGGCCTTGCGGTCGCCATCGTCATCATCGTCGTCGTCATCGGCGACGACATCCTCGGTCTCGCCGTCCTCGCGATCCTCGGCTTCGGCCTCGGCGTCCTCGTCGGTCTCGACGATCTGCACGCCCATTTCGGAAAGCGCGGTCTGGATGTCCTCGATCTGGTCGGGGCTCATCTCGCCCGAGGGCAGCGCCTCGTTCAGCTCGTCATAGGTGACATAGCCGCGCTTCTTCGCCTTGCTGATCAGCTTCTTGATCGAAGCCTCGTTGAGATCGATCAGCGGGGCATCTTCTTTTTCGGCCATAAATGCGTTTCAATCCGTCGTCAGGGGTCGCCCGCCGCTTGCGCACTGCCCGCGGGTCACCCGTTAATCCCATGTCCGCCGCGTCAGGCGGTATCCTTCGTCCCGGCGACGGGTGCCGCCTTGCGGCGCCCGAAGGCCTTCAACCGTTCCTCGACTGCCATGAGCTGCGTGCGCAGGCGGGTCTGCTCGGCAAACGATCCTTCCGGATCGCTGTCGAAACGGGCGATCGTGGCCGCAAGCGCAGCCTCAAGCGCCGGCCTTTCGACCAGCAGCGACACAGCTTCGGCCAGCTCCTCGCACGCAGCGTCGGGATCGGTGCCTTCATCGAGAAAGGCGTAGCGGGTATCTGCCGACGGGACGGGTTGGCCTTGCGTGGCTGTGCATATGGCGGTTGCGTCGCGCGAATCAAGCGTTTCCGCAAGTTCGAAGAGGGATTCGATGAAGGGGGCGGCGCCGCGATCATGCCGGGCGAGGGCGGAGAGCGCCTCGGCATGGCGCGCGATCTGCCCCGGATAGCGTGCAAGCCCCCCCAGCACCGCCGCGAGCAGCCCCTGTCGCTGCGCCCCTGCCATGATCGCCGCAAGCCGCCCGCGCGCCTCGTCCGAGAGGCCGGGCGGGGGCATCGCGGCGCCCTTCCACGGCCCGCGCCGCGCGGGGGCGGACGGACGGGGCGGACGGGGCGGGTAGGCGAAGGCCGAGAAGCGGTCCGAAAGCTCGCGGCGGTAGAGGCTCTTCACTTCGGGATCGGCGATGGTCTCGACATGGGCCATGAGCCGCGCCTTCAGCCCGGCCTTGGCCTCGGGGGTGGCGAGCGGCTGCGCGTCGCGCTCGAACTCCCACAGCGCGTCGATGAGGCTGGCGGGCCGGGCGAGGAGGTCCTCCATCGCCCTGGCCCCTTGCGCCTTGACGAGGTCGTCGGGATCGAGCCCCGCCGGCAGCCGCACGATGGCGAGCGATCGCATCGGGCCAAGCAGCGGCAGGGCGCGGGTGATGGCCCGCATCGCCGCGCGCTGGCCCGCCGCATCGCCGTCGAAGCACAAGACCGGCACCTCGACCATGCGCCACAGCATCTCGAGCTGCATTTCGGTCAGCGCCGTCCCCAAGGGCGCGACCACGTCGGCGATCCCCGCGTTGGCGAGCGCGATCACGTCCATGTAGCCCTCGACCACCACCACCCGCCCCGACTGGCGCGCGGCGGGCGCGGCGCGGTGGAGATTGTAGAGGGTGCGCCCCTTGTCGAAGAGCTCGGTGTCGGGGGAGTTGAGGTATTTCGCCACCCCGTCGCGTTGCCCGAGGATCCGCCCCCCGAAGGCGATCACCCGCCCGCGCTGGTCCTGGATCGGGAGCATGACACGCCCCCGGAAGCGGTCGTAGCGCTCGCCAGCCTCGTTGCTCGCGCGCATCCCGGCGCCCTCGAGCATATCCTCGCCGAAAGCGGGCAGGGCGCGGGGGAGCGCCTGCCGGTCATCGGGCGCCCAGCCGAAGCCGAATTCGCGCATCACCTGCGGGGAAAACCCGCGCCGCTGGAGATAGTCCCGCGCCGCCGCGCCGGAAGGCCCGGCGAGGCTCTCGACGTAGAACTTCTGCGCCGCCTCGGTCACGTCGATCAGGCTGGCGCGGGCCTCGGCCTTCTTCGCCTGCACCGGATCGGGGGCGGGGACCTCCATCCCGGCGATGCCCGCCAGCTCCTTGATGGCGTCCATGAAGGCGAGGCCCTGGTTGTCGACCATCCAGCTGATCGCATCGCCATGCGCCCCGCAGCCGAAGCAGTGGTAGAACTGCTTGCTGTCGTTGACGTAGAAGCTCGGCGTCTTCTCGTCGTGGAACGGACAACACCCCTTCCACTCGCGCCCCGCCCGGGTGAGCTTGACCGACCGCTGGACAAGCGAGGACAACGTGATCCGCGCACGCAGCTCGTCCTTCCATTGCGGGGTGATGGCCATGGGGTCCTACTGCGCCCCATCCCCGTTCGTGTCGAGCGCAGTCGAGACACCTATCGGTGGAGTGCCTGTGGATCGTTCCGAAGGCGGCTTGGCGAAGTGCGAAAGCGCCTGCCAGTCGGACCGCGCGAGAGCCTCCTTCTTGGCGCGCGACCATTTCTTCACGCGCAGCTCCGCATCGAGAGCTTCGTATCGCGTCGGGAAATCTTCCGCCCACAGCAGCGTTACAGGACGGCGCTTCGACGTGAAATCGCAGTGACCATCGTGCTGATGTTCGGCAACCCGGCGATCGAGATCATCGGTATGCCCGGTGTAATATTTGCCGTCGGAACAGCGCAATATGTAGCACCAGAAGGCCATCCCTGCCTCATACCCGTTCGCCTCGAGCGAAGTCGAGAGGCCATCGCAACTGTGTCTCGACTACGCTCGACACGAACGGAGGTTTGATGAGATCCGTTCGCCTCGAGCGAAGTCGAGAGGCTGCCTCGCACAGGTGTCTCGACTTCGCTCGACACGACCGGAAGGGGTGGAACTACGAAAGCGCCGCCTTCACCAGCCCGCTCGCGAGCTTCCCGTCGATCACCGCGCCGTGCCGCGCTTTCAGCTCGGCCATGACGGTGCCCATGTCCTTCATGCTCGATGCACCCGTCTCCGCCTTGATAGCCTCGATCGCCGCGCGGGTGGCGGCCTCGTCCATCATCTGCGGCAGAAATTCCTCGATCACCGCGAGCTCCGCGCGCTCGACCGCCGCAAGCTCCGCGCGGCCGCCATTGTCGTACATCTCGATCGATTCGCGGCGCTGCTTGGCCATCTTCTGGAGCACGCTCACCACCAGCTCGTCGTCGGGCGTGGGCTTCGACGCGGTGCGCTCCTCGATGTCGCGGTCCTTGATCTTGGCGGCGATCTGGCGGAGCGCGGCGGTGCGGTCCTTTTCGCCTGCCTTCATCGCGGCGATGGTGGCGGCCTTGATGTCGTCACGGATCATTTCGATATTCCTGTGGATGGGGTTGCGGCCCGCGCCCCTAACGCAATTCAAGGCACACGCCTAGGTTGACGGCAGGGGGCGAGGGGCCTAGCGGGCAAAACTTAGCACCATCGCCGGTAACACCATCAACGGAGCGCCCCATGGCCGACCCCGCACCCTCTCGCGCGCAACCTTCAGGGGCGTTTAACAGTGGGCGCCCCTCGGGGGCGACGGGAGTCCTCGTCCTGGCTGATGGCACGGTGCTGTGGGGCAGGGGCTTCGGCCATGTCGGCGCGAGCGTGGGCGAGGTGTGCTTCAACACCGCGATGACCGGCTACCAGGAGATCATGACCGATCCCTCCTACGCAGCCCAGATCGTCACCTTCACCTTCCCGCATATCGGCAATGTCGGCGCCAATGGTGAAGACGTCGAGAGCAAGGTGGAGGGCGCGGTCGGCTGCGTGGTGCGCGAGGACGTGACCGAGCCCTCCAACTTCCGTTCGGCCGAGCGGTTCGTCGAGTGGATGGCGAGGAACGGCAAGATTGGGCTGGCGGGCATCGACACCCGCGCATTGACCCGCCGCATCCGCCATTCCGGCGCGCCCAATGCGGTGATCGCCCACGCGCCGGACGGCAAGTTCGACCTCGACGCCCTGCTGAAGCGCGCGCAGGAGTGGCCGGGGCTCGAGGGCATGGACCTCGCGATCCGCGTCACCCGCGACAAGCACGAGGGCTGGGAGGGCGGCTACTGGACCCTCGGCAAGGGCTACGGCCGCGCGCCCTGGTCGAAAAAACCCGCCCCGTCGGTGGCGGGCAAACAATCCCCGTTCGTGTCGAGCGACGTCGAGACACAAGGCGAAGGCCTCTCGACTGACGACAGAATGTCGGCAGTTCATCCTGAGCCTGCCGAAGGGCTCGAGGCGAACGGAGGCGGCGATTTGCCTCATGTCGTCGCGATCGACTACGGCTCCAAGGACAACATCTTCCGCAATCTGGTGAAAGCCGGGGCGCGGGTGACGGTGGTGCCCGCCAAGACCTCGTTCGACGAAGTGATGGCCTTGCAGCCCGACGGCGTGTTCCTCTCCAACGGCCCGGGCGATCCGGCGGCGACGGGCGAATATGCCGTGCCGGTGATCAGGGCGCTGCTCGATGCGGATGTGCCGCTGTTCGGCATCTGCCTCGGCCACCAGATGCTCGCGCTCGCCGCGGGGGCGAAGACGATCAAGATGCACCAGGGCCACCGCGGCGCGAACCACCCTGTCCAGCGCGTCGGCGAGGGCTGGGGGGAGACCACCGGCCTCGTCGAGATCACCTCGATGAACCACGGCTTCGCGGTGGACGCGGCGACCTTGCCCGAAGGTGTGGAGCAGACCCATGTTTCGCTGTTCGATGGGACGAATTGCGGGATCGCGATCAAGGGCAAGCGGGCGTTTGCGGTGCAGTATCACCCCGAGGCGAGCCCGGGGCCGCAGGACAGCTTCTATCTGTTCGAGAAGTTCGTGGGGGGGCTGTGATGGCTCAGCCAACATACTCCCTTCCCCTTGGGGAAGGGTTGGGGATGGGGGTTCGGCGGTGAGGGGGCAGGGCTACTCATCGGGTGTGGAGCACCCATCCCCAACCCCTTCCCTCAAGGGAAGGGGCCTAGCGATTTCGCGCTATGGCTATCTCTTGCGCAATTACCGTCAGAACGCCGTCCAAGTTCTCGAGAACCTCGTTGTTCCAGAAGCGGATCACGCGGTAACCGTGGGCCTCGATGATGCGCGTGCGGTTCGCGTCGGCGGCACTGCCGGAATGCTGCCCGCCGTCGAGTTCGATGGCGAGGCGCAGGCTCCGGCACGCGAAGTCGGCGATGAAGTTGCCGATGGGAAACTGCCGGGTGAACTTGGCGCCCTCGAAGCGGCTCGCGCGCAGGTGCAGCCACAGGCGCTGCTCCGCATCGGTCGCATTGTTGCGCAGGTTGCGCGCGAGGCCTGTCAGTTTCTTCTCCGCCATCGTGGCACACCCATCCCCAACCCCTTCCCTCGAGGGAAGGGGCTTTCAATAGCAAAGCTCACCTGATGCCCAAAAGAACCGACATTGCCTCGATCCTCGTCATTGGCGCTGGCCCGATCATCATCGGCCAGGCGTGCGAGTTCGATTACTCCGGCACGCAGGCGATCAAGGCGTTGAAGGAGGAGGGCTACCGGGTCATCCTCGTCAACTCCAACCCAGCGACGATCATGACCGATCCGGACTTTGCCGACGCGACCTATATCGAGCCGATCACGCCCGAGATCGTCGCCAAGATCATCGCCAAGGAGCGGCCCGATGCGCTGCTGCCGACGATGGGCGGGCAGACGGCATTGAACTGCGCGCTGAAGCTCGACGAAATGGGCGTTCTCAAGGAATACGGCGTCGAGATGATCGGCGCGAAGGCCGACGCCATCGACAAGGCCGAGAACCGCCAGCGCTTCCGCGAGGCGATGGATGCGATCGGGCTGGAATCGGCGCGCTCGGGGGTGGCCAATACGCTGGAACAGGCGCGCGCGGTGCTGGAGCGCACGGGGCTGCCCGCGATCATCCGCCCCAGCTTCACCCTCGGCGGCACCGGGGGCGGGATCGCCTATAACAAGACCGAGTTCGACCAGATCGTGCGCGAGGGCCTCGACGCCTCGCCCACCACCGAAGTCCTCATCGAGGAATCGCTCCTCGGATGGAAGGAGTTCGAGATGGAGGTTGTGCGCGACCGCAAGGACAACGCGATCATCATCTGCTCGATCGAGAACGTCGATCCGATGGGGGTCCACACCGGCGATTCGATCACGGTCGCCCCGGCGCTGACGCTGACCGACAAGGAATACCAGATCATGCGCTCGGCGAGCATCGCCGTGCTCAGGGAAATCGGCGTCGAAACAGGCGGTTCCAATGTCCAGTTCGCGGTCAATCCGAAGGACGGGCGGCTGATCGTCATCGAGATGAACCCGCGCGTATCGCGCTCCTCGGCGCTCGCCTCCAAGGCCACCGGCTTCCCCATCGCCCGCGTCGCCGCCAAGCTCGCCGTCGGGTACACCTTGGACGAGCTCACCAACGAGATCACCGGCGCGACGCCGGCCAGCTTCGAGCCGACCATCGACTACGTGGTGACGAAGATCCCGCGCTTCGCCTTCGAGAAGTTCAAGGGCGCGCAGCCGGACCTCTCGACCGCCATGAAGAGCGTCGGCGAAGTCATGGCAATCGGCCGCAATTTCCAGGAATCGGTGCAGAAGGCCCTGCGCGGGCTCGAGACCGGGCTCGACGGGTTCAACCGCGTGCTGGAACTGGAAGGCGCCGGGAAGGACGTCATCACCGCCTCGCTTTCCCGCCGCACCCCCGACAGGCTCCTGAAGGTCGGGCAGGCGTTCCGCGAGGGGCTGACGGTGGAGGAGATCGCCGCGGTCACCTTCTACGACCCGTGGTTCCTGCGCCAGATCGAGGGGATCATCGCCGCCGAGCGGCAGGTTCAGAAAGATGGCCTGCCGCGCGATGCCGCAGCGCTGCGCCGCCTCAAGGCGATGGGCTTCTCCGACCGGCGCCTCGCCACCCTCGCGGTGCGCTCGGTGGGGGTTGCGGGCGGGCTTGCCGAGACGCAGGCGAAGCGTTCGGGCCTGCTGCACGATGCCCTCCAAGCCATGGCGGGCGCGACCAGCGCCGCGGAAGTGCGCGCGCTGCGCCACAAGCTCGGCGTCACCCCGGTCTTCAAGCGCATCGACAGCTGCGCCGCCGAATTCGAGGCGATCACGCCCTACATGTATTCGACCTACGAGGCCCCCACCTTCGGCGCGCCCGAATGCGAAGCGGCCCCATCCGACAGGAAGAAGATCGTCATCCTCGGCGGCGGCCCCAACCGGATCGGGCAGGGCATCGAGTTCGACTATTGCTGCGTCCACGCCTGCTTTGCGCTTGCGGAGCAGGGCTTCGAGACGATCATGGTCAACTGCAATCCCGAGACCGTCTCGACCGACTACGACACCTCCGACCGCCTCTATTTCGAGCCGCTGACCGATGAGGACGTGCTGGAGATCCTGCGGGTCGAACAGTCGCAGGGTGAGCTCCTCGGCGTTATCGTGCAGTTCGGCGGGCAGACGCCATTGAAGCTCGCGCAGGCGCTGGAGGATTCGGGGATCCCCATCCTCGGCACCTCGCCCGACGCGATCGACCTCGCCGAAGATCGCGAGCGCTTCGCCAAGCTGGTCAGCAAGCTGAAACTGAAGCAGCCCGACAACGGCATCGCCCGCAGCCGTGACGAGGCCGCCGCGGTCGCCGCGCGGATCGGCTATCCCGTCCTGCTGCGCCCCTCCTACGTGCTCGGCGGCCGGGCGATGGAGATCGTCGACAGCGAAGCCCAGCTCGACAGCTACATCGCCACGGCCGTGAACGTCTCCGGCGACAGCCCGGTGCTGATCGACCAGTATCTGCGCGATGCCATCGAATGCGACGTCGATGCCCTGTGCGACGGCACGGAAGTCCGCATCGCGGGCGTGATGCAGCATATCGAGGAGGCGGGCGTCCACTCCGGCGATTCCGCCTGCACCCTGCCGCCCTACAGCCTGCCCGCGGATATCATCGCCGAGATGGAACGCCAGGCCGAGGCGCTGGCCTTCGCGCTGGGTGTGAAAGGCCTCATGAACATCCAGTTCGCGGTGAAGGACTCCACCGTTTACCTCATCGAGGTCAACCCGCGCGCCAGCCGCACCGTGCCCTTCGTCGCGAAGGCCATCGGCCAGCCGGTCGCGAAGATCGCCGCGAGGGTGATGGCGGGCGAACCGCTGGCGAACTTCCCCGCCTTCAAGCGCGACCTGCCCTACATGGCGGTCAAGGAAGCGGTCTTCCCCTTCGCCCGCTTCCCCGGTGCCGACCCGGTGCTGAGCCCGGAAATGAAATCGACCGGCGAGGTGATGGGGATCGACGCCACCTTCGAGGCCGCTTTCCTCAAGTCGCAACTCGGCGCGGGCTCGATGCTGCCGCAGGGGGGCACGGTGTTCGTCTCGGTCAAGAACACCGACAAGGCGGTCATCGTCGCAGGGGTCAGGCGCCTGATCGAACACGGCTTCCGCGTGATCGCCACCGGGGGTACGCAAGCCTACCTCGCCGAACAGGGGCTGGTGGTCGAACGGGTCAACAAGGTCGCCGAGGGTCAGCCGCACATCGTCGACAAGATCATCGACGGCGAGATCGCGCTGATCTTCAACACCACCGAAGGCTGGCAATCGCTGCTGGACTCAAAATCGATCCGCCAGGCGGCGCTGGCGGGGAAGGTGCCCTACTACACCACCGCCGCCGGCAGCGTGGCAGCCGCCGCGGCGATCACGGCGATCCGGCCTGACCAGCTTGAAGTCCGCTCCCTGCAGGACTATTATGGGGATTGATTGAAACTCCCCCCGACAGCGACAAGTGCCTGACGCCGTGCGGATCGGACGGCGGCAGGCCCTTTCTTCCCAGCGGCATCGGGCACAGAGAGAGAAAGACAAGGACATATGGCGACGATGGAAAAGGTCCCGATGCTGGCCGAGGGTTACGAGCGGCTGACCGCCGACCTCAAGGTCCTGCGCGAGGAACGCCCCAGGATCGTCGAGGCGATCGAGGAGGCCCGCGCTCACGGCGACCTGTCCGAAAACGCCGAATATCACGCCGCCAAGGAACGCCAGGGCCAGGTCGAGGCGCAGATCGCCGAGATCGAGGACAAGGTCAGCCGCGCGCAGATCATCGATCCGACCACGCTGTCGGGCGACAAGATCATCTTCGGCGCGACCGTGACCCTGCTCGACGAGAACGACAAGCCGGTGCGCTACCAGATCTGCGGCCAGACCGAGGCCGACGCCAATCGCGGCCGGATCAGCTACAACTCGCCGCTGGCGCGCGCGCTGATCGGCAAGCAGGTGGGTGACGAGATCGAGGTGACGGTGCCTGCGGGCGAGAAGTTCTACCTCGTCGACAAGATCGAGTTCATCTGACTCACCGGTAAGGGGGGCGCATCATGGCAGTGGTTCCGGTAAGGCCGATTGCCGAACGCAAGGTAGCTGCCCATTTCCTCGAGGCGGGCGCCGTGAGCATGGCGGACGCCATTCCCTTCACCTCTGCCCGGCCAAGCCGCCAGCGCGCCTTCGAGCGGCTGAAGGGCCTCGATATCGTCCGCACCGATGGCCAGGGCAAGTGGTGGCTCGACGAGCACCGCTGGGAAGACCGCCGTGCGGGCCGTCTCGCCCGCGCCGGCTTCGCGATGCTGGCGGTGGCCGTGGCAGCGGCGGTGGCGGCGCTGCGCTGATCCGAGCCGAGCGGTCTCGCCCGCAGACCCCTGAAAGCGGGCGCAAGGTCCCGCTCAGACGGGGCTCGGGCTGGCTTTGCCTGGGGTCAGACCCCCTCTAGCCCCCCTTCAGCCCCCCCTCCCGATGCGTGTTTCACGTGAAACAGTCAGCCGAGCCATTTTGCCATGGCATAATTGTGGATCGCCACTGCGCGGCCCTGATGACGAATGGCGAAATCGCGGCGATGGAGCCGTTCAAAGCCCGCCTTGGCAAACACCGGCCACGCCAATTCGCTCGCCTCGGTGGTGAGGCGGGGCACCCTTGTTGCCCGCGCCTGCGTCTCGAGCGCGGCGAGCAGGGCTCCGGCGAGGCCCTTACCGGTATGCGCGGGGTGGCAATAGAGCATCTCGACGATACCGCCCTCGGCCAGAACGGTGTAGGCGAGCGGGGCGTCGTTCGCGTCCACCGCGACGAGGATCGTGTCCCCCCGCGCGGCCCAGTCCAACACACGCTGCGGCGAAAAACGCGCCGCCCAGGCCGCGACCTGCTCGGGCGAATAGGCCTTCAGCGCCGTCGTGCGGATCGCCGCCAGCGTCAGGTCGGCGATCGCACCGGCATCCTGCGGAAGGTACGGGCGGATCACCGCCATCGCGCATTTAATCTTCCGGAGTCAGCAGCTTGTGGATGTGGACGACGACATATTTCATCTCCGCATCGTCCACCGTCCGCTGTGCCTGCGCGCGCCACGCATCGACCGCAGCGTCATAGGAGCTGAACACGCCGACCACGTGGATGCTCTCGGGATCCTGGAACTCGAGCCCGCGCGGGTCCTTGACGCGGCCGCCCATGACGAGGTGGAGCCGCTGGGTAGGGGTGGTTTCTGCCATCGATTGAAGCCCTTGGGGAGGAAGGTTGCGCGTTCCTCTAGCGCCTCGCGCGCCGAGGGCAAGCCTTCCCCGCTCGGGAGCGGATCAGACCTTGGTCTTGCGCCGGATATCGCGCACCACGCCCGCCGCCACATCGGCGGTCTTGCGCACGATGTCGCGGGTGCTGTCCGCGGCAGCCCCGGCGGCGCCCGACGCTTCGGCCGAGAGCTTGCGCGCCTGCGTGCCCGCAGCCTCGCCCAGATCAGCGGCGCGCTCCTGCCCCGTGCGGGCGGCCTCGAGCAGCTCGTCGATCGCGGCCATGACATAGCCCATAACCGCCTCGCCGATCCGTTCGCCAAGCGGCGATCCGCGGCGCCGGGTAACGCGCTTCACGCTGGAGGAAGCGGTTGATGCGGCATCGGAAATCGCATCGCTGGCGGAGTGATAAGCCTCGCTCGCGAAGCGCCGTCCGGGGCGGGTCAGCAGGCCGATGACAAGGCCGAGCGCGACGGCTCCGCCGATCACGGTGAGCGGGTGCGCGCGGGTGTAGTCGGCGGCCGTCTCGGCGGCTTCGCGGGCCTGATCGGCCAGCGTGCGCTCGGCATTGCGGCGCTCGGCGGCCTCGATCCGGGCACGCAGCGCATCGCGCTTGTCGATGGGGACTAGGTCGGTCATGCGGGGTCTCCTTGAGGAGGCGCCTCGGGGGCGGGCGCCTCGGGGTCTTGGCTTGCGTCGGCTTCATCGAAGCCTTCGCGAAGCTCTTCAATCCATTCGAAAATCGGGCCGCGCGCGAACCACAGGAGGAGCGCGCCGATGAGCACGGCGAGCACGCCCTTGCGGTCCCCCGCAGCGCCTTTCGCCTGATCGAGCACGTCGCGCGCGCCGGTGCGGATGCGGGTGGAGATCGATGAGGTCACGCCCGAAGACACGCGGCTCGCGATGCCCTGCTCGCCCAGATTGTCCCGCAGGCGCGCGATATCCTCGGCGAGCACGGCGCGCGCCTTGTCGCGAAGGACCCGGTCCTCGACGAAGCGGGCGGGAAGCTGCGTCATGCCTCGCCCCCCTCACCGAACATCGCCGAGAGCGTGCGCCCGTCGGCGAGCGCCTTCATCACCAGCACCGCCACGCCGATCAGCAACACGCCGACGACGATCCCGATCGCCCCCCAGATCGTCACCAGCGGCGCGAGCGCGATCACTGCGCCCACCGCCAGCGCGATCAGCGCGAGGTTGAGGAGCACCAGCGCGAGCACCAGCCAGACGACCGCGCGGGCGGCCGTCTTGCCGGCCAGCCCCGCGCGGGTCTTCTGGAAGGCGATCTCCGCCGCAGCGTAGGTGCGCGCGTCCTCGACCAGAGCGCTGAGGTCGTCCTTGAGCGCGCCGAGCCCGCTGCCCTCGCCGTCATCGTCGAGGGTCGCTTCGGGCTCGGGCGCGGTCAGGGGCGGGTCCTCGGACCGCAGCGTGCCGGGTTCGGTATCGAGCATCGTGTCAGGTGCCTCGCGCCCGATCAGCGCCGCCCGCCGCCGAACATCCGTGCAAGAAAGAAGCCGAACACCGCGGCGACGCCGACTGCGACGCCCGGGCTCTTGCGGACCAGCTCGCGGGCGTCCTCGCCGAGTTCCTCGACGCTCTTGGCATCGAGCTTGGCCGAGGTCTCCTGCAACGTGCGCGAGGCCTTGCGGGCGTAGTCGCCATAGGGCGCGCCGAGCTTCTCGTCGATCTGGGCGGCAGTGTCGCCGACCACCTTGCCGAGCGAGGCGATCGCGTCGCTGGTCACCTTCTTGCCCTCGACGGCGAGTTCGCCGGCGCGGCCAAGTGCCTGATCGCCATAGGACTTCGCTTCGGCAACGAGATCGTCGCCCTTGCCCTTGGCCTGGCCCCCGACCACGGTAAGGCGGTTCTCCGCCTCGGCGCGCAGCGCGGCGGCACCGGCCTTGGCTTCCTCGAGCGCGGCATTGAAGCGGCTCTTGGCTTCGACGACCTGCGGAGAGGCAGCAGTCGGCTCGGCCGCAGGGGCTGCGGCGACCGCAGCTGTCTTGCGCGAGGCGGCCTTGACCGGGCCCTCGGTCTTGTCGGCCGCGCCCTTGGTGGATTTGGCGGGGGTCTTCTTGGCGGTTTGCGGGGTGTCTGCCATTGCGATTCTCCTTGTCCTTCGGCGTTCTTCTGCGTCGTTCGGCCAGCCCGGCCCGGTTCCCGCGCCATCCGCTTGCACACGGCTGCTGCCGCGCATAGGGACGGGGCGCGTTCGGCCGGTGCTGGAATCGTCACGCCAGAATCATGCCGTTCCCAATACCATAGGCACGGAATGCGCCGACAACCTAAACCACTTTACAGCCGGAGCCAAACATGACCGCGATCATCGACATCCACGGCCGCGAGATCCTCGACAGCCGCGGCAACCCGACCGTCGAGGTCGACGTGCTGCTCGACGACGGCAGCTTCGGCCGCGCGGCTGTGCCCTCGGGCGCATCGACCGGGGCGCATGAGGCGGTGGAACTGCGTGATGGCGACGCAGGCCGTTATCTCGGCAAGGGGGTGCTGAAGGCCGTCGAGGCGGTCAACACCGAGATCCGGGAGCTGCTGGTCGAGAACTTCGATGCCGAGGACCAGCGCGACATCGACCTGTCGCTGATCGCCCTCGACGGCACGGCCAACAAGAGCCGCCTCGGCGCGAACGCAATCCTCGGCACTAGCCTCGCGGTCGCCAAGGCGGCGGCGAATGCGCGCGGGCTGCCGCTCTATTCCTATCTCGGCGGCGTCTCGGCGCATATGCTCCCGGTGCCGATGATGAACATCATCAACGGGGGCGAGCACGCCG
This sequence comes from Erythrobacter sp. WG, assembly GCF_026586795.1. Classification (GTDB taxonomy): domain Bacteria; phylum Pseudomonadota; class Alphaproteobacteria; order Sphingomonadales; family Sphingomonadaceae; genus Erythrobacter. The sequence goes on from NZ_JAPFGY010000003.1 coordinate 45,607, forward strand.
ACAACCCGATCGACATCCAGGAATTCATGATCATGCCGGTCGGCGCCGACAGCCTCGCCGAGGCGGTGCGCTGGGGGGCGGAGGTGTTCCACACCCTCAAGAAGGGCCTGCATCAGAAGGGCCTCGCGACCAGCGTCGGCGACGAAGGCGGCTTCGCGCCGGATCTCGCGAGCACGCGGGCGGCGCTCGATTTCATCATGGAATCGATCGCCAAGGCCGGATTCAAGCCGGGCGAGGACATCGTGCTCGCCTTGGACTGCGCGGCCACCGAGTTCTTCAAGGACAGCAAGTACGAGATCAGCGGCGAGGGTCTCAGCCTCGCGCCGGGCGAAATGGCTGACTACCTCGCCAAGCTCTGCGCCGAATACCCGATCCGTTCGATCGAGGACGGCATGAGCGAGGACGATTTCGAAGGCTGGGCGGCGCTCACCGCGCAGCTGGGCGACAAGGTGCAGCTGGTGGGCGATGACCTGTTCGTCACCAATCCCGCGCGCCTCAAGGACGGGATCGGCCGCGGGCTTGCCAATTCGCTGCTGGTGAAGGTCAACCAGATCGGCACGCTGACCGAAACGCTCGCGGCGGTCGATATGGCGCACCGCGCACGCTACACCTGCGTGATGAGCCACCGTTCGGGCGAGACCGAGGACGCGACCATCGCCGACCTCGCGGTGGCGACCAATTGCGGGCAGATCAAGACCGGCTCGCTTGCGCGGTCGGACCGGCTCGCCAAATACAACCAGCTGATCCGCATCGAGGAGGAGCTCGGCGATTCTGCGGTCTACGCCGGGCGCGACTGCTTTCGCGCGCGCGGCTGAGCGGGCGGGGCGGGGACCGGGACGTGAAGCCCGGTCTCGACAGCCTCGAAGAAGCGTTGCATCCCCTCCTTGCCCTTGCTGGTGAGGCGCACCAGCACGCGGCGGTGATCCTCGGGATCGGGTTCTCGCAGGATCAGGCCTTCGTCGGCAAGCACGCCGAGCCACCGCAGGCCCGTCGTCGCCGGGGCCGCCGAGCCGATGCAGGCGCTCGAGACCGAAACGCTCTTGCCTTCTCCGTCGGCGATGAACAGATCCAGAAGGATATCCCAGGCAGGCTCCCCGAAAAGATCGGCATTCCCGAAGATCGCCGCGCGCTTGCGGCGCAAGGCATAGGCCGTCCGGGCAAGAGCGAGCGTGCTGCGCGCCTGATGCGTCGGGGTCGAGGGAAGAGGGGCAGCCGAAGCGCCGACCGGTCCGTCCACGGTGCCGCGCAGACGGTGCGCAATCGCCATCAACTCGTCGGCGAGCGGGTCGAACAGACCCGCCGTTGCCGAGAGCTTGGCCCCTTGCGCAGATCCTCCGTTCAGCCTTGTCTGGTCACCCATCGCTCTGCCCCTCGGCAAAAGGCCGGCGCTACGCCTGTCCGTCCTGCCCTGGCCGCAAGAATAACCTTTCTGGCGCGCGGTGGCTTTAAGGGCTAATACGCAGGTCTCTCAAATCTCTTGAGAAATATTCATGGCTTGGCGCGCCGCATCGAGCTGAAGCTGCTGGATCGCCGCATCGCAATGGGCGGCGGCGATATGGGCGCCGATCCGGTCGAGGGCGGATAGCTGCTGCTTGAGTACGGCAAGAATGGCCTGCGCGCTCGCGGGTTGCGAGGCGTCCTTTTCGATTAATTGCAAAGTCGTGTCCCACTGAAGCTCGGTCTGCCGCCACCTTCCAGGAACGCCCTCGGGCAGCGGAAGCTGGGCGGATATCGCGTTAATCGCCTCGGTAAATCCACTCAGGAATTTCCCCTAGGAATGACAGCGCGTCGTGGCGGGACATTAACCCTCGCGGGCGTTACCGACCTGCGAAGCGGTCCTGCAAGGCGAGCAGCGCCAGCGCCGCCTTGGCCGCCTCTCCGCCCTTGTCCTTCTGCGCGGGGTCGGCGCGCACGAGCGCCTGGGCCTCGTTCTCGACCGTCAGGATGCCGTTGCCGATGGCGATCCCGTCCATCGTCAGCGCCATGATCGCGCGCGCGCTTTCGCCCGCGACGATCTCGAAGTGATAGGTCTCGCCGCGGATCACCACGCCGATCGCGACGAAGGCATCGTAGCGGTCGGCCTCCGCAGCGAGCGCGATGGCGCCGGGGATCTCGAGGGCGCCGGGGACGGTCAGCACCTCGACCTTGTGGCCCTGCGCCTCGAGCGCCGCACGCGCGCCGGCAATGAGCATATCGTTGAGGTGGGCGTAGAAGCGCGCTTCGACGATGAGGATGTCGGCCATGTGGGGTTACTCCGGAATGGGATGGAAGTCGGTGATGGTGAGGCCGTAGCCCTCGATTGCGATGAGGTCGGGACGGCTGTTCGAGAGCAGCACCATCTCGGAGACGCCGAGGTCGACGAGGATCTGCGAGCCGATGCCGATGCTGCGCAGCTCCTCGCCCGGTTGCCAGGCGCCAGTGCCGACGCGGCCGGTGAGGATCACGATTACCCCCGAGCCGTGCTCGCCCACCGCCTGCATCGCGCGCTGCAAGGTGCGCTTGCGCGGGCCGGGGGCGCCCAGGACGTCGTCGAAGACCGAGATCGGATGGACGCGGGCGAGGGTGGGCTCGCCGGGGATGACGTGGCCCTTCTGGAGCACGTAGGCCTCGCTGCCCGCCACCCGGTCGCGATAGGTGATCATCCGCCACTGGCCACCGTAGTCCGAGGTGAAGGCGCGCTCCGACAGGCGCTCTACGAGGTGGTCGTGGCGCATCCGGTAGGCGATGAGGTCGCGGATCGTTCCGATCTTCAGATCATGCTTGCGGGCGAATGTGATGAGGTCGTCGAGCCGGGCCATGGTCCCGTCTTCGTTCATGATCTCGCAGATCACGCCGCTGGGGTTGAGGCCGGCGAGGCGCGAGATGTCGACCGCCGCCTCGGTGTGCCCGGCGCGCACCAGCGTGCCGCCGTCGCGCGCCATCAGCGGGAAGACGTGCCCCGGCGTGACGAGGTCGTCCGCGCCCTTGGCGGCGTCGATCGCGACCGAGATGGTGCGTGCCCTGTCGGCGGCGGAGATGCCGGTGGTGACGCCTTCCCTCGCCTCGATCGAGATGGTGAAGGCGGTCTGCATCGATTCCTTGTTGTTGCGGCTCATCGGGGTGAGGCCGAGGTGGTCGACGCGGTCCTTGGTAAGCGCGAGGCAGATCAGGCCGCGGCCGTGCGTCGCCATGAAGTTGATCGCCTGCGGGGTCGCCATCTGCGCGGGAATGATGAGGTCGCCCTCGTTCTCGCGGTCCTCGTCGTCGACGAGGATGTACATGCGCCCGTTGCGCGCCTCGTCGATGATTTCCTCGATGGTGGCGAGAACGGGCCGGTCGCCATTGGCGTCGAGGAAGGCTTCGAGCTTGGCGAGGGTTTCGGCGGTCGGGTTCCAACCGGCCTCCGTGCAATCGCGCAGGGTGTTGGCATGAAGCCCCGCAGCGCGAGCGAGGCCCGCGCGGGTCATGGCCCCCGATGTGACGAGATCGCGGACGCGTGTGATGAGCGATGTGTTCATCGCGTCCATGTATCACACTTTAGTGTGAAGGCAAGTGGGAGCATGCTGTCCGGACTTGGTGCCTATGGCCTGCCGCGATACCTGAATTGGGCTTTGCAAATAGGCTTTGGCCTGTGCGATAGATGCCCCGTCAGGGCGCGCAATCGGCGGAACGGCAGGCCAGAAGAGAGCCGCCTTCCTGCCATGACAGGGGGTATTTGCATGAACGGGACCATCTCTCGTACGCTCGGATTGCTGGCAGGAGTCGCACTGGCGCTACCTGCACCGGCTGCCGCGCAGATCAAGGCCGGGCGCAAGGGAGGCATCGAGGCCACCCGCGCCAAGAAGACGGCAGAATTGCCGACTTGCAGCCAGCCCATCGGCACGCTGGCGCTGTCCGAACCGGACAACCGCTGGTGGATCGATCTTGATCTGGGCTCGCCGGAAGCCTTGCTGCGGGTCTATGCCCAGAAGTCGGGCTGCTTCAAGCTGGTGAACCGCTCGCAGCGCGGCATGGCGGCGATGCAGCAGGAACGCGCGCTGGCATCGGGCGGCGAATTGCGCGGCGGCGGGGCGGTCGGCAAGGGCCAGATGGTCGAGGCCGAATTCACCCTGATCCCCGACATCGTGACCGCCAACCGCAACCGCGGCGGCATGAGGATCGGCGGTCTGCTCGGGGCGGTCGTACCGGGGGTCGGCGGTGCCCTCCTCGGTGGGCTCGACGTGAAGAAGCGCTCGGCCAACGTCGTCCTTAACGTCGTCAACAACAAGTCTTCAGAAGAATTCGTGATGGAAGGTTCCGCCACCAAGACCGACGTCGGCTTCGGCGGCGGCGGCGGGATCTTCGCCGGCGGCTTCCTGGGGGCAGGCGGCGCGTCGGGCTATGCGGAAAGCGAGATCGGCCAGGTGGTCGCGCTCGCCTATCTCGACGCCTTCCGCAAGCTCGTGTCCGACCTCGGCGGCATGGAAGGCGCCATCGGCGGCCCCGCGCCGGAGAAGGCCGTGGTGATGAAGAACGCCGGCCGGATGTTCACCGGTCCCTCGGTGTCGAGTGTGCTCAAGCCGCTCGATGCCGGTGCCATGCTCTATCCCACCGGCAACAAGCAGAACGGCTTCTGGGAAGTCACCGACGAACTCGGCACCAAGGGCTGGGTGAGCGAGGTGGCGATCGGCGTCGCCAGGTAAGGATTGTCAGCCCTCCACCGAGCGGTCATCCGCCAAGCTGGCGGGTGGCCGCTCCGGCGCCCGGTCTGTGGACGGCGAAGAGGGTGGTGGACGCACTAGGGCTCGAACCTAGGACCCGCTGATTAAGAGTCAGCTGCTCTACCAACTGAGCTATGCGTCCATTCCGATCAGGTCGGAAAACCGCGATCCGAAGTGGCCGAGGGCCGTGTCCCGATTCGCGTGAGGCGCTGCATTTAGCGCGGCTGTGCGCGCTGGCAAGGGGCTAATCGCGACAAATCGTCAGCCGAACGACAATCCCCGGCGCGGCGCCACGCGGTTCCAGCGGTTGACCATCATCAACAGGCCGATGCAGATCATGTTGGTCATCATCGACGAGCCCCCGTGGCTCATCCACGGGAGCGGGATGCCCTTGGCCGGCGCCATGCCCATGACCATCAGCAGGTTAATGGCGATGTAGAAGAAGATCGTCGCCGTCGCGCCCGCGGCGAGCAGCGCGCAGAAGCGATCCTGGCTCTCGCTCGCCACCTTCCAGCCCCAGCGCAGGATCAGCGCATACATGGCGAGCACGAACAGCCCGCCCATCAGCCCCCATTCCTCGACCATCGAGGCGAAGACGAAGTCGGTGTGGGGTTCGGGCAGGTAGTTGAGGTGGCTCTGGGTGCCGTTGTTGAAGCCCTTGCCGAAGATCCCGCCGCTGCCGATCGCGATCTTGGACTGGGCGATGTGATAGCCCGCACCCAGCGGATCGCTTTCGGGGTCGAGGAAGGTCGTCACCCGGGCGCGCTGGTAATCGTGGAGGAGGAAGAAATAGACCAGCGGCATGGCCGCGACACCGGCGCCGAGCGCGGTCAGGAACCACCACAGGGGCAGCCCGGCAAGGAACATCACGACCACGCCCCCGAAGGCGATCGCGATCGAGGTGCCGAGATCCGGCTGCAGCAGCACGAGGCCGATCGGCAGGACGATCAGCAGGCCCGCCGGCAGGACCGAGCGCCACGAGCCGATCATCCCGGAGGGCAGCGTCTCATAGAACCGCGCCATGGCGAGGACCACCGCCGGCTTCATGATTTCCGAGGGCTGGATGCGGATCGGCCCGACCTCGAGCCAGCGCTGGCTTCCGCCGCCGACCTGGCCGACGATCTCGACCGCGAGCAGCATCAGCAGCACCAGAGTGTAGGCCGGATAGGTGACGATCCGCACCGCTTCGCGCGGCATGGAGGCGATCACCGCCGCCATCACCGAGAGGACCAGAAACCGGATCAGGTGCGGCAGCGCGAAGGGTTCCCAGGATCCGCCCCCGGCCGAATAGAGAACGAGCGCGCCGAAACCGGTGAGCAGCAGCAGCGGGATCAGCATTTCCCAAGGCAGGCGGGCGATGGGATCAGGAACGATGCCGCGGGCCGCAAGCGTGTTCATCTATTGACCTTCCGGAGTGGGGGAGGGGGCAGCGGGCGCCTCTGCGCCCGCGGGAGCGACGGGCTGCGGCGCCGGCGGCGGTGCGGCCGCCGAGGGGTTCGCCTCGGGGCGCGGCGCGATCACCTGTTCGGCGATGGCGTCGGTCTGGGTGGCGGCACGGCGCGCCTCGGCCTCGACCCGGTCGAAGATCTCCTCGTCGCGGCGCGGCGGGCGGCTGACGCTCGCCCCGCGCGCGGCGGCATAGGCGGCATAGCGGGCATCGAGCCGCTGCTGCGCGGTCCCGCCCCACTGCCTCTCGAGCGCTTCCAGCGCCGCCAGCCCCTTGGCCGGATCGAACAGGAAGGTCATCACATCGCGTGCGATCGGGTAGGCCGCGCCCGAGCCGCCGCCGTGCTCGATCACCACCGCGCCGGCATAGCGCGGGTTGTCGTAGGGCGCGAAGAAGATGAAGAGGCCGTGGTCGCGATACTTCCACGGGCCCGACTTGCCGTTCGAGATCGACAGCGAGACCACCTGCGCCGTGCCGGTCTTGCCCGCCATCAGCGTCCCATCGATCGGCAGGCGCGCGCGGCCTGCAGTGCCGGGGCCGTTGACGACGTCGCTCATCGCCTTCCTGACATATTCGACCTGATCGGGGGGAAAATCGATGTTCTCGAAACCCTGCGGCTTGGTGTCGAGCGTGAGGCGCGGCATGACATGGCGGCCCGTGGCGAGGCGCGAGGCCATCACCGCGAGCTGCAGCGGGCTCGAGAGCATGTAGCCCTGCCCGATGGTGGCGTTGACCGTGTCGAAGGCCTGCCACTCGCGGCCCCACTTCTTCATCTTCCACGCCGGATCGGGCACGGTGCCGAAAAACTGGCTGGTGACGGGCAGCGGGAATTCCTGCCCCATCCCGCAGCGCCGCGCCATCGCCGCGATCGGGTCTATCCCGGTGCGCTGGGCCATGGCGTAGAAATAGACATCGCAGCTCTGGTAAATGGCCTTGGCCATGTTGGTCGGGCCGTGGCCACGCCGGTTCCAGCAGCCGAACACGCGGTTGCCGACCCTGAGGCCGCCGCCGCAGTTCACTGTCTCGTCGGGGTCGATCCCCGCCTGCATCAGCGCCATCGACACCATCGGCTTGACGGTGGAGCCCGGCGGGTAGAGGCCTTTCAGTACCTTGTTGCGCAGCGGCACCCGTTCATCCTCGCGCAGCATCGCATATTCCACCCCGCCGATCCCGTCGGAGAAGGAATTGGGGTCGAAGCTCGGCATCGAGGCCATGCAGAGCAGGTCACCACTGCGGCAGTCCATGATGACGACCGAGCCGCTTTCGAGACCGATGCGGCGCGCGGCATAGTCCTGCAAGGGGCCGTCGATGGTGAGCTTGATCGGCGCGCCCTGCACGTCCTCGCGAGTCTCGAGATCGCGCACGATGCGGCCGCCCGCGGTCACCTCGACGCGGCGCGCGCCGGGGACCCCGCGCAACTCCTTTTCGAACTGTTTTTCAAGCCCGTCCTTGCCGATCTTGTAACCGGGTGTGATGAGCAGCGGGTTTGGGTCCTTCTCGTACTCCTCGGCCGAGGCGGGGCCGACATAGCCGATCAGGTGGCCGACGGTGCATCCGGTCGGATAGAAGCGCGAAAAGCCGCGCTGGGGAACCACGCCGGGGAACTCGGGGAGGCGCACCGAGAGCGCCGCGAACTGCTCGTAGCGCACGCTGCTCGCCACCTCGACAGGCTGGAAACCGCGCGCGGCCGAGACCTTGTCCTTGATGTCGGCGATGCGCGCAGGTTCGAGCGAGAGCAGCTCGCCGAGCCGATCGATGGTGCCTTCGGGATCCTGGAGCCGCTCCGGAATGAGATCGACGCGGAAATCGGCCCGGTTCGAGGCGAGCGGGGCACCGTTGCGGTCGAGGATCCAGCCACGACGGGGCGGGATCAGGGTGAGATTGACGCGGTTGCTCTCGGATTCGAGCCGATACTTCTCGTTCTCCGCCACCGACAGGTAGCCGAGGCGCAGCGCCAGCATCACGCCGATGGTGCCCTGGAAGGCGCCGATCAGCACCGATCTGCGCTCGAAGGTGCTGCGCAGGATCGAGGCGTTGACCATCTTCGTGTTGCGGAGGGGTCCGAAGCCGAGGAAGGGGATCTTCATCAGCTGATGACCCGCGCGCGGGAGAGCCGGAACCGGTCGAGGCTCGCGACAAGGCGCGCGACGATCGGGTAGAGCAGCACCGTCAGCACCCCCTGGGGCAGGGCCGCAAACAGCATTTCCGGCGTCAGCCTCGCGCCCGAAACGATGAGGGCGCAAAGCCAGTAGACGAGGCCGATCACCCCGGCGGTGAACCAGTCCTGCCAGAATCCGCGCCAGGGGAAGCGGGTCTCGATCAGCTCGATGGCGATCAGCGCCAGCGACCAGAGCAGGATGGCGCTGCCAAACGGCTGCCCGCTGACCAGATCGTCGAAGGCACCGAGCGGCGCCCCGGCCCACAGCGGCAGCAGGCCCGGGCGCACCATCCGCCACCCGAGCAGCAGCAGGAACCCGAACGGCGGGCTCAGCGGCATGAGGTCGGCGATCAGCAGCACCGGCAGGAGCGAACCCGCCATGATCGACAGGTAGGGCACGCTGCGCGCGCGCAGCGGCGAGGGCGCGCGATTGATGCGCCGCCCGTACATATCCGAGCGCGCGCGCGGATCCAGCCGCTCCATCAGTCGAGCGTCTCGAGCGCTTCGGGCGAGGGCGAAGCGGAAGGCGCCGGCTGCGGCCTCGGGGTGGCGGCGCTGCCCGACTCTCCGCGTTCCGGCGCTTCGAGCGCGGCAACGGCGGCGGCCTGCGCGATCGGCTCGATCGCGACATAATTGGTCGCACCCGGCTCCGCGACGAGCTGCCCGATGCCGCCATCGGGGGTGAGCTTGGCGATCACCGCGACCGCCACGCCGGGGCGGTAGTACCCGCCCGCGCCGCTGGTCACCATCACGTCGCCGACCTTGAGCGGATTGACCCCGAGGTTGACGAGCCGGATGCGCAGCAGGCCGTCACCGCGGCCTTCGGCGAAGGCGATGACGTTGTCGGCAGCGCGGCGCACCGGCAGCACGCTCTCGCTGTCCGTCAGCAGCAGCACGCGCGCGGAGGAACGCCCGGTCTCGAGCACCCGGCCGATCACCCCGCGCTCGGAAAGCACCGGCATTCCCGGCGCAACACCGTCACTGGCGCCAGCGTTGACATAGGCGTGGCGGCGCCCGCTGGTGGCGGTCGTGCCGACGAGGCGCGCCACCGCGATGGGTCGGGTGGTCCCCTCATTGAGGCCGAGCAGGCCCCTGAGGCGCGCGTTCTCGGCCTTGACCCCTTCGGCCTCGGCGAGGCGGATGCGGGCGATCTCGACTTCGCGGCGCAGTTCCGCGTTCTGGCGCCCCGCGTTGAAGTAGCCGGCGATTGCCTCGAAGACCCCTTGAGACCCTGCGCGCGCAGCCGCGGTCGCGCTGCCGACCGGCGCCACGGCATCGCTCGCCACGCCGCGCACGGGCGCGAAGGCGGCGGGCTGCCACAAGGACAGCGCCAGCAGTCCGAGGCCCAGCAGAGCACCCGCCCCGGCCAGGAGGTAGCCGGTGAACAGCGAGTACTGCGCCTTCTTCGAAAAGCCCGAGCGGCGCGAAGAGGGGGGCGCCATGGCTTTAGGGTCCCTTCTGACTTACATGAGCGCGGATCACGCGGTCATCAGCACGCCGCGATAGACCGGATCTTCCATCGCCCGGCCGGTGCCGATGGCGACGCAGGTCAGCGGATCCTCGGCGACCGAGACGGGAAGCCCCGTTTCCTCGCGCAGATGCTCATCCAAACGCCGGATCAGCGCGCCGCCACCGGTGAGCACTATGCCCTGGTCGACGATATCCGCGGCGAGTTCGGGCGCGGTGTTTTCCAGCGCAATGCGCACGCCCTCGACGATCGCGCCGATCGGCTCGGACAGGGCCTCGGCGACGTGCGCCTGGTTGATGGTGATTTCCTTGGGCACGCCGTTCACGAGGTCGCGGCCCTTCAGGGTGATGATCTCGCCAACGCCGTCTTCCGGGATCATGGCGATGCCGTAATCCTTCTTGATGCGCTCGGCCGTGGCGTCGCCGATCAGCAGGTTGTGGTGGCGGCGCACGTAGCTGACGATGGCCTCGTCCATCTTGTCGCCCCCGGTGCGCACTGAGGTGGTGTAGGCAAGGCCGCGCAAGCTGAGGACGGCGACTTCAGTGGTGCCGCCGCCGATGTCGACGACCATGCTGCCGACGGGCTCGGTCACCGGCATGTCGGCGCCGATCGCGGCCGCCATCGGCTCGAGGATCAGGTGGACGTCGCTGGCGCCCGCGTTCGAGGCCGCATCGCGGATCGCGCGGCGTTCGACCGAGGTGGAGCCCGACGGCACGCAGATCACGATTTCCGGGTAGCGGAACATCGACTTCTTGCCGTGCACCTTCTGGATAAAGTGCTTGATCATCTGCTCGGCCACCTCGATGTCGGCGATCACGCCGTCGCGCAGCGGGCGGATCGCCTCGATGCTGTCCGGGGTCTTGCCCATCATCATCTTCGCATCGTCGCCCACGGCCTTGACCCGGCGAATTCCGTTGATCGTCTCGATCGCCACCACCGAGGGCTCGTTGAGGACGATGCCCTGGTCCTGCACGTAGACGAGCGTGTTGGCGGTGCCGAGGTCGATCGCCATGTTCTGCGAGCCGAACTTGAAGAGATTGGACAGGAAGCTCATGTGTCGTGGTGTTCCAGTAATGCCGGACCGGGTCCGCGGGCCGCTGTCGGGGGGTGCGGCTGCGGTGGAAACAGGTCCGTTTATGACATGACTGCGCGCGCCTAGCGAATCCGCGCGCAAAAGGCCAAAATATTTGTCCACCTCCGAGACGAATTTCGCAAGGCTTCCTCTCGAAATCCGGTCCGCTCGTCGCTAGCGTTGCGGGCCCATGCCGCAAATCCGCCGCCTCCCCTCGACACTGGTCGACCGCATCGCCGCCGGCGAGGTCGTGGAACGGCCGGCGGCGGCGCTGAAGGAGCTTGTCGAGAACGCGATCGACGGCGGCGCGCGGCGAATCGGTGTGGTGCTGGGCGAGGGGGGCCTTGCGCGCATCGAAGTGATGGACGACGGCTGCGGGATGGACCCGCAGAGCATGGCGCTCGCGCTCGAACGCCATGCGACATCGAAGCTGCCCGAGGCATTGATCGGCGCGGACGGCGCGATCGAGCTGGTCACCACCCTCGGCTTTCGCGGCGAGGCGCTGCCGTCGATCTCCAGCGTCGCGCGGCTCACCATCGAGAGCCGCGAGGCCGGCGCCGCAGAAGGCTGGCGGCGGGTGGTCGACCACGGCGCGCTCATTGCCGACGAGCCCGCCGCGCTCCCGCCGGGCACCCGGGTGCGGGTCGAGGAGCTGTTCGCCAAGGTGCCTGCGCGCCGCAAATTCCTGCGCTCGGCACGCAGCGAGTATGCTGCCTGCCTCGACGTGGTCCGCCGCCTCGCCATGGCGCGGCCCGATATCGGCTTCACGCTCGAGACGCTGGGGGAGGGGGCCAAGCGCACAGTTCTCTCGCTGCAATCGGGCGAGGAGCTGGCGACGCGGGTGGCGCGGATCATCGCGCTCGATCTCAAGCACAACTCGGTTCCCATCGCGCTGGAACGCGACACGCCGCACGGCACGATGCGGCTCACCGGGGTGGCGGGGCTGCCCACCTGGAACCGCGGGGTGGCCGATCACCAGTATCTGTTTGTCAATGGCCGCCCGGTGAAGGACCGCCTGCTGGTCGGCGCGGTGCGCGGGGCCTATGCCGATATGCTGGCGCGCGATCGCCATGCGGTGCTCGCGCTGTTCCTCGAACTGCCGCCGCAGGACGTCGATGTAAACGTCCACCCGGCCAAGACCGAGGTGCGCTTCCGCGACAGCGCCGGGGTGCGCGGGTTCATCGTCTCCGGGCTCAGACAGGCGCTGGCGACGGGCGACCGTCGGAGCGCGCAGGGGCCGGACCGGGCGGCGATGGCGCGCTGGGTCAGCGAGCCGGTTGCGCCTCGGGGCGCGCCTATGGCGCCGCTGCTCGAAAGCGTATTCAATGGGCGGGACTGGTCTGCCCCACAACCGCACGTCGGCGAGGCAAGGCCCGCATGGTCGGCGCCCCTGGCACAGCCTCAGGGCCGCGCCGAGGAAGCCGCGCCGATCCCGGAACAAGCGCATTCCTTCCCCCTCGGCATCGCGCGGGGGCAGGTCGCCAACACCTACATCGTCGCTGAGGCCGCCGACGGGCTCGTCCTGGTCGATCAGCACGCCGCGCACGAACGCCTCGTCCTCGAACGCCTGCGCGCCGCCGGGGCGGAGGAGGGCGTGCGCCGTTCGCAGGCGTTGCTGGTGCCCGACGTGGTCGAGATGGACGAGGTCGAGTGCGACCGGCTCGAGGAGGCCGCCGAGGGCCTCGCCCGCTATGGGCTCGTGATCGAACGCTTCGGTCCCGCTGCCCTGCTGGTCCGCGCCGTCCCCGCCGCCATCGCGCAGGCCGATACGGGCAAGCTGCTGCGCGACCTTGCCGATGACATCGCCAAGCATGGCAAGCAGGAAGACAGCGGCGCGCTGCTGCTCGCCGAACGGCTCGAACTGGTACTGGCGACGATGGCCTGCCACGGCTCGGTGAGGGCGGGGCGCACCCTCAGCGTCGCAGAGATGAACGCACTCCTGCGCGAGATGGAAGCAACGCCGCGCTCGGGCCAGTGCAACCACGGGCGGCCGACCTGGGTGAAGCTCAGCATGGAGGACGTCGAGAAACTGTTCGGGCGGCACTAGCCATCGCGCGTCACCCCGGTGAAATTTCGGGCGGCGAAGGACGGGGTTACTTCAGCGCCGCCCGCACATCCGCCAGCTTCCCGTCTGCATCCGCATCCTGCGGCAGGCCGAGCACGGCGCGCAGCAGCGCTGCCACCGCGACGTTGTCGAACACCGGAAGCTCGACGCGGCGTGCGAAGGCCGGGCCGCGGGCGATGAAGATCGCGAGCATCTCGGGATCGGCATTGTCGTAGCCGTGCGCGCCGCCCTTCACCGGATAGGCAGGCGGCCCGGAAAGGATCGTCCAGCCCGCCTCGGCAATGCAGATGATCGCCGCGACCCGCGGGTTCTTGCCCCAGTGGAGGCGCTCGGGCAGGTCCTCCTTGCGGGTGCAGGTCATGTGTTCGTGGGGCACCAGCAGCGCCTCAGCCACCCGGTCGTCGGTGCCGGCGGCGGGCTCGATCGCGGCATAGGGTCCGGTCTCGACCGCGATGTAGCTGGCCTTGTCGATCAGGTCGGTGAGCTGGATGACGCGGCTCTCGTCGGTCGCGCGCATCCCGTGGTCGGCGACCACCACCAGGTTCAGCCTGACGCCGAGCTTGGCGGCGCCATCGACGATGTCGCCGATGCGCGCATCGACCTCGGCGAGCGCGGCATTCAGCTCGGCGCTGTCGGGTCCGAACTCGTGGCCGACGGTGTCGACCGTGTCGAAATAGATGGTGGCGAAGGCCGGACGGATCGCCGCCGGACGCCGCAGCCAGTCGAGGAGGGTGTTCACGCGCTGAACGTTGGTGACGTTCTGGTCGAAGCGCATCCAGTCGCTGGGCCGCGTGCCGCCGAAGGCGACCTCGCTGCCGGGCCAGAACATCGTCGCGGTGCGCAGCCCTGCGCGCTCCGCGGTGATCCAGATCGGCTCGGCCTCGCTCCACCAGAAGGGGTCGAGCGCTTGGCTCGCATTGCCGAGGCTGAACATCACCCCGGGCCGGCGCGGGTCGATCATCGAATTGCCGACGATGCCGTTGCGGTCCGGCCGCTTGCCCGTGACGAGCGCGTAGTGGTTGGGGAAGGTCTTGGTGGGAAAGCTCGGGCGCATCGGGCCGGTCGCACCTTCCTTGGCCAAGGCTGCAAGGCGGGGGGTGAAGCCGCGCGCAAGATAGTCGGCCCGGAACCCGTCGATCCCCACCAGCACAGTGACCGTGCGGGCGGGCTCCTTGGCGGCAAGGCCAGCGGGAAGGAACAGGGCGGCGAGCAGAAGGATCAGACGCATGGCCTGATCGCCTAGCGGCTCTCCATGACAAATGCGAGAGGGGCGAGGGTGGCGCCTTACCGAGGCGAAGGCACCGGCACCGTGCCGCGCGCCGACAGCTCGGGAATGATCCGCCAGCGGGCGAGAACGGCGCTGAACAGGCCGAACAGCAGCAGGCCTGTCGCCGTGAGGGTGAACAGCGTCCCGGTGCTCGCCAAGGAGGCGACCGCTTCGCCAAGGGTCATGACGTTCTGCGCATCCCGGGCGAGAAAGCCGACCTCCACCAACGACCACCCAATCACCGCGAACACCACGGCGCGGGCGAGATAGCCGAGACCGCCGATCAGCCGGGTGGCCTTGGGGGCCTGCGGAGCGATGCGCTTCATGAACTCCCCCGACAGGCCCTTCAGCACCTGCGCGGCGGCGGCGGCGAAGAAGGCGATGCCGAGCAGGCCGATGGCGACGTTCCCGAATTCGATCGAGAGCACCCCGGCAGTCGCCTGCGGGGTTCCCTCACCGCTGTCGCTGCCGGTGCCGTCGATGAACCTGTAGGCCGTCCAGGCGAGCAGGAAATGGCCGACCGCGCTCGCGCCGTGGCCCGCGCGCTTGGCCCAGCCCTTGCCGTCCGAACCGTTGTTCTCGATATCGAAGACAAGGCTTGCGAGCCGGAACAGGCCATAGGCGGCAAGGCCAACCGCGAGCACCCCGAGCGCCACCTTTCCGAGCGGCGCGTTGCCGATGGTCTGGAAGATCCCGTCGGTGCCGCTGGCGACGCTCTGCGCGCCGGTCAGCGCGATGAAACCGAGCAGCACATAGAGCACCGCGCGGGCAAGAAAGCCGATCCGGACCAGTGGCGTGAGATTGGCAGATATGTCGGCCATGCGCGGGCGCTCCCCCTCTTGCGTGTGGCAGGGGATACCCGTGCACGCCCGGCGCTGTTCCGTAAGGAGGAGGCGAACCGCCGCTTCTCGGCCACGCTCCATGGAACGTGGAGCCTAAGCCTCAGACGTTGAACTTGAACAGCAGCACATCGCCGTCCTGCACGACGTATTCCTTGCCTTCCTGCCTGAGCTTGCCCGCTTCCTTCGCACCCGCCTCGCCGCCGAGGGTGACGTAATCCTCGTAGGCGATGGTCTCGGCGCGGATGAAGCCGCGTTCGAAATCCGAGTGGATTTCGCCCGCGGCTTGCGGCGCCTTGGCCCCCGCCGGGAAGGTCCAAGCGCGCGCTTCTTTGGGGCCGGCGGTGAAGAAGGTCTTGAGGCCCAGCAGCTTGTACCCGGCGCGGATCACCCGGGCGAGGCCGCTTTCGGTGAGGCCGAGCGCTTCGAGGAACTCGCCCCGGTCCTCTTCCGGCATGGCGACGAGCTCGGCCTCGATGGCAGCCGAGACGACAACTGCCTCAGCACCTTCAGCGGCGGCTTTCGCAAAAACCTTCTCGGAGAGCGCATTGCCGGTCGCGGCGTCCTCTTCCGCGACGTTGCAGACATAGAGCACTGGCTTGGCCGTCAGCAGCTGCGCCTGACGGAACAGGCGCGCTTCCTCCTCGTCCTTCGGCTCGGTGAGACGGGCGGGCTTGCCTTCGCGCAGCAGCCCCAACGCCTGGCCGAGCACGCTCGCCATCGCCTTGGCCTCCTTGTCGCCCGCCGCCCCGCGCTTGGCGGCGGCGGGAACGCGCTTTTCGAGGCTTTCGAGGTCGGCAAGCATCAGCTCGGTCTCGACCACTTCGGCGTCGGCGATGGGATCGACCTTGTTGGCGACGTGCTGGATGTCGTCATCCTCGAAGCAGCGCAACACGTGGACGATCGCGTCGACCTCGCGGATGTTGCCGAGGAACTGGTTGCCGAGGCCTTCGCCCTTGCTCGCGCCCTTCACGAGGCCCGCGATGTCGACGAAGCCCAATTGCGTCTCGATCACCTTGGCGCTCTTGGCGATGGCGGCGATCTTCTGGAGCCGCTCGTCGGGCACGGCGACCTGACCGACATTGGGCTCGATGGTGCAGAAGGGATAGTTCGCCGCCTGCGCGGCCTGCGTCTCGGTGAGCGCATTGAACAGCGTGGACTTGCCGACATTCGGAAGGCCTACGATCCCGCAACGGAAACCCATGATCTGTCTTTCTCTAAACCGTTCGCCCTGAGCTTGCCTGGGGGCCGCACTTCTTGGGAGGCGCGCGCTCTATAGAGAAAAGCGATCCTTCGACAAGCTCAGGATGAACGGCAGCAAGGGAGGTCAGCGCTGGTTCACCGCCTTGACCAGCGGACCCATCACCGGCGAGGGGCCGAGCCACTCGGTCTGGACGCGGGCGGTCACCTCGTTGATCGGCACCTGCGGCTTGTTGCCCGGCGAGACGGGCAGACGCAGCGGGCGGGTGCCGGGGGGCAGGGCGATGAGGCTGCTGATCGCCTTTGCCACGTCCGCGGGATCGTTGGCGCGGCCAGAGCCGTCCTCAGTGCCCATCGCCGCCACCTGCCGGGGGTAGCCGTCCGTGTGGACCGCCTCGGCCCGCGCCTTCAGTGCCTGCGAATAGGTGTTGCGATTGACCCAGACCCTAGTGGGATAGCCGCCCGGCTCGATGATCGAGACGTCGATATTGTGCGGCACCAGCTCGTAGGCGAGCTGCTCGCTCATCGCCTCGAGGGCGAACTTCGTCGCCGAGTAATGCCCAGACCAGGGGGTGATCACGCGCCCGAGCTGGCTCGAGATCTGGATGATTTGCCCTGCGCCCTTCCTGCGCATCCCCGGCAGCACCGCGCGCGCCATGCGGTGGGGGCCGAAGACGTTGGTCTCGAACATCAGGCGGGTGGCCGCCATGTCCTGCACCTCGATCGGCGAGGTGATGCCGATCCCTGCATTGTTGACGAGCACGTCGAGAGGGCCGCCGTTGATCCGTTCGGCCTCGGCAACGGCAGCGGCGACTTGGTCGTCCAGCGTCACGTCGAGCGCGATCACATGGATGTCGAGTTTTTCCTTGCGGGCAAGGGCGGCCAGCTCTGCGCCTTCCGGGCGGGGCAGGCCGCGCATCGTGGCGAAGACCCGCGCGCCCTGACGCGCCAGCAGCTCGGCCGTCAGCCGCCCGAAGCCCGAGGAGCAGCCGGTGATGAGCACGCTGCGGCCCTTCAGGCTCACGTCGGGGCGATAGACCGGCTCGGCACCTGACGCGCGGGCGGTGGCGGCCAGCGCGCCCGTGGCGGCGGCTCCGGCGAGAAGCGTGCGGCGGTCGAGGCTCATGGGGCAATCCTTGGCTGACAGGTGTCAGGCAAGGTTATTGGCTTTGCGCCATTCTGCAAGCGCGCGGGGACTGGCGAGCCGGACGATGCGTCCGGTGTAGCCTTTCAGCTTGGCCTCCGTGCGCACGCGCGGGCCGCTGTTCCAGTTCAGCACGTACCAGAAGAACGCGGCATCGAAGCATTCGGGGCAGCCATCGGGCATATCGGGCCGGGAGCGGCCGCGGTGCGTGACGATGCGCCTCACCAGGCGCCACAGGCACAGAGAGATCGGGAAATCGAGGTAGATCACCGTGTCCGCCCGGGCGAGCCGGGGGGCGAGGGTGCTGCCGTAGTTGCCCTCGATCAGCCATTCATCCTGCGCCACCGCCTCGGCAAGCCGGGCGCCGAGTTCGGCCTTTGGCGTCTCGACCCAGCCCGCCCGCCAGCCCAGCTGGTCCATGTGGACGAGCGGCAGGCCCATCCGCGGGGCGAGCTCGCGTGCCAGCGTGCTCTTGCCCGATCCGCAGGGGCCGATCACGAGGACTCGGCGCATGTCATGCCTCAGCCCTGCATCCTCAGCGCGACGTCGTTCATGAAGCGCACGTCCTCGCCCTTGGCGAGCCAGTCGGCCTCCGCGCCGATCGCGCCGAGCATTGCGGCCAGATCGTCCTGCTCGTCCTTGGCGAAATTGCCGAGGACGTGGCCGGTCACCCGGTCCTTGTGCCCCGGGTGGCCGATCCCGAGCCGGATGCGGCGGAAATCGGGGCCGAGGTGCTGGTTGATCGAGCGCAGCCCGTTATGCCCCGCGTGCCCGCCGCCCTGCTTCACCTTGACCTTGAAAGGGGCAAGATCGAGCTCGTCGTGGAACACCGTGAGCGCGTCGGTGCCGAGCTTGTAGAAGCGCAGGCACTCGCCGATGCTGCGGCCGCTCTCGTTCATGAAGGTCGCGGGTTTCAGCAGCAGCACCTTCTGCGTGCCGATCCGTCCCTCCTGCAGCCACCCGGAGAACTTGGTCTGGACCGGGCCGAAGGAATGCATATCGGCGATCACATCGACGGCCATGAAGCCGACATTGTGCCGGTGGAGCGCGTAGCGCGGTCCGGGATTTCCGAGGCCGACCCAGATCTGCATGACACGTCCCCTAGCTGCCTCCCGCACAAAACGAAACGCCGGACCCCTTGCGAGGCCCGGCGTTCGAAAATCCGCCAGAGCGAGCCGAGGGTTACTCGGCTTCGGTCGTGGTGTCGCCTTCGCTGCTCTTGAGCGCCGAGGGGGCGACGAGCGTGGCGATGGTGAAATCGCGGTCGGTGATGACGCTGGTGACGCCCTTGGGCAGGGTCACGTCGCTGATGTGGATCGAATCGCCCACGTCCTTGCCGGTCACGTCGATCTCGATCTGCTCGGGGATGTCGGCGTTCGGGCAGAGCAGTTCGAGCTCGTGGCGCACGATGTTGAGCACGCCGCCCTTCTTGAGGCCGGGCGAGCCTTCCTCGTTCACGAACACCACCGGCACCTGCACCGCGACCTTGCTGTCGCCGGTCATGCGCAGGAAATCGACGTGGGTCGGACGGTCGGTCACCGGGTGAAAGGCGACGTCCTTGGGAAGGGTGCGGACGGTCTGCCCACCGATCTCGATGTTGACGATCGAGTTCATGAAGTGACCGGTCATCAGCTGACGGACCAGTTCCTTCTGCTCGACATGGATCATGATGGGTTCTTCCTTGCCGCCATAGATGACGGCAGGGGTCCGACCTTCGCGGCGAAGTGCTCGGGAGGCTCCCTTGCCAGCCCGTTCGCGCGCTTCGGCCGGCAGCGTCAGAGTCTCGCTCATCGTCGTGCCTTTCGAATGCGTGTTTATAAAGGTATCCTCGGCACACCGCCTCCAGGGATGACCGGAGCGCCGAAGCGCGGGTCCTTAGAGGGCAAAGCCGCGATTGGCAACCTGTTTGGGACGCACCGTCACTGCGCGGGAAGGCGGCGCACCCGGTAGCCCTTGGCGGCGAGAAGCGCGGCAAGCCCCTCCGGCCCCACAAGATGCGCGGCGCCTACGGCGATCAGCGGACGGGCCTCGCCTGCCAGAACGGGCCCAAGCGCCTCGGCCCAGCGGCGGTTGCGCGCGGCAAGCAGCGCCTCGTGCAATGCGGGTTCGGCAAGGATGCCCTCGCGGGTCGAGGCCTCGATCGTCGCCGCGTCACCGGCAAGGAAGGCGCGCTGGAGGCGCTCGGGATCGCGGCCCGGCGCGGCGCTTTCACGCACCACCGCCGCAAGCATCGCGCGTTGCTGCGCCTCGGGCAGGCGGTCGAAGATCGCGAGCTGGGCGGCGGCGCCCTCGAGCTCGCGGACCGGGCGGCCGGCGAAGGCGGCGATCAGCGCGCGGTCGACCCCGCCTTCGGGATCGCCCACCGCGTCGACCCGCGCAAGGGTAAGGGCGGCAGCCCAGGTCTCGGTCGCGGCAAAGCGATCCGCGGCACCCCCCCCGCGCCGCATCAGCGCGGCGAGCGGTGCGGCAAGATCAGGAGGCAGGCGGTCGGCGAGTGGGGGAAGCCCGGGTGTGCTGGAGAGCGAGGCGAAGGTCCGCGACAGGCCCGCATCGTCGGTGAGCGCGGCGACCTCCACAACAAGACCATCGGCCTCGTCGATGACGCGGCCGATGGCGGGGGTCTGCCAAGCGGCATCCGGGGGGAGGGCGTGGATGGTGCCGAGCATCCAACCCTCAACCTGACCGTCTGCCGAAGCAAGTTCGTAGAGCAGGGGGTTGGGCGGGGGGCGCCCGGTGCCCTTGCCGGGCGCTTCGCTGCATCCGGCAAGGGCGAGGAGGAAGAGCGGGGCGAGCAGCGCGGCGCAAAGCCGCTGCGCTGCCGCCCGCGCCCCGGGGCGGGGGGTCATCAGCGGACCCGGCTAACCTTGATGCCCTTCTGCGCCAGAACGTCCTGCACGCTCTTGGGACCGGCAAGGTGGCCTGCGCCGACCGCGATGAACACGGTGCCGGGCTGGTCGAGGCGGGTCTTGATCCAGTCGGCCCAATTGGCGTTGCGGTTGTAGAGCAGCGCCTCGGCGACCTTGGGATCGTCCATGCCCTCGTTCATCACCGCCGCGAGCGCATCGGCATCACCCTTGACCCACTCGGCGACCATGCGGTCGAGCATGGGCTTGGCCTTCTCCATGTTGTTCGCCGCCTCCATCATGAAGGAGACCTGCGCGTCCTGCGGCATCCCGTCGAAGATCCCGAGCTGGAACTCCGCCGTCTCCAGCGCGCCCTTGGGCTTGGCGGGCACCTTGGCGAGCAGCACCTTCTCGACCCCGCTGTTGGGATCGTAGCCGGCCTGCATGATCGGCGCGAGCGAGAAGGTCAGGCCGGCGAGCCACGGCTTCAGCGGATCGAAGGCTTCCGGCGGCGCGCCGAGCTTGGCGAGCGCGGCGGTGTACTGGGGGGTCTGCTCGGCGTTCAGCAGCGAGCGCAGCGTGGTGCCGGCGGGCAGCATCCCCTTCTTGCCGACGAGACCCTGCATCGCCGCCTCGCTTTCCGGGTCCATCGGGATCTCGGTGACCACGATGTCCGAACCCTCGAGCGCGGTGGAGATGGTCGCGTCGTACCACTCGATGCCCTTGGGCAGCACGTGGACCGTGCCGAACAGGTAGATGGTGGTATCGGCATCGGCGACCTTCCACAGCGCCGGGCCCTTGGCGGCAGGCGCGGCGGCCTCGGCGGCGGGCTTGGTCGCGGGCTTGGCGATGGCCGGGGCCCCGGCGAACAGGGCGAAGGGGGCAGCGGCGAGCAACAGGAAAGAGGCAGGTTTCATGGGATCGGTCCTTTCATGAGGTTGGTTTGGAGGCAGTCGGTAGGTCAGGCAAGGGTGCTGGCACGCGACGCGGATCGTCACAGCCGCCAGCGGGCATAGAGGAAGGAGACGGTCATCGAGACGTAGGCGATGGCGAACACCCCGAAGGCGTGCGGCTTGGGAACGAAACCCCCGGCATGGAGCACGGCCCAGACCGGATAGCCGGCGATCACCGCCAGGCACCCGCCGGTGAAGGCGACGAGGTTGCGCTCTCGCTTGTAGTCGTCGATCAGGCGGAACCCATAGAGCGGCAGCGCGAGAAAGGCGGCCAGCAGCCCGGCGGCGATCGCCAGCGCGAGCAGCGGCGGGAGGGTCATTGCCTCCGCTCCGCCCGTAAAGAGGTTGCCCTCTCCCTCGTCGTAGAAGCCGGTTATCCCGCCGATCACCCCGCCCATGCACCCTGCGATGGCGAGGTACATCCACTGCCGGCGGCGGCGCTGGCGGCTGCGTTCCTCACCCGGACCGAGCGGGGCCGCAGCCTTTGTCTTGGGGCTCATGCGTGGTCTCCGTCGTCGAAAATCTCCTCGATCCGCATCTCGAACAGCCGGGCAATGCGAAAGGCGAGGGGGAGGGAGGGGTCGTGCTTGCCGGTCTCGATGGCGTTGACCGCCTGGCGCGAGACATCGAGCCGCCCGGCGAGCTCCGCCTGGCTCCAGTCCCGCTCGGCGCGCAGCACCTTGAGGCGGTTCTTCATGGCGCTCACCTGTCCTTCAGCCGCTGCAACGTCAGGGCGAGGTGAAAGACCACCGCAATCCCGGCCAGAACCAGCGCCGGGTCCAGCGGGTAATCGCGCAGAAATGGGAAGGTGGCCGCAATCAGCCCGAGCCCGGCCGCCGAGGCAGCCCAGCGCGCGGCGACCGAGACATGCTTCCCGGTGAACTCGTCAGGCGCGGTGAATGCGACCAGCATCGTTCCGGCGGCGAAACCCGCAGTCACGGTGGCAAGCAGGTCCAGCCCGAGAATGACGGCGGCAAGCAGAACGAGCGAGTCAGGCAGGCCGAGCCACAGCAGACTGTAAGCCCGGGTGCGGTCGCTTTCGTCCAGGGTTCCGGGCGTGTAGGGCATGGCTCAAAACCCCGACGCATTGGCCAGCTTGGCGACAATTGTGCCGGTCGCATAGCCGCTCATCAGGACCATCACGAGAAACAGCCACTGCTTCACGCGGACGCTGTGGTTGAGGAAATCCATGATGTATCTCCGTCAGGGAAACCCGACTTGGTGTCAGGTAATGATGACTATATGTCGCGATTCGCTGACCATGTCAAGATAACCTGACTTTGTGTCGTATCTTCATGACTACCATGACTTGCAGGAAGCGTTTCTGCCGAGGGAAATCGCGCAAGGCCGGGGGCTTTCGCGCGCCCATGCCGCGCTGCCACATTGACGCCCCCAAGGCGTTCGGCCATGGCGAGCCGCCATGAGTGCCCAGCCTCTTTTCACCCCCGCTCCGCGCGAACCCGCGCGCTCGTTTCAGGACATGATCCTGACGCTCCACGACTTCTGGAGTGCCGAGGCGGGCTGCGTGATCCTTCAGCCCTACGACATGCGGATGGGGGCAGGCACCTTCCACACCGCGACGACCTTGCGCGCATTGGGCCCCGCGCCGTGGAACGCCGCCTTCGTCCAACCCTGCCGCCGCCCGACCGACGGGCGCTATGGCGAGAACCCCAACCGGCTCCAGCATTACTACCAGTATCAGGTGATCCTGAAGCCCTCGCCGGCGGAAATCCAGGAGCTCTACCTCAAGAGCCTTGCCGCGATCGGCATCGACCCGCTGGCGCACGATATCCGCTTCGTGGAAGACGACTGGGAATCGCCCACGCTGGGCGCTTGGGGCCTCGGATGGGAAGTGTGGTGCGACGGGATGGAAGTCACCCAGTTCACCTATTTCCAGCAGATGGGCGGCTTCGACTGCAAGCCGGTCGCGGGCGAGCTGACCTACGGGCTCGAACGCCTCGCCATGTACATCCAGGGCGTCGACAATGTGTATGACCTCGCCTTCAATTCGGCGGGCGTGACTTACGGCGAGGTGTTCCTCGAGAACGAACGCCAGATGTCCAAGTGGAATTTTGAAGTCGCCAACACCGACGCCCTGTTCGACCTCTTCGCCAAGGCCGAGGCGGAGTGCCGCAATGCGCTGTCCGCAGGCGTCCCCATCGCCGCTTACGAACAGGCGGTGGAAGCGAGCCATGTGTTCAACCTGCTGCAGGCCCGCGGCGTGATTTCTGTACAGGAACGCGCCAGCTACATGGGCCGCGTGCGCGATCTCGCGCGCTCCAGTTGCGAGGCCTATGCCGAGAAGATGACGCCCGAGTGGCAGGCGAAGTACCCCGGGTGGAGTCTCGTCTGATGGCCGACTTCCTGCTCGAACTGCGCTGCGAGGAAATCCCCGCCCGGATGCAGGCGGGCGCGCGCGCCGAACTCGAAAAGCTGTTCCGCCGCGAGCTGGAAGCCGCCGGGGTCAAGCACGACAACCTGCGCATCTGGTCGACCCCGCGCCGCTTGGCGCTGATCGCCTACGACCTGCCCGACGCCACCGAGGCGGTGAGCGAGGAAGCCAAGGGCCCGCCCGAAGGCGCGCCGGACGCTGCCATCGACGGGTTCTGCAAGAAAGCGGGCGTTACGCGTGACCAGCTCGAGCTGCGCGACGTCAAGGGCCGCATGACCTATTTCGCGGTGGTGAACATCCCCGGCCGCCCGATGGCCGAGGTGCTTAAAGAGGTTATCTTCGCCATTGTGCTCAACTTCTCGTGGCCGAAGTCGATGCGTTGGGGTGAGGCTTCGAGGCAAACGACAAGTTTGCGGTGGGTCAGGCCACTTTCTGGCATTGTGGCTTTGTTCGATGGCGAAATTGTCGGACAGGGATTGTCGGCCAATCTGGACGGAATTGAGCCGGGCCGCACCACCTACGGCCACCGCTTCCACGCCTCCGGCCCGATCATCATCGACAGCGCGGACGATTACGCGGCCAAGCTGCGCGCGGCGCACGTAATTGTCGACCACGAGGAGCGCCAGAACATCATCCGCGAGTGCGCCGCGAAGGTCGCCGCCGAGGCGGGGCTCACGCTGGTCGAGGACGAGGGCCTGGTCATCGAGAACGCGGGCCTCACCGAATGGCCCGTGCCGCTGCTCGGCCGCTTCGACGAGACCTTCCTCGACGTGCCGCCCGAGGTAATCCAGCTCACCGCGCGGGTGAACCAGAAGTATTTCGTGTGCGAGGGGGAGGGCGGCAAGCTCGCCAACGCCTTCGTCTGCACCGCGAATATCGCTCCGCTCGACCCCGCCGTGGTAGTCGACGGCAACCGCAAGGTCCTTGCCGCGCGCCTGTCCGATGCGCGCTTCTTCTGGGAGCAGGACCAGAAGACCCCGCTTGCGGTGCACGCCGAGAAGCTCGCGCGCATCACCTTCCACGAGAAACTCGGGACGGTGGCCGACAAGGTCGAGCGCGTGGCAAAGCTCGCGCGCTGGCTGTGCGAGGAGGGGATCATCCTCCCCGGAACGGGCAGGGGGACCAGCGAAGCTGGTGGAGGGGCGAGCGGCGCTGCTCCGACAGACAAGCTATCGGATCGCGGTGGCTCGCCCCTCCACCATCCTGCGGATGGTCCCCCTCCCCTTGCAGGGGAGGATCGTGCGCGCCTCGCCGACCTGGCGGAAGCAGCCGCGCGGTTGTGCAAGGCCGATCTCGTTACCGAGATGGTCGGCGAGTTCCCCGAATTGCAGGGCCTGATGGGCGGCTACTACGCCGCGAAGGAAGGCCTGCCGCAGGAGGTCGCCGAGGCGATCCGCGATCACTACAAGCCGGTCGGGCAGGGGGACGACGTGCCCACCGCGCCGGTAACGGTGGCGGTGTCGCTGGCGGACAAGCTGGAGACTATCGTTGCCTTCTTCGCCATTGACGAAAAGCCCACCGGATCGAAAGATCCCTTCGCGCTCCGACGCGCTGCTATCGGCGTGTTGTCCATTCTTGGCTCGAGCGGCATTCGCATCAAATTGCAGAAATTTATCGAGAGGGTCGCGACGTTTGCCGCCGAACAAGTCCGCGAGAAGTTTGACGCTGCGCTCGAACGGGCGGACGTGTTCGTCGACCTTGAAGAGTGCTGCCCTGATCCTTTCACCTACCGACTCAATTTGATCGATGGGGAATGGGACACGCGTCCACGCGATTACGCTCAAGGTGCGTTAGATGCTGTAAAGGCATCAAATTTGAATTTCGACAACTTAGCTCATGCTAGCCACGTTGGCCGTGCAGTCGCAGACTTCTTCGCCGACCGCCTTAAAGTCCAGCAACGCGAGGCCGGTGTCCGCCACGACCTGATCGACGCGGTCTTCGCGCTCGGTGGGGAGGACGATCTCGTCCGCCTGCTCGCCCGCGTCCACGCGCTGCAAGCCTTTGTCACCACCGAGGACGGCACCAACCTCCTCGCGGGCTACAAGCGCGCGGCGAATATCCTCAAGAAGGAAGGCTACGCAGAAAGTTCCGATCGTCTCGAGCGTAGTCGAGAGACACTGGACGGGGGCCTCTCGACTTCGCTCGACGCGAACGGGAATCAGGGGATACCCGAAACCGGCGAGGAGGACCCGCTGGCGCTGATCGACGATCCGGATGTGGGCGACATCGTTGCCGAAGGCGCGGTCACCGGCTCCGCGCTCTCCTACAACCCCGAACCCGCCGAACAGGCGCTGATCGACGCGCTCGACGCCGCCGCCCCGCGCGCCGCCGCCGCAGTGGCGGGCGAAAAGTTCGCCGATGCCATGGCGGCGCTCGCCACCCTGCGTGCGCCCATCGACCGGTTCTTCGATGAGGTGACCGTCAACGATCCGCAAGCCGACAAGCGCGCCGCGCGCCTTGCCCTGCTTGCGCGGTTCCGCGATGCGGTCCACCGCGTCGCCGATTTCAGCCGGATCGAGGGATAGGTGAAGCAGCGGCGCTCCTGAGACGCAATAGCACATCCAAGTCATTGAATTTAAAATAACTTGATTTCCCGATTACATCTGCACCGCATGAACTACGTCAACTAGCGAGGAACCGGCATGACACTCCAGACGGTCTATGTTTTCGGAGGCTCCGCCGACCACTCCGATCCGCGCCAGAAGGACAAGACCGTGGCGGGCGGGAAGGGCGCGAACCTCGCCGAGATGGCCTCGATCGGCCTGCCGGTTCCCCCGGGCTTCACCATCACCACCGAGGAATGCGTGGCCTATCTGCGCGATGGCGCGGGCTTTTCGGAAGGGCTGAAGGCGGCGGTCTCCGATGCGCTCGCCCATGTCGAGGCGAGCGTGGGCAAGCGTTTCGGCGACCCTGCCGATCCGCTGCTGGTCTCGGTCCGCTCGGGCGCGCGGGTGTCGATGCCGGGGATGATGGATACGGTGCTCAACCTCGGCCTCAACGATGCGACCGTGGAGGGCCTCGCCGCCTCGAGCGGCGATCCGCGCTTCGCCTGGGACTCCTATCGCCGGTTCATCCAGATGTATTCCGACGTGGTGCTCGGAATCGATCACGGGCTGTTCGAGGAGGCGCTCGAGATCGCCAAGGAAGACAAGGGTTTTTATAACGACACCGAGATGGCGGCCGAGGACTGGCAGGCGCTGGTGGGCGAGTACAAGGGGATCGTCGAAGAGGAGCTCGGTCGGCCCTTTCCGCAGGACGTGACCGAGCAGCTGTGGGGCGCGATCCGCGCCGTCTTCGACAGCTGGGATTCCGACCGTGCCAAGGTCTACCGCCGCCTCAACGACATCCCGGGCGACTGGGGCACTGCGGTCAACGTGCAGGCGATGGTGTTCGGCAACATGGGTGAGACGAGCGCGACCGGTGTCGCCTTCACCCGCGATCCGGCGACCGGCGAGCGCGCCTATTACGGCGAATACCTGATCAACGCGCAGGGCGAGGATGTGGTGGCGGGCATCCGCACGCCGCAATATCTCACCCGCGCGGCGCGCGAGGCGGCGGGGGCCAAGCCCCTCTCGATGGAGGAGGCGCTCCCGGAGGCCTATGCCGAACTCGCCCGCGTCTTCGACCTGCTCGAACGGCACTACCGCGATATGCAAGACATCGAGTTCACCGTCGAGCGCGGCAAGCTGTGGATGCTCCAGACCCGCTCGGGCAAGCGCACCGCCAAGGCCGCGCTGAAGATGGCGGTCGAGATGGTCGCGGAAGGGTTGATCGACGAGCGCGAGGCGGTGCGCAGGGTCGACCCGATGGCGCTGGATCAGCTGCTCCACCCGACCCTCGATCCCGAGGCCGAGCGTCATGTGCTGACCACGGGCCTGCCCGCCTCGCCGGGCGCGGCAGCGGGAAAGATCGTGCTCGACGCGGATACCGCCGAGCAATGGGCGGGCCGCGGCGAGAAGGTGATCCTGGTACGGGTCGAGACCAGCCCCGAGGACATCCACGGGATGCACGCTGCGCAGGGCATCCTGACCGCGCGGGGCGGGATGACGAGCCATGCGGCGGTGGTCGCGCGCGGAATGGGCCGGCCGTGCGTCTCGGGCGCCGGGGCGGTGTCGATCGATCGGACCTCGCGCTCGCTGCGGATCGGCCAGACGGAACTGAAGGAGGGAGATGCGATCACCCTCGACGGGGCGACCGGACAGGTCATGCTTGGCATCGTGCCCACGGTCGAGCCCGAGCTCGCGGGCGACTTCGGCACGCTGATGGTCTGGGCCGACAAGCTGCGCCGGATGAAGGTGCGGACCAATGCCGAGACCCCCGAGGACTGCCGCATGGCGCGCCAGTTCGGCGCCGAAGGCATCGGGCTGTGCCGCACAGAGCACATGTTCTTCGAAGCCTCGCGGATCAGCGCGGTGCGCCAGATGATTCTCGCCGAGGACGAGGCGGGTCGCAGGCGGGCGCTCGACAAGCTGCTCCCGGAGCAGCGCGCCGACTTCACGGCGATTTTCGAGGTGATGGCGGGGCTCCCTTGCACGATCCGCCTGCTCGATCCGCCGCTTCACGAGTTCCTGCCGCACGCCGATGCGGAATTCGCCGAGCTGGCCGATGCGACCGGGTTGGGGGTTGATCACCTCAAGCGCCGGGCAGCCGAGCTCCACGAGTTCAACCCGATGCTCGGCCACCGCGGCTGCCGCCTCGGGATCACCTTCCCCGATATCTACGCCATGCAGGCGCGCGCGATCTTCGAGGCGGCCTGCGCGGTGAAGCGGGAATCCGGCGAAGCTCCGCTGCCGGAGATCATGATCCCGCTGGTGGCGACAAGGCGCGAGCTCGCGATCCTGAGGGCGCTGGTCGACAAGGAAGCCGAGGCGGTGTTCGCCGAGACGGGCACGCGGGTCGACTACCTCGTCGGCACGATGATCGAGCTGCCGCGCGCCGCGCTGATGGCGGGCGAGATTGCCGAAGAGGGCGCGTTCTTCAGCTTCGGCACCAACGACCTCACCCAGACCACGCTGGGCGTCAGCCGCGATGATGCGGCGCGGTTCCTGTCGGTCTATGTCGAGAAGGGCATCTTCCCGCGCGACCCCTTCGTCAGCCTCGATATCGATGGCGTCGGTCAGCTGGTGGAATTGGCGGCGGAGCGGGGAAGGGCGACGCGGCCCGACATCAAGCTCGGCATCTGCGGCGAACATGGCGGCGACCCGGCGAGTATTGCCTTTTGCGAAAGCGTGGGTCTCGATTACGTCAGCGCCTCGCCTTATCGCGTGCCGATCGCGCGCCTTGCGGCGGCGCAGGCTGCGCTGAAGAAGGCCTAGGTCCCCGCGAGCGAGCGGCGCCCGGTCAGGGTGACGATCTCGAAGGTTTCGGGGGTCTTGCCATCGCTCGCGGCGCGGGCGGCAAACGCGGTCCGCGCGCGCGCGAGTGCCGCCTTGCCGAACGGGGCCGCTGGCCGGGCGAAGGCGTTGCCGAGCGCCTGATCGCGAAGGTCCGCCACAAGCCGATCGAGCGAGGCATAGCGCACCGTCAGCGCATGGGTATCGACCACCGGATCCTTCCAGCCCGCGCGCTGGAGCAGTGATGGCGCGGCACGCGGGTCCACCAGCGGGTGAATGCGGGCGGCCGGACGCTCGGGCTCGGCAGCGAGCATCGCGGCGCGAAGGGCGGGGAGGCTCTGTCCGCCGATGAAATGCGCCATCACCAGGCCGCCCGGAGCAAGCGCGGCGCGCAGGTGGATCAGCGCGCCGGGCAGGTCGTTGACGGCATCGAGCAGGCCCAGCACCGCGATGAGGTCGAAGTCGCCGACAGGGTAGGGCCTTTCGAGATCGATTTCGGGTTCCTCCTCCACCTCGCAGCCCTGCGCGCGCAACGACGCCGTGAGCGCGCCCGACCAGTCGCCGAGTACCAGCGCGCGCCTGGCCGTGTGGCGTAGAAAGGCGAGCCGCTCGAGCGTATCCTCGGTCATATCCTGCGCAAGGAAATGCGCTGCGCCGGGCAAACCCGTCCTGGACTTGGCCCGGGCAAGGCGCATGGTCCGGCGATGCGGGCTGAAGATGGTGGGGATCGGAGCATCGATCATCGCCGGACCCTGCCGCGCTTGCCAGCCTGCTGCAAGCTGTGAGACACTCGCGCCATGGCCCACATCGGCGAAATCACCCGCGAATTCGTGCGCTCCATGCAGCCGCTGGTCGACTTCGTCTACCCGCCGCGCTGTGCCGCCTGCGGAGCGGCGATCGCGGCGCAGGCCGGGCTTTGCAGCGAATGCTGGGGCACGCTCGAGGTGCCGCCGCTTGGAGAGGCCATCGAGGGCGGGGTGCCGGTCTATTCGGCCACCTATTACAATGACACCTCGCGGCGGCTGGTGCTTGCCTACAAGCACGGCGGCCGCATCGCGATGTCGCGGTTGCTCGCGCGGCTGCTGGCGGCGCGGATGCCGGATCCGGAGCCGGGCAAGGCGCTGCCCGTGCTGGTGCCTGTGCCGCTCCACCGCTGGCGCCTGTGGAGCCGCGGCTTCAACCAGGCGGCGATGCTGGCGCGGGAGCTTGAACGGATGGGTAAAGGCCGGGCCCACGTTGCGGCGCTGGTGCGGCACAAGCGTACCCCACATCTGGGCGGTCTTGGCCGGGCGCAGCGCGATCAGGTGCTGCGCGATGCGATCCGGCTTGCCTCTCCGCAAATCGATGCCCTGCAAGGACGCGATGTGATGCTGATCGACGACGTGCTCACCAGCGGCGCCACGAGCCGCGCCTGCATCGCGGCCATCGCCGCAGCCCGGCCAGCGAGCATCGCGCTCGCCTGTTTCGCGATGGTCGATGCCGACCACCGCTTCGCACATCCATGAGCCAGGAAACATAACGCCCGGGACCTTGCGATCCCGGGCGCCACGTGACGAAACGGTGTGGACCCGCCCTCTCGGGCCTGGGCAGCCACCCCCTAGATTGGCTGCCGGGATCCTGTCCCTATCGTTCAACCAGCCGCGCTGGCACCCCGCTGCCAGCCTGCGGACCGGTCACCCCCTGAACCCGGCGCCGGGGGGCGCCGCATGTTCGGTGGAGAACCCCTTGCGAGGGCTCCTGAGGGTCTTGTTCCACCGAGTTGCAGCAGACGAAAGGACTAAGCCCGGACCAGCGCAGTTTTTGCAGGTTGCTGTTGTCACATTGCAACATTCTTTGCATGAGCCGCCGCACCGGCGCTTGGGCGCCTTCCGGAGACCGCACTGTGAGCTTGACTGCCATGACGAATGAGGAACGCGAATTCGGCAGCATCTTTGCACCGAAGTACGATTCGGCAGGCCTGCTGACCGCAGTGGTTGTTGATGACGCGAGCGGCGATGTCCTGGTGGTCGCGCACATGAATGCCGAAGCACTCGACGCCACGCTTGCTACCGGCAAGGTGCACTTCTGGTCACGCTCGCGTGGACGGCTGTGGATGAAGGGAGAGAGCTCGGGCAATGTCCTCGCCGTGACCAAGTTGCTGGTCGATTGCGATCAGGACGCGCTTGTGATTCGTGCCAGCCCGGCCGGGCCCACTTGCCACACCGGCGCACGGTCCTGCTTCTATCGCGAGCTTGACCGTCAGACGGGCGCACTAAAGATGCTCGGAACTTGACGCTCACGTAAACGTAAGGTAGAGGGCGGGCATGGCTACCGCTCCTCTGACACCTGACGCCGCCGCCGAACCGCGTCGAAATGGCGCCCACCTCGATCGGCCCGACGTTCACGAACGCGAACAATTCACCATTTCCGACCTCACATCGGAATTCGGCTGCACCGCCCGCGCGCTCAGGTTCTACGAGGACGAGGGGCTCATCAGCCCCGCCCGGGTCGGTCTTACCCGCGTCTATTCCAAGCGCGACCGCGCGCGGCTTGCCTGGATCATGCGCGCCAAGAATGTCGGCTTCTCGCTCACCGAGATTCGCGAGATGATCGACCTCTACGATCTCGATGACGGCCGGGTCGAACAGCGCCGCGTCACCATCGCCAAATGCCGCGCGCACATCGCCAAGCTCAAGGCGCAGCGCGACGACATCGATTCGGCCATTCACGAACTCACCGACTTTGTCGCCGAAATCGAAAAGCTCGATCTCGGCTGAATCGGTATAGCCGGTTCAACCCCGCTCCAAACCCTCGCAACCCAGGGATCAACCATGCCGACCTACACCGCGCCCACCCGCGATACGCGCTTCATCGTCAACGAAGTGCTCGATCTTGCCAGCTACGGGAACCTCCCCGGCTTCGAGAACGCCACGCCCGACATGATCGACACCGTGATCAACGAGGCCGGCAAGTTCTGCGCTGAGGTGCTCGCCCCCGTCAATCAGGCCGGCGACGAGCACGGCTGCACCCGCCACGAGGACGGCAGCGTCACTACCCCGCCGGGCTTCAAGGAAGCCTATCAGGCCTATGTGGAGAGCGGTTGGGGCACGCTCGCCCAGCCCGAGGAATTCGGCGGGCAGGGCTTGCCGCACGTGCTCGGCTTCGTGCTCGAGGAATATGCCGGCACCGCCAACCAGGCCTTCGCCATGTACCCCGGCCTCACCAACGGCGCGATCTCGGCGATCCTTGCCAAGGGCTCGGACGAGCAGAAGGCGATGTATGTGCCCAAGATGATCTCGGGCGAGTGGTCGGGCACGATGAACCTCACCGAGCCGCATTGCGGCACCGATCTGGGCATGATCCGCACCAAGGCCGTGCCCAATGGCGATGGCACCTATGCGATCACCGGTACCAAGATCTTCATCTCGGCCGGCGAGCATGACCTCACCAGCAACATCATCCACCTCGTGCTCGCCAAGACCCCGGGCGCCCCGGACTCGACCAAGGGCATCTCGCTGTTCATCGTGCCCAAGTTCATCCTCGACGCCGATGGCAACCCGGGCGAGCGCAACGGCGTCACCTGCGGTTCCATCGAGAAGAAGATGGGCATCCACGGCAACGCCACCTGCCTGCTCAACTATGACGGCGCGACCGGCTACCTCGTGGGCGAGGAGAACAAGGGGCTCGCCGCCATGTTCATCATGATGAACGCCGCGCGCCTCGGCGTCGGGATTCAGGGCTATGCCCAGGCCGAAGTCGCCTATCAGAACGCGGTCAACTACGCGCTCGACCGGCGTCAGGGCCGTGCGCTCACCGGTCCGGCCGATCCCGAAGCCAAGGCCGATCCGATCTTCGTCCACCCCGACGTGCGCCGGATGCTGATGGACGCCAAGGTCTTCACCGAAGCCATGCGGGCGCTGTGCCTGTGGGGCGCTCTCCAGGTCGATCTCACCCACAAGGCGCAGACACCCGAGGAGCGCGAGCTCGCCGACATGCTTATCGGCCTGATGACCCCGGTCATCAAGGGTTACGGCACCGACAAGGGCTACGACATCGCCACCAACATGCAGCAGGTCTACGGCGGCCACGGCTACGTCCGCGAATGGGGCATGGAGCAGTTCGTGCGCGATAGCCGCATCGCGATGATCTACGAAGGCGCCAACGGCGTGCAGGCGATGGACCTGTGCGGGCGCAAGCTCGCCATGAACGGCGGCAAGGCGATCCAGGCCTTCTTCGCGATGATCGACGAGGAAATCGCCGCCGCCAAGCAGGTGCCGGAGCTCGCTTCGGTCGCCGAGCGGCTCGAAAAGGCGCTGGGCGAGCAGAAGGCTGCGACCCAGTGGTTCATGATGAACGCGTTCACCAACCCCAACCACCTCGGCGCGGGCGCGCATCACTACATGCACATCATGGGCATCGTGACGCTCGGCTACTTCTGGCTGAAGATGGGCAAGGTCGCCGCGGCAAAGCTCGCGGGTGAAGTCGACGACCGCG
Source organism: Erythrobacter sp. WG (assembly GCF_026586795.1). Taxonomy (GTDB): domain Bacteria; phylum Pseudomonadota; class Alphaproteobacteria; order Sphingomonadales; family Sphingomonadaceae; genus Erythrobacter. The sequence continues at coordinate 78,940 of NZ_JAPFGY010000003.1, forward strand.
CCTTCTACGAGGCCAAGCTGGTCTCGGCGAACTACTATGCCGAACGCTTCCTCCCCGACGCGGGCGCGCTGCGCCGCAAGCTCGAGGCGGGCAGCGAATACATGATGAAGCTCCCGGCCGAGGCTTTCGCGACCGCGGCCTGACGCTTCCGACCCGACCCCGGCGAAGGGCCATCCTGCACCGGCAGGGTGGCCCTTTGTTTCACGTGAAACATCGCCGCAGAGCGGTGCTGGATTGGGGCAAGTGGGGTCTGGAGAGGGGCTAAGGCGGGGCTAAAGGGGGTCAAGGCCTGGTCTGGCGGGGGCCAGGGCGCGGCTACTCGAGCATCCCCATCATCCGCTGCGAGCCGGCCTTGATCTTGAGCCCCTTGGCGACGGGAGTTCCGACCGGGCGCTCCCACAGGCTCGCGGAACCGCTGGCGGGGCGCGGGCGCGGCGCAGCGGCGCCGATCTTGGCCGGCAATCGCACCGGCTCGGGCGCGGGAGCGGGCTCCAGTTCGGGTTCGGGAGCGAGCGCGGCGGGTTCAGGCTCGGGTTGGGGTTCGGTTTCCGGCGCGACCGCGTTCGGCGCAGGGGCGGGTTCCGGCTCGGGCCCCGGCGCCGGAGCGGGCGGAGGGGGTGCGGGGGCTGCAACCTGCTGCGGCGCCGCGGCGGGCGCCGCTGGCGGCTGAACGGGCGCGGCAGGCGCAGCGGGGGCGGCCTCGTCCACGCCGTTCACTCCCGCGAGAATCTTCGCCGCCACTTCCTCGACCGAGCCGACCACCAGCAGCGGCTGACCGCCGATGATCCCGACATTGGTCTGCCCGTTCTCCGCGGTGCGCAGCCACGCGACGTTATCGGCCACCACGAGATAGTTGCCGCCGCGCGATTCGAGCTTGATGAACTTCATGTTGGCACTGTTCCCGGGGACCTGCCCATCTCCATCGATGATGGGGCCAAAAGGATAACGCCTCGAGGGTTAAGGAATCGGTCAACGCCGCACCTAAGCGGAGCGGGGCGCGACCTCGTCGATCAGTCCCATAAGCGCTGCCCACGACTGGCGGTCGGCAACCGGGTGATAGGCTGGATTGGGCTCGCCCGCCGGGGTGAAGGGATTGGCGAAGCTGTGTTCGGTCCGTGCGAAGGACATGAAATGCCAGTCCGCCCCGACCCGGTCGAGCTCCTCCCACAGGGCGATGACATCGCAGCGCGGGACGAGCGAATCCGCATCGCCGTGGCACACCAGCAGGCGCGGCTTGATGGGCGCAGTGGCGGGAAGAGGCGTGGCGAGCAGACCGTGGAAGCTTGTCCCCAATACGAGGTCAGCGCCATCGCGCGCCAGCTCCAACACCGCCATTCCGCCAAGGCAGAAGCCGATCGCCATCTGCGGCAGGCCCGGCGCGGCGGCAGCGAGCGCCGCCAACGTGGCCCGCAGCCGCGCCCGCATCGCAGGTGGATCAGCCCGGAGGCGCTCCATCGCCACCAATGCGCCTTGCAGGTCGTGCGGGGCATCGGGGCCGTAGAAATCCGCGACAAGGGCGAGGCATCCCGCCTCGGCCAGCGCGCGGGCCTTGGCTTCGATCCCGGGCGTCATGTTCATGACAGTCGGGAACACCGCCACCGCCGCCCGCGCTTTGCCTGAAGGGCGCGCCAGCCATCCGGTCAGCGCGGTTGCCCCGTCGGCATAGTCGATCCGCTCGAGCGGGTTCATTCGACCGGGAGGAATTCCGGCACCGAGAGATAGCGCTCACCCGTGTCGTAGTTGAAGCCGAGCACCCGCGCGCCCGCCGGCAGTTCGGGCAGCTTGCTGGCGATCGCCGCCAAGGTCGCGCCCGAGGAAATGCCGACCAGCATCCCTTCCTCGCGCGCGGCGCGGCGGGCCATTTCCTTGGCCTCCTCGGCATCGACCGCGATGGCGCCGTCGATGGCGTTGGTGTGGAGGTTGCCCGGGATGAACCCGGCGCCGATCCCCTGGATCGGGTGCGGGCCAGGCTGGCCGCCGTTGATGACGGGCGAGAGCGCGGGTTCCACGCCATAGGCCTTGAGGCCGCTCCAGTGCCGCTTCAGCTCCTCGGCGCAGCCGGTGAGGTGCCCGCCGGTGCCCACGCCCGTGATCAGCACGTCGATGGGCGTGTCGGCGAAGTCGGCGAGGATTTCCTGCGCGGTGGTGCGCACATGGACATCGACGTTGGCGGGGTTGTCGAACTGGCTCGCCATCCATGCGCCCGGCGTGCTCGCGACGAGCTCCATCGCCCGCTCGATCGCGCCCTTCATACCCTTCTCGCGCGGGGTGAGGTCGAAGCTCGCGCCATAGGCGAGCATCAGGCGGCGCCGCTCGATCGACATGGATTCGGGCATCACCAGCACCAGCTTGTAGCCCTTGACCGCAGCGACCATGGCAAGGCCGATCCCGGTGTTGCCCGAAGTTGGCTCGACGATCGTGCCACCGGGCTTCAGCGCGCCGCGGGCCTCGGCATCCTCGACCATGGCGAGCGCGATCCGGTCCTTGATCGAGCCCCCGGGGTTGGCGCGTTCCGACTTCACCCACACCTCGTGGTCCGGGAACAGCCGCGACAGGCGGATATGCGGCGTGCCGCCAATCGTGGCGAGGATGTTGTCGGCCTTCATGATGATACCTCTCGTTTCAATTCCTGCGGCTCGAAGCTGCGGGCCCGGCGCAATTCGGGGAAATACCACGCCCAGACCAGTGTCACGAATATCGCACCCGCGCCGCCGAATACAACCGCGCCCACCGCGCCCAGCAACGCCGCGGCGAGCCCCGACTGCATCTCGCCGAGTTCGTTCGATGCGGAGATCGCAAGACCCGAGATCGAGGACACCCGCCCGCGCTTGTCGTCGGGCGTGAAGAGCTGGACCAGCGAGCTTCTGATGAACACCGAGATCATGTCGACCGCGCCCATCATCGCGAGGATCGCCAGCGAAAGCGTGAAGCTGCGGGACAGGGCGAAGGCGATCGTCAGCGCGCCGAAGGCGGCGACCGAGATCAGCATCTTGGTGCCGACCTCGCGCTCCAGCGGACGGAACGACAGCCACAGCGCGACGCCGGCCGCGCCGAGGGCGGGGGCGGCGCGCATCAATCCCAGGCCTTCCGGGCCGACGAACAGGATGTCACGCGCGAAGACCGGCAGCAATGCGGTCGCCCCGGCCAGCAACACGGCAAACAGGTCGAGCGTGATCGACCCCAGCAGGAACCGCTCGCGCCAGACATAGGTAAGCCCCTCGATGATCTGCCTGACCGGCTTGAGGGGCGGCCCCTCATGCTTGGCGCGGATCGGGCGGACCGTGAGGATCAGCAGCATCGAGGACAGCAGCAGTCCTGCCGAAAGCGCGTGGGGGAGCCACTCGGCGCGGCCGAAGATCAGCCCGCCGACCGCCGGGCCGGCGACGCTCGCGGTCTGCCAGGCGATCGAGGACAGCGCGATGGCGCGCGGCAGCAGGGCGGGACCGACGATGTTGGGGGCGATCGCGCTCATCGAGGGGCCGAGGAACACGCGCGCCGCACCGTGCGCTGCGGCAAGGGTGAAAAGGACGGGCAGGCTCAGCCCGTCGGCCCAGGTCAGCAGCGCCAGCACGATCGCCACGCAGGCATCGATCCCGTTGGCGAAGGCGGCCACGTGGCGCCGATCGAAGCGGTCGGCGGCGAGCCCCGCCACCGGCGTCAGCAGGAACAGGGGGATGAACTGCGCGAGACCCAGCAGGCCGAGCTGGAACGAGGCCTCGGCAACGCTCATCCCGTAATCGTCGCGCGCCACCGCGTAGAGCTGATAGCCGAGCAGGACCACCATCGAGATCGTGGCGAAGACGCCCATGAACCGGGCCAGCCAGTAGCGGCGGTAATCGGGGATCTGAAGCGGGCTGGTAGGTTCCATGACGCCCGCGCCATGGCAGGCGATCGGCCCGCTGCCAAGCAGGCGAAACTCGTCGGGGGGTCAGCCCGACTTGGGCAGGCGCCGCCGCTCAGCGCGTTCGGCGCAGCCGCGGATTGGGCTGGAGCTCGTCGATGATCGCGACGAAATCGTCGAGCCTGACGATCCGCTCGAACTGGAAGCCGGCTCGGCTGTCGCGGGTCCAGATCACGTAGGCCTCAATCCGGCCGACCACCGGCAGGCGGATGATGATGCGGTCACCCCGTGCGAGCCGCTCGCCATTGTCGACCATAAAGCCGTGGGCGGACAGGTTGCAGACGTGAAGGTGCAGATCGCCATGAACGAAGTGCTCGACGATCGCGGGAAAATCGACCGGATGGCGCGCGGCGCGGCGCAGGTCGGTAACGCTGAGATTGGCTCCGCTCGGCACGTGTCGCGATCCTTCCCTCCGTCTGCGTCGCAGGAATGGGAAATGCCCGAGAAAGGCTGACAATTGGTAAAAGCTCGGGGGTCCCCCTAACGGCGGACGAGCGCGTGCTTCTTCTTGCCGAGGCTGATGCGCAGGGTTTCGCCCTCCTGCGGCAGCACGAGGTGCGCCGGGTCGTTGATGGTCTTGCCCTCGAGCTTCACGGCATTCTCGGCAAGCTTGCGTTTGGCTTCGCCGTTGGAGGCGGTGAGGCCCACCTCGGTCAGCAGCGCTGCGATGCGTATGCCATCGGGGCCGGTTGCAATAGTGGGGAGATCCTCGCCTGCGCCGGCACCGGCGAAGGTCTCGCGTGCCGTCGCCTCGGCGCGGACGGCGGCATCCGCACCGCGCACCAGCTTGGTGACCTCGTTGGCGAGAACCACCTTGGCGGCATTTATCTCAGCGCCTTCAAGCGCTTCGAGCCGGCTTATCTCATCGAGCGGCAAGTCGGTGAAGAGCCGCAGGAAGCGGCCGACATCGGCGTCGTCGACATTGCGCCAGTATTGCCAGAAGTCGTAGGCAGGCAGCTGGTCCTCGTTGAGCCACACGGCGCCGGCAGCGGTCTTGCCCATCTTGGCGCCGCTCGCGGTGGTCAGCAGCGGCGTGGTGAGGCCGAACAGCTCGGCCCCGTCCATGCGCCGTCCGAGCTCGACGCCGTTGACGATATTGCCCCACTGGTCCGATCCGCCCATTTGCAGGCGCACGCCAAGTTCACGGCTCAAATGCCTGAAATCGTAGCCTTGGAGGATCATGTAGTTGAATTCGAGAAAGGTCATCGGCTGCTCTCGCTCGAGCCGCAGGCGGACCGAATCGAAGGTCAGCATTCGGTTGACGGTGAAATGGGTGCCGACCTCCTGGAGGAGCTGGATGTAGCCGAGCTTCCCCAGCCAGTCGTGGTTGTTGACCATGACCGCATCGGTCGGCCCGTCCCCGAAGGTCAGCAGCTTGTCGAACACTGTCATGATCGAGGCGATGTTGGCCTCGATCGTCTCGTCGGTGAGCATCTTGCGGCTCTCGTCCCGCCCCGTCGGGTCGCCGATGCGGGTCGTGCCCCCGCCCATCAGCACGATCGGCTTGTGCCCGGCCTGCTGCAAGCGCCGGAGCATCATGATCTGCACGAGGCTGCCGATGTGGAGCGAGGGCGCGGTTGCGTCGAACCCGATATAGCCCGGCACGACCTGCTTGGCGGCGATGGCGTCGAGGCCCGCCGCATCGGTCTGCTGGTGGATGTAGCCGCGCTCGTCGAGGAGGCGCAGAAGATCGGATTCGTAGGTGCTCATGGCGCGCGGCCCTATCAGCGCGCGGGCGCGGCGGGAAGTGGCTTGCCGGGAGCACGGGGAGACGGCACACAGCGCCCATGCACCCGCTGATGCTCCACGTCGCCTGCGATCTCGGCCCGGTCCGCGCGGTCACGGCCGCGGTCACCGCGACGCCTTATGGCTGTGCGGCCGAATTCCGGATCGACGGGCACCTCGAGTGGATCGTGATCCCCGAAGCCGCAGAGCCACGGCGACAGGACAACCTGTGGCAGACCACCTGCTTCGAGATCTTCTGGCAGCCGCTCGGGGGGACGGGCTATCGCGAGTTCAACCTCTCGCCGTCGGGCGCATGGGCCGCCTATGACTTCGACGCCTTCCGCACCGGGATGCGCGATGCCCCGGTCGCGGAGGTGCGGATCGCGACCCTGCGGGACGAAGCGGGCCTCGTCCTTACCGCCACGATCGCCGCAGAGCTTGCCGATCCGGCACAGGTGGCATTGAACGCCGTCGTCGAGCAGGCCGATGGCGCCAAGCAATACTGGGCGCTCGCCTTTCCGCCCGGCAAGCCCGAATTCCATTCGGAAGCCAACCGCGCATTGATCGTCGAGCGCTAAGCCGCCGCACTCGCACCGAAGGGGCGGTTCAGGCGCACGATCTTGGCATTGAGGATGAAGGCGAAACTCACCCAGACGAAATAGGGCACGTTGAGCCACCCGGCGAGGCTGTTGCCGGCGAGGCGGGGCAGCACCACCATCAGCGCCGTGACCGACAGCCACAGCAGCACGTTCTCCGCCAGCGCCCAATCGGGACGGCGCAGCTTGAAGAACAGCGGGGACCACAGGAAGTGCAGCACGAAGTTGACCGCGAAAAGTCCCCACACTGCGAGGAGCGCTTGCGGCCTCGCCGCTTCGGTCAGGCCGATGTAGAAGCTCCAGCCTGCAAGCCCGAGGATCACCGTCCACGCCGGGCCGAACAGCCAATCGGGCGGCTGCCACGACGGCTTCTTCAGGTTGCGATACCATGGTCCGATCTCGGTCAGCGCGCCGCCCGCGCCGCCAAGCAGGATCGCCCATCCGGCGGCAACGATGATCGGGATCCAGCTGCTGTCCACGACCACTAACCCGGGCGGGCGCTGCAATGTTCCCGGGTTGTGCACGTGGCAGCCATTGCCTTTGGCCGCGCGCTGATCCAACCCATGGCGCCATGAAGAACGGCATCGACCGGCTGCTCGCCGACCCCGAACTCCTCCGCCAACTGAAGGGCCGCCGCGTCGCGCTGGTCGCCCATCCGGCGAGCGTCACCGCAAACCTCACCCACAGTCTCGACGCGCTGATCGCCGCCGGCGTGCAGGTCAACAGCGCTTTCGGTCCGCAGCACGGCCTCAAGGGCGACAAGCAGGACAACATGGTCGAGACCGCGGACGAGATGGATCCGCGCTACGGCATCCCGATCTTCTCGCTCTACGGCGAGGTGCGCCGCCCCACGGGGCAGATGATGTCGAGCGCGGACGTGTTCCTGTTCGATCTCCAGGACCTGGGCTGCCGCATCTACACCTTCGTCACCACGCTGCTCTACCTGCTGGAGGAGGCGGCCAAGGCCGGCAAGGAGGTGTGGGTGCTCGACCGGCCCAATCCCGCCGGGCGCCCGGTCGAGGGCACGCTGCTGGTGCCGGGGCAGGAGAGCTTCGTCGGCGCCGCCCCGATGCCGATGCGCCACGGCCTCACCATGGGGGAGATGGGCCACTGGTTCATCGCGCATTTCGGCCTCGACGTCGTCTACAAGGTGGTGGCGATGGAGGGCTGGCGTCCCGATGCGGATGACGGCTTCGGCTGGCCGACGTCACGGCTGTGGATCAACCCTTCGCCCAATGCCGCCAACGTGAACATGGCGCGCTGCTATGCTGGGACCGTGATGCTCGAGGGCACGACCCTGTCCGAAGGGCGGGGCACCACGCGTCCGCTCGAGGTGCTTTTCGGCGCACCGGATATCGACGGGGGCGGCGTCCTCAAGGTCATGCGCAAGCTCGCGCCGGAGTGGCTGGTGGGCGCCGCGCTGCGGGAATGCTGGTTCGAGCCGACCTTCCACAAGCACGCAGGAAAGCTCTGCAACGCCCTGATGATCCACGCGGAAGGTGGGTTCTACGACCATCACGCCTTCCGCCCCTGGCGCTTGCAGGCGCTGGCCTTCAAGGCGATCCGGAGGCTTTATCCCGATTACCCGCTGTGGCGTGATTTCCCTTACGAGTACGAACTCACCCGCCTCGCGATCGACGTCATCAACGGCGGCCCGGGCTTGCGCGAATGGGTCGACGATCCGGCAGCGACGCCGGACGATCTCGACGCCATGACGTCACATGACGAGGCGGCATGGGTTGCCGAGGTACGCGAACACCTGCTTTACTGACCTGACGTCATGACGCCGCAAGGCGCGCGCAAGGCAAGGATGGCGGAATAACCGTCACCATTGGGAGAGAGAACGAATGGCAACCGCGGCAGCGAGCGGCACGGGCGCGCAATCGGTGAGGGTCACCTTGTGGATCCTGCTGACGGTCTACGTCTTCAATTTCATCGACCGGCAGATCGTCAACATCCTCGCCGAACCGATCGCCCGCGATCTCGAACTGTCGGACACCCAGATCGGGCTGATGACCGGGCTCGCCTTTGCGCTCTTCTACACCGTGCTCGGCATTCCCATCGCACGGATCGCGGACCGGCCTGCGACAAGCCGGCCCAAGCTTATCGCGGTCTCTCTCGCGCTGTGGTCGGGCATGACCGCGATCTGCGGCCTGGCGCAGAATTTCTGGCAGTTGCTGCTCGCCCGGATCGGCGTCGGCGTCGGCGAGGCGGGGTGCACGCCGCCTGCGCATTCGCTGATCAGCGACATGGTCCCGCCCGAAAAGCGCGCCTCGGCGCTCGCCTTCTATTCGCTCGGCATCCCCGTCGGGACGCTGCTCGGCATGATCATCGGCGGGACGCTGGCCGATTGGGTTGGGTGGCGCGAGGCCTTCGTGGTGGTCGGGCTGCCCGGCGTCGGGCTGGCGCTGCTCGTCTGGTTCGTCCTCAGGGACCCGCGCCGGATTGACGCCGCGGCGGTATTGCGCGCGCAGGCTCCGGCGCAGGCGCTTCCGCTGGGCCAAGCGGTGCGGGAGGTGATGCAATCGCGAGCTTTCGTGCTGCTGCTGCTCGCGGGCTCCTCGGCAGCGTTCCTGTCCTACGGAAAGACGACCTGGACGACGATCTTCTTCCAGCGCACCCATGATCTCACCCCGGGGCAGGTGGGGCTGTGGTTCGGCCTGCTGGGAGGCGTGGCGGGGATGATCGGCACCTGGGCGGGAGGCTATCTCGCTGATCGCTTCGGCGCGACCCGACGCCGCCATGTGCTGAGCGCGCCGGCGATCGGGATGGCGCTGGCAGCGCCGCTGGCAATCGCCGCCTACCAGGCGCCGAGCTGGCCGCTGGCGCTGGCGTTGCTGTTCGTGCCGACGGTGTGCAATGCCCTCTATTACGGCCCGACCTATTCGGCAGCGCAGGGCCTTGTGCCGCTCAAGGCGCGAGCCATCGCGGCGGCCATGCTGCTGTTCTTCCAGAATCTCATTGGCCTGGGGCTGGGTCCGCTGTTTTTCGGGATGCTGTCGGATTGGCTGCAACCCGCGTATGGCGCGGACAGCGTGCGCTACGTGCTCTACGGCGCGGCGGTGCTGGGGCTGGTGCCGGCGTTCTTCTTCTGGCGGTGCAGCCTGCACCTCGATGCGGAGCTCGACCGGAAGGGGGCCTAATCCGCCTCCCGCACGGGCTGCACCAGCGTCACCAGCACGAAGCTGATGAGCATCAGCAGATACCAGCTGCCGTATTTGGCGAGGCTGACCATGCGCCACTCCTTCTCCTGCCCCGGATAGTTCCAGGCATTGGCGAAGGTCGCGATGTTCTCCGCGAACCAGATGAACAGCGCGACGAGGCCGAAACCGACCAGCACCGGCATCCAGCGATGCACGCGCCAGTTGCGGAAATGGACACGGGTCCGCGCGAAGATCAGCGCCGTGGCGGCAAACAGTCCCCAGCGGATGTCGATGGTGAAGTGGTGCGCGAAAAAGTTGACGTAGATCGCCGCCGCCAAGGCCCATGTCACCCACGCCGGCGGGTAGTGGGTGAAGCGGAAGTCGAAGATCCGCCACACCCGCGCGATGTAGCTGCCGACGGCGGCATACATGAATCCCGAAAACAGCGGCACCGCACCGATGTGGAGCACGCTCGCCTCGGGATAGGTCCATGAGCCGGCCTCAGTCTTGAACAGCTCCATCACCGTGCCGACGATGTGGAAGATCAGGATGACGCGCGCTTCTCGCCATGTCTCCAGACGGAAGGCGAGCATGCCGGCCTGAATGGCAATGGCGGCTAGCGTCAGAAAGTCATAGCGGTGCAGCGGCGCGCTGTCGGGGTAGAAAAGGTGAGTCCCGAGCAGCAGCGCGAGCAGCAGGCCCCCGAACAGGCAGGCCCAGCCCTGCTTGAAGCCGAACAGCAGGAATTCGTAGAGGGCGAGCCGCCAGCCCGTGCCGGGGTCGAACGCTTCGAGACGGAGGCGGATCGCCTCGAAGCGGGTGTGGCGACGCTCAGGCGCTGACAATCAAGCCCCGTGCTTCCGCGAGAGCTCCCGCATCGCGTCGTCCAGCCCTTCGAGCGTCAGCGGATACATCCGGTCGCCCATCAGCTGCTTGATCATCTTGGTCGACTGCGAATAGCCCCACTGCTTCTCGGGCACGGGGTTGAGCCACACGGTCGCGGGGTAGGTGTTCGTGACGCGCTGGAGCCACACCGCACCCGCCTCCTCGTTCATGTGCTCGACCGAGCCGCCCGGATGGGTGATCTCGTAGGGGCTCATCGCCGCATCGCCGACGAAGACTATCTTGTAGTCGTGGCCATATTTGTGGAGCACGTCCCAGGTCTTGGTGCGTTCCTGCCAGCGGCGCTTGTTGTCCTTCCACACCCCTTCGTAGAGGCAGTTGTGGAAGTAGAAGAATTCGAGGTTCTTGAACTCCGCCGTGGCGGCGCTGAACAGCTCCTCGACCAGCTTGATGAAGGGGTCCATCGAGCCGCCGACGTCGAGGAACAGCAGCAGCTTGACGGCATTGCGCCGCTCGGGCCGCATCCGGATGTCGAGCCAGCCCTGCTTGGCGGTGCCTTCGATGGTGCCGGGAATGTCGAGCTCGTCCGCCGCGCCCTCGCGGGCGAAACGGCGCAGGCGGCGCAGCGCCATCTTGATGTTGCGGGTGCCGAGCTCCTTGGTGTTGTCGAGGTTCTTGAACTCGCGCTTTTCCCAGACCTTGATCGCGCGGCCGTGCTTGGCTTCCCCGCCGATGCGCACGCCTTCGGGGTTGTAGCCGGAGTTGCCGAAGGGCGAGGTGCCCCCCGTGCCGATCCACTTGTTTCCGCCCTGGTGGCGCTTTTCCTGCTCCTCGAGCCGCTTCTTGAGCGTCTCCATGATCTCGTCCCAGTCTCCGAGGGACTTGATCGCCTCCATCTCCTCGGGAGTGAGGAACTTCTCGGCAACGGCCTTCAGCCAGTCTTCGGGGATGTCGACCGGGTTCTGGCCGTAGTCGGTCATGATCCCCTTGAAGACCTTCTGGAACACCTGGTCGAACCGGTCCAGCAGCCCCTCGTCCTTCACGAAGGTCGCGCGGGAGAGGTAGTAGAAAGCTTCCGGAGTCTGCTCGATCACGTCCTTGTCGAGCGCCTCCAAGAGGGTGAGGTGCTCCTTGAAGGAGGCGCCGATCCCGGCGGCGCGAAGCTCGTCGACGAAGTTGAAGAACATGGGCGCCTGATTAACCCGCGCCGCGCGGCGTGACCAGCCCTCTTTCCGGGTCGGCAGGGGCAACCCTTAACCCTTCGCTTACCATCCCGGTTCTAGGCAGGGCCGTACCGAAGGAAGGGCCGCCTTACCCCATGCACCAGATCGCGATCGACACCGCCAATGCTCACGCGCTCGGGATGATCCCGGAGAGCTGCGGCGCGGTGACGGTGGGCTGCACCGATGTCGCGGGTGTTGTGGAGGCCGTGATCCAGTCCTCCAAGACCCTGCGCTCCGAACACGAGGCACTGGCCGAAACCGTGCGCGCGCTGGAGGCCGACCAGACCAAGGTCGCCGAGGCGAGCGACGAGGCGCGGCTGCTGTCGGAGCGCGCGATCGAGCGCCTGTCGGAAGGCACGGCGCTGATCCAGTCGTCGCTGGGCCAGATCGCCTCGCTGATCGAGCTGGTCGACACCTTGGGCCAGCACGTCACGAGCTTCTCCGCCGCGATGGAACAGGTCCGCCGCAGCGCGCAAGACATTGGCGAGATTGCCGAAACCACTAACATTCTCGCCCTGAACGCGACCATCGAGGCGATGCGCGCAGGGGACGCCGGCCGCACCTTCGCGGTCGTCGCGAGCGAGGTGAAAAGCCTCGCCAGCGACACCCGCAAAGCGACCGAGGAGATCGCTGCCACCATCGACGCGCTGGGCGGCGAGGCGGCCGAGGTGATCGGCCGGATCGAGGCGGGCTCGCGGGCGAGCGGGGAGGCGCGGGCCTCTGTCGCGCGGATCGAGAGCACCATCACGAATGTCGGCGCGCTGGTCGAGGAGGTCGACAAGCAGAACGACGTCATCGCCCGCTCGACCGGCACGATCTCGGGCCATGTCGACCGGGTCCAACGCGTGCTCACCAGTTTCGATGCCGCCTCGCGGCGCAACGAGGATCGCCTGCACGGCGCCCATCGCAAGATGGAGGAGCTCGAGATCACCGCCTCCGAGATGTTCGATCGCATTGTTCATGCAGGACTTTCTCCGGACGACAGCGCCATGGTCGCGCAGGCGCAGGCGATCTGTGGGGAGCTCGTCGCCCACACCGAGGCGGCGCTCGCGAAGGGTGCGATCACCACCGCGGCGCTGTTCGATACCGACTACCAGAGCGTCCCCGGCACCAACCCGCCGCTGTTCCGCACCCGCCTTACCGACTGGGCCCATGCCGAATGGCGGCCTTTCCTCGACCGGGCAAAATCAAGCGATTCTCGTGTTTTGGCCGCCGCATGCACCGACATGAACGGGTTCCTGCCCACCCACCTCACCGAGCGTAGCCGCACGCCCACGGGCGATCTCACCCACGACACCCAGTTCTGCCGCAACGGGCGCATCATGCTCGAGGCGATCGACCGCAAGGCCAAACTGTCGGGCGCGCCCTACATGATGGCGGTCTATCGCCAGGAGGGCGACGGGGCGTCCTACGTCGTGGTCCGCAACGTCTATGTCCCGCTGGTCATCGGCGGGCGACGGTGGGGCGATTTCGAGCTCGCCTACAGTTTCGGCTGAGACCCTCCGGCGGCGCGATGTTTCACGTGAAACAGCACAATGCATCGTAGCTGAGGCGAGCTGGCAGGGGTCTAACCCGGGTCTAACCGGGGTCTGGCGGGGGTCTGGACCCGGCCGAGGCCGCACTATCCCGGCGCAGCGATACACTTGCCCGCATTTGCGCTGGATCGTGGTGGATCACCGGATAGGCGGCAGCTGAGGCGCCGCGCCGGACCCCGTCGCCCCTTGCGCAGTCTGCCCCGGCACATTACGCGTTAACCCTTAAGGCTAACGCGGGAGTGCGCGGGTGGCGCTTTCACGGATCAGGGACATCGTGCTGCTGGCGGCCGGGCTGCTGCTGTCGGCCTGCATCCCCGAAGTCCGCGGCGAGAACGCCTTGCCCATCGAGAGCGCGGCGCAGGCCGAGACGCTGCCGCCGGTCGTCGCGGCCGAGCTGCCCCCGCCGCCGACACCGCCGCTGCCGGACCCGCCGCCGCCGCCGCCCAAGCTGGTCGGCGAGGTGCTGGACAGCGGCACCGTCATCACCATCAGCCTCGCCTCGCAGCGCATGGACGTGTTCCGGGACGGCGCGCTGTGGCGCTCCAGCCCGGTGTCGACCGGGCGACGCGGCAAGCGCACCCCGGCGGGCGTCTTCGCGATCCTCCAGAAGAAGACCTTCCACCGCTCCAACCTCTACAGCAACGCGCCGATGCCCTTCATGCAGCGCCTGACGTGGAGCGGGATCGCGATCCATGCCGGGCACCTGCCCGGCTACCCGGCCTCGCACGGCTGCATCCGGGTGCCGAGCGCCTTTGCCCGCGAATTGTTCAGGGTCACCAACCCGGCCTCGACCGCAGTGATCATCGTCGATGCGCCGCTCCCGAGCCACAAGGAAGCGCTGGCGCTGGCAAGGGCGAGCGAGGCCACGGTGCCGATCGACCCCGTGCTGCTGCGCCGCTCGCGCGAGGCGCTTGCACGCAAGGCGGACGAGACCGGCGAGGCGGGCAGCAGGCCCGCTGCGGCAAGGATGATCCCCGCACCCGAGGGTGTCGCTGCCGGCGGAGCGCAGACCGCCGCCGCAACCACCCCCGCGCCCGACGCGCAGGGCAAGGGCCAGACGATCCAGCTCGCCGCGACGCTTTCTCCGGCGCTCGCGCAGGCGCATTGGGAAGCGGTCGCGGTCCGCAAGCCCGAACTCAAGGCCATGCAGATGGCGATCATCCCCGCCGTGGTGAACGGCACCCAGTATTACCGCCTGCGCGCCTCGGCCCCCGGTGCCCACGCCACCTGCGCCGCGCTGAAGCGCGCCGGGATCGCCTGCTTCCCGGTCAGCTGACCTAGCCCGGCCAGCTTAACTGGGGTTGCGCCGGGCCATGAAGGCGAGCCGTTCGAAGAGCATGATGTCCTGCTCGTTCTTGAGCAGCGCACCGTGCAGCGGCGGGATCGCGCTTGCGGGGTTCTTGTCCTGCAAGACCTCGAGCGGCATATCCTCGTTGAGCAGCAGCTTGAGCCAGTCGAGCAGCTCGCTGGTCGAGGGCTTCTTCTTGAGGCCCGGCACGTCGCGCAGGTCGTAGAAGATATCCATCGCCTTCTTCACCAGCACCTTCTGGATGCCGGGGAAGTGGACATCGATGATGTCCTGCATCGTCTCTCGGTCGGGGAACTTGATGTAGTGGAAGAAGCAGCGGCGCAGGAAGGCGTCGGGCAGCTCCTTTTCGTTGTTCGAGGTGATGACGACGATCGGGCGTTCCTTCGCCTCGATGCGCTCCTGCGTCTCGTAGACGTCGAAGCTCATCCGATCGAGTTCCTGCAGCAGGTCGTTCGGGAACTCGATATCTGCCTTGTCGATCTCGTCGATCAGCAGCACGGGGAGCTTCTCGGAGGTGAAGGCCTCCCACAGCTTGCCCTTCTTGATGTAGTTGCGGATGTCGTGGACGCGCTCTTCGCCCAGCTGGCCGTCACGCAGGCGGGCCACGGCGTCATACTCGTAGAGGCCCTGCTGCGCCTTGGTGGTAGACTTGATGTTCCACTCGATCAGCGGCGCGCCCAGCGCCTTGGAAATCTCATGCGCCAGCACGGTCTTGCCGGTGCCGGGCTCGCCCTTCACGAGCAGCGGGCGGCGCAGGGTGACGGCAGCGTTGACCGCAACCTTCAAATCCTCGGTCGCGATGTAGGACTTGGTGCCTTCAAAACGCTGCTGCTGGCCGGAGGTCTGATCGGTCATGGGTTTTCCTGTGAGACTGAATTTCGGACGCCAGCGATAAGGGCGCGAGGGGCGCGGCGCAAGGGGGCGGGGCCTCTCGGTTTAGCGAGGCAGGACGAGAATGCGCCGGGCGAGCGCGAGGAGCTTGCCCTCGTCCACCACCGCTGCCGCGTTGTTCCAACCGAGCGTCAGCACCCAGTCGCGCCCGGCCTGATCGGTGGCGATCCAGGTGAGATTCATCACGCCCGGCTCGCTCCCGCCCTTGAAGCCGACATAGCGCCACGTCTCCTTCATGGCGGCGGACGCCTGCGAGTTGATGGCGAGAATCTCGAAGGCGCGCGGGTCGGCGGTGCGGCGCATATGGGCGAACAGCTTGGCGATGTCGGCGGGCGAGGCGAACCATTCGATGTCGATCGCCCGCGGACCATTGGCGAAGGCGCCATTGATCTTGTCGAGCGGGGCGGTGGTCCGCGCGATCATCGCCGCGGTCGCGGTGCGTGTGACCGTGCCGCCCTTGCGCCAGATATCGATCAGCGCATCGGGGCTGGCCTTGAGCAGGAACAGCTCGCGCGTGGTCAGGAACGGATCGTTCGCGCCGGGCTTGCTGTGCCCGCTGTCCCGCATCGCTTGGAGAATGCGCTCCTTGCCGAGCGTGGCGATCAGCTGATCGGTCGCGGTGTTGTCGCTGATCGAGATCATCAGGCTGGCGAGGGTGTGGAGCGTCACCGGCGCGCCTTCGGGCCAGTCCTGCAACTGGCCGCTGGGGTAGCTTTTCTCGGACAGCGGGACGACGTCGGTCCACTTGCGTCGGCCCGCCTTCACGTCCTCGGCCAGCGCGGCGAGCACGTAGAGCTTGAACGCCGAACCCAGCGCCAGGGGCTTGTCGGCGTTGATGGCAATGAGCGGCGCGCCGCCGTTCAGCGGGGCGAACCACGCGTTGACGGTGCCGGGCAGGGCGGCCAGTTCCGCGGCGATCGCCTGCGGGGTGTCGCCAGCCACGGCGAGCGGCTCGGCCGAGGTGATGACGAGTTCGCCGACGCGGTTGTCCTCGTCAGGCTGGATGCCGATCACGCCTTTTGCGAGCCCGCGCTCGAAACGGATCTCGATCTTCGCCCGAGTGCCCTCGGGCGGGTCGAGCGTGGCCGATACGGCGGCGCCGAACTGCGCGGTGAGATTGGTGTTGAGCGACTTCAGCTGGGCATCGGAGACGGCCGCACGGAAGCGGGCGGTGAAGATGTCGGCAGGTTCGACCTTGCCGTTGATGAGGGCGATGACCTGCTCGGCGCGGGTTTGCAGCGCGGTCCGGGCGGGCGCAGAGGTCGGCGGGGGCGCCTGAGTCTGCGCCGAAGCGCCCACGGGCAGGGCGGCGAGCGCCAAGGTGAGCGCGGCAAACGTCGATGTCATCGGCAATCCTCCCCGGCCCGCCACCTCGCGGCGACCCGGCGAACCGATGCCACGGAACGCCTGCGCGTGCCACCATTCTGCGGCGAAAAGCGCGAGCGAAATCAGGCGTCGATCAGGTCCCGGTCGATCTCGCCCGCGCGGTTCTGGATGAAGTTGAAGCGGTGTTCCGGGTTGCGGCCCATCAGCTCGTCAACGAGCCGGGCGACGCTGGCGCGCTGCTCGTATTCCTGCGGCAGGGTGATGCGGATGAGGCTGCGCGTCTCGGGCGCCATCGTCGTCTCGCGCAATTGCTGCGGGTTCATCTCGCCGAGGCCCTTGAAGCGGGCGACCTCGACCTTCCTGCCCTTGAACACCGTGGCCTCCAGCTCCGCCCGGTGCGCGTCGTCGCGGGCGTAGCGGCTCTCCTTGCCGGCGGTGAGGCGATAGAGCGGGGGCTGGGCGAGGAACAGGTGTCCGGCGCGCACGATTTCGGGCATTTCCTGGAAGAAGAAGGTCATCAACAGCGTCGCGATATGCGCGCCGTCGACGTCGGCGTCGGTCATGATGATGATGCGATCGTAGCGCAGCGCGGTCGGATCGCAGTCCTTGCGGGTGCCGCAGCCCATCGCGAGGATCAGGTCGGCAATTTCGCTGTTCGCCCGGATCTTGTCGGCGGTGGCGCTAGCGACATTCAGGATCTTGCCCCGGATGGGGAGGATCGCCTGCGACTTGCGATCACGCGCCTGCTTGGCGCTGCCGCCCGCGCTGTCGCCCTCGACGATGAACAGCTCGGTCTCGCGCCCGCCTTCGCCGCTGCAGTCGGTGAGCTTGCCCGGCAGGCGCAGCTTTTTGGCATTGGTGGCAGTCTTGCGCTTGATTTCCCGCTCGGCCTTGCGCTTCAGGCGCTCGTCCATGCGCTCCATCACGTCGCCGAGCAGCGCCTTGCCGCGCTCCATGTTGTCGGTGAGGAAGTGGTCGAAATGGTCGCGCACCGCGTTTTCGACCAGCCTTGCCGCCTCGGGCGAGGTCAGGCGGTCCTTGGTCTGGGACTGGAACTGGGGATCGCGGATGAAGACGGAGAGCATCACCTCGGCGCCGGTCATCACGTCGTCGGCGGTGATGTCCTTGGCCTTCTTCTGGCCGACCAGTTCGCCGAAGGCGCGAAGCGCGCGGGTGAGGGCGGTGCGCAACCCCTGCTCGTGCGTGCCGCCATCGGGGGTGGGCACGGTGTTGCAATACCAGCTCGTCGCCCCATCGGAATAGAGCGGCCAGGCGATCGCCCATTCGACGCGGCCCTGCTGGACGCCGTCGATGGCAGGGAAGTCCTGCGATCCGGCGAAGGGCTGGGCGGTCACGCATTCGCGGCCGCCGATCTGCTCGGCGAGGTGATCGGCAAGCCCGCCGGGGAACTTGAACACCGCCTCGGCAGGCACGTCCTCCGAGGCGAGCGAGGGGGCGCACTTCCAGCGGATTTCGACGCCCGCGAAAAGGTAGGCCTTGGAGCGCGCCAGCTTGAACAACCGCTTGGGGTTGAAGCTGCGCTCGCCGAAGATCTCGGTGTCGGGGACGAAGGTGACGGTGGTGCCGCGGCGGTTGGGCGTGGCCCCCAAGTTCTGGATCGGCCCCTGCGTTGTCCCGCGCGAAAACTCCTGCGCGTAGAGCTGCTTGTCGCGCGCCACCTCGACACGGGTGAAGGAGGACAGCGCGTTGACGACACTCACCCCCACGCCGTGCAGACCGCCGCTGGTCGCATAGGCCTTGCCGGAAAACTTGCCGCCCGAATGCAGCGTCGAGAGGATCACCTCCAGCGTCGACTTGCCCGGGAACTTGGGATGCTCGTCGACCGGAATGCCGCGCCCGTTGTCGGCGATAGAGAGACGGTTGCCTTCATCGAGGCGCATCTCGATGCGGGTCGCATGGCCCGCGACCGCCTCGTCCATCGCGTTGTCGAGCACTTCGGCGGCGAGGTGGTGGAAGGCGCGATCATCCGTGCCGCCGATATACATCCCCGGCCGCCGCCGCACCGGCTCCAGCCCCTCGAGCACCTCGATGGCGCTGGCGTTGTAGTCGCCGCTCGAGGTCGGGGTGTTGGCGAAGAGGTCGTCGGGAGAGGTGTCGGCCATGCGCGCGCTATACAGGCGCGCGCGGCCCCCTCACAAGCCACCCCCCGGCATTATACTCACTTGCCGAAGCCGGCCGGGGCCGGATCGACCGCACTGACCTCGCCGCCCTTCACCTCGCGCACCTCGAGCGCGCGCTCGACCACGCCATTGCGCCCAAAGCGGAAGGCGCCGTCGACGCCGAGGAAGCCGCCGCGATCGTAGAGCGCGTTCCTGGGGAAGGGCGTGCCCACCTTCCAGTCGCGCGCCACCCGCAAGGTCAGCAGCACCGCGTCATAGCCCAGGGTCGCCACCCTATAGGGCTGGCCCCCGAAGCGCGCGGCGTAGCTTTCGGCGAAGCGGCCGAAGCGCTGGTCGGAAACCGCCGCGAACAGCGCCCCTTCGAGCGCCGGGGTGCGGGTCAGCGCCGCCTCGCCGCTCCACAGCTCGGTGCCGATGATGCGGGTGCGGGTGCGGCCTGTTCGGTTGAGCTCGCCCGCCGCGTCCACGCCCAATCGCACGCTGTCGGCGATCAGCACGGTGTCGTAGCCGCCCGCTGCCCGCAGCCGTCCGGCGGCGCTGACGATCGAGGTATTGCCGCGCGCATAGCTCTGCCGCGCGGACAGTGCGCCGCCGAAGTCGCGCAGCGCGTTCTCCAGTGCCGAGACCGCGCGCGTGCCGTAGTCGCCCTCGGGCGCGAGCACCGCAAAGCGCACGGCACCCTTGGAGCGGGCATATTGCACGGTGCGGCGGATCGACTGTTCGGGCATATGCCCGATCACGAAGACATCGGGACTGGCAATGGCGGGATCGTTGGCGAAGGCGATCACCGGCACGCCCGCCGGGCGCGCGGCGGCCTGCACGGTCGGCACGGCATCGGCGTTGAGCGGTCCCAAGATCAGGCGGTTGCCATCTACAATCGCCTGCCGCGCGGCGCCGGCAACGCCGCCAGCGGTATCGTAGGTGGTGATGCGCAAGGCATCCGACTTGGTATCGAGCAGCGCCATGGTGGTCGCGTTGGCGATCGCCTGGCCGACCGCTGCGGCATCGCCCGACAGCGGGACCAAGAGCGCGATGCGGTGGCGGCCGGTGTCGGTGGGGAGCGCGGTGGCGGAAGGCTCGGGAGCAGGGGGCGGGGCGGTGGTTACGGGGCCCTGCGCCTTGGGGATCACCTGACACCCGGCCGCGAGCAGCGCCGCACCGCCCAGCGCGAGGTTGCGCGCGGTCAGCGCCTGCTTGGCCTCGCCGAGCCACCGGGCCAGAAGGCCCCCGTTCCAAAGCTTCATTCTTGCCGACCCCTCTGTCGTGCGCCATGACCCGCGTCATGGCGCTTCCGTCCCTTCCCGCAGGAACCCTTGATCCGGGAATCTATATCGTCGCGACGCCGATTGGCAACTTGGGCGATATCACGCTGCGCGCCATCGCGGTGCTCGCCGGCGCCGGGCTGATCGCCTGCGAGGATACGCGGGTGACGGGCAAGCTCCTGAAACACTTGGGGATCAGGGCGCGGCTCCAGCGGCTCGACGACCACGCCTCGCCCGAGACCCGTGCCCGGATCATCGACGAGGCGAGGCATACGGCGGTCGCATTGGTGTCGGATGCAGGCACGCCGCTGATCTCCGACCCCGGCTACCGTCTGGTGCGCGAGGCCCGTGCGGCGGGCGTGACGGTGACGAGCATCCCCGGGCCCTGCGCGGCAGTTGCGGCGCTGGCGATGGCGGGGCTGCCTTCCGATCGCTTCCTCTTCGCCGGATTCCTGCCGGTCAAGGACAAGGCCAGGCGCGAAACGCTCGAGGGCCTGGCGGACATGGCAGCGACCCTGGTGTTCTACGAGACTGCGCCGCGGCTCGAACGCTCGCTGCTCGCCATCGCCGAGCTGTGGCCGCAGCGCGAGGTCGCCGTCGCGCGCGAGCTCACGAAGCTGCACGAGGAATGCCGCACCGGCACCGCCGCCGCGCTGGCGGCGCATTACGCTACGCATCCTCCCAAGGGCGAGATCGTCCTGCTGGTCGGCCCGCCGGGCGAGGACGAGGTCCCGGCGCCCGACACCGACGCGCTGCTGCGCGCGGCGCTCGCAGCGGCGGGGCCGGGCAAGGCGGCGGGCGTTGTGGCGAAGCAGACCGGCATCGACCGCGCGGCGCTCTATGCCCGCGCGCTGGAACTGAAGGACGAATGAGCGCGCGCACGCCTGAAGATCGCCACGAGGCCGACGCCCGCGGGCGCGAGGGTGAGGCGGAGGCGGCGATGTTCCTCGCGCAGGCCGGGTGGCGGATCGTGGCGGAGCGGGTCAAAACAAAGGCGGGCGAGATCGACCTCATTGCGAAGAAGACCGGCCTCGTCGCGTTCGTCGAGGTCAAGTGGCGCGCGCGGGCCGCGGACCTTGGCGATGCTATCGACGAACGCCGCCTGGCCCGCGTCGCGGCGGCGGTGGAAGTGGTGTGGCAGGAGTATGCGAGCGAGGGCGAGGACATTCGCATCGACGTCATCCTGCTTTCGCCGGGACGCAGGCCCGTGCATATCGAGAATGCCTGGTTGCCGTTCGGATGAACGGTGTCTCGACTTCGCTCGACACGAACGGCTAAGGAGGCGCCTCATTCCCGTTCGTATCGAGCGGAGCCGAGATACGCGAGCACGAGGCCCAGATGTCCCTCAGAATTGCCGTCCAGATGGACCCCATCGACCGGATCAACATCGCCGGGGACAGTTCCTTCGCGCTGATGCTCGCGGCCCAGCAGCGCGGCTACAGCCTCTATGAATACCACGTCGAGAGCCTGACGCTCGACGAGCACGATCGCCTCTTCGCCCACGCCTTCCCGGTCACCGTGCAGCGCGTCGAGGGCAATCACTTCACCCGCGGCGATGAGGTCCGGCTCGACCTCGGCAAGGATGTCGATGTCGTCCTCATGCGGCAGGACCCGCCCTTCCACATGGGCTACATCACCGCCACGCACCTGCTCGAGCGGATCGGGGCGGAGACACTGGTGGTCAACGATCCGGCGAACGTGCGCAACAGCCCCGAAAAGGTGATGGTGCTCAACTACCGCCGCTTCATGCCGCCCACGCTGGTCACGCGCAGCGTCGAGGAAGTCCGCCGGTTCATGGCGAAGCACGGCGCGGTGGTGGTCAAGCCCATCCACGGCAACGGCGGCAAGGCGATCTTCCGCATCGGCGAATCCGGCGAAAACCTCACCGCCCTGTTCGAGGTCTTCAACCAGACCTGGCCCGAGCCGCACATGGTCCAGCCCTTCCTCCCCGAGGTGCGAGAAGGCGACAAGCGGATCGTGCTGGTCGATGGCGAGGTGGCCGGCGCGATCAACCGCATTCCGGGCGAGGGCGAGTTCCGATCGAACCTCGCGATGGGCGGCTCCGCGCAGCCCACGCAGCTCACAGAGCGCGAGGCGGAGATCTGCGCCGCGCTCGGCCCGGACCTGAGGCGCCTCGGCCTCACCTTCGTCGGCATCGACGTGATCGGCGGCCGTTGGCTGACCGAGATCAACGTCACCTCTCCCACCGGCATCGTCGCGATCGACCGTTTCAACGGCACCGACACCGCTGGGATGATCTGGGACGCGATCGCGCGGCGGGTTGCGACGATGGCGGGGCGATGATACCTATGTAGCGTCCGCTACAAGGAGTTGCCACCCATGTCCGACCTGCTCGCCATCGTCACCGCCGTCATCGACGCCGTCGCCGCCAAGGATTACGAGACCGCGCTCGCGCATTTCACCGAGGATTGCGAATACACCAACCTGCCGATGGGCAGCGTCACCGGCCCTGCCGCCGTGCGCGCGGTGCTCGAGCCGTTCTTCGCGCCCACCATCGAGAACAGGCTCGAGGTGCTGCGCACCGCCACCCAGGGCGACACCGTCTTCACCGAGCGGCTCGACAGGCATCGCATCGCTTCGGGCTGGGTGGAGCTTCCGGTCACCGGGGTTTTCGTGTTTCGCGGGGAACAAATCGCCGTCTGGCGCGAATACTTCGATCTCGGCACCTTGCTGCGCCAATGGCCCGAGCTGGCGGCCAGCCTGACCTGAGGGCTCCCCGGGTCAGGGTCGGGGTGGCCGGAATGCCCAACCATTGAAAGTTCGCAAGCGACCCCATGACCGCCTTCTTCCTCCAGCTGCTCGACCGGGGGGGCTATGTCGGCATCTTCCTGCTGATGATGGCCGAGAATGTCTTTCCGCCGATCCCTTCCGAAGTGATCATGGGCGGGGCGGGCGTGCTGGTCGCGCGCGGGCAGATGACCTTCCTCACCGTGTGGCTGGTCGCCACTGCGGGCACACTCGCGGGCAACCTTTTCTGGTACTGGGTTGGCGTGCGCTGGAGCGAGGAGCAACTGAAGCGCGTCATCGACCGCTGGGGCCGGTGGCTGACCTTCGAGTGGGACGAGTTCACCCGGGCGCGCAATTTCTTCCGCAAGTACGGCGACGGGATCGTCTTCGCGATGCGCTTCTCGCCCTTGCTGCGCACCATCGTCTCGCTGCCGGCCGGCCTCGCGCACATGAAGCTGTGGCGCTTCTGCCTGTTCACCTCCCTGGGCTCGGCGATCTGGAACGGCATCCTGCTGTTCGGCGGCCGCGCGCTCGCGCCGCTCGTCGAGCGCTTCGAGGCGGTCGCGGGCTGGGCGGTGATCGCGATGGTGGCGGCGGGGGTGGTGTTCTACGTCTACCGCGTCGCGACGTGGAAGCCGGTGAAGCACCACGAGGCGGGGGAGTAGGCCGTCACCCTCTCGGATGGGCCTTGCGGTAGTTGTCGAGCAGGGCGGCGGCATCGACCCGGGTGTAGATCTGGGTCGAACCCAGCGAAGCATGGCCGAGCAGCTCCTGCAAGCTGCGCAGATCCGCGCCCGCGCTCAAGAGGTGCGTGGCGAAGGAATGCCGCAGCGCGTGCGGCGTCGCCGTCTCGGGGAGCCCCAGCGCGCGGCGCGCGTTCGCCATCGCGCGCTGCACCATGCCCGGCGACAGCGGCCCGCCCTTGGCGCCGACGAACAGCGGCCCCGCTGCCGGCAAGGGCCAGGGGCAGAGCCGGACATATTCGGCGATCGCCTCGCGCACGAGCGGCAGCACCGGCACCACCCGCTGCTTGCCGCCCTTGCCGGTCACGCGCAGCACCTCGCCCGGGGCCGCATCGCGTGCCGTGAGCGCAAGCGCCTCGGCGATCCGCAGCCCCGCGCCGTAGAGCAGCAGCAGCACCGCCCGGTCGCGCGCGCCGATCCAGTCCGCGCCGGCAATCCCTTCGACCAGCTCCGCGATGTTCACCGCCTCGTCGGGGGTGACGGGGCGGGGCAGGCCCTTCTTGATCCGGGGTCCGCGCAGGCGCGGGGCGCGCGGGTCCGGGTCGCCCGCCTGCGCGCGCGCGAACGCGATGAAGGCCTTGAGCGCCGATAGCTCGCGCGCGGTGCTGGCATGGCCGAGCCCCTCGGCCCGGCGTGCGGCGAGATGGGCGCGCAGGTCGTGGACCTCGGTGCCGGCAACCGCCGCCCAGTCCGCGCAGCCCCGCGCCGTCACGAGCCTCTGCGCCGCCGCGACATAAGCGCGCACGGTGTGCGGCGAGCGGCGACGGCTCTCGGCCAGATGCGCGCGCCACGCCGCGACGAGATCGGGCGCGCTCATGCCGCGACCAGCGTGTCGGCGACCATTTCGGCAAGCAGCGCGTCGAGCACGCCGCGCCCCGGCGGCGCGACGCCGATCCGCGCCCCTTGCGTCCACATCAACCCGAGACCGCGCAAGCGGGCGAGGGCCCCCTCGTCCACCAACCCTTCGCGCGGCAGGCCGAAGCGCGCGGAGAGCGCGGCAAGGTCCACCCCCTCGGACAGGCGCAGGCCCATCAGCAGGGCCTCGGCGGCCTGATCCGCCACCGCGAGCGGGCGCGCCTCGGCGATCCCGTCGCCCTGCCGTGCCACGGCGGCGAGGAAGTTCTCGGGCTTCTTGTGCCGGACCGTGGCGACGCCCCCGCGCCGCCCGTGCGCGCCCGGACCGATCCCCGCGTAGTCGCGGTAGCGCCAATAGGCGAGGTTGTGGCGGCTTTCCTCGCCGGCGCGCGCATGGTTGCTGGTCTCGTAGGCCGGCAGCCCCGCAGCCGCGGTCAGCGCCTGTGTGATGTCGAACAGCTCGGCCGCCGCGTCGTCGCCCAGCGGCACGAGCCGCCCCCGCCGCACATCGCTGGCGAACCGCGTGCCGGGCTCGATGGTGAGCTGGTAGAGCGAGAGGTGCCCCGTCCCGAAGCCCAGCGCGCGGGTCAGGCGCTCCTCCCACACAGCGGGCGTGTGGCCGGGCAGGGCATAGATCATGTCGAAGCTGACCCGCGCGAAATGCGCCTGCGCCGTCCCGAGCGCAGCGAGGGCCTCCTCGGCCCCGTGCAGCCGCCCGAGGAATGCGAGCTCCGCATCGTCCAACGACTGCACGCCCAGGGACACGCGGTTGACGCCCGCCGCCGCCAGCCCGGCAAACTTCGCCGCCTCGACCGAGGAGGGGTTGGCCTCGAGCGTGATCTCGATATCCCGATCGAACCCCCACAGCCGCTCCGCCTCGGCAAGCAGCGCCGCTACCAGCGCGGGCGGCATCAGCGAAGGCGTGCCGCCGCCGAAGAAGATCGAGGTGAGCGCCTCGCCGCCGGCAACCTCGGCCTCGGCGCGCAGGTCGGCGATCAGCGCGCGCTCCCAAGCGGCGACATCGACGCCCTCGCGCACGTGCGAGTTGAAGTCGCAATAGGGGCACTTCTTGGCACAGAAGGGCCAGTGGATGTAGAGCGCGCGCGCCACGGGGCTGCTGTTTCAGCCTCGCTTAACCGGCGGCGGATAGTTCATCGTCATGTTCCGTGTCCGTCCCGTGACCCTGCTGGCGTGTCTTGGTGGCCTCGGCCTCTCTATGGCAGCGGCGCCCGCGCTGCCGCAAGCCTCGCGCGTCGCCTTGCCGGTGGAGCGAGAGGCGCTGGCCGCGCACAACATGGCCCGCGTCGAGGCGGGCGCGGTGCCGCTGATATGGAGCGAAAGGCTCGCCCGCGACGCGCAAGGTTGGGCCGACGGCCTCGCCGCGCAAGGCCGCTTCGACCACGCCCCGCCCGGACAGCGCCGCGGGCAGGGCGAGAACCTGTGGCGCGGCACGCGCGGGCGGTGGTCGGTAGAGGCGATGATCGGCTTCTTCCTCGACGAGCGGCGCTTCTTCCGCGCGGGCACCTTCCCCGATATCTCCGCGACCGGGCGCTGGAGCGATGTGGGGCACTATTCGCAGATCATCTGGCCCGATACCCGCGAGGTCGGCTGCGCGCTCGCCCGCACCCCTTCGGACGAGGTGCTGGTGTGCCGCTACTGGCCTGCCGGCAACGTCTGGGGCCAGCGCATCGAAGCCCGCCCGCGGCTGTCCCGGCGCTGAGGCTCAGGCGCCGAACTGCTCCGCGACCAGCTTGGCAAAGGCGTCGGCGCGGTGGCTGATGGCGTGCTTTTCCTCCGGCGCGATCTCGGCGAAGGTCTCGCTGCGCCCATTGGGGATGAACACCGGATCGTAGCCGAAGCCCAATGTTCCGCGCGGCGGCCAGGTCAGCGAGCCATCGCAACGCCCCTCGTAGATCGCGTATTCGCCATCCGGCCAGGCAATGGCGAGGACGCAGTGGAAGGCGGCGGTGCGGTCAACCTCGGGGCCCTTCTCGGCAAGCAGCCCCTCGACCTTGCCCATCGCCATGTACCAGTCGCGCCCCGGTGCGCCCTCGAACCACTGCCGCTCGGCCCAGTCGGCGGTGTAGACGCCGGGGCGGCCGTCGAGCGCGGCGACGCTGAGGCCGCTGTCGTCGGCGAGCGCCGCCAGCCCCGACGCCTCCGCCGCCGCGCGCGCCTTGAGGAGCGCGTTCTGCGTGAAGGTGGTGCCGGTCTCGGCCGGCTCTGGCAGGCCCAGCGATCCTGCCGATAGGCACTTGACGCCATAGGGCTCGAACAGCGCCGAGATTTCCTTCAGCTTGCCCGCATTGTGCGTGGCGATCACCAGCGAGCCGGAGCCGAGCTTGCGGGTCATTTCACCGCGTCCGCTTGCGCGGCGAAGATGCGGTCGCAGCCGATCCGGGCAAGGCGCAGGAGGCGCAGCAGGCCCTCCTCGTCATAGGTCGCGCCTTCCGCGGTCGCCTGCACCTCGGCAATCTTGCCGCCCGACAGGAGCACGAAATTGCCGTCGGCCTCGGCGTTCGAATCCTCGTCGTAGTCAAGGTCGAGCACCGGCGTGCCCTTGTAGATGCCGCAGGAGATGCCTGCGACCTGTGCGGTGATCGGGTCGTGCTTGATGTCGCCCGAGGCCATCAGGCCGTTGACCGCAAGCCGCAGTGCGATCCACGCGCCCGAGATCGCCGCGGTCCGCGTGCCGCCGTCGGCCTGGATGACGTCGCAATCGAGGGTGATCTGCCGCTCGCCGAGCTTCTGCAAGTCTACGACGGCGCGCAAGCTCCGCCCGATCAGCCGCTGGATTTCCTGCGTGCGGCCCGACTGCTTGCCCTTGGCCGCCTCGCGTGCCCCGCGGGTGTGGGTGGCGCGCGGGAGCATCGAATATTCGCCCGTCACCCAGCCTTCGCCCTTGCCCCGCAGCCACGGCGGCACGCCCTTCTCGACGCTCGCGGTGCACAGCACCTTGGTATCGCCGAAGCCGATCAGCACCGAGCCTTCCGCGTGGCGGGTAAAGCCGGTCTCAATCGTGATGGCGCGCATCTCGTCGGGCGCGCGTCCGGATGGGCGCATGGGTCTGTTCCTTTGATCCGATCGCCCTGAGCTTGTCGAAGGGCTGCTTTTCTCTTGGCAAGCCGCGCTAGAAGAAAGTGCAGGCCTCGGGCAAGCTCAGGCCGAACGGAAATTGAGGGTGGCGCGAAAATTCTCTAGCCTGTCGCCATGACCTCGCTCCCCGTCACCGAACTCACGAGCCGCGCGCGCGACATCTTCCAGCGCGTGGTCGAGGAATATATCGCCAGCGGGCAACCGGTCGGCTCCAAGACGCTGGCGGCGGACGGGACGCTCAACTTGTCGCCCGCCTCGATCCGTAGCGTCCTGGCGGACCTCGAGATGCTCGGCCTGCTCGCCGCGCCGCACACCAGCGCGGGGCGGATGCCGACCGATGCGGGGCTGCGCATTTTCGTCGACGGGATGATGCGCGTCGCCGAGCCCACGCGCGAGGAGCAGGCCGCAATCGAGGCGCGCCTCGCCGAGGCCGGGCCCGTCGAGGCGGCGCTGAAGCAGGCTTCGGCGATCCTCTCCGACCTCTCGGGCGCGGCGGGCATGGTGCTGGTCGCCCCGCGCGAGCAGCGCCTTGCGCAGTTCTCCCTCGTCGACCTCGGGCAGGGCCGCGCGCTCGCGGTGCTGGTGGGGGAGGACGGCGCGGTCGAGAACCGGGTGCTGACGATCGGCGGCGCGCTCAGCCACGCGGCGCTCGAAGCGGCGTCCAACTACATCACCGCGCGCCTCGCCGGGCGCACCCTTGCCGAGGCGGCGCAGGCGATGCGGGCGGAAATCGCCGCCGGCCGCTCGCAGCTCGACGATGCCTCGCGCGATCTCGTCGAGCGCGGCCTTGCGGTGTGGAGCGAGGATGCCGCCGCGCGCCCCGTGCTGATCGTGCGCGGCGCGGCGAACCTCCTCGACGAGGCGGCCTTGGGCGATATCGAGCGGGTGCGGATGCTGCTCGAAGACCTCGAGAACAAGCAGTCGGTCGCCGAACTCCTCGATTCGGCGCGCGAAGCGGACGCGACGCGCATCTTCATCGGCTCCGAGAACCGCCTGTTTGCCCTCAGCGGCTCCAGCGTCATCGCCTCGCCCTATCGCGACCGCGAGGGGCGGGTGGTCGGCGTGCTGGGCGTGATCGGGCCGACGAGGTTGAATTACGCCCGTGTTGTCCCCATGGTGGACCTCACCGCCCGATCGCTGGGCAAGCTTATCGCTTGAATGGAAAGCCACACGACATGACCGAGAACGACAAGCCGCTGGATCAGGCGGTGGAAGACGAATTGAAGGGCGTGCCCGAGCATCTGCGCGAAGGCGCCGATGACAGCACGGGCGAGGCCTTCGGCGAGGCGCTCGCCGGGCTGAAGCGCGATCTGGAGGCCGCGCGGCAGGAGGTGCTTTACGCCCAGGCCGAGACGCAGAACGTGCGCCGCCGGCTCGAGCGCGAGAAGGACGAGGCGCGCGCCTATGCCGCGACCGGTTTTGCCCGCGACATCCTCTCGGTCGCCGACAACCTGTCGCGTGCGATCGAGGCGATTCCGGAAAGCCTGCGCGCCGATGACAGCATGAAGGGCCTCGTCACCGGGCTCGAGGCGACCCAGCGCGAGATCGAGAAGGTTTTCGCCGGCCACGGCATCACCCGCATCGCGGCGGTCGGCCTGCCGCTCGATCCCAACCAGCACCAGGCGATGATCGAGGTGCCCTCGGCCGATCACGAACCGGGCACGGTGGTCTCGGAGATGCAATCGGGCTGGATGATCAAGGACCGCCTGCTGCGCGCCGCGATGGTGGCGGTGGCGAGAAAGCCCGACTGACGGTCGCGTTCGCGCCGAGCGCCACCTGAGGCGGGGCGAGCCGCGGAACATCGCGGGGTTGCCTGCGGTTGATCCAGCACATGATCAACCCAAGGAGATTCCTCATGACGAACCGCTTCATGGCCGCCGCCGTCGGCCTGACCGCATCGCTATCGCTCGGCGCCTGCGCGTCCAACTACGCCGGTGAAGGCGCGCTTGCCGGTGCGGCTGCCGGCGCGGCGGTCGGCGCGGTCACCGGCGGCGACATCGGCACCGGCGCCGCGATCGGCGCTGCAGCGGGTGCGGCCGGCGGCACGCTCATCCGCAAGAATGACGGGCGCTGCTACCGTGTCGACAACCGCGGGCGCGAGCGCCGCGTGAGCTGCCGCTGACGGGAGCGGACAGGGCGGGGTGGTGCAAGCCGTCCCGCTATCCTTGCAGCGATGACGGGCAGGTGGCGATCGGCCGCCTGCCCGTCATTGCACATAGACCGCCAGATAGCGTCCGATGAGCAGCACCAGAACGACCAGGCTCGCACGCCGCCCGCGAACCGCTGCCCCCGCCAGCATCAACGCCGCCAACACCCCGGTCAGCACCAGATTTGTCGGTGTGATCAGGCGCGAAAGTTCCGGGACCGAGAGCAGGAACGCCCACTGCACCGCCACCATCACCAGCAGCATCATGAACACCACCCGCCGCACCCGGAAGAAATGCGTGTCGAGTTCGGTGAAGGTCTCCGGGTCGC
Organism: Erythrobacter sp. WG; assembly: GCF_026586795.1. Taxonomy (GTDB): domain Bacteria; phylum Pseudomonadota; class Alphaproteobacteria; order Sphingomonadales; family Sphingomonadaceae; genus Erythrobacter. Next base: position 108,752 of record NZ_JAPFGY010000003.1, read on the forward strand.
TGGGAAACACGAGACGGCTTGCGAGGAAATAGGCGCTCGAGAAGACCACGACGCCGAGCACCGTCGTGCGGTTGGCCGCGACGTGATCCTGCACCGACCACGCGAACAGCCAGAAGGACAGAAGGTCGAGGATCACGAACAGCGCGAGCAGCGGGGTCAGCCACCCGACCGAGAAAGCCCGGTCGTCGCCGCTGCGCGACAGCTTGAATTCGAGCGTTCGCCCGAGCCCGGTGAGCAGTTCGACCAGCGACAGGCCGAGCACCAGGCTGTAGAGGACGAAGACGAACTCGAACTCGCTCATGCGGCGACGGCTCCGGGGAAGGCGACGAGGCCTTCGTAGGCGCCCGGATCGGCGATCCCGGCCAGCTTCGCCCCGTTCCGCAACAGGAAGGCATGGCGCACGATCTCGGCCTGCTGTTCGAGCCCGTAGCGCGCCAGCGGCCAGCCCGGCTTGAGCGCGTAATCGTAGCGACAGAAAGGGTGGCGCCGCAGAACGAGATGCCAGCGCCCCAGTTGCTGTGCCTGCCACACATGGGTCATCTCGTGGATGAAGTGCCCTTGAGAATCGAGCGGGGCGGCGGCGAAGTCGTCGCAATAATGCGGCGCTTGCGGGTGGAAATGAAGGTGGCCCATGGGTGCCATCGTCACCCCGCGCGGTTGCAGCGGGAAGAACTTGCGGCGCCTCACCGTGACGCGCGCATAGTCGATGGCGGTGCCGAACACCGTCCGGGCGAGAGCAACCTCGCCGCCCGTCAGCGGCCGCGCGCCCCCGACCGGGCAGGGGGCGACCGCGGCGGGCAGGCCGGTCCCGTCAAGCGCGGGCCTCAGCGCTCGTCCCCGGCCGCCCGCACCGGCGCCTCGAGCGTCTTGCTGCTGCCGTCGGAGAGGGTCAGCGTCAGCTTCGCCGTCGCGCCCGGCGTCAGGGCGCTGCCCGGATCCATCGCCATGACGTGCAGCCCGCCCGGCGCGAAGCTGACCGGCGCACTCGTGGCAAGCGCCACCTTGTCGGCCATCACCATCTGCATCTTGCCGGCGTTCTCGGCATAGTCGTGGATCATCGTCATCCCGGCGCCCTCGATCGCGACGCCGGTAAGGCTCACGCCGTCGGCGCCGCTGTAGGCGAGGTCGAAATAGGCCGCTGCCGGGTTGCCCGCGACGGGGGCGAGCACCACGCGGGCGTTGCTGACGGTCAGCGCGTCCGCCGCCGGCGCCCCGGCCTGTGCCCCCGCCTCGGTCCCGGCCTCGGCCTGCTGGGCAGGCGCATCGCTGCCCCCCGAACAGGCGGAAAGAAGCGGCAGCAGGGCAGCGGCGAGGGCCACCGGGAGGGCGCGGGGGAGGGAAATCACGGGAACTGTCTCCTTGTGGAAAGCGTGCCGAAACTAGAGGCGCGGCTCTCTTGTGCCAAGCGAAAGCACACCTATATCGCCCTCACAAACGAGCCGCCAAGGTGCTTTGCCGGGTCCCGGGAAGCCGACGGCAGCGGTGTCCAACAATGTCCTTATGGATGGGGAAACAATGGGTAAAGTAATCGGTATCGACCTCGGCACCACCAACTCCTGCGTCGCAGTCATGGACGGCGGCAAGCCCAAGGTCATCGAGAATTCGGAAGGCGCGCGCACCACGCCCTCGATCGTCGCCTTCACCAAGGATGGCCAGCGCCTGATTGGCCAGCCTGCCAAGCGTCAGGCGGTCACCAACCCCGACAACACCCTCTTCGCGATCAAGCGCCTGATCGGCCGCCGGTTCGACGATCCCATGACCAAGAAGGACATGGAACTCGTCCCCTACAAGATCACCAAGGGCAAGAACGGCGATGCGTGGGTCAACGCCGGTGGTGAGGATTACAGCCCCTCGCAGATCAGTGCCTTCATCCTCCAGAAGATGAAGGAAACCGCCGAGAGCTACCTCGGCGAGAGCGTGACGCAGGCCGTGATCACCGTGCCCGCCTACTTCAACGACGCGCAGCGCCAGGCGACCAAGGACGCAGGCCAGATCGCGGGCCTCGAAGTGCTGCGCATCATCAACGAGCCGACGGCTGCCGCGCTCGCGTACGGGATGGACAAGGAAGACGGCAAGACCATCGCCGTCTACGACCTTGGCGGCGGCACCTTCGACGTCTCGATCCTTGAAATCGGGGACGGCGTGTTCGAGGTGAAGTCGACCAACGGCGACACCTTCCTCGGCGGCGAGGACTTCGACAATGCGATCGTCGAGTTCCTCGCGGACTCCTTCAAGAAGAAGGAGAGCATGGACCTCAAGACCGACAAGCTCGCCCTTCAGCGTCTGAAGGAAGCGGCGGAAAAGGCCAAGATCGAGCTGTCGAGCGCGGCGACCACCGAAATCAACCTGCCCTTCATCACCGCGCGCATGGAAGGCGGCACCACCACGCCGCTCCACCTCGTCGAGACGATCACCCGCGCCGACCTCGAAAAGATGGTCGACGGGCTGATCCAGCGCACGCTCGAGCCCTGCAAGAAGGCGCTCGCCGATGCGGGCATCAGCAAGGATCAGGTCGACGAGGTCATTCTTGTCGGCGGCATGACCCGCATGCCCAAGGTGCGCGAAGTCGTGGAGCAGTTCTTCGGCGCCAAGCCGCACACCGGCGTCAACCCGGATGAAGTCGTCGCCATGGGCGCAGCGATCCAGGCGGGCGTCCTTCAGGGCGACGTCAAGGACGTGCTGCTGCTCGACGTGACCCCGCTCTCGCTCGGCATCGAGACGCTGGGCGGCGTGTTCACCCGCATGATCGACCGCAACACCACCATCCCGACCAAGAAGACCCAGACCTACTCGACCGCCGAGGACAACCAGAACGCGGTGACGATCAAGGTCTATCAGGGCGAGCGCGAGATGGCGGCGGACAACAAGCTGCTCGGCAATTTCGACCTGATCGGCATCCCCCCGGCGCCGCGCGGAGTGCCGCAGATCGAAGTGACCTTCGACATCGACGCGAATGGCATCGTCAGCGTCTCGGCGCGCGACAAGGGCACCGGCAAGGAACAGACGATCAAGATCCAGGCCTCGGGCGGTCTCAGCGACGCTGACATCGACCAGATGGTGAAGGACGCCGAAAAGTTCGCGGAGGAGGACAAGAAGCGCCGGGCGGCCGCGGAAGCGCGCAACCAGGCCGACAGCCTCGTCCACGCGACCGAGAAGCAGCTCGAGGAGCACGGCGCCAAGATCGACGCCGGCACGAAGGCTGACGTCGAGGCGGCTATTGCAGAGGTCAAGACCGCGCTCGAGGGCGGCGATGCCGACGACATCAACGCCAAGGCGCAGGCGCTCACGCAGGCGGCGATGAAGATGGGCCAGCAGATCTACGAAGCGCAAGCGGCCGCCGGCCCCGAGGGTGAAGCGGCTGCCCCGGCTGAAGATGCGCCGGCCGAGGACGTCGTCGACGCCGAGTTCTCCGAGGTCGACGAAGACAAGAAGGGCTAAGGCCCCGATGCAACCCAGCGTCCCGCCGCAGCGCCCGGAGCACCCCTCCGGCGCGGCGGCGGGCGGTGGCAACGGGGAATAGGTCACGACCATGTCCAGCGCCCAGCTCGATTACTATTCGCTTCTCGAGGTCACCCGCGACTGCGACGGGAACACCCTGAAGAGCGCCTATCGCAAGCTCGCCATGAAGTATCACCCGGATCGCAACCCGGGCGATGCGGAATGCGAGGCGAAGTTCAAGGCGATCAACGAGGCCTATGACTGCCTCAAGGACCCGCAGAAGCGCGCGGCCTATGATCGTTTCGGCCACCAGGCGTTCACCCAGGGGATGAACGGCGGTGGTGGCGGCGGCTTTGGTGGCGGCGGCTTCGGCGGAGGCGGCGACTTTGCCGACATTGGCGACATCTTCGAGACGATCTTCGGCAGCGCCTTCGGCGGCGGCGGCGGCGCGCAGCGCGCGCAGAACCGGCGCGGGGCGGACCTGCGCTACGATATGCAGGTGAGCCTCGAGGAGGCTTTCCACGGCAAGTCCACCGAGATCGAGATCGAGGTCAGCGCGCCTTGCGACACCTGTGACGGCACCGGCGCAACCCCCGGCACCAGCGAACGCCAGTGCAACCTGTGTCACGGCATGGGCTCTGTGCGCGCCAAGCAGGGCCTGTTCGTGATCGAACGCCCGTGCCCGACCTGCAACGGGCGCGGCACGGTGATCGAGAATCCCTGCCGCGTGTGCCGCGGCGAGGGCCGCGTCGACAAGCCGCAGACCCTCAAGGTCGATATCCCCGCAGGGGTCGACACCGGCACCCGTATCCGCCTGTCGGGCAAGGGCGAGGCAGGCCAGCGCGGGGCGCCGCCGGGCGACCTTTACATCTTCCTCCACGTGACGCCGCACCCGGTGTTCGAGCGCGAGGGCACGACGCTCGCCACCCGCGTGCCGGTGAGCTTCACCACCGCGGCGCTGGGCGGCTGCGTCGAGATCCCGGACCTCGACGGCTCGACCAACCGGCTCGACATCCCGGTCGGCATCCAGTCGGGCAAGCAGCTGCGCATCCGCGGAGCGGGCATGCCGGTGCTGCAAGGGCGCGGGCGCGGGGACATGGTGGTCGAGATCGTGGTCGAGACGCCCACGAAGCTGTCGCGGCGCCAGAAGGAAATCCTCGAGGAGTTCAAGGCGACCGAGACCGGCGACGAGTGCCCCGAGAGCCGCAGCTTCTTCGCCAAGCTCAAGGACGCCTTCGGGGGCTAGATGCTACCCTCGCTGCTGATCGTCGACGACTTCCTGTCGGACCCCTGGGCCGCGCGGCGTGCGGCGCTCGGGCTCGGCTATGACCCGGCCGAGCAGCACGGCAATTTCCCCGGATTGAACTCGACCCGCGCGCTCGACACCGCGCCGATCGATGCGGCGGTCTCGCGGCTGCTGGGCGTCCCGCTCGGCCCGGCGCCCGGCACGCAGCACGGGCACTGCCGCCTCACGGGCAAGGGCGCCAAGGGCAGGAGCGGCGTCCATGTCGACCCGGCCGCCTATTCCGGCATCCTCTACCTCTCGCGACCCGAGGACTGCGCGCGGCCGGATGCGGGCGGCACGGATTTCTTCCGCCACAGGCGCACCGGGCTCGAGGCCGTGCCGCAGGATCCGGCGAAGGTCGCCGCCTCGGGCTATGGCGACGTCAATGCGCTGATCGAGGACGTGGTCAACAAGGACACCTGCCTTCCCGCCAAGTGGGAGCGCACCCTGCGCATCCCGGCGCGCTTCAACCGGCTGCTGCTGTTTTCCCCCTGGCAGTTCCACAACGCCGCCCCCGGCTTCGGCACCAGCCCCGAGAATTCGCGCCTCGTGATGCTGCTGTTCTTCGCAGCCGCCTGATGGCCATTTTGGCGGAGCGGCGGATGACTCGTCCTCTCGCCAGTGGTATCTTCGCTTCCAAAGGGGGGCGGCGATGGTCGGAGGGATTGTCGGCAAAAGAGCTTTTATCAAGGCGGGTGCGGCCCTTGCGGCGCTGGGCGGTTCGGCGGCAGCAGCGGGCCAGAGCCAGCGACTGTTCGGTCTCGACATCCCCGACGAACTCGCCAACCTTCTGCCGAGCAAGCCGCTGGAATATGCCCGTCTTGCCGAATCCGTCATCGCACTGGAACGCGAGGCCGAGCGCAAGCGCCTGCCGCCATCACCCCTGTCGCCGCGCAAGCTATCGCCGATCGATGCGCTTGACGAGGCCATCTATCAGACCGTCCTGCCGCGCCTCGTCGCCCTGATCGACCGTACCGAGGCTATCGATCCCGCGCTCGCCGACAAGGCGGGCGGGTTGCTCGCGCAGTTGCACCTGACGCAGCATGAACTGCCCGAAGCCTTGCGCCTCGCCGTGGCGCCGCCCCCCGCCGCCACCGATCGGCGCGGAATGCTGCGGCGGGCGTCGTTTCTGGCCGGGCAAGGGATTGCGGCCGACATCCCGACAATCTCGCAGGAAGTCGTGCAACCATTCCCGCAGGTGCCCACGCCTCCCGAGGCAGGCGACGATTCGGCACCTCAGTCCATGCCCGACACGCAACCCGATGCGCCGCTTAGCCGGGCCAGGTCCTTCGATCCTCTGCGCGAGGAGTATCGCCGCTTGTTCTCTCGCCTCACCGTGCGCGCGGAACGCGCCGAGGCGGCCGAATTCCACCTCGCCATGATCCGCAGATCGCGCAATCGTTATGAACGCACGAGCGCGCGCACCGGGGTGCCTTGGTTCTTCATCGCCGTCACCCACGCGCTCGAATCCAGCTTCAATTTCCGCGCTCACCTCCACAACGGCGATTTTCCTCTGTCAGCCCGCACACGGCAGGTGCCCGCCGGACGTCCGCTCACGTGGCTGCCGCCCTCGGACTGGGAATCGAGCGCTGTCGATGCGATGAAGCTCTTGGGCTTTTCCGGGCAGACCGACTGGAGCCTCGAGCGCACGCTCTACCGGCTCGAGGCCTATAATGGCTTCGGCTACCGGCAATTGGGCGTCCCGACACCCTATCTGTGGAGCTTCTCGCAGCATTATGATCGCGGCAAGTTTGTCGCCGATGGCAAGTTCAGTCGCACGGCGCGTTCGCAGCAATGCGGAGCGGCGGTGATGCTGTGGCTGCTCGATTCCGCAGGCGAGATCGATTGGAGCGGGGTTGTCTAACCCAGCTTCTCGCGCACCTCGGCCCGGATCTGATCGATGAGCCCGCGCTGGCATCGCCCTGATGCTTCCTCTTCGTCGAGCACCGCGAGGAACGCCGCTCGCTTGCCTTCGCGCAAGGCTTCGGGCGCAACGCCACCGTTGACGGTGGACGCCAGCAGGTCGATCATCCGTTCTGCTCCGTGGAGGCGGCCCCACAGGTAGTCGTTCTCGCGGTAGTCACGGCTGAAGAAGGCGCCGAAATTGTAGAACTCGATGCCCCGCAATGTCGCCGCCGTCCCGCCTTCGCGGATGCTGAGCGCATCGTCGGGGGAGATGCGGTCGATCTTGACCGGGTTGAACTCGTCCAGACCCTCGCGCCGCGACAGGGGGAGGGTGGCGACGTCGTAGAAGGGAAAGCCGAGGTAGGTGAGCAGCATCCGCCGCTTGAGCAGGCGCGGCATATCCTCGAGCGCGTCGATCAGCATCTCCTCGGCCTTGAGGTCGGTGGCCGGAAGCAGGCGCTGGGTCGCGAGGTGATCGAGCACCGCGCCCGGCATCTTCAGCGCATCGAGCGCCAGGATGGCGAAGCGCGGGGAGTTCCTCACATCCTCGTCGGCAGCATGGTAGAGCGCGAGGATCTGGTAGAGCCGGTCGCGCGCGCGGTCGCTGGCGTCTTCGGGAATGTCGGGATCGAGCTGCCAGTCGCGCGCGAGCTTGCGTGCGAGCAGTTCCAGGCGCCGGATGCGGAAGCCGGTGTCATGCGCGCGGAAGAAGGCGATCGCCTCGGGCGTCGCGCCGCCGCCCGCGTCCGTCAGGCGGGTGAGCCCGCGCATCTCGAGCTCGCGGCGCAGGGCATGGGCGAGAGGGGCGGGGTCGGCCATCGGCTGGCCTGCCGATTTGAGCGTCAGCGCGGCGAGCTGGTCGAGGATGCCCTCGAACTTGGTGAGCGCATAGGCGCCGAAGGCATAGCCCGCGCGCTCGGCCGCGGCCTGCTGCGCCTTCGCACGCCAGCCTGCAAGGCGCTTGGGCGTCGGGCGGTCGAGGAGGAAGGTGTAGCCGAACAGCTTTTCCACCGCGCGGTCGATATCGGGCTGCAATTCCATCACGATCCGCTTCAGCCGCCCGGCATCGCGCGATTGCTGGGCGATACGTTCGAGATCGTCGCGGATCGGCTGTTCGCGCGGGATGGTGGAGATCGCGCCGAAGATCGCGCCGAAGAAACCGACCTCGCGCGCGCGCATCGCCGGGGTGGGCGCGGCGCCCTCGGGCCGGGGGTCGAGGTAGACGAAGCGGCGGTCCACCTCGCGCTGCGCGGGGCGGCCGTAGAGCGCGGCGAGCGCGGCGCCGAAGGGGGCGCCCACCAGCACCGCCCCGTCGATCAGCGCGACCTCGCTGACCGTGCCGCGCGCGACATGGGCGGGCATGGTGCGCCGCAGGAACCCCTCGCGGGTCTCCCAGCAATGGCCGACCTCTTCGGCGAGGCGGTCGATCTCCGCGAGGGTGAGCGGCGGGAAGGCCCCCGGAAAGCTCGCCGTGGCGCGCGCGGCCAGCACCAGTTCGAGCGGATCGGCAAGCCTGCCGCCCTGCCGCCCCGAGCCCCCTTGGCCGATCCGCGCGCGGAAGGTGATCGGCAGGCGGTGTTCGCTCTCCTCGACCTGCGGCGGGGAATGGAGCCGCAGCGTCTCGGGGTGGCCGCGAAAGTCGGTGGCCGTGACCGCGAGATCGATCGGGTAGCCTTCGGGGAGCAGCGGGATGCCATCCCCCTCCTCCTCCATGCGGCCGAGCGCCTCGTAGAGCATCATCGCGAATTTCTCGCCCGAAAAAGGCGGGCTGAACCAGCGCCCGCGCACGAGGCGGGACACCTTGGCGCGCACCTCGGCACGGGTCTCCGGCGAGACGGTCGCGCTCACCGCGTTGCCCGGCCGCGAGAGGAACCATTCGGCGATCGGCTGCGCCCACAGCTTGGCGTAGCGCCACATGGGCTCGGCCTCCGGATCGGTCAGCGCCTCGGCATCGGCGTTTGTCAGCCACAGGTCGGTCAGCGGCTCGAGGCTGTGCCCGGCATGAATCGCCTGGGCGAGGAACACCGCGTTGATGCCTCCCGCGCTCGCCCCGGTCAGGATGTCGGGAAGCACTCGCAGGCGCAGGCCATGATCGCGCTCGATCTGGCCGAGGAAGTCGCGATACGCGGCGGCCGACCCGTCCAGAGACACGGCTGTGGGATGGTGGAAGGCGCGGCTCGCCCGGGCGAGGTGCCAGACCTCCTTGGTGATCCCGTGCATATAGACCGCAAGGCTGACCCCGCCGTAGCACACGAGAGCAAGGCGCAGTTCCTTTTGGCGCATGAGGCTGTCTAGCGGGGATGCGCGGCGCAATGCAATTGCGTTCGTCATCTGTTCTCTTTATGGCACGCACATATGGCAAAAACGAAGCGCCGCTATGTGTGCCAGGAATGCGGCTCGGTCTCGCACCGCTGGCAGGGTCAATGCGCCGATTGCGGGCAATGGAACACGCTGGTCGAGGACGTTCCGGCAACGGTGTTCTCGCAGAAGCACGACCTGTCGAGCGGCGGGCGGGCGGTAGCCTTCGAGCCGCTGAATGCGCCGACGCAGCTGCCGGTGCGGAAGTCCACCGGGCTCGCCGAGTTCGACCGCGCGCTGGGCGGCGGGCTGGTGCCGGGTTCGGCAGTGCTTTTGGGCGGCGATCCCGGGATCGGCAAGTCGACCCTGCTGCTCCAGACCGCGGCGACCATCGCGCGGGGTGGCAATGACGTCGTCTATGTCAGCGGCGAGGAGGCGGCCGGGCAGGTGCGCCTTCGCGCGAGCCGCATGGGGGTGGCCGACGCGCCGATCCGGCTCGCCTCGGAAACCTCGGTGCGCGACATCCTGACCACGCTGTCGATGGCGCCGCCCCCGGCGCTGCTGGTAATCGATTCGATCCAGACCATGCATTCCGACACCATCGAGGGCGCGCCGGGCACCGTCTCGCAGGTGCGCGGCTGCGCGCTGGAGCTGATCCGCTACGCCAAGGAGAGCGGCTGCGCGCTGGTGCTGGTCGGCCACGTCACCAAGGACGGCACCATCGCGGGGCCGCGCGTGCTCGAGCACATGGTGGATGTGGTGATGAGCTTCGAGGGCGAGCGCTCGCACCAGTACCGCATCCTGCGCGCGCTCAAGAACCGCTTCGGCGCGGTCGACGAGATCGGGGTCTTTGCCATGGCCAGCGAGGGGCTGGAGGAAGTCGCCAACCCTTCGCTGCTGTTCCTCTCCGGGCGCGAGACTCCGCTCGCCGGGAGCGCGGTGTTCCCGGCGCTCGAGGGCACGCGGCCGGTGCTCGTCGAGATCCAGGCGCTGATCGTGCGCCTGCAATCGGGCGCGACGCCGCGCCGGGCGGTCGTCGGCTGGGACTCCGGGCGCCTCGCGATGCTCCTCGCGGTGCTGGAATCGCGCTGCGGGCTCAACTTCTCCTCGGCGGAGGTCTATCTCAACATCGCCGGGGGCTACCGCCTGACCGATCCGGCCGCCGATCTCGCCGTGGCCGCCGCGCTGGTCTCCGCGCTCGCCGACCGGCCGCTGCCCGACAAGGCCGCGTGGTTCGGCGAGGTGAGCCTTGCGGGCGAGATCCGCCCCGTCGCCCACGCGCCGCTGCGGCTGCGCGAGGCGGCGAAGCTCGGCTTCGCGCGCTGCTATGGCCCGGCGGGCGCGGCGCAGGAAGGCGCCGGGGCCCAGTATCGCGGCCTCGGCGCGCTCGCGAACCTCGTTGACCAGGTGGTGGGCAGCGCATAATCGTTGCGCTGCACCATGGCGCTTCTCGACCTCATCATCGCGATCATCGTCATCATCGCCGCGATCGGCGGGTTCCTGCGCGGGCTGGTGCAGGAGGTGCTGAGCCTCGCCTCGTGGATCATGGCCGCACTGGCGATCCACTATCTCCACCCCGCACTGACCGATGGCCTGCGCGCCTTCTACCGGAGCGAACCCGGCGTCTCGCTGCTTGCCTTCGCGCTGCTGCTGCTCATTCCCTATGCGGCGATGAAGGTCATCATCGGCAATGTCAGCGGCGCGTCCGACGGCGCGGTGCTCGGGCCCATCGACCGGGTGCTCGGCTTCGGCTTCGGCGCGATCAAGGGCGCGCTGATCGCGGTCTTCGCCTTCGCCATGCTGGTCACCGGCATGGACGAGACCTGGGGCTATTACGGGCGCCCGGCCTGGATCAGCGGCGCGCGCACCTATGCCGCCGCCGACGCCTTCTCGCGCCAGCTCCTGCCGCAGATCGCGATCCGCCGCGACCGGCTGCGCAGCGAGGCCGAGGCGCGCGAGGCCGCGGCCGAGCGCGCCGCACGGCGCCGGCGGTGAGCGGCGCGGGCACGGCGAAGCTCTATTCGCCCGCGCTGCTCGGCCTTGCAACGGGCCTCGCTCGCTTCCCGCTGACCGGCGACCTGCCGCTCGCCGCCGAGGCGCGCTCGCGAAGCTGCGGCAGCACCATCGCGCTCGGCCTTGCCTTGGCGGAGGACGGGCGGATCGCCCGGATCGGGATGCGGGTCAGCGCCTGCGCGATCGGGCAGGCCTCCGCCGCCTTGCTCGCCGAGGGTAGCGAGGGGGCCGAACCTGACAGCATCCTCGCCACCGCCGATGCGCTCCAAGCCTGGCTGGCGGGGCAGGGGGAGCTGCCCGGCGGCTGGCCGGGGCTCGCGCCGCTAGCCCCCGCGCGCGCTCATCCCGGACGCCATGAGGCGCTGCTCATCCCGTGGAAGGCCGCGCGCGAGGCGCTTTCCCAAGCCGTGGGCAAGCGCTAGGGACGAGGTGCAAGAGGTCGCCAAGCGGCGACGAAGGGGATGCAAGGGATATGTTGGAAGCGCAGGCGCTCGGCAGCCGCGAGCCGAGCGACAAGGAAATCCGCCTGGTGATCGGCGCCTCGAGCGCGGGCACGATCTTCGAATGGTACGATTTCTTCATCTACGGCACGCTCGCCTACATCCTCAAGGACGCCTTCTACGCCACCGACAACGAGACGCTGGGCCTGCTGCTGGTCTGGTCAACCTTCGCTGTGGGCTTTGCCTTCCGGCCGATCGGAGCGGTGCTGTTCGGCTTCCTCGGCGACCGGCTGGGGCGCAAGTACACCTTCCTCGTTACCGTCACGCTGATGGGCATCGCGACGGCGGGGGTGGGCCTGATCCCGACGGTCGCGACGATCGGCATGGCGGCGCCGATCATCGTTATCCTGCTGCGCATCATCCAGGGCCTCGCGCTGGGCGGCGAATACGGCGGCGCGGCGATCTACGTCGCCGAGCACGCCCCCCCGGAAAAGCGCGGCTTCTACACGAGCTTCATCCAGGCAAGCGTGGCGGGCGGCTTTGTGCTGTCGATCATGGTGGTGATCGCCTGCCGCGCGCTGATCCCGGCCGAGGCCTTCGCCGCCTGGGGCTGGCGCGTGCCCTTCCTGCTTTCGCTGATCCTGCTCGGCATCTCGCTGTGGATGCGCCTCAAGCTTTCCGAAAGTCCGGTGTTCCAGGCGATGAAGGCCGCCGGCGAGACCTCGGGCAATCCCTTCATCGAAAGCTTCACCTATCCCGGCAACCCCAAGCGCATCTTCGTCGCGCTGTTCGGGATCGCCGGGGTGCTGACGACGATCTGGTACACCGCCTTCTTCTCGGGGATGAGCTTTCTGCGCGGGCCGATGCACGTCGATGATCTCACGGTCGAGCTCGTGCTGCTCGTCTCGGGGCTGATCGCGATGAGTTTCTACCTCCTTGTCGGCAAGTGGTCGGACCGGGTCGGGCGCAAGACCCCTATCATCGTCGGCGCGATCCTGACGCTGGCGCTGCTCTTCCCGCTGTTCTGGGCGCTGGGTCACTTCGCCAACCCCGGCCTTGCCGAGGCATCGCGGCGCGCGCCGGTGGCGGTGAGCGGCCCGGCCTGCCAGACCGATCCCTTCGCCGAAATGTTCAAGCGCGAGCAGACGGACTGCGGCAAGATCCTCGAGACGCTGACGGCGGCCGGGGTGACCTACACGCTCACCCCCGCCGAGACGCTGAGCGTGACCGCCGGCGGGCAGCCGATCGCCATCTCGCCCGAATGGCTGACCGACGGTGCGGCGCGCAAGCAGGGCTTGCAGGACGCGCTGGCGGTGCACGGCTTCGATTTTTCCAAGCAGCAGCCCCCGCTGATCGGCATCCTCGGGATCATCGCGGTTCTGCTGGGCCTCGGGATGCTCTCGGCGCTGACCTATGGTTCGGTCGCGGCGCTGTTGTCGGAGATGTTCCCGCCGCGCATCCGCTATTCCTCGATGTCGATCCCCTATCATATCGGGGCGGGCTACCTCGGCGGATTCCTGCCGCTCATCGCCGGGGTGATCGTCGCGCGGACCGGCGATATCTATGCGGGCCTGTGGTACACCTGGGCCGTGGTCGCCTTCGGGCTGCTTGTCGCATGGTGGGGTATTCCCGGTGGGCCGCCGCGAGACTTTGTGGATGATTGACAGCTATTTGCCGCGGATGGCCCCGCAATCGGACCCTCACCTGCCCGCATCCACCTTGCGCCTGAACGTCGACAGGGACGCGCTGGCGGCCAACTGGCGCAGCCTTAACGCGCTCTCCGGATCGGCGCGGGCCGGCGCGGCGGTCAAGGCGGACGCCTACGGGCTCGGCGTCGACACCTGCGTGCCGGTGCTCCGCGATGCGGGGTGCGAGACCTTCTTCGTCGCTCACTGGGGCGAGGTCGCCGCGGTCGCCGTCCACGTTGCGGGCGGGCAGATCGCGGTACTTCATGGCCCCCTCAGCGAGGCCGACTGCGCCTTTGCCCGCGCCACGGGAGCCATCCCGGTGATAAACTCGCTGGAGCAGGCGGGCGTGTGGACTGCGACTGGCGGGGGGCCCTGCCACCTGATGGTCGACACCGGCATCAACCGCCTCGGCGTGGCGCTCTGTGAACTCGGCGATCCCGCGATCGCCGCGCTCCGTGTCGACCTGCTCATGAGTCACCTTGCCAGCGCCGACGAGACGACGGCGATGAACCGGATGCAGGCCGAACTGCTGGGCGAGGCGGCGCAGCAAGTGCCCCACCGTCGCCTCAGCCTCGCCAACAGCGCCGGCATCGCGCTGGGTGCGGCCTTCGCCTTCGACATGACCCGTCCCGGCCTCGCGCTTTATGGCGGCGTCCCGCGTGCGGAACTCGCCGAAGCGATCCGCCCGGTCGCCATGATCGCGGCGCAGCTGCTGCAATGCCGCAACATCGCGCCAGGCGAGGGTGTGGGGTACAATGCGACCTTCATCGCGCCCACCCATATGCGCGTCGGCACGGTATCGATCGGCTATGCCGACGGGTTCCTGCGCCAGCGCGGGCCCGGGAATGCCTTCCACCACGAGGGCCGCCGCCTGCCGATCCTCGGCAAGGTGTCGATGGATATGGTGGTCGTCGACCTCGGCGAAGCGCCGGACCTGCGCGCGGGTGACTGGCTCGGCGTACCGTGGAACCCCGCCGATGCAGCGCAGCAATCGGGCCTTTCGCCCTATGAGATGCTGACCGTCATCGGCACTCGTCTGCGCCGTACCGCGGCGTTATGACGAGCGCTTGTTGCGCTGCAATGTGTGCGGGTGCTAAGACCTCGCGATGCGCAACAAGAGGGTCGAATAAGCACCATGGCTGGCAGGACGAAAGCAGCATCGGCTGAGGGCGAGGCCATCACCATCAAGAAGTACGCCAACCGGCGGCTCTACAACACCGCCTCCTCCAGCTACATCACGCTCGAGGATCTTGCCCGCATGGTGCGCGAGAACGTCGAGTTTCAGGTGCTCGACGCCAAGACCGGCGACGACATCACCCATTCGATACTCACCCAGATCATCATGGACGAGGAGGCCAACGGCAGCCAGCAGATGCTCCCGGTGAGCTTCCTCAGGCAGCTGATCGGGATGTACGGCAATTCGATGCAGGCGATGATGCCTTCCTATCTCGAGGCGAGCATGGCCCATTTCCGCGACAACCAGACGAAGATCCGCGAAGCCTTCGAGAAGGGCATCAGCGCGACGCCCTTCGCCGCGATCCACGAGACCAACATGGCGATGATGCGCGCCGCGGCCGACGTGTTCATGCCGGGGCTGGGCAAGGGCAAGGCCAAGCCCGCAGCGCCATCGGCGGCTCCGGAAAGCCGCGACGAGATCGCGGCGCTGCGCGAGCAGATGGCCGCCATGCAAAAGAAGCTGGACGACTTGAGCAAATAACGGGAAAGGCGGCGCGCTCGCGGCGCAGGGCCGCAACCGTGTCAGCAGGAAGAATACCCCGTGTCCCAGATCCGCCACGCGCTCACCGTCAAGCGCGAAGACGATTTCGCCAAGTGGTACCAGGAGGTTATCTCCGCCGCCGACCTCGCCGAGGAATCGGGGGTGCGCGGCTGCATGGTGATCAAGCCGTGGGGCTACGGGATCTGGGAGCGCATCCAGCGGTTGATGGACGACCGGATCAAGGCGGCAGGCGTGCAGAACTGCTACTTCCCGCTGTTCATCCCGCTCGCCAATTTCACCCGCGAGGCCGAACATGTCGAGGGCTTCGCCAAGGAAATGGCGGTCGTCACCCACCACCGGTTGATCGCGGATGGCAAGGGCGGGCTGATCCCCGATCCCGAGGCGAAGCTGGAAGAACCGCTGGTCGTCCGCCCGACCTCCGAGACGATCATCGGCGATGCGATGGCGCGCTGGGTGCAGTCGTGGCGTGACCTGCCGCTGCTCACCAACCAGTGGGCCAACGTCGTGCGCTGGGAAATGCGCACGCGGATGTTCCTGCGCACCAGCGAATTCCTCTGGCAGGAAGGCCACACCGCGCACGAGACCCGCGAGGACGCGCTCGCCGAAACCCACCGCGCGCTGGAAATGTACCGCGCCTGCGCCGAGGATGACCTCGCGCTGCCCGTGATCGCGGGCGAGAAGCCGGAGAACGAGCGTTTCCCCGGTGCGGTCGAGACCTGGTCGATCGAAGCGATGATGCAGGACGGCAAGGCATTGCAGGCGGGCACTTCGCACTATCTCGGCACCAACTTCGCGCATGCGGCGGGCATCCAGTTCCAGGACCGCGAGGGCAGCCAGCAATTTTGCCACACCACCAGCTGGGGCGTCTCGACGCGGCTGATCGGCGGGGTCATCATGACCCACGGCGATGACGACGGCTTGCGCGTGCCCCCGGCCATCGCCCCCCAGCAGATCGTCATCATCCCGATGCTGCGCGAGGCCCCGGGAGACGCGGAGCTCCTCGCATATTGCGAAGAGGTGCGCGGCGCGCTGGCGAAGGCGCACGCGCTCGGGGAGCGCGTGCGCGTGTTGCTCGACACCAAGCCGGGCAAGGCCGCCGCCAAGCGCTGGGACTGGGTGCGCAAGGGCGCGCCGATCATCATCGAGGTCGGCCCGCGCGACATGGGCGAGGGCAAGATCGCCGTGCTGCGCCGCGACCAGCTGTGGAACGCGGCCAACGGCAAACCCGCCTTCACATATCCCAAGCACGCCGATTTCGTCGCCGAAGCGGGCGCGGTTCTCGAAGCGATCCAGCAGAGCCTGTATGACGAAGCCAAGGCGCGCCGCGATGCCAACATCACCCGCGGTGTGACCGATTGGCAGCTGGTGGTCGATCACTTCGAGAAGGGCGGGAAGTATCCGGGCTGGGTTGAGGTCGAGTGGTCAAAGCCTACGGGTGACGCGCTGGAAAAGGTGGTCGAGAAGCTGAAGGCGGTGAAGCTCACCATCCGCAACGTGCCGCGTGGCGCGGAGCCCGCCACAGGCGCCTGCATCTTCACCGGCGCGCCTGCGACCGAGCGCATTCTGGTGGCGCGGGCTTACTAACGCCCATATCGCCACCCCCGCGCAGGCGGGGATCCAGCTCCCTCGCGAAGCAAGCTGGATCCCCGCCTGCGCGGGGATGACGAGGGTTGTGTTTGCGAGGCCCGAACGCGACAAGACTGGCATGC
This sequence comes from Erythrobacter sp. WG, assembly GCF_026586795.1. Lineage (GTDB taxonomy): Bacteria > Pseudomonadota > Alphaproteobacteria > Sphingomonadales > Sphingomonadaceae > Erythrobacter. The sequence goes on from NZ_JAPFGY010000003.1 coordinate 125,266, forward strand.
GCAGATTCATCCTCCTCGCCGCCCTCGCAGCGACGCCCCTTGCGGCCCAAACCCACCCCGCTGACAATGTCTCTGCCGAACGGCTGGAGCAGGACGTCGAAACCCTCGTCAGCTTCGGCACGCGCCACACGCTGTCCTCGCAGACTGACCCGAAGCGCGGGATCGGCGCGGCGGTCGATTGGGGGTTGGCGGAGTTCAAGCGGATCGGCGCGAAGTGCGGCGGTTGCCTCGAGGTGCTCCCGGTGGGCGAGACCATCACCGGCCCGCGCGTGCCGACCCCGACGCTGGTGCGCAATGCTGTCGCCATCCAGCGCGGGAGCGAGCGGCCGAACGAAGTCGTGATCGTGCAGGGCCACATCGACAGCCGCGTGACCGACGTGATGGACGCGGTCTCCGATGCCCCCGGCGCCAATGACGATGGCTCTGGCACCGCATTGGTGCTGGAAGCCGCGCGGGTGCTCTCCGGCCAAGAATATCCCACCACGATCATCTACGCCCTGCTCTCGGGCGAGGAGCAGGGGCTTCACGGCGGGCAGATTCTGGCGAGTTGGGCCGAGCGCCAAGGCTTTACGGTCAAGGCTGTGCTCAACAACGACATCGTCGGCAATTCCTGCGGGTCCGACGGCTATTGCGAGCCCAAGCTTGTGCGCGTCTTCTCCGAAGGCCCGCGCGCCGATCTCACCGACCGCCTGCGCGCCGCCGCCACCCGCTTCGGCGGCGAGAACGACACGCCGAGCCGCAACCTCTCGCGCTGGGTGGCGGGGCTGGCGGAAAAGCACCCGGACGGCCTGCAAGTCCGCCAGATCTGGCGCACCGACCGCATGGGGCGCGGCGGGGATCAGGTGCCGTTCCTCCAGAAGGGCTACCCCGCGATCCGCTTCTCGGTGGGGGTCGAGGATTACGACCACCAGCACCAGGATGTCCGCACCGAGAACGGAGTATTCTACGGCGATACGATCGAGGAGATGGATTTCGCCTATCTTGCCGGGGTGACCAAGCTCAATGTGCGCGCATTGGATGCGCTCGCCCGCGCGCCGATGCCGCCCAGGGTGAGCGTTGATGCCGCGGTCAGGGTGGATACCGCGCTCACCTGGCAGACGGTGGCGGCCGAGAGCTACAAGATCCATATCCGCCGACCGGATGAACCTTACTGGAGAGCCGATAATCGGACGGAGAGCTGGAACGGATCGTCGATGGAGGAGATCGCAGGCGCGGGCGCGGGTGAACTGGGCGTGGTGATCCCGCTGCGCGGCGATGACTGGATCTTCGGCGTCTCTGCCTGTGCGGGCGCGTGGTGCTCGCCCGTTTCCAGCGCGGTCCCCGGCGGGGCGTTTGCGCCGGTGGCGAAAGATTGAGCCCCGTTCGCCTCGAGCAAAGTCGAGAGGCCGCTCAGCGCAAGGTATCTCGACTGCGCTCGACACGAACGGGTCGGGGGAATAGGGTCGACCTATGCCAAAACCCCCCAAGCTCCCCCAGGGGATGCCGACGCGCCAGCAGGTGCTCGACTTCATCCAGTCCTCCGACATTCCCGCCGGCAAGCGTGAGATCGCCAAGGCTTTCGGGCTGAAGGGGCAAGAGAAAATCAAGCTCAAGGCCCTGCTCAAGGACATGGCCGAGGAGGGCCTGATCGACGGGAAGAAGAGCGCCTATCACCGCATGGGCGGGGTGCCGAAGGTGACGACGCTCCGGATCGTCGATGTCGATGATGGCGAGTTGATCGCCGAGCCCGACAATTGGGACCCCGAGGCCCCCGGCAAGCCGCCGCGCCTGATCGTGCGCGAGCCGAAGGTGCGTGGCGCCAAGCGTCCCCCGGCACTCAAGCGCGGCGACCGTATCCTCGCCCGCACCGAGGAAACCGAGCGCGGGTGGATCGCACATCCGATGAAGAAGCTCCCGGCGCGGACTGAGGGCCTGATGGGGATTGTCGAGATCGACAAGACCGGCAAGGCATGGCTCGCGCCGGTCGACAAGCGGGTGCGCCAGTCCTCGCCGATTGCCGATCTGGGCGCGGCGGAGGAAGGCCAGCTGGTGATCGCCGAGCGGGTGGGGCGCTCCGAACGCGCGGGCGTGAAGGTGATCGAGGTGGTGGGCGATCCGCTCGCGCCGCGCAGCTTCAGCCTGATCGCCATCGCCAAGCACGGCATCCCGCACATCTTCCCCGAGGAGGTGCTGGAAGAAGCCCCGCGCGCCGCCAAGCTGAAGCTGTCCGAGAAGACGCGCGAGGATCTGCGGCACCTGCCCATCGTCGCCATCGACCCTGCCGACGCCCGCGATCACGATGACGCGATCTGGGCCGAGCCCGACGGGCAGGGCGGGTTCAACGCGCTGGTCGCCATTGCCGATGTCAGCTTCTACGTGCGCCCCGGCTCCGCGCTCGACCGCGAGGCGAGGAAGCGCGGCAACTCGGTCTACTTCCCCGACCGCGTCGTGCCGATGCTGCCCGAGGTGCTGAGCGCAGACGTCTGCTCGCTCAAGGAGGGCGAGGACCGGGCGGCGATGGCCTGCCACCTGCACATCAATGCCGACGGCAAGGTGAGCAGTTTCCGCTTCACCCGCGCGCTGGTGCGGATCGCCCGCAATATCGCCTATGAGGATGCGCAGGCGATTGTGAACAGTAAGCCCCTTCCCTCGGGGGGAGGGGTTGGGGATGGGGGTTCCGCGAGTGATATGTCGAACACCCACCCCCCGACCCCCTCCCTCAAGGGAGGGGGAGATGATGTTCGGCAGATACTCCAGAACCTCTGGGCCGCGTGGCGCGCGCTCGCCGCCGCGCGCGATGCCCGCGATCCGCTCGAGCTCGAACTGCCCGAACGCCGCGTGGTGCTCGACGAGCAGGGCCGCATCGCTTCCATCGCGATCCGCGAACGCCTCGATGCGCACCGCGTGGTCGAGGACTTCATGATCGCAGCCAACGTCGCGGCGGCCAAGGCACTGGAAGCGAAAACCGCGCCGGTGGTCTATCGCATCCACGAGCCGCCGAGCCGCGAGAAGCTCATCGCGCTGCGCGATTACCTCGCCACGATGGGCAAGAAGCTCGCCCTTGGCCAGGTGGTGACGCCCGGCCTGTTCAACCGGATGCTCAAGGACATTTCCGACGAGGCCGAGAAGGCGCTTGTCATGGAGGCGGTGCTCAGAAGCCAGACGCAGGCCTATTACGGCCCCGCCAATGCCGGGCACTTCGGCCTCAGCCTGGGCAGCTACGCCCATTTCACCTCGCCGATCCGCCGCTATTCCGACCTTCTGGTGCACCGCGCGCTGGTCGATGCCTACAAGCTCGAACAGCCCGCGCCTCCCGGCTCGATCCCGGCAACCAGCGGCCTCTCCGACCGCGACAGGGCTAGCCTGGAACAGGTCTCGGACGCGATCAGCCAGACCGAACGCCGCGCCATGGAGGCCGAGCGCGACACCATCGACCGCTACGTCGCCGCCTGGCTTTTAGGCCGCGTCGGCGAGGTGTTCGATACGCGGATCACCGGGGTGCAGAGCTTCGGCTTCTTCGCCACCATTACCGGCCTCGGCGGCGACGGGTTGGTGCCGATCTCCACCCTGGGCAGTGAGTACTTCCGCCACGACGAGGCGGCGAAGGCGCTGGTCGGCACCGACAGCGGGACGACCTACGCGACCGGCGACCGGCTGAAGCTGCGGTTGGCCGAGGCCAATGCGTTGACCGGCTCGCTCAAGTTCGTGCTCCCCGATGCGGACAGCGGCGCCATCGAGCCGCGCGGCGCGAGGCCGGACGAGCGGCGCCGCTCCTCCGGCGGGCCGCCGAAGAAAGCCGGCAAGTTCATGGTCGGCAAACGCGGGCGGCCGGGCAACATCCGTCATCAGGGGCGCAAGAAGTAATCCTGCGAGATCAGGCGCCGTGGTCGGCCTTGGCCTCGTCGTAATCAGCCGGGACGATATAGAGCGGGCAGGGCAACGATCCTGCCGCCGCCGAGAAATGCGTCACCAGCGGCCCCGGCGTCGTCCCCTTGGCCGCTCCGAGCACCAGGGCGGCGACTTCCGAATGCTCGGCGAGAAACTCGCTGACGATCTTCTGGCCGGAGCCGATCTTGACCGAGATGGTCGGCATGATCCCGCTCTCCGCCAGCAGGTTCCCCGCCACCCCGTGGGCGAGCATCTCGGCCCGGTCGCGGGCCTCGGCCTCGATGGTTGCCTGCACCGCGCCGAAGGCCGAGAAATTCTGCTGCCCCACGAGCGCGAGCAGGTGCACCGCGCCCCCCACCGCCGCCGCGCGCCTCGCGGCATAGCGCAGCGCGGCGGTCGCTTCCTCGCTCTCGTCGATGATGACCAGGAATGTGCGCATATCGGGGCCCCTGTGGAGGCGAGGGTATCAATGCATTCGTATGGATTGGCAAGTCCTTCGGGCTCTGACCCCTTGCCCGGACCGGGGGAATTGGCCAGAGACCCGGGCAGGATCGATTACGGGAGTATCAGCGGATCATGGCCCTCGACATCAAGATGCCGGCTCTGTCGCCCACCATGGAGGAGGGCACCCTGGCCCGCTGGCTGGTGAAGGTCGGCGATACGGTCGCCTCGGGCGACGTGATGGCCGAGATCGAGACCGATAAGGCGACCATGGAGTTCGAGGCGGTCGACGAGGGCGTGATCGCGGAGATCCTTGTCGAGGAGGGTACCGAGGGCGTGAAGGTCGGCGCGGTGATCGCGCGGCTGACGGTCGAGGGTGAGGAGACCGCCAGCGCACCGGCTCCGGCGCCCGCCGAAGCGCCTGCACCCGCGCCCGCGCCGGCAGCGAGCGCGCCAGAGGCCTCCCCGACGAAGGATGCTCCTGCCGCCACGCCGCTTGCCAAAAGGCTTGCCGAGCAGAACGGGATCGCGCTGGACAGCCTCACCGGCAGCGGGCCCGGGGGCAAGATCGCCAAGCAGGACGTCGAGGCCGCGATGGCCGGTGGCGGCACGGCGGCGGCGAGCGCCGCTTCGGGCGATCGCATCATCGCCTCGCCGCTCGCCAAGCGCATCGCCGGCGAGAAGGGCATCGACCTTGCGCAGGTGAAGGGCAGCGGCCCCAATGGCCGGATCGTCAAGGACGACATCGACAACTTCACCCCTGCGCCAGCTGCCTCCGCGCCCGCGCCAGCACCCGCTGCGTCGCCTTCGCCCGCAGCCGATGCGCCCGCAGCAGCCCCTGCGCCCGCTCCGGCCCCGGCGATCGAGGGCGGGGCGCCCTTCACCGACGAGAAGCTTTCGGGCGTGCGCAAGGTCATCGCCCGCCGCCTGACCGAAAGCAAGCAGACCGTTCCGCACTTCTATCTCACCATCGACATCCGGCTCGATCCGCTGCTCAAACTGCGCGCGGAACTGAACAAGTCGCTGGAGCCCGACGGGGTGAAGCTGTCGGTCAACGACCTGCTCATCAAGGCGCTCGCCCGCGCGCTGATGCGGGTGCCGCAGTGCAATGTCAGCTACCAGGGCGACACGCTGCGCCGCTACGAGCGCGCCGACATTTCGGTGGCGGTCGCTGCGCCCTCGGGCCTCATTACGCCCGTCATCACCCGCGCCGACACAAAGGGTCTTGCCGCAATCTCGACCGAGATGAAGACGCTCGCCGGCAAGGCGCGCGACGGCAAGCTGATGCCGCACGAATACCAGGGCGGCACGGCGAGCCTCTCCAATCTCGGCATGTACGGGATCAAGCAGTTCGACGCGGTGATCAACCCGCCGCAGGGCATGATCCTTGCGGTCGGCGCGGGCCAGCAGCAGCCCTATGTGGTGAACGGCGCGATCGAGGTGGCGACGGTGCTCCACGCTTCGGGAAGCTTCGATCACCGCGCCATCGACGGCGCCGACGGCGCGCAGCTGATGGAAGCGATCAAGCAGCTGGTCGAGAACCCCATGGGGCTGGTGGTCTAGGCCGCCGCCCACCTCCCTTTCCTCCCCAAGGATGACACCAATGGCGACAGAATATGACGTGATCGTGCTGGGCTCGGGCCCCGGCGGCTATGTCGCGGCGATCCGCTGTGCGCAGCTCGGGCTGAAGACCGCCATCGTCGAACGCGAGAACCTCGGCGGCATCTGCCTCAATTGGGGCTGCATCCCGACCAAGGCGATGCTGCGCTCGGCCGAAATCTTCCACTATATGCAGCACGCGGGCGACTACGGCCTCGTCGCGCAAGGGATCGAGGCGGACCTTTCTGCCATCGTCAAGCGTAGCCGCGGGGTGGCGAAGCAATTGAACCAGGGCGTCACGCACCTGATGAAGAAGAACAAGATCGCCGTGCACATGGGTGAGGGGCGGCTGACCGGGCCGACCGCGCTAACCGTCACCTCCGACAAGGGCGAGGAGCAGCTCACCGCCAAGCACCTGATCCTTGCCACCGGCGCGCGCGCCCGCGACCTGCCCTTCGCGCCGGCCGACGGCAAGCGCGTCTGGACCTATCGCCACGCCATGACCCCCACCGAACTGCCGGAAAAGCTGCTGGTGATCGGATCGGGCGCGATTGGGATCGAATTCGCGAGCTTCTACAACGATCTCGGCAGCGAGGTGACTGTGGTGGAAATGCTCGACCGGATCGTCCCAGTGGAGGATGCGGACGTTTCAACCTTCCTCGAGAAATGCCTCAAGAAGCAGGGCATCACGATCATGACCGGCGCCGGGGTCGAGGCGCTGAAGGTCTCGGACAGCGGCATCAGGGCAACGATCAAGGACAAGGCGGGCGCCAGCACAACCAGCGACTACACCCACGTGATCGTCGCCATCGGCATCGTGCCCAACACCGAGAACATCGGCCTCGAAGGTCATGTCGAGATGGACCGCGGCTTCATCCAGATCGACCCCTATGGCCGCACCGGCGCGCCGGGCCTGTGGGCGATCGGCGACTGCACCCCGGGACCGTGGCTGGCGCACAAGGCGAGCCACGAGGGCGTCACCGCCGCCGAGGCGATCGCGCAGGAGCTCGGCAACACCGAGGTCCATCCCCACCCCCTGAACCGACTGGCGATCCCGGGGTGCACCTATTGCCACCCGCAGATCGCCAGCGTCGGCATGACCGAGGCGAAAGCGAGGGAGGCCGGCCACGAGGTCCGCGTCGGCAACTTCCCCTTCATCGGCAACGGCAAGGCCATCGCGCTGGGCGAGGCGGAGGGCTTCATCAAGACCGTCTTCGACGCCAGTACGGGCGAGCTGCTGGGCGCGCACATGATCGGCGCGGAGGTGACCGAGCTGATCCACGGCTACACCATCGGCAAGGTGCTCGAGACCACCGAGGCCGAACTGATGCACACCGTCTTCCCGCACCCGACGCTTTCCGAAATGATGCACGAAAGCGTGCTCGATGCCTACGGGCGGGCGCTGCACTTCTGACGCCGAGCGTGGGACTCTCGGTGGTGCCGGCCAGCGAAGAGCATCGCGGGTCCCGCTGCTTGCGCAGCGTACCAGGCCAGTCAGCTTCGCGTGCGTGAACCTTCACGCGCCTGACCGTGCCGATCGTATCAGCCCGGCCGGCCGCTCGTCGCCGGGTGGCAACACGGCCGCCCGGGGCGAAAACATGCCGAGCAACGTGGGCAGCCCCCTTGGCGCATTGCTGATTGCGCAGCCCCATGCCCTGCGATAGCGTCCGGCACGCAGCCAAGAATGGCAGGATCTCTTAATTCCAAGGCCGCCGCATGAACATCAATGAGCGCCTCGAGCGCCTCGAGGCTCAGGTAAAGCTGGTAGAGGCCTATTCGGTTCAGGCTTTCTGGCAAGCAATCGACCGTGTCTATGAGCTGATGCTTCCGAAAATGGAGCTGCATTGCATAATCTGTGGTCATCGCGACGGCCGTTCGGGGTTCGCAGTTCACGTGTCACAATGCCAATTCGGAGGCGGCTTGCTTGAGCGGTATCAATGCCCCAAGTGCGATGCCATATTCGGCCCCCAGAAGTATCTGGATTTGAGCGACAGCTTCGTTACTGCCGATTATGACCTCCTTTACTCTCGATATAGTGAGGGTGATAGCACCACTAACGAGATTAGGACGTTCCTGTCGACGTCACCTCGGTCAGGCGGTCTCTACCTCAATTGGGGTTGTGGCGCATGGTCTGAGACCATCCCCGAGTTGCGGAAACAAGGCTACGACGTGTGGGGACATGAGCCGTCCATTCGTGAAACCTCCGACGTGATCGTCAAATACCGAGATGAAATATCAGCCAGGTTCAACGCAATCTTTTCGAACAATGTCATCGAGCATTTCCGCGATCCTGTCGCTGAGTTTGAATACTTCAAGTCGATATTGTCCGATGATGGAGTGATGGCCCACGCATCTCCCTGTTATGATTACGCCTATGCGGATACGCGATTTCACACGTTGTTTCTGCTCGGAAAGTCGCCGTATATTCTTGCCGAGCGCACGGGTTTCCATGCAAGGCAAGCTGTTCGCGACGGAGAATATATCAACTTCGTCTTCGAACGCGTGCCAGCGCCTGCCTGATCGAACGCCCGCGAGAGATGATTGGCGGACAGGGTGGGATTCGAACCCACGGTAGGCTTGCACCTACGGCGGTTTTCAAGACCGCTGCCTTAAACCACTCGGCCACCTGTCCTGCGCCGCGTTCGGCTAGCGGCCTCGCGCAGGTTTGTCACCTGCCTTGACGCACCGCTCGGCAGCCAATTCCCGAATGTCCGAGGCTCAGGGGGGAGAACCGCGGTTCGGTTGTTGGGAATTCAGGCAAGGTGTGACATCCCTGGGCTCATGATTCCCCGCCTCCTTCCTGCCGTCGCCGCCCTCGCTCTCGCCGGCTTCGCCGCACTCGGTGTCGCGCCGGCCGAAGCGCCCGCCGTGGCCCAGGCCACCAGCGCCGACGGCATCGGTTTCGAGGCCTATCTCGAGCGCCTCAAGGCGCGCGCCCAGGCCGAAGGCGTACGCCCCGCCACCATCGAGCGCATGACCGTGGGCCTCACGCCGAACCAGCGGGTCATCGCCCTCGACCAGAACCAGCCTGGCAGCGGCACTGCACGCGGCTATCCGCCGATGTCCGGCTATATCGCCGCCCATGTCGATGCGGCGCGGATCGGCGGCGGGCGCGCGGTCTATGCGCAGCATCGCGATCTCCTCGCCCGCCTCGAGGCGCAATATGGCGTGCCGGGTTCGATCCTTGTCGCGATCTTCGGGCACGAGACCAGCTATGGGCGGGTGAAGGGCGACTTCGATCTCGCCCGCAGTCTCGCCACACTGGCCTGGGAAGGGCGGCGCCGCGAACTGTTCGCCGACGAGTTCGTGGCGTTGATGAAGGTCGCCGACAAGGGCTACGACCGCTCGCAACTGGTCGGGTCCTATGCCGGTGCTTTCGGGAACCCGCAGTTCCTGCCCAGCGTCTACCTGCGGCTTGCGACCGACGGCGACGGGGACGGGCGGGCGGACATCTTCACCAACAGGGCCGACACCTTCGCCTCCATCGCCAACTACTTTCGCGACGCCGGTTGGCGTCCCGGACAGCCGTGGGGCGTGCGCGCTTTCGTCCCGAGCGGGTTCGACGTCACGGCCTATCGCACCAGGCTCGTCTCTCCCGTCTGTCCGCGGGTTCACGAGCGGCTCAGTCGCTGGATGACGGTCGGAGAATGGCGCGCGGCGGGCGTCACCCCGCAGCGAGCGCTGGCCGATGACGTCATGGCGTCATTCTTCCAGCCCGACGGCCCAGGTACCCCGGCCTGGCTCCTCACCGGCAACTACCGCGCGATCCTCGAATACAATTGTTCGAGCTATTATGCCCTGAGCGTCGGCCTGCTCGCCGACGAAATCGTGAACTGAAGCCCGCCCCTGCCTCGCAAATCCTGGGGGGTGCCTGTATAGGCCGCGCCGTGATACCGCCCATGACCATGCGCGCTCCGATGCGCCTGCTTGCCCTCGTTGCCCTGTGCTTCGCCTTGCCGGTGCGGGCGTTGCTGCCAGAGGTGGGCGCTGTGCCGCCTGCGGTCCCCACCGCTGCGGAAGCTCCGGTTGCGCTGCTCGTCGACCTCGGCAGCGGGCAGGTGCTCCACGCGCGCAATCCGGACCGGCGGTTCATGCCGGCCTCCGTCACCAAGGTCATGACCCTCTATCTGGCCTTCGAGCTGTTGAAGGCCAAGCGCCTGCACCCCGATCAGGTCTTCACCATGCGCCCCGAGGTCGCGCGCGAATGGCGGCGCAAGGGCTCGACGATGTTCCTCGACCCGGGCGAGCGGGTGCGCGTCGAGGACCTCCTGCTGGGGATCGCGAACGTCTCGGCAAATGACGGTGCGGCCGTGCTGGGGGACGGGCAGGCCGGCTCGGTCGCGGCCTGGACCGCGCAGATGAACCGCACCGCCTGGAGCCTCGGGATGAACGGGAGCCACTGGGGTTCGCCCAACGGCTTTCCCGACGAGGGCCGGACCTTCACCACCGCGACCGACCTCGTGACGCTGGCGCGGGCGATGATCACCCGCCACCCGGACGAATTCGGCTATTACATCGGCCGCATGGGGTTCGACTACAAGGGCATCGTCCAAGTCAATCACGATCCGATGATCGGACGCGTGCCGGGGGCGGACGGGATCAAGACAGGGTTCACCAACGAATCCGGCTTTTCCTATCTCGGTACCGCCCGCCGCAGCGGGCAGCGGCTGGTGCTGGTGCTCGCCGGGGTCGAGAACGGACGGCTGCGCGCGCGGCTCGCCAGGGCCTATGTCGAGTGGGGCTTTTCCGCTTTCGAGCGCCGCGAACTTTTTGCAGCCGACATTCCAGTCGGCGAGGCGCGGGTGCAGGACGGCGCGGCTCGGTCCGTAGCGCTGAAGGCGGCCGGGCCGGTCACCATCAACCTCCCGCGCGGGACCACGCCCGACTTGACGGCGACGATCCGCTACGAGGGCCCGCTGCGCGCGCCCATCGCCGCAGGTCAGGAAGTGGCAATGCTCGAGGTGACGGCGCCGGGCGTCTCTCCGGCGCACATCCCGCTCTACGCCGCCGAGGCCGTGCGGACCGCCGGCCCGCTCGACCGGATCGTCAATGGAGTCGCGGGGCTGTTCTCGTGACCGCTACGAGAAGCAGGTTTATCGCCTTCGAGGGCGGGGAGGGGGCGGGCAAGTCCACCCAGGCGCGCCTCCTCGCCGAGGCGCTGCGGGCGCGGGGGATCGAGGTGGTGGTGACCCGTGAGCCCGGCGGAACGCCGGGCGCCGAGGCAATCCGGGCGCTGCTGCTCACGCCGCCCGGCGATGGCTGGCCGCCTCACGCCGAAGCCCTGCTCTTTGCCGCGGCGCGTGCCGATCATGTCGCCCACCTGATCCGTCCGGCGCTGGCCCGCGGTGCATGGGTCGTGTGCGACCGCTTCGTGGATTCGAGCCGCGCCTACCAGGGCGGGGCGGGGGGGCTGGGCGACGATGCGATCACCGCGCTCCATGCCTTCGGAAGTGATGGTATCCGCCCCGACCGCGTGATCCTGCTCGAGGGCGACGAGACGGCGCTCGCAGGGCGACTAGCCGCGCGCGGGCAGGCTGCCGACGCCATCGAGGGGCGCCCTGCCGAGTATCACCGCGCCGTTGCCGCCGCTTTCCGGGCGCTGGCCGAAGCGGCTCCGGATGAATTCGCGCGCATTGAGGCGCTAGGCGATCCGCAGGAGGTCCATGCCCGCGTGCTCGCGGCGATCGCGGACCTGCTGCCGTGACCCGCTGGCCCAATCATGCCGAGGCTTGGCGGGCGTGGCGCGACGCGCTGGCGGGTGAGCGTATGCACCACGGCTGGATCCTCGCGGGCAAGGCAGGGCTCGGCAAGCGCGACTTCGCAGTGGCCGCCGCGCGCGAACTCGTCGCCGAACCGGGGGTGCCACAGCCCCCGGGCGATCACCCCGACATCATCACCCTCTCTTACGGCCCCAAGGACGACAAGGCCGAGCGCGCGGCGGGCGAAGGCAAGCCATTCGAACTCGCCCGCTCGATCCGCATCCGCCAGATCCGCGCCATGCAGAAGCGCCTTGTCACGCGCCCGACGCTGGGGAGCCGCCGCGCGATCATCATCGATCCGGCCGACGACATGGAGAAAGCGGCGGCCAACGCGCTTCTCAAGAGCCTCGAGGAGCCGCCCGGGGGCACGTTCTTCCTGCTGGTCACCCACCGCCCATCGCGGCTTCTGCCGACCATCCGCTCGCGCTGCCGTACCCTGCGCTTCCCGGTTCTGAGCGAGCGCGAGCTTGCCGCGATGATCGCGGACGCGGGCCTCCCACCCGATCCCCAGGCGCTCGCTGCCGCGGACGGATCGTTCGGGGCGGCGCTGCGCTTTGCCGAACAGGATCTTGCACCCGTCGCGCGCGCCATTTCGGGCCTCCTGGCGGGCGGCGACAGCGGCATGACCGGCCGCAGCGAACTGGCGCGCTTGATCGGCCCGCGCGCCGATCGCGAACGGATGCAGGCGGTGCTCGATCTCGCCCAGTCGCTCGCGGCCCGCGCCGCGCGCACGGCCGATGACCCGGCGCGGCGCGCGCGCCTGATCGACACCCACGCCGCGCTGGTGCAACTCGCCGCCGAGGCGCCGACCGCCAATTTCGATCCCTCGCTGCTCCCCTTCGAGATCGGCACCTTGCTTGTCGCCGCCGCCCCCGCTAGCGAACCGGCCCATGGCTGACCCCTTCTACATCACCACCGCGATCAGCTACCCCAACGGGCGTCCGCACATCGGCCACGCCTACGAGGCCATTGCCGCCGATGTGATCGCGCGCTTCCAGCGCCTAAGGGGCCGCCGCGTGCGCTTCCAGACCGGGACCGACGAGCACGGCCTGAAGATGGCGAGGAAGGCCGAGGAGCAGGGCCGGACCCCCGCCGATCTCGCCGACGAAATGTCGGGCTATTTCCAGCAGATGTGCGACGCTCTCGATGTATCGTATGATCGCTTCATCCGCACGTCGGAGCCCGATCACCACCGCGCCAGCCAGGCCATCTGGCAGGCGATGGAAGCCGCGGGCGACCTCTACCTAGACCGCTACGAAGGCTGGTATTCGGTGCGCGACGAGGCCTACTACGACGAGAGCGAGTTGGCCGAAGGCGAGGGGGGCGAAAAGCTTTCCCCGCAGGGCACGCCGGTTGAATGGACGGTCGAGGAGAGCTGGTTCTTCCGGCTTTCGAAGTACCAGGATCAACTCCTTAAATTGCTGCGATCCCCCGGCTTTCTCGAGCCGGCGAGCCGCCGCAACGAGATGATCGCCTTCGTCGAGCAGGGCCTGCGCGACCTGTCGGTCAGCCGCACCTCGTTCGACTGGGGCGTGAAGGTGCCTGGGAGCGAGGGGCACGTCATGTACGTGTGGGTCGATGCGCTCACCAACTACCTGACGGGCCTCGGCTATCCTGACGAAATGGGCGACCTGTGGCCGGCCAGCCTGCACCTCATCGGCAAGGACATCGTACGCTTCCACACGATCTACTGGCCGGCCTTCCTGATGAGCGCCAAGCTGCCCTTGCCCCAGAAGGTGTTCGGGCACGGGTTTCTGCTCAACCGCGGGCAGAAGGAATCGAAGTCGCTCGGCAACGTCACGGACCCGCTCGATCTCGCCGAGCGGTTCGGCGTCGATGCCTTGCGCTACTTCCTGATCCGCGAGGTCGCCTTCGGACAGGACGGCAGCTATTCGCCCGAAGCCATTGTTCAGCGCGCCAATGGCGAGCTCGGCAACGCCTTCGGCAATCTCGCCCAGCGCACCCTTGGCTTCATCGCCAAGAACCTCGACGGCGCCCTGCCTGCGATCCGTGGCCACGCTGCGGCGGATACCGAACTTTTCGAAACGGTCGAGCGAGCGATCACGACCGATATGCCGCAGGCCTTCGAAGCGCTCGCGCTCCAGCAGGCGGTCGAGGCCTGGCTTCAGGCGGTATTCGCCTGCAACGCCTATATCGACGCCCAGGCCCCCTGGACGCTGCGCAAGACCGATCCGGAGCGCATGGAGACCGTGCTCGCCACGCTCTATACCTGCATCGCGCAGCTCGCGGTCGCGATCAGCCCGGTGATCCCGGCAAGCAGTGCCAAGCTCCTGGATATGCTCGGCGTTCCTGCCGATCTTCGCAACCTCCAAGGGATCCGCAGCCACTGGTATTCGCCGCTGGCCGAGAGCGATTTCCGGCTTTCGGCGCCGACGCCGCTGTTCCCCCGGCTCGAACTGCCGGCGGAGGCCGCCTGATGCTGGTCGATAGCCACTGCCACCTCGAATACAAGGGCCTCGTCGAGGACCGCGAGGGCGTGCTCGCGCGGGCGCGCGCGGCAGGGGTAGGGGCTTTCCTCAATATCTCGACCCGTCAGAGCGAGTGGGGCCAGGTGGTCGGCACTGCCGCGCGCGAGCCGGACGTTTTTGCGAGCGTCGGCATCCACCCGCACGAGGCGGACGCGCACAAGGACCTCGGCCGCGCCGCGCTGCTGGAGGCGACGCGCCACACCAAGGTCATCGCGATCGGCGAGACGGGGCTCGACTATTATTACGACAAGTCGGACAGAGAGGCGCAGAGGTCCCTGTTCCGGATGCATATCGACGTCGCGCGCGAAACGCAGCTGCCGCTCATCATCCACACCCGCGATGCGGAAGGCGACACCCATGCAATTCTTGCCGAGGAAATGGGGAGGAGGGCCTTTCCCGCCTTGATCCACTGCTTCACCGCCTCGTCCGATTTTGCCGAAAAGGTGCTCGCGTTGGGGCTGACAATCTCGCTGTCCGGTATCGTGACCTTCAAGAATGCCAAAGACTTGCAGGAGATCGCCAAGATCATTCCTGAAGACAGGCTGCTTGTCGAAACCGACAGCCCCTTCCTTGCCCCTGTGCCGCATCGCGGGAGGGTGTGCGAGCCGGCCTACGTCGCCGATACGACCGCATTCGTGGCGGGCCTGCGCGGAACGGACAGGGAACGCCTGATGGAGGTTACCACCGCAAATTTCTTCAAACTTTTCAGCAAGGCACGGCTGTGAAGCTGGTGATGCTCGGCTCGGGCACCTCAACAGGGGTGCCGCGCCTGGGCGGGCCGGACGGCACCGGCGACTGGGGCGACTGCGATCCGGCCGAACCGCGGAACCGCCGCACACGGGTTTCGATTCTGGTCGAGAGCGACGAAGGCAAACGCTTGCTCGTCGACACCTCGAGCGACTGTCGCGCGCAGTTGCTGGCAAATCGCGTCGGTCATGTCGATGCGGTGTTCTGGACGCACGACCATGCCGATCACTGCCACGGCATCGATGACCTCAGGGTGCTGCGCTACGGCCGCGCCGCTCCGATCCCGGGGTTTGCCTCGAGCGAGACGGTCCGGAGGCTGCGCCAACGCTTCGGCTATGTTTTCGCAGGACATGACGGTTACCCGACGATCTGCACGATCGACACATTGGACCGACTGCGGATGATCGCCGGCTTCGGCGTCGACTGGTGCCAGATGGCGCATGGCCCGGGCGAGACCACCGCATACCGATTTGAAGCCGATGGGAAGAGTATCGGCTATGCTACCGATTTCAGCCAGATTTCAGATGCCATGGTTGACCTGTTCTACAAGGTCGACATCCTCGTCAGCGACTGTCTGCGCCGCGAACCGCATCCCACGCACGCGCATCTCGCCATGGCGATCGAGCTGGGCGAGCGCACGCGGGCTGGCCGGGTCGTGCTGAGCCATCTCGACAAGAGTATGGATTATCGGGCGCTCTGCGGCGAAGTGCCGGATCACGTGACGGTCGGCTACGACGGGCTGGAACTGGTCGCGTGAGCGTGGATGGGATCCTTCCGATCATCACGAGCATCGGTTGGCTGATCCTGGTCGGCAGCGCGCTTGCATCCTATCGGCTCGGGTGGAGCAAGCTCGCCAGATTGGGGCTGACCTGGCTTGCGATCTTCATCGGGCTCTATCTGATCGTCACGTGGTTCTACGCCGGATGAACCCGCCCGTCGCGCCGCCACATATTTTACATAATATATATTATCCATCTTGAGGATCAGGATGATCAGCCCCCCACCGCAGTCCCCTCTCGACCGCCTGATCGCGATCATGGCGCGCCTGCGCGATCCCGAACGTGGCTGCGAATGGGATCTCGCCCAAGACTTTTCGACCATCGCACCTTACACGATCGAGGAAGCCTACGAAGTCGCCGACGCGATCGCGCGCCGTGACATGGGCGATCTTCGATCCGAACTCGGCGACTTGCTGCTCCAGGTCGTTTTTCACGCCCGCATGGCCGAGGAAGCGGGCCACTTCGCCTTCACCGACGTCGCCTCCGCGATCGCCGACAAGATGGAGGCACGCCACCCGCACATTTTCGGCGATGCTGGCGGGAGCATGACCGAGGCGCGCTGGGAGGATCTCAAGGCCGAGGAGCGCGCGGCCAAGGGGATAGCGAGCGCGCTCGATGGCGTCGCGCTTGCGCTACCGGCCTTGATGCGCGCGGAGAAGCTTCAGAAGCGCGCCGCGCGCACTGGCTTCGACTGGCCCGACCCTTCCGGCTCGGAAGCCAAAATCGCCGAGGAGATCGCGGAGCTGAAAAGCGCGCCTTCGGATGAGAACAGGTTCGAGGAGGCCGGCGACCTGCTGTTTGCCGTCGTCAATTTCGTTCGGGCCTACGGGATCAGTGCCGAGGAAGCCCTGCGCGCGGCCAACGCCAAGTTCGAACGACGCTTCCGCGCGATGGAGGATCTTGCCGGGCCGGCGTTCCCGACCTTGCCGCTGGAGGCCCAGGAAGAGCTATGGCAGCAGGTCAAGAAAGGCGCATAAGTCTCAATCCAGGCTGGCGAACTGCCCCAACTCCTTGGGATTGAGCCGAACGGTCAGGCGGCGCATCGGGCCTTCGTCACCCTCACCCGCATCCTCTTCGCCGAGCACGTCGCCATGTGCGTGAAGCCAGGCGATCTTCCGCCCGTCGCTCAGCGGCAGGAGGAAGCTCACCTCCTGAGCCCCGCCCGTCAGGAGGCGCGCGAGCTCGGCTTCGAGCAGATCGACGCCCTTGCCCGTCGCGGCAGAAAGGATGACGGCGCCCTGCCCCTCCCCCGCCTCGCGAAGTTCTTCAAGCCTTTCAGCGTCGAGAAGGTCGGACTTGTTCCAGACTTCGAGGATCGGGATGGCGCTGGCGCCGGTCTCGGCGTCGACGACGCCGAGGTCCGAGAGCACCTCCAGCACCTGCTTCTTCTGCGCGGCGTGCGAGGGGTTGGCCATGTCGCGCACGTGGCAGATCACGTCGGCCGCCGTGACCTCCTCGAGGGTCGCGCGGAACGCCGCGACGAGCTGCGTGGGAAGATCCGAAATGAAGCCCACGGTATCGGACAGAATGGCCTTTTCCACCCCCGGCAGGCCGATGGCGCGCATGGTGGGATCGAGCGTCGCGAAGAGCAGGTCTTCGGCCAGCACACCGGCGCCGGTCAGGCGGTTGAAGAGCGTCGACTTGCCCGCGTTGGTGTAGCCGACCAGCGCCACGACCGGCCAAGGCGCACGCCCGCGACGATCGCGGTGGAGCTGGCGGGTCTTGCGCACCTGGTCGAGCTCGCGGCGCAGGCGGCCCATGCGCTGGCGGATCATCCGCCGGTCGGCCTCGATCTGGGTTTCGCCCGGACCGCCGAGGAAGCCGAAACCGCCGCGCTGACGTTCAAGGTGGGTCCAGCTGCGCACGAGGCGGCTCTGCTGGTAATCGAGGTGCGCAAGCTCGACTTGCAGGCGCCCCTCCGCCGTCGCCGCGCGCTCGCCGAAAATCTCGAGGATGAGGCCGGTGCGGTCGATCACCTTGCGCTTCAGCCGGTCCTCCAGATTGCGCTGCTGGATCGGGGTCAAGGCGCCGTCGACGATCACCAACTCGGCCTCGTGCTGCTCGCACCAGATGCCGATATTTTCGACCTGGCCCGAGCCGAACAGCGTGTTGGGCTGCATCTGGCGCACCGGGAGAATTGCCGAATGCACGATCACCACGCCGATGGCGAGCGCGAGCCCCTTGGCCTCGGCGAGGCGTTCGGCCGCGTCGAGATCGTAGCGCAGGGCGCGAATGTCCGGGCACAGCACCAGCGCCCGCGCGCCGCGGGTGACCTCGTCCTGCAGATCGCTGTCGAAGCTCAGTCGTCTATCCCGTCATGGTCGCCGTCATCGTCATCGTCGACCGTGAGGTCAACGGGCGATGCGGGTTGGATGGTCGAGACGGCATGCTTGTAAGCCAGTTGCACAGCTCCGTCGCGTTCGAGCAGCATACAGAACAGGTCGTAGGCCGCGATGCGACCCTGGAGCATGACGCCATTGACGAGGAACATGGTCACCTGCACCTCGGCCTCGGCCACGCGGCTCAGGAACACGTCCTGCAGCAGCTTCTGCTTGCGCCCGGCGGGCTGGTTTCCGAACTGCGCGGGGTCCAGCGACTGGCCCGGCATGATCGTGCTGATCGCGTGCTTGTAGACGAGCTGCGACTGGCCATCGCGGCGCAGCAGGATCGAGAAGTTGTCGAACCAGGTGACGATCCCCTGCAGCTTCACGCCCTTCACAAGGAACATGGTGACGGGAATCTTGTTGCGACGCAGCAGATTGAGAAAGGCGTCCTGAAGATTGCCCTGCCGAGTCGCCGCACCGCCGGACTTCGTTTCGCTTTCGATGCTGCGGGCCTCGCTCGGGGCGGCGCGCTTGATCGGACGGGGGGAGAGCGTTCGCCCGCTGGACATGGTCGTGGCTCCTGTTCTTGGCGGCCGTTGTTGCGGTCCGCATGGGTCCGGCCTGTCCGCTTGAGGGGAACGAAGGGCCGCGCGACTTTCATAATGGCGACTGCAGCCGCGTGCGACAAGGCTTGAATCGCCGCAAATTTTCCGTCCGTCGCCGCTGTGTCAATCCTCGTCGTCGCGCCGGTCCGCCATGCCCAGCAGCTTGAGCTTGCGGTGCAGGGCCGAGCGCTCCATCCCGATGAAGCTCGCGGTCTTGGAGATGTTGCCCGAGAAGCGCCTTATCTGGATCGAGAGATACTCGCGCTCGAAGCTGATGCGCGCCTCGCGCAGCGGCACGCCCATGATCGCCGAAAGGCTGTCGCTGGCGAGCCCGATCTGCCCGCCGATGATTTCCGGCGGCAGCATATCGGGCTCGACCACACCGAGTCGGTCGCGCGGGGTCATGATGATGGTGCGCTCGACCACGTTCCTCAGCTGCCGGACATTGCCTGGCCAGTCGTAGGCTTGCAGCGCCGCCATCGCCTCGGCCGAAACCTCCGGGGGGCTGAGGCCCTGATCGTTCGAATAGCGGGTGAAGAAGTGATCGGCGAGCGCCGGGATGTCCTCGCGGCGCTGGGCGAGCGAGGGGATCGTCACCGGCACCACGTTGAGCCTGTAGAAGAGATCCTCCCGGAAGCGCTTCTCGGCCATCTCCACGGTAAGGTCCCGGGTGGTCGAAGAGACGACCCTGACGTCGACGCCGATCTGCCGGGTGCCGCCGACCCGCACGAAGCTCTGGTCGGTCAGCACCCTCAGGATGCGCGCCTGGGTGGAGAGCGGCATGTCGGCGATCTCGTCGAGATAAAGCGTGCCCCCGTCGGCCATCTCGAGGAGCCCGGGGCGGACCTGCTTGCCATTCGCCTCCTCGCCGAACAGTTCCTGCTCGAAGCGCTCGGGCGTGATGCGCGCCGAGTTGACGAGCACGAAGGCGCCGTTGGCGCGCGCGCTCCAGGCGTGGAGCAGGCGCGCCGCGACTTCCTTGCCCGCGCCTGCCGGGCCCGAGATCAGCACGCGGCTGCCGGTGCTCGCCACCCGCTTCAATGTGGCGCGCACAGAGTTGATGGCGGGCGAGTTGCCGGTGAATTCGGCGCTGCCCCAGCTGCCTTCGCGAAGGCGCGAGTTCTCGCGGCGCAGCCGCTCGGTCTCGGTGGCGCGGGCGACCAGCAGCAGCAGGCGTTCGGCCTCGAAGGGCTTCTCGATGAAGTCCATCGCCCCGCGCCCGACGGCAGCGACCGCGGTGTCGATGTTGCCGTGGCCGGAGAAGATGATGACCGGCAGATTGGGCTCGCGCGCCTTGATCGCGTCGAGCAGTTCGAGCCCGTCCATCTGGCTGCCGTGGAGCCACACGTCGAGCAGCACCAGCGAGGGGCGCCGCTCGTCGATGGCGGCCAGCGCCTCGGTGCTGTCCGCTGCGGTGCGGCAGGCATAGCCCTCGTCGCCCAGCACGCCGGCCACCAGTTCGCGGATGTCGCGTTCGTCGTCGACGATGAGGATTTCAAGCGCCATTGCGCGGGTCCTTCGGCTGGAATGGGGATGCAGCTGGAACGGCGATCACGGGGTGCCGCCTTCAAGTGGTTTGGGATTGCGGGCGAAGCGCAGGGTCACGCGGGTGCCGCCGCTCGGCGCGCTGGCGAAGCTCATGTCGCCGCCGTGCTCGTCGACGATCTTGTTGACTATGGCGAGGCCGAGGCCGGTGCCCTTGTCGCGGGTCGTGACATAGGGTTCGATGATCCGCTCCGGATTTGCCGGAAGGCCGATCCCGTTGTCCTCGATGGTGACGATGATCGCCTCGCCGGCATCGCGCACGCAAACGGCGATGGTGCCGGCGACGGCGCCCTTCCCCTCGCCCGCCCGCGCCTCGACCGCTTCCACCGCGTTCTTGAGCACATTGGTCATGGCCTGCCCGAACTGGTGGCGATCGCAGCGCACCTCGCGATCCGAGAGATCGGTCGAATCGACGCTGAAGGCGATTCCCTGATGCGCGACCTCCTGCAGGAACACCGCCTGACGGACGAGATCGAGCGCGTCCTCGTCTCGGAACACGGGCTTGGGGAGCCGCGCGAAGGAGGAGAATTCGTCCACCATCGTCCTGAGGTCGCCGACCTGGCGCACAATGGTGCTGGTGAGATCGTCGAACAGCTCCCGGTCAGCGTCGACCACCTGCGTGCGGTAGCGACGCTTGAGCCGCTCGGTCGCGAGCTGGATGGGCGTGAGCGGGTTCTTGATCTCGTGCGCGATCCGCCGCGCGACATCGGACCAGGCCGCCTGGCGCTGGTCGAGGAGCTGGCGGGTGATGTCCTCGAAGGTGATGACGTGCCCGCTTGTGCCCGGCGCCACCTTGACGGCGAGCGTGAGGAGCTCGTTGCCCTTGGCATGGGTGATAACGGCGCGTTCCTTCCCCTCGGCGATCACGCGCGCGATCTCGGGCGAGACGGTGCGCAAGGCCTGGCCGGTCAGCGCCGGGGCGAGCGCCGGGGCGAGCAGCGCCTGCGCCGAGGAATTCATCAGGGTGATCCGCGCCTCGGCATCGACCGAGACGACCCCGGCTGTCACGGATTCGAGCACCGCTTCGGTGAAGGCGCGGCGGTCGTCGATCTGGCGATTAGCGCTGACCAGCGCCTGGGTCTGTTTCTCGAGTTGCGCGGTCATGCGATTGAAGGCGCGGTTGAGAAGGCCGATCTCGTCCGCGCCGGTGCGCCCCTCGAGCCGCAAGGCGAAGTTGCCCTGCCCGACCTTGCGCGCCGCGCCCACGAGGTCAGTCAGCGGCTCGACCTGGCGATCGGCAAAACGCAGGCCGAACCAGATGGCGAGGCCCACCAGCAGCAGGCTGACCGCGACGAGTGCGATGTTGAAGCGCAGCTGCAGCGTACGCGCGCTTCCGGTCAGACGGTTGTAGGCCGTCACGATCGATTGCGCCCGCGACCACGAATTGAACATCGTCTCCTCGGTGGTGCGCGCGTTGTAGAGGTAGACGCCCGACTGCGCGTCGATCGGCACCAGCGCCTCGATCCGCGTGGGGCTGCCGATCACAACCGCAAGCTCGCCCCTGTCGAGCCGCGCGAGTGCGGCCCGGCTGAAGGCGAGCGGGCTGTTGTCCTTGCTGAGGTTCAGCGCGGCCGCCGTCCGGAACGAGCCATCGGGCATCCGCTGAAGCACGGCGCTTTCCGAAATCTCGCGCGCTTGTGCCTGATAGGCATAGAAATCGGGGAAGTCGGGGTCGGTGATCGGCACCCGCGCAAGGATGTCGCGCATATCGGAGGCCATAACCACCGAGTACTGTTCCACCTGCCGCTGGTTGGTGTCGTAGTAGTTCTTGGCGAGCGCGTTGGCGTTCTCCATCAACCCGCGCGACTGGTCGGAAAACCAGAAGTCGACGCCGCTCTGGAACAGGAAGGCGGCAAATCCGGCGACCAGCAGGGTCGGGACCGCGGCGACCATGGAAAAGAAAAACACGAGCCTTACGTGCAGCCGCGCCGTGCTTCCGGCCGCGCGGCGCAGAGCAAGACGGCGACCGATCAGCACCAGCAGCATCATCGCCGGCACGAGCGTCGCCATCAGCAGCCCCGAGACCTGGATCGTCGGCAGGAGATTGTCGGGCGCGCCCGAGCCTCCATAGACCGACCAGGTGGTGACGATCGCCGCGACAAGGGCAACTGCGGCGAGGCCTTCCAGCCACAGGAACACGTTGGCCCGTCGCGCCGCGACCATCATCCGTCGCCACCAGCGCGGCGTCTGCCGGGGTGCCTTGGTCACGGCGCGAGGCTTGGGCGGCTCCATCGTTGCAAGCATACAACAATGGTGTGGCAATTTTGCAAGGGCAAAACGCGAATGCCCTGTGCAGCACGCAATCAGGGCCCCGCGTATCGATCGGGCTCGAGCCCGAGTTCACCGATCCGCTTGCGCAGGGTGTTGCGATTGATCCCGAGCAGCTGCGCCGCCCGCAACTGGTTCCCGCCCGTCCGGCCCAGCGCATATTCGATGAGCGGCTTCTCGAACGCCGCCAGCGCGCGGTGATAGAGCGCGCCGGGTGGCGGGCTTTCGGTATTCAGCCATGCCGCCAGGGCAGCGCCGAAACCGCCGCTCCGCTCGGCTGCGGGCGCCGCGCTCGGGGCGATCTCGGGACCGATGATGTCGCCGACTGCGTCCCCATCGATGCGCTCCTCGCGCGCCATCAGTGCGAGCCTGTAGATGACATTGCGCAACTCGCGCACGTTGCCGCGCCAGCTGCGCGCCTCGAGCCGCTCGATCGCATCGGCAGTCAGTACCCGCCGCGGCAGGCCGTCCTCGGCGGCGAGCAACAGGAAATGCTGCGCGAGCGCGGCGATATCTTCGCGCCGTTCGCGCAACGGCGGCAGCACGATGGGGACGACGTTGAGACGATAGAACAGGTCCTCGCGGAAGGTGCCGGCCGCGATCATTGGCGTAAGGTCGCGGTTGGTGGCGGCGATGATGCGGACGTTGACGGCGATCTCCTGCCGACCGCCCACCCGCCGGATGCGCCCCGATTGCAGCGCGCGCAGCAGGCGGGTCTGCGCCTCGGCCGGCATATCGCCGATCTCGTCGAGGAACAGCGTGCCGCCATTGGCCTGTTCGAACTTGCCGATCGCCTGGGCGATGGCGCCGGTGAAGGCTCCCTTCTCGTGCCCGAACAGCTCGCTCTCGACGAGCTCGGCCGGGATTGCGGCGGTGTTGACCGCCACGAAAGGCCCGGTGCGGCGGCTGCCGAGCTCGTGGATCGCCTCGGCCACCAGTTCCTTGCCGGTGCCGCTCTCGCCAGTGACGAGCACGGTAAGGTCGTTGCGCAGCACCCGGGTGATCATCCGGTAGACAGTCTGCATCGCCGGACTGCGCCCGACCAGCGGCATCTTCTCGCCCTCGCCGCCCGGCGGTGCCGCGCCGCCCTCCTCCGCTGGCGCCCGTGCGCCTGCCGCCTGGCGCACCGCGTGGACCAGCTCGTCGAGGTCGAAGGGCTTCGGAAAATACTCAAAGGCGTCGCTCTCGCTCGCGCGCACCGCGGTATCGAGAGTGTTCTGTGCCGAAAGGACGATCACCGGCATATCGGGCGCGCGGTCACGCACCGCCGAAAGACTGGCGAGCCCATCGCCGTCTTCGAGGATCACGTCCGTCAGCATAACGGCGAACCCGCGCGCAGCGAGCTGGCGGTCGCGCGCCGCGATGCTCGTGCAATGGGTGATGGTGAAGCCCTCGTCCTCGAGCGCGGCGACGATCACCGTGGCGATCGCGGCGTCATCCTCGACCAGCAGGATAGGATCGGGCGTGAGGGTGGCGGCCATCTCAGCCTGCGTCCTGCGCCTGCGGCAGGTGCAGGCGGAAATGGGTGAGGCCGCTACGCGGGTCGCGCTCGTGACTGACGTTGCCGTTCATGTCGCGCACCAGCTTCCTCACCAGCGACAGGCCAAGGCCCTGTCCTGAAGGCTTGGAGGACACGAAGGGCTCGAAAACGTGATCGCGCAAGGCTGGATCGATCCCCGCGCCGTCGTCGCTGACGGTGATCTCGATCGGCAGCGGCACCGCGCGACCGTTGCGGATCGCGCTGAAGGCAAGGCCGCTCACGAAGCGCGTCTGCACGATGATGAGCCCCGGACCGCCATCGGCCAGCGCCGCATCGCGCGCGTTCGAAAGCAGATTGATGAGCACCTGCTCGAGCGCATCGCGGTTGGCGAGCACCGGCGGCAAGGAGGGATCGAACTCTTCGCGGATCTCGATACCGCTCGCCTCGGCGCTCGCTGCACGCATCGTCGCGACGGCGGCGCGGATCGCTTCGTGGGGGTTGCACGGATCGACCGGGCCGGGGCGGGTGCTGCCCAGTTGCTGCATCCGGTCGATCAGGCGGGCGATGCGGTCGACCTCGTCGGTAATCATCCGCGCGAGTTTTCTGTCGGCGTGCGGCAGCTTGCGCGCGGCCAGCTGCCCCGCGCCCCGGATCGCGGCCAGCGGGTTCTTGATCTCGTGCGCAAGCACCGCCGGCGCGCCGAGCATCGCCTCACGCGCGCCCGGCCCCGGCTCGTCGTGACCGATCTGCGAGAGCGTCACCACCCGCCAGCCAGGATAGCCCCCGATCGGCGATGCGGTGAGATTGACACGCGCCTCGTGCCCGCCGACGCGGACCGCGAGATCGCGCGCCACCAGCGCTTCGTCGCTCGCCGCCAGACGCGCCTCGACCCGCGGGTCGAGCGGGCCGATGCGGTCCATCAGCCGCGTGCCGACGAGGCGACTGGCGCTGGTGCCGAGCAAATCTTCGGCAGCGTGGTTCACTTCGGCGATGACGCCCTGCGCATCGATCAGCACCAGCGCGAAGATCAGGCCGGACAGCTGCGCGCGGGCATCGGGGCGCCCTTCATCGAAGTCGCTGGCGACGCTCGCCACGCGTCAGGCCGCTTGCCGCATGACGAAGGGCGCATAGAAGCGCTCGATCTCGCCCAGCACCTGGCCCGCGTCGTCGATGAAGTTGACGCGGTTGCGGAACTCGGCCGAGCCGTGCAGGCCCTTGGTGTACCATCCGAGGTGCTTGCGCGCCATCTTCACGCCGGTATCGCGGCCGTAATGATCGAGCATCCGGTGGTAATGCTCGACAACAAGGGCATACTGCTCCTCCATAGCCGGGGCGGCGCGCGCCTCCCCGGTCCGCCACCAGTGCATCACCTCTCCGAGCAACCATGGCTTGCCATAGGCGCCGCGCCCGATCATCAACCCGTCGGCACCCGATTGCTCCAGAGCCTTGGCGGCGTCGGCTATGGTGCAGATATCGCCGTTGACGATGACCGGGATGCTCACCGCCTGCTTGACCCGGCGGACGAAGGCCCAGTCGGCGTGGCCCTTGTACATCTGGTTGCGGGTGCGGCCGTGGACCGTCACCATCTGCACGCCGAGATCCTCGGCGATCCTCGCAAGCTCAGGTGCGTTGAGGCTGTCGTGGCACCAACCCATCCGCATCTTCACGGTGACCGGCACCTTCACCGCCTTGACCGTCGCCTCCATCAGCCGCACCGCGAGCGGCACCTCGCGCATCAGCGCGCTGCCGGCGAACTGGCCGACGACTTTCCTGACCGGACAGCCGAAATTGATGTCGATGATGGCGGCGCCGTTGCCTTCCTGGATCTTCGCCGCCTCGGCCATGCTGGCCGGGTCGCAGCCGACCAATTGCATTGAGACCGGCTCCTCGATGCGGTCCCACGCGGTCTTCTGCGTGCTGACCCGGGTCTCGCGGATCGCCGCCTCGCTTGCCACCATCTCGGTGACGTTGAGTCCGGACCCGTAGCGCCGCACCAGGGTACGGAACGGCATATCCGTGACGCCGGTCATCGGCGCGAGCACCACCGGCTCGGCAACCGTGACCGGGCCGATGGCGATGGGACGCAAGGCCGGCGGAGGAGGAAGCGTGTTCATTATGGAGCAATTGCCTAAAATTTGTGCAAGCGCTTAGTGGATTGCCGTGAGGCCGTCCAGACCCTAAGCGATGGCCCCGATGGCACCCCCTTCCCCCCTCTCACCGTTTGCCGCGATCGTGGTGGCGGCCGGCAAGGGTCTGCGCGTGGGGGGTGAGATCCCCAAGCAATTCAGGTTGTGGCGCGCAAAGCCGCTCATACGCCACTCGGTCGAAGCACTGCTCGATCACGGAGCGATGGAGGTCGTGATCGCCATTCCCGAAGGCGGCGAGCCATTGGCGGCGGACGCCTTGTCAGGGCTCGGCCGATATCGGCTGGTCACCGGTGGTGAGACCCGGCAGCAATCGGTTCGCAACGCGCTGGAGGCGCTCGCCGATGGCTCCTACACGCGCGTGCTGATCCACGACGCCGCTCGGCCCGATCTGCCGCGGCACGTCACCCAGCGCCTCGTCGAGATGCTTGACGTCCACCAGGGCCTGATCCCGGTTCTTCCGGTGGTCGACAGCATCGCGGTCGCGGGCGAGGCGGATCGAATGGCCGGAAAGGCCGACCGGGAGGTCCTGCGCCGTGTCCAGACTCCGCAGGCCTTCCGCTTCGACGAAATTCTCGCGGCACATCGTGCGTGGTCCGGCTCCGCGGATGCTGGCGACGATGCGCAGGTCTTCATGGCCTGGGGGGGCGACGTTCGCTTCGTCGAAGGTGACGAACGCCTCAAGAAGATCACCTTTGCCGAGGACCTGATGGACCACACCCATGCTCCCGCCTTCCGCATCGGACAGGGCTATGACGTCCACCGCCTCGAGCCGGGCGAGGAGCTGTGGCTGGGCGGCGTGCTGATCCCCCATGACAAGGGACTTGCCGGGCATTCCGATGCCGATGTGGCGCTTCACGCGATCACCGACGCGGTGCTCGGCGCGGTCGGCGAGGGCGACATCGGCACCCACTTCCCACCGAGCGACCCGCAGTGGCGCGGCGCGCGTTCGGGGCAGTTTCTTGAACACGCCGTCAGCCTCGCCCGCGCTGCCGGCTATGTCATCGCCAATGTCGATCTCACGCTGATCTGCGAGGCGCCGAAGATCGGCCCCCACCGCGCCGCCATGCGCGCCGAGGTCGCGCGGCTGATGGGCGTCGGCGAGGACGCGGTCAGCATCAAGGCCACCACCACCGAGAAACTCGGCTTCACCGGCCGCGGCGAAGGCATCGCCGCCCAGGCCATCGTTCTTGTCACCCGCACCGCTTGAGGAACGCCCAATGACCCCTCGCCTTGCAACCACCCTCTTTGCTCTTGCCGCGCTGGCTTCGGCCCAGACGGCTCAGGCCCAGCAGCAGCAATCCTGCGTCAAGGCTGGCGATCTGTCGGACGCGGTGGTCTACGCCCTTCCCATCGCGTTCGATGCGGTGCGGACGACCTGTGCCAATCGCCTCACCCGCAGCGGCTTCGTCGCCTCTCGCGGGGAGGCCTATGTCGCCCAATTCCGCGGCCGACAGGCGCAGGCATGGCCGGGAGCCCTGCGCGTGTTGAAGAGCTTCATGACCAGTCCGGACGCGGGCGAGGCAGCCGCTGGCGCCGATATCGGCGCGATGATCGCCGGGATGCCCGATAGCGCACTGCGTCCCTTCGTCGATGCACTTGTCGGTCAGATGATCGCCGAGGAGATCAAGCCGGACAGCTGCGGCAGGATCGAACGCGGGCTCGAGGTGATCAGCCCCATGCCGGCCGAGAACGTGGGTCCGCTGGTCGCCTTCATCTTCGAGGTATCGGACATGAAGAACCCCGAGATCTGCCCCGCCGCCTCGGCTTCCACGTCACGGCGCTGATCTGCTCATGGCAGTCTCGCTCCTTCCTGAAGAGATTGCCGCGCTCGCCGCGCGGGTGGTTTCCGAGAATGCGGCGCTCGGCCGCAAGGTCGTGACCGCCGAGAGCTGCACCGGCGGGCTGGTGGCAGGGGCCATCACGGAGATCGCCGGTTCCTCGGCGGTGCTTGATCGCGGCTTCGTGACCTATTCCAACGAAGCGAAGATGGAGATGCTGGGCGTCTCGCGCGACATCATCGAGACCTTCGGCGCAGTCTCGATTGCCTGTGCCTGGGCGATGGCAAAGGGTGCGCTCGACCGCAGCCGGGCGGACATCGCGGTGGCGATCAGCGGCGTGGCCGGCCCCGGCGGCGGGACGGCTCAGAAGCCGGTCGGCACGGTGGTCTTCGCCAGGGTGGTGCGCGACATGACAGGCGAGCCCGAGGGCGAGCTCAGATTTTTCGACGGGGGCGAAGGTCCGGGCGGCCGCGCCGAGATCCGCCGTCAGGCGACGCTCTGCGCGCTCGAGCTGCTGCTGCCGTAAAGCTGCGCGGCGCGGTTTTCGAAGGCCTCCACCATCTTGCGGAAGGCCTTGTCGAAATACTGGCCCGCGATCTTCTCGAACAGGCGGTTCTTGAAGGTGAAATCGACGAGGAAGTCGATCTCGCAGGTTCGCTCGTCGATGGCGCGGAAGGTCCAGACATTGTCGAGATCGGAAAGCGGCCCGTCGACATAGTGGACAGCGATCTCGCGCGGTCGATCCTTCTTCACGCGCGAGGTGAAGCTTTCGCGGATCGCCTTAAAGCCCACCACCATGTCCGCGACCATCTCGGTCTCGCTGTTTGATCGCACGCGGGTGGCGATGACCCAGGGCAGGAACTCGCCATAGCGGCCGACGTCGGCGACCAGATCGAACATCTGTTCGGCGCTGTAGGGCAGGCGGCGGGTTTCGCGGATGCCTGGCACTAAGCTTGCGCCTTGGCTCCGGCCCGGGCGAGCTTCTCCTCGCGCGCGGCGCGCATCTTCGCGAAATCCTCGCCCGCATGATAGCTCGAGCGGGTCAGCGGTGAGGAGGCGACCTGGAGGAAGCCCTTGGCCCGGGCGATCGCGCCATAGGCGGCGAACGCCTTGGGCGTCACGAACTCCTCGACCGCCGCGTGCTTGGGCGTGGGCTGGAGATACTGCCCCATGGTGATGAAATCGACTTCGGCCGAACGCATATCGTCCATCACCTGGTGAACTTCGAGCCGCTGTTCGCCCAGCCCCAGCATGATCCCCGACTTGGTGAAGATCAGCGGATTGTGCGCCTTCACTTCCTCCAGCAGCCGCAGCGAGGCATAGTAGCGCGCGCCGGGGCGGATGGTGGGGTAGAGCCGCGGCACGGTTTCGAGGTTGTGATTGTAGACGTCCGGCCCCGCCTCGCAGATCATCTCCACCGCACGGCGCATCTTGCCGCGGAAATCGGGGGTGAGGATTTCGATCGTGGTGTTCGGCGTGGTGCGGCGCAGCGCCTCGATCACCTTGACGAACTGCGAGGCCCCGCCGTCGGGCAGGTCGTCGCGGTCGACGCTGGTGATGACGATATGCTCGAGCCCCATCTTGGCCGCGGCGATCGCGGTGTTTTCGGGCTCGAAAGGATCGACCGCCTTGGGCATCCCGGTCTTGACATTGCAGAAGGCGCAGGCGCGGGTGCAGACGTCGCCGAGGATCATCACCGTCGCGTGCTTCTTGGTCCAGCACTCGCCGATGTTCGGGCAGGCCGCTTCCTCGCACACGGTGTGGAGATTGAGCTCGCGCATCAGCCGGCGCGTTTCGTTGTAGCCCTCGCTCACCGGCGCGCGCACGCGGATCCAGTCGGGCTTGCGCTGGCGGGCGGGCCGGGCTTCGGCCGCGGGCTCGGGTGGCTGCGGCGTGCGGGCGAGGTCGTTCATCAGGGCCATTTAGGCGCAGCGGGCCACTCCCGCAAGCGCGTGCGCGGTGCCAATCCTTGCACGGTTCTTGCACGCGCTGCATAGTCCGGCCATGACAGACCCCACCTTGCGGAATATCGCTCTCCTGATCGATGCCGACAACACCAGCCCCCAGGCGATCGACCCCGTCCTCACGGTCATGGCCGAGCTTGGCCAGGTGAACATCCGCCGCGCCTACGGCAATTTCGCCAAGGACAATCTCGCGCGCTGGGACCGGATCACCAACAAGTTCGGCATTCGCCCGCAGCAGCAGTTCGACATTTCCAAGGGCAAGAACGCCACCGACATGGCGATGACCATCGACGCGATCGACCTTCTCTATCAGGGCAAGGTCGACGGGTTCGGGATCATGACCTCGGACAGCGACTTCACCCCGCTCGTCACGCGCCTCAGGCAGGACGGCATCCTCGTCTACGGCTTCGGCGAGAAGAAGACCCCCGAGGCCTTTCAGGCAGTGTGCACGCGCTTCCTCTATATCGACGAGTTGATCGCCAGCACCCGCGACGAGAGCGTCGAGGCCAAGCCCGCGGCGAAGCCTGCCACCGAGGACCTGCAGGATCTCATTCTCGCCGCCTACCGTGAAGCCAAGCGCGACGACGAGGGCTTTGCGCTGCTCCATCAGGTCGGCCAGATCGCCGGCAACCGATCCAGCTTCGATGTGCGCAATTACGGCTTCAAGCGATTGTCGGACCTGTTCGCTTCGATGGGCAATTTCAAGGTCGAGCGGCGCGAGGACAACCAGGTTTACGTCAAGCGCCTGCGCTGAACCGCCCGCTTGCCCAAACGAAAGGAGCGCCGGACCTCGCGGGCCGGCGCTCCCTTGCTTCGAGGACGTAGAGATCAATCAGCCGCCCGTGGCGCCGCCCGCTGCCTGCTGCGCCGCATAGGCGCTCCACAGCCGCGCGACCGGGATGCGCGAACCCTCGATCTTGGCAAGGGTCTGCTGCGCCTCGGCGTGGTTCCCGAGGCCGATCTGCGCGATCCCGAGGCGGGTCAGCACGAGGTTCTTGTCCGCCCCCGGCAGGCCCATCGCCTTCTCGTAAAGCGCCGCCGCCTTGGCGTATTCGCCATAGCCCAGCAGCGTCTCGGCTGCGGCCATCACGGTGCGCAGTTGGGCTCCGGCCGCGTTGGCATCCCGCTCCAGCGTCGGCAGGGCCGTCTTGTCCTGCGCGATGAGATTGGTGGCGAGCTTGTACTGTTCCTCGACCCAGCTGTCGCTGCCCTTGGGAACGACGCCGCGGCTGTAGGCCTCGTCGATCACGCGCTTGACCTCGGCCGGCAGGCGGCGCGTGTCGGCGATCTCGATATAGGCGAGGTAATCGTTCTTGGCATTGAGCGAGCCGACCCGATCACCAAGGCGGAACAGGTCGAGCATGATCGGTGGCTCGTAATCGTTGAGGTTGCGGGTCAGGTTGACCGCGTCGCGCCAATTGGTCTCGGTCGGGTAATCGGCAACCCAGCCCTGCACGAATTCGTAGACCTGAGGCACGATCTGGCCGTTGTAGGCCACCGAGACCCCGCGCTTGTACCAGCGTTCGTCGACTTTGGCGCCCTGCGCCTTCTGTGCGGCGATCGCATCGGCGAGATACTTCAGACCCTCGGTGTCGCGGTTCTCGGTGAAGTAGAGCTCGGCCATGCTGAGCTGCAGGTCGGCAGGCTTGATGTTCGTGTCGGTAAAGCCGAGGTCGATCGCCTTCTGGAGATAGGTGCGCGCCTTCTCGTACTGCTTCAGCTGTGTGGCAAGCTGCGAGGCGACGAGGTTGTAGCGGCCGAGCTCCGCGCCGGTCGCCTTGCCGCTGGCGAGCATCAGCTCGACGCCCTGGAACTGGAATGCCTGATCCTTGGCCATGATGCCCGCATTGAACATCGTGACGCCCAAGGCGAGCTGTTCGTCAGGCGACTTGGCGAGCGGGACAAGTGCGGTGATCTGCGGCTTGATCGCGGACGCATCCGCACCGGGAGCCTTGAGCGCGGCATCGACCGGCTGATAGGCCTTCACGAATTCCGGCGAATAGGCGGCCTTTGCGGCCTTGTCTTCCTTCTTCTTCTGCGCGAACGCGGCACCGGTAACACCCGGGACGGCCAGCAGCGCGGTCCCGCTGGCGAGCGCCGCGGCAAGGGCAAGCTGGCGCGCGATGCGGGCCGGACGACGGGACAGGATCAGGTTGGTCAATGCATCCTCCACAAAAAGCGCAGCCGGACGCTTCCGTTCGGAAGCGCGCGCTGCCCGAATTTCCGCCACGCCTTTGAACGGCTTGAGCGGCATTTGCAATTCCCGCTAGGCGTGCCGTGCTGAACGGGCTTTGAATGCCGTCGGCTGCGCCGATGGCGCACCGCGCCGCTAAATGTGGAAAAAGATGCAGCGTTCCCGACCTGTTCCGGGTCCGTGGTGGCGAAACCTCAGGCAAGTGCCTAAATGGAGGCGACCTGCCGGCCTTGCTATGGCCGGCCCGCCGCGCATGGCGCATGAACACAAGCAGAAACGGTCCCGATCTTGAGCGACGACAGCGACATCCTCGATTCTCCCCCGGCTCCGATGGGCGGCTTCGACCGCGTCGACATCGTCGACGAGATGAAGTCGAGCTATCTCGACTATGCGATGAGCGTGATCGTGGCCCGCGCGCTGCCCGATGTGCGCGACGGGTTGAAGCCGGTGCACCGCCGCATTCTGTTCGCGAGCCAGGAAGGCGGATTCGTCGCCGGGCGGCCCTATCGCAAGAGCGCCAAGATCGTCGGCGACGTGATGGGTAACTATCACCCCCACGGCGACAGCGCGATCTACGATGCGCTCGCGCGCATGACGCAGGACTGGTCGATGCGGGTGCCGCTGATCGACGGTCAGGGCAACTTCGGCTCGATGGACCCCGATCCGCCGGCCTCGATGCGCTACACCGAAGCGCGGCTGGCGCGGGTGGCGAACAGCCTTCTCGACGATCTCGACAAGGACACGGTCGATTTCACCGACAACTACGACGGCTCCCGCAAGGAGCCGACGGTGCTGCCGGCGCGCTTCCCCAACCTGCTGGTCAACGGCGCAGGCGGGATCGCGGTCGGCATGGCGACCAACGTGCCCCCGCACAACCTTGGCGAAGTGATCGACGGCTGTCTCGCCTTCATCGAGAACCCGCACATCACGTCCGAAGAGCTCATCAAGTTCATCCCCGGCCCCGATTTCCCGACCGCCCCGCTGATCCTCGGCACCCACGGCGCGCGCCAGGCCTACACCACCGGGCGCGGATCGATCCTGATGCGCTGCCGTCACGAGATCGAAAGCACCCGCGGCGCCAAGAGCGAGGGCCGCCAGAGCATCGTCTTCACCTCGATACCCTACCAGGTCGGCAAGAACAGCCTCGTGGAGAAGATCGCCGAGGCGGCCAAGGATCCGGACAAGGACCGCCGCATCGAAGGCATCGCCGACATCCGCGACGAAAGCTCGCGCGAGGGCGTGCGGGTGGTGATCGACCTCAAGCGCGACGCGACGCCCGAAGTGGTGCTCAACCAGATCTGGCGCCGCACGCCCGCGCAGTCGAGCTTCCCGGCGAATATGCTGGCGATCCGCGGCGGCCGTCCGGAAGTCCTCACCCTGCGCGACATCGTGCAGAGCTTCATCGCCTTCCGCGAGGAGGTCATCACCCGCCGCACCAAGTTCGAGCTGAACAAGGCGCGCGAGCGGGCGCACCTCTTGCTCGGCCTCGTGGTCGCAGTCTCGAACCTCGACGAGGTCGTGGCGATGATCCGCTCGGCCCGCAATCCCGCCGAGGCGCGCGCCAAGCTGCTCGCCAAGGAATGGCCGATCGGCGAGATCGCGCAATATATCCGTCTCGTCGAGGCGATCGAGCCTTCCGCCGACGAGCATGGCGGCACCTACCGCCTGTCGGAACGGCAGGTGAAGGCAATCCTCGAATTGCGCCTCCACCGCCTCACCGCGCTGGGCCGCGACGAGATCGGCGACGAGCTGAAGGAACTGGCGGTCTCGATCGAGGAGTATCTCGCGATCCTCGCCGACCGCGTGAAGCTCTACGCGGTGATGCGCGGCGAACTCGAGGAAATCCGCGCCACCTACGCCACCCCGCGCCTGTGCGAAATCGCGCCGGCCTGGGACGGGCTCGACGACGAGGACCTGATCGAGCGCGAGGAGATGGTCGTCACCGTCACCCACGGCGGCTACATCAAGCGCACCCCGCTCGATGCGTTCCGCGCCCAGGCCCGCGGGGGCAAGGGCCGATCGGGGATGGCGACCAAGGACGAGGACGCGGTCGTAGAGCTGTTCGTGACCTCGACCCACAACCCGGTGCTGTTCTTCACCAACACCGGCCGCGTCTACCGCATGAAGGTGTGGAAGCTGCCCGAGGGGGGCCCGCAGACCAAGGGCCGCCCGATGGTCAACCTCCTGCCGCTGGGCGAGGACGAGCGTGTCACCAACGTGCTCCCCCTGCCCGAGGACGAGGCGCAGTGGGAAAGCCTCAACATCGTCTTCGCCACCGAACAGGGCATGGTCCGTCGCAATTCGATGGACGCCTTCACCAACATTCCGACGGCAGGCAAGTACGCGATGGGCTTCGTCGAGGGATCGGGCGACCGGCTGATCGGGGTGCAGCTGCTCACCGAGGACCAGGAGATCTTCCTTGCCAGCGACAGCGGCAAGGCGATCCGTTTCGCCGCCACCGATGCGCGCGAGACCAAGAGCCGCACCGGCATCGGTGTGCGCGGCATGAGCCTCAAGAAGGGCGGCAAGGTCGTGTCGATGGCCGTGCTCGGGGCCCTCACCGCCAGCATGGAGACGCGCGAGGCCTATCTCCGAGCGGCGGCATGGAAGAACAACGGCGCTGCTTCGACCCTCCCCGCCGAACAGATGGAAGCGATGGCGGCGGCCGAGGAGTTCATCCTCACCATCACCGCCAATGGCTACGGCAAGATCTCCTCGGCCTACGAATACCGCAAGACCGCGCGCGGCGGTCAGGGCATCACCAATATCGGCGCGCCCGAAAGCAACCCGGAGCGGAACGGCCCCGTGGTCGCGAGCTTCCCGGTCAAGCACGGCTCCCAGCTGATGCTGGTGACCGACCAGGCCAAGCTGATCCGCGTTGCGGTAGATTTGCGCCACTGCATCGAAGGCGGCTTCGAGAGCCTCAAGGGCTTCGCCATATCCGGCCGCGGCTCGTCGGGCATCCGCATCTTCGACGTGGCCCGGGGCGAGCACATTGTCGGCGCGGCGCTGATCGACGAGACCACCGAGCCTGAGAACCCCGCCGAAGAAGCCGTCGTCGCCGAGATGATCGACCACGGAGCGGACATCGCGACGCCGGGTGACGAGGGCGGGGCCTGAGGGGTCAGGCCGGCACGCGGCAGACCGCCTCGAGATTGATCCCGTCGGGGTCCAGCACGAAGGCGGCGTAGTAATCCGGCCCGTAGTGCGGCCGGAGGCCCGGCGCGCCGTGGTCGCGCCCGCCTGCGGCGAGCGCGGCGGCATGGAACGCGTCGACGGCGGCGCGGGTGGGAGCGGACAGCGCGATATGCGTGCCCTCGCCGACCTTTTCGTTGTCGCCAATCCAGAAGAAGGGATCACCCTCCCGCCCGTAGCCCAATGCCGTGCCGCCGCTCTCGGTCTCGCCGGGGCCGAACTCCATGATCGGCGCGAGGCCGAGCGGCTCAAGCGCCGCGTCGTAGAAGGCGCGGCTGCGCGCGATGTCGCTGACGGCAAATCCGATGTGGTCGATCATGGGGACCTCGCGGGGACGGACCGCGCCAGTGTAACACGGCCACTCGCCTGCCGCGATGCGCCCTGCCGCAAACCTCGTCCTAGCGGACCGGCTGCTCCCCCCGCAGACATTGCACGATCCCGGTCGCGATCATCAGCTGCCCGGCATAGTAGAGCGGCCAGATCAGGAGGTCGGGGAGCGGCTCGAGATCGAAAGCGCCCATGCGCGCGAAGATCAGCCAGTCGCTGAGCACGAACAGCACCGCCCCTGTGCCGACCCGGTAGCGCGGATAGTGGCTCATCCATGCGGCCGAAGCCATCGCGCCGAGAAAGCCGCCATAGACCGCGACCAGCACCTGCCCGCTCAGGACGTAGCTGACCAGCGGGGTCCCGATCAGCAACGCAACGCCCGCAAGGTTCTGCGTGGGCGATGGCCGCTTGTGGCGGTTCCTCAGATAGAGCACCACCGCCACCACGTGCGCCGCCGAGAAGAACGCCGCGCCGGCCATCAGGTCGAGCTCGATCGCCACGTCGCCGCAGGCCGCCAGCGAAAGCGCGACGACCAGCAACCATCCGTCGCCCCGGTGCTTGCCCTGGGGCACACGCGCAAAGGCATAGGCGGCAAGCAACGCGACGCCCGCGCCCTTCATCGCCATGCCCCACACGCCCTCGCCCACCGGGTTGTCGCGCAGGAAGTAATAGGCGACCGCCGCCGCAAGACTCGCCAGCAACCACGGCCTGCTTTCGATCAGTGCACGCTTGGGCATTGGTTCCCTTCCCCGGCATCGGCCCGCGAGCGGGCTTGCAGGCGGGCTAACACGCATCTACCTGCCCCGCCATGACCAGCACGGCATCTTTGCACGATGTGCACATCATCGGCGGCGGTCTCGCTGGGAGCGAGGCGGCCTGGCAGCTCGCGAAGGCGGGCGCGAAGGTTCGCCTGTCGGAGATGCGCGGGAGCGGAAGCATGACCCCGGCGCACCAGACTGCAGGGCTGGCAGAGCTGGTGTGCTCCAACTCCTTCCGCTCGGACGACGACACCAAGAACGCGGTCGGCCTGCTGCACCATGAGATGCGCGCGCTCGACAGCCTCGTCATGCGCGCAGGCGAGGTGGCGCGGGTGCCGGCGGGAAGCGCGATGGCGGTCGACCGCGACGTGTTCTCGGCCGCCGTCGAGCAGGCTTTGCGTGAGCACCCCAACGTCACCATCGTGCGCGAGCGGGTCGATGAGCTGCCGACCGCAGGCCTCACCATCGTCGCCACGGGGCCGCTGACTGCCGAGGCGCTGGCTGCCAGCATCGTGCGCGCCACCGGCTCCGAGCGGCTCGCCTTCTTCGATGCCATCGCCCCGATCGTCCACCGCGACTCCATCGACATGAGCAAGGTCTGGATCCAGTCCCGCTGGAACAAGCGGACCGAGGCCTCGAACGAGGGCGGCGACTACATCAACTGCCCGATGACCAAGGAGCAGTATCTCGCCTTCCACAAGGGGCTGATCGAGGGCGAGAAGACCGAATTTCGCGAGTGGGAGAAGGACACGCCCTATTTCGACGGCTGCATGCCGATCGAGGTGATGGCCGAGCGCGGGGTCGACACGCTGCGCTTCGGGCCGATGAAGGGCGTGGGGCTCGACAACCCGTTCGACGTGACCCCCGAGTTTCCGCAGGGCCGCTGGCCCTATGCGGTGGTGCAACTGCGGCAGGACAACAAGCTCGGCACGCTGTGGAACATGGTCGGCTTCCAGACCAAGCTCAAATATGGCGCGCAGGTTGAGCTGTTCCGCACCATACCGGGGCTGGAGAACGCCGAATTCGCGCGGCTTGGCGGCCTCCACCGCAACACCTTCCTCAACTCGCCGGAGGTGCTCGACCGGCAGCTCAGGCTGAAGGCCGCGCCCCACATTCGCTTCGCCGGGCAGGTCACGGGCTGCGAGGGTTATGTCGAGAGTGCGGCGATCGGCCTCGTCGCCGGCCTGATGACCGCGGCGGAACTTGCGGGGCGCGGCTGGCAGCCGCTCCCGGCGACGACCGCGCTCGGCGCCCTCCTCAGCCATATCACCGGCGATGCCGAGGCCGAGACCTTCCAGCCCATGAACGTCAATTTCGGGCTCTTCCCGCCCCTGCACGAGGTCGGCAAGAAGGCGCGCAAGGAGGCCTACACGAGCCGCGCCAAGGCCGATCTTGCCGCATGGATTGCCGCGCAGCGCGAGGCTGTCCCCGCCTGACGGTTCAGCACTTGCACGCGGGCTTCCTGGCGGGAGGCTTGGGCGCGGTGGCGGCGAATTCGGCGCGGGTGAGCCGCCCGTCCTTGTCCTTGTCGGCCTGTGCGAACCGATCGACTGTGGTCACCGCCCACTCTTCGAAGGTCAGCAGGTTGTCGCCGTCCTTGTCGAGCTTGCGGAAGGTCTCCGTCCGGGGCGCCAGCATCTCGTTCCGCGAGATGAACCCGTCGCGGTTCCGGTCGAGCCGGTCGAAGCGCTGCTGTTCGCGGGTGCGCTCGGTGAGTTCCGGCGGGGCAGGCCCGGTGCCATGTCCGGGGTCGGCGACCGGGAGCGTCATCGGGTCGGGCCTGACCGGCTGAAGCGCCGGGGGAGGCGCGCCCTTCTCTATCGCGGCGCGGCCCTGCCACCAGAACACCCCGACACCGGCAAGCGCGAGACCGCCCAGCACTCCAAGCACCACCTGTCGCAAAAGTCTGCCCCCCTTGCGCCGTCGCAAGCGCAAGGAATTACACCCTTTCAGGCGCGAAAGATAGCGGCCCGCAGCGCCGCGAGCGGCGCGCCGCGCCCCTCCATCAGCGGCCGCCCGCCGCGCCGCAGCGCCCTGAGGCCAAGGCCGCCAAGCACCGCAAGACCCCGCGCCTCGCGCGGCAGCGGCGCGGCAGGCCTGCCCTGCGCAAGCCCGAGGCGCACCAGCAGCGCGCGCTCCCGCGCATCGCTCACCCGCGCCGCGAAATCGGCGAGGCTCCAATGCCATGCGGCAGCCATGCAGGGATCGGATGGGTCGAGAGCGACCGGCTCCCTACGGTGTGCAGCGATCAGCGCCTCGCATCGCCCTGCCGCAAAGAGCCGTGCCGCCTCTTCGGATAGCGGCGGCTCCTCCAGCACCTGCTCCCAGCCATCGACCAGCGCCACCAGCGCAGGCTCGCGCCCTGCCCAGTGGACGCCGATCGCGTCGAGCACCGCATCGCCGCGCGGCCGATCGGCCGGCGGCTTGCCCAGCGCCTCGCGCCACCACGACAGGCGCATCTGTCCGAGCATCGGCTCACGCGTCCGGGCAAGAATGCGGGCAAGGCGGCGATCGAGCCGGAGCACCGTGCCCAAGGCGCTGCGGACCTCCGGCGGGCTCCATGCAAGCGCGATGACGGCTTCGGGCGGCAGGGGATCGGCGGAATCTTCGGTCACGGCATGGCGCGCCTAGCGCTGCGCTTCATCGCTTGGCAAGGAAATGTCCCGCTGCGGAACGTCCCTGCCGACGCCTGGCCGCGCTGCCCGGCATTAGCACTTCTCTAACCATGATCCTTGAAAGTGCGCTTACCAGATCGGGCTATGGCGGATGCTGATCTGAGGATTCCGCGCAATGCGTGCGGATGTCAGGGGAAGGGCACCGGACCGATGGGGCGAGACAATCAGGCTGACAGGTCGTTCATGCAACGCCTGCTGCACGACACCACCGCCAACACGCTCGCGATTGCGGCGGCATCGCTGATTCCGCTGATGGCGATGGTCGGCGGAGGGATCGACGCGAGCCGGTTCTACATGGCGCAGGCGCGCCTGCAGAACGCGTGCGACGCCGGCGCGCTCGCCGCCCGGCAGGCCATGGTCAACGCAACCTTCGATTCAAGCCACCAGGCCATCGCCAACACCTTCTTCGACCAGAATTTCAACGACGGCATGTTCGGCACCACGGGCCGGACGCGCAACTACACGGCCAATTCGACCGGCGTCGTCACCGGCACGGCAAGCGCCACCTTGCCGACCACGATCATGAACGCCTTCGGCTTCACGCAATTTCCGTTGAGCGTAACCTGCAGTGCGGAAGTCAACGTCGCGAACACCGACGTCATGTTCGTGCTCGACGTCACCGGCTCGATGGCCGAGTGCGTCGCCGGCGGCAACTGCAACTCTGGTCCGGGTTCGCGAATCGTCGGGATGCGTGCGGCGGTGATGAGCTTCTACGACACGCTGGAAGCGGCGGCAGCTCCGACGGCGCAGGTGCGCTATGGGGTGGTGCCCTATTCGCAGCAGGTCAATGTCGGTTTCGACATCCCGCGCGCGCACATGGCCAGTTCCAGCACCTACCAGTCACGCGCCGCCCGCTTCGATCCGGCCCTGTGCCAAGGGAGCAGGGTTGGCGATCCGTGCCAGTATAGTGACGCAACCGAATGGCTGCCGCGCCTCAGCACGAACCTCAATGCGACCGGCACCGATCCCTATCGTTTCCGGACCGACGGCACCGCTGGGACGGATGCACAAACCGCCTGCACAAACTACCCCGGGACCTACACCGTCTCGGTCAATGGTCAGAGCGAGACCTGGCGGGTGTTCGCGACGCCGCAATTCGTCACCGGCCAGTGGTCGGGCGGGGATTCGAACAACCGCGCCGGCTGCCGCGCGCGGGTCACCAAGACTCGCCCGGCGACCGTTGCCGACGTCACGCCGGTTTTCCGCGACTGGGCCTACTGCGTCGTCCAGACCGGCGACTCGCGGCAATGCATAAACAACGTGATAACCAACCCGGCCAACAGCCCGGCCGGGTGGGAGGCGGTCAACCTCACCGATGTCTACAACGCCGGCAACACGATCCAAATGCCGATCGGGGACAACGGTCAGATGACCGCTGTGACGTGGGACGGCTGCATCGAGGAGTCGGCCACGGTTCTGACCGACAACTACAACCCCATCCCGGCGAACGCGTTCGATCTCAACATCAACCTCGTCCCCACGACCGAGGCGCAGCGCTGGAAGCCGGCTCTGCCGGGCGCGGCGTGGGAGCGCCGTGCCAACAACGGCAATCGCACGGTGTGGACAGTCTATGGCAACATGAACCAGAGCCGTCCCGGGTGGGCCTGCCCGCGCGCTGCGCGCCGACTTGCCGATATAACGCGCAACGATCTGCAGGCCTATGTCGATTCCCTTAGTGCCGGTGGCAACACCTATCACGATATCGGCATGCTGTGGGGCGCCCGCTTCATCAGCCCGCGCGGCATTTTCGCTGCGGCAAACACCTCGGCACCCAACGGCGACCCGATTTCGCGCCACATCGTGTTCATGACCGACGGCGATCAGGTCAACAACGTCGAGAACTATTCCACCCACGGCATCGAGTGGTGGGACCGCCGCATCAGCGGCAACGGCGACAGCACCACCGAGTTCAACCGCCGCGCCGCGCGTCTCCAAGCCATCTGCCGCGCCGCGCGGGAGGAGAATATCACCGTGTGGGTCGTCGCATTCGGCGTGCAGCTCAGACAGAACCTGATCGACTGCGCCTCCCCTGGCCGCGCCTTCCAGGCGAACGACAGCGCGACCCTCAACGCGCAATTCCGGGAAATCGCGCAGCGGATCGCGCAGCTGAGGCTCACCCAATGATGAACCGCATTCCCACCCCGCGCCGCGCCCTGCGAGGGCTCGCCCATGCCGCCGACGGAGCCACTCTGGTCGAGTTCGCCTTCGTCGCGCCGGTGCTGATGCTGATCATCT
Organism: Erythrobacter sp. WG; assembly: GCF_026586795.1. Lineage (GTDB taxonomy): Bacteria > Pseudomonadota > Alphaproteobacteria > Sphingomonadales > Sphingomonadaceae > Erythrobacter. The sequence goes on from NZ_JAPFGY010000003.1 coordinate 166,442, forward strand.
TCGGCCTGTTCGACATCGCGCACACCCAATACACCTCATCGATGATGAATGGCGCGATGCAGAGATCGGCCCGCGGCTACACTCTGCAATCTGCCGCGACCAACGAGGCCGCGCTCGACAATGCGGTGATTTCGCAGGTGACCGCTGTGGGGGGGGGGGGGGGGGGGGGGGGGG
>NZ_JAPFGY010000040.1 GCF_026586795.1 Erythrobacter sp. WG
GCGCGCATCGGCGCACGCTCGGGCGCCTCGGGCCGTGCGGCCGGCGCATCGCCCGTCTCGGGCCGGGCGGGTGCGGCGGCGGCCGGGGCCGGCTTCCTGACCGGCGCGGCGGTCTTCTTCTTCTCGTTCGCCTTCACCGGGGACGGGCGCGCCTTGAGGCCGAGGCGGTGCGCCTTGCCGATGACCGCATTGCGGCTCACCCCGCCCAGTTCGCTGGCGATTTCGCTGGCCGTCGCCCCGCCTTCCCACATCTTCCTCAGCGTCGCGATGCGCTCGTCCGTCCAGCTCATAATCGTCTACCTGTTCCTGTGCGGGGATCCGCGAGGGTGGCGAGTGCTTGTCAGCCGCGCGCCCGCAGCCTAGGCACCCTTGCCATGGCCGAAGACGCACATCTGCCCCCCTTGCCGGGCGCCGCTCCCGTGACCGAATTGCGCGGCGATGACAAGACCGGCGGGAGCACCCGGTTCGCCCCGCGTGGGGTTCCGGTCATCACCGGCATCAATCGCGTGGGGCTGCTGGCCCTCTATATGAAGGAGGTGCGCCGGTTTCTCAAGGTCCAGACGCAGACGATCTGGGCCCCGGCCTTCACGACGCTGCTGTTCCTGGCGATCTTCACCGTGGCGCTGGGGCGCGAGGGGCGGATGGTGCTGGGCGTGCCCTTCGCGACCTTCGTCGCGCCGGGCCTGATCGTGATGGCGATGATGCAGAACGCCTTCGCCAATTCCTCCTTCTCGCTGCTCTCGGGCAAGATGCAGGGGACGATCATCGACCTTTTGATGCCGCCGCTGTCGTCTGGCGAGCTGATGGCCGGGATCCTCGCCGCCGCGATCACCCGCGCGATCGGGGTGGGGCTGGCGGTCGCACTGGCGATGGCCTTCTGGCCGGGCGTGTCGCTCGCCATGACGCACCCCTGGGCGGTCGTGTGGTTCGGGCTGATGGGGGCGCTGATGCTGGCGACGATCGGGCTTGCGACCTCGATCTGGGCCGAGAAATTCGATCACAACGCGGCCGTCACCAACTTCATCATCGCCCCGCTCTCGCTCCTGTCGGGCACCTTCTACGTGATCGACAATCTGCACGGCGTCGCGCAGGCGATCAGCCGGGCGAACCCCTTCTTCTATGTGATTTCGGGCTTCCGCTACGGCTTCCTCGGCGGCAGCGATATCGGCGAGGCGCAGCACGTCTGGGCGGCGGCGGGCGGCTTGCTGGTGCTCAACGCGGCGTTGATGCTGGGCGTCTATGCGCTGCTGCGGAGCGGGTGGAAGCTCAAGAGCTGAGCGCGCCCGCGCCGCTGCCCGGAAGCTTCGCGGCGCCCGCCATCCTTGCGATCGCTGCGGCCGCGCCGGCGATGTCGTTCACCGGCCCGATTGCGAAGCTTTCGATCTGCCGGTCCCCGTCGCTGTCGCGCCCGATCCGGACCGCGAGGCTCAAGGTTCCGGTGCCGCGCGCCTCCTCGCGCCGTTCGGCAAGGCCGATCCGGTCGGCCGGCACGGTCTTGATCGTGAGCGCGCGGCCGAGGTCCAGCCTGAGGACGCGCCTGTCGGTGACCACATAGAGCACCCGCCCGCGCTCCCACAGCGGCACGAAGGGGCGCGAGAGCATCCAAGCGCCCACCGCGATGAAGGGCAGGCCGAACAGCGGGAAGGCCCAGGCGAACAGGCCGAGCCCGGTCTGCTCCGAGGCGGCGACCGCCGTCGTCGCGATCCCCGTCCAGGCGAGCGCGAACAGGGTCCACGGGACGGCGAAGATGTAGATGCCGAACAGTCGCGGATCGATCCGCCCGGTCTGCCAGCCGTGCCACTCCACGACCTCGTCGGGCGTCAGCTCACGCTCGAGCGCCGCGCGCAGCCGCGCCATGTTCGTGTTGTCGTGATCCGCCGCGCGATCGTCCATGCCCCGCGTTTAGCAGGGCAAGGTTGTCAATGCGTAAGCGAGCGCCGCATCCGATAGCGGCCGTCCTTGAAGCTCTCGAATAGCTGCCGCACCGTCGGGTGGTCGATCGGCCCGCCCTGCGGATCGGCGACGAGGTTGCCTTGGCTGACGTAAGCGACGTAGGAGCTGTCCTCGTTCTCGGCCAGGAGGTGGTAGAACGGCTGCTCGCGCGGGGGGCGGATATCCTCGGGGATCGATTCGTACCACTCTTCCGAATTGGCGAAGACCGGGTCGATATCGAAGACGACGCCGCGAAAGGCGAACAGGCGGTGGCGGACCACGTCGCCGATGCCGAAGCGGGCACGGGTCTGGCGCGGCGCAATGATCGTGCGTCCGGCCTGGCTCGAGAAGAACTCTGCGCGTTCCATGGATCGCAATATGGCGCCTCGCCGCAGCAAAACAAGCGCGGGGGGCGGCGGGGCGGGGAGATATGCCCGCAATTTGTGCGGGGCCACCCCTTGGCAAGCCGCCGCGCTTCGGCTAACGGGCGCGCTCCCTGTCGCCAGCCGCCTCGACCAGCGGGCTCATCGACGTGCGACGGGCCTCGCGGAGAGGTGGCAGAGTGGTCGAATGCGCCGCACTCGAAATGCGGTTTACCGGCAACGGTAACGTGGGTTCGAATCCCACCCTCTCCGCCAATTGCCTTCATCCGACCGCTTGTTCCCGCCGCCCGCTGCGGGACACGTCTAGGTGCGCTACAGCGGGTCGCCGGCAGCTGGCGCAGGAGCAGGCTTGCAGGACGCGGCTGATCGCAAGCGGGCGGTAAGGAATGTTGCGCGCCCTGTTCGCATATGGGGCAAAGTGCCTGCTTGGGTAGCGAGCCCAGGCGCGGTGATTTAGCGTGCCGCAGCGGACCACAGCCGGGTGCTCTACGGGGAAAAGCGACATGATGTCTCGCCGAACGATGATGGCCAGCGGAGCGGCGGCACTGGTGGCGCCCGGTCTGCTTTCGCCCGGGCCCGGGTCTTCGCCCTTGCGCGCACAAGTCCACGCCCGTGGTGGCGCCATCCCGCAGGACGCCGCGATGGCGGCTGCCGCGCCGCCGGTGCGCCTCGGCGACACGATCTTCACCGCCGATGATCCCGCGGCCTTGTGGCAGAAGGCGGGGCACCACACGGTGCGGGTGTTCCTGCGCAAGGGGCCGTGGGCGCTGATCTGGTATCTCCAAGCGGCCTCCCCGGTCGACGGCAAGCCGTTCGATGTGGTGGTGGTGGAGCGGCAGCGCTGGAGCAATCTGGCGGCCGAAACTCCGGCGGTCAGCTACCGGGCGAGCGTGTTCGGCCGCAGCTTCCCGGTCTACGGCCATGGCGATTTCCAGCGCTGGGTTGCCGCATCGCGCGCCTGGCCCGTCTCGGACCGCGAGCTGAACCGCTGGCAGTCCTACGGGATGCTGTTGCCGTGGGGCATCGGGCCGAGGCTTCAGGCACCGTCCGAGTGGTCCTACATGGACCCGGTGCCGGACTACACGCCGCTTGACAAGGGCGGGCTCACGCCGGGCATGGGGACCACCGGACTGCGCGACGAGGTGGGCCCGATTGTCCATCGTCAGGCGCGCTACATCATCGAACGCAGCGCGGAGATGCGGCGCGTCTCGATGAATTACGGGCTGACCGCGGCCTCTATCCCCTGGCACGTGCGCGGGGCCGATGGCCTGCCGCTGCTGCTCGATACGCCCAACGTGCCGCTCAAGGTGCAGCAATATTATCAGAATTACCCCGAAGAGCGGATCATCGGCGTCAGCCCGGGGATGCAGTTCGATTGGGACATCGACAATGCGCACCGCCCGTGCCCCGCGCTCGTCCCGGCCTTGCTCTCCGAACTGCATCCCTTCTTCATCGAGGAGCAGGTGTTCTCTGCCTGCACCGTGCTGAACACCGTCACCCCCGACTATCGGGGCACCAGCGGCAAGCTGGTCGATCAGGGTCAGGGGCGCGACTGGGCGTGGTCGATGCGCGATCTGGTGCTGGCCTATGCCTTGCTGCGATCCGTGCCGGGGCTCGACTGGTTGCCGGGGGCGGACCGTTTCGATGCGATCATCGCCGCCAACCTCGACCGCGCGGTCAGGGCGCTCGCGGTGCCGGGCATGGGGCAATTGGGGATGTTCTGGGAAGGCGATGCCTACGACAGCGAGCCCAATCCGACCTTCTGGCCCTCGATCCGCACCGGGCAGCGACCCGGCGTCTATACCGGATCGATCGTCAATTACATCGCCTACACGCTGGATTGGGGGCGGCGCTTGCATCCCGATCCGCGCTGGTCGCAATTGCAGGTGGCCTTTGCCGAGCGCTACCAGGCGCGGCGGTTTCTCGCGAGCGGGCCGTTCTGTTTCCTCAATCTGCCGGTGCGGCTGGAAGGGCGTTGGTTCAGCGATTGGCGGCAGGTGGCGCAGGTGCTCGGCCTGCCTGCGGATATCGCGCGCCAGCCATGGCACAGTTTCGATCTGCCGGTGAATGACCCGCGCATCTATGAATACACCACCGAATATCCCGGGACATTCTACCATGGCCTGAAACTGGCGCAGGCCACCGGGGCCACCAACGCCGATGTGGATACGGCCATTGCGCTGCTCGAGGCGCAGATTCGCCGGGGCGATGTGGAAAGCTATCCCGCCTTCGCCATGCGTCACGCGCGGTGAGATGGCGCTCGGGCCCGTTGTCTTAGCCGACAGGATGGCCGCGGTGCGGCCCCGGGAAGTCTCTGTGCGCCGGGCAGGCCCTGCACGCGGCGGCTGCGCCGGGCCGCGCTCCATTCGCGTTGAAACGCGGCGGTTGCACTTCGTCATGGAACCTGCAAGCCTTAAGGACCGTTAAGGGACGCTTCCTTCCCGCCCCGGTTTTCGCGAGTTCGTCATCCTTTCCCGTCAGATGTCATCAGCTCAGGTCCCGGTGCGCTCGGCCCTCGTCATGCTGGCCGCGCTGGCGCTTGCCTCCTGTGCCGGTGAGAGCGGTGACAAGCAGGCGCAGCGGCCCGTCCCGGAGGTCGGCTTTGTCGAGGTGAAGGCGAGCGCCGTCCCGGTCGCGGTGGAGCTTGCCGGACGGATCGCCGCCTTCGAGATGTCCGAGGTGCGCCCGCAGGTCACCGGGCTGATCCGGCGCCGCCTGTTCACGGAAGGGACGCTGGTGCAGGTTGGCCAGACGCTCTACGAGATCGACACGCGCCTCTACCGCGCCGCGAGCGCCGAGGCCGAGGCAAACCTCGCCAGCGCCCGCGCCAACGCCGAGGCGACACGGGTGCGGGCCGAGCGCCTGAAGCCGCTCGCCGAGGCGCAGGCGGTCTCCTTGCAGGAATACACCGACGCCCAGGCCGCCGCACGGCAGGCGGCGGCGGCGGTGCAGCAGGCCCGCGCGCAGCTCCAGACCGCCAACGTCAACCTGCAATTCACGCGCGTGCCGGCGCCGATCACGGGGCGCATCGGCCGCTCGCTGTTCACCGTGGGCGCGCTCGTCACCGGCAACCAGGCAGAGCCCCTCGCGGTGATCCAGGGCGTCGACCCGGTGTTCGTCGACATCCAGCAATCCTCCGCCGACCTCCTCGCCCTGCGCCGCGCGCTTGCGCAAGGGGGCGCCGTGCCGGGCAGCACCTCGGTCGCGCTGCTGCTCGAGGACGGGAGCGAATATGGGCCGCGCGGCACGGTCCAGTTTTCCGAGGTGATGGTCAACGCCGCTACCGGCACGGTGACGCTGCGGGCGCGCATCCCCAACCCCGATGGCCTGCTGCTGCCCGGGATGTTCGTGCGCGCGCGCTTCGAGCAGGCGGTCGACACAGGCGCGATCCTCGTGCCGCAGGGCGCCGTCACCCGCAACGCGCGGGGCGAGGCGAGCGTCTTCGTGGTGGGCGCCGACAACAAGGCGGCCGAACGCAAGGTCACCGCGCCGCGCGCGGTGGGGACCGACTGGGTGGTGACCGCGGGCCTCAAGCCCGGCGACAAGGTGATCGTCCAGGGCCTTGCAAGGCTGAAGCCCGGCGCGCCGATCCGGCCCGTCCCGGCCAGCAAGCCGCAGGTCATCGCCGCGCCGTCCTCCGGCAAGCAGGGCTGAGGCGCGGGGCGTGTCGCGCATCTTCATCGAACGGCCGATCTTTGCCTGGGTGCTGGCGATCATCACCATGCTGGCAGGGCTCGGCGCGATCTATCTCCTGCCGGTCGCGCAATATCCCGACGTCGCCCCGCCGCAGGTCAACATCCGCGCGACCTTCCCCGGCGCTTCGGCGGAAACGCTGGAGAACTCGGTCACCCAGATCATCGAACAGCAGCTGACCGGGATCGACGGGCTGCTCTACTTCAATTCGAGCTCCAGCTCGCGCGGGCAAGTGACGATCAGCGCGACCTTCGCCAAGGGCACCGATCCCGATATCGCGCAGGTGCAGGTGCAGAACCAGGTGCAGACCGCGCTGCCGCGGCTGCCGCAGCAGGTTCAGCAGCAGGGCCTGCGCGTCACCAAGTCGAACCCCGATTTCCTGATGATCGTCGGCGTCTATGACGAGACCGACCGTTCGACCAACATCGACGTGTCCGACTTCCTCGTCTCGAACCTTCAGGACGAGCTCGCGCGGATCGAGGGCGTGGGCGAGACCAATGTCTACGGCTCGCAATACGCGATGCGCATCTGGCTCGACCCCAACCGGCTCGCCTCGGTCGGGCTGATGCCGGGCGACATCATCGCCGCGATCCGCAACCAGAACACCGAGGTCGCCGCGGGCGAGGTGGGCGGCCTGCCGCAGCCGGAGACGAACCGGCTGAACGCCGTCGTCACCGCGCAGTCGCGGCTGCGCACCGTCGACGAGTTCAAGGCGATCATCCTGAAGTCGGAGGCGAGCGGCGCGCTGGTGACGCTGGGCGAGGTGGCGCGGGTGGAGCTGGGGGCGGAGAACTACTCCGCCTCGAGCCGCATCAACGGCCACCCCGGCGCGGGCCTTGCGATCAGCCTTGCGCCGGGCGCCGATGCGCTCGCTACCGCCGACCGGGTCAAGGCAGCGGTGGCCGAGGCGCGCGCGGGATTTCCGCCCGGCTACAACGTCGCCTATGCCAACGACACCACCGCCTTCATCCGCCTGTCGATCGAGGAGGTGGTGCAGACCCTGTTCGAGGCGATCCTGCTGGTCGTGCTCGTCATGTTCGTCTTCCTCCAGAGCTGGCGGGCGACGCTCATCCCGGCCATCGCCGTCCCGGTGGTGCTGCTCGGCACCTTCGCGGTGTTCTACCTTGCGGGCTTCTCGATCAACACGCTGACGCTGTTCGGGCTGGTGCTGGCCATCGGCCTGCTCGTCGACGATGCGATCGTGGTCGTCGAGAACGTCGAGCGCCTGCTCGAGGAAAACCCGGAGATGACGCCCAAGGAGGCGACGATCCGTTCGATGGGCGAAATCCAGGTTGCGCTGGTGGCGATCGCGGTGGTGCTTTCGGCGGTGTTCCTGCCGATGGCCTTCTTCGGCGGCTCGACCGGCGTGATCTACCGCCAGTTCTCGATCACCATTGTCGCCGCGATGGTGCTTTCCGCACTGGTCGCGCTGATCCTCAGCCCGGCGCTGACCGCCTCGCTGCTCAGGCAGAAGCACGGGACTGAGGATGCGCGCGGCGGTGTCCTCGCGCGCCGCTGGCCGTGGGGTGCGACGAAGCTCGAGCGCGCGCGCGATTGGTTCAACGACAGTTTCGCGCGCGGCACCGATCGCTATGTTCATGCGGTGCAGCGCGTGGTGGATCGCAAGGGGCTGTTCCTCGCGATCTATGCGGTGCTCGTGGTGCTGCTCGCGATGCTGTTCTGGCGCCTGCCGACGGGCTTCCTGCCGACCGAGGACCAGGGCGCGGCGCAGCTCCAGTTCCGCCTGCCACCGGGCGCGACACAGGGGCGCACCCGCGAGGTGCAGCTGGCGGTCGAGAAATACATGCTCACCGACGAGGGCCGCAACATCGCGACGATGTTCAGCGTCGCGGGCGGCGGGCAGGGCGCAGCAGGGCAGAACACCGGTCAGGGCTTCGTCAACTTCGTCGACTGGTCCGAGCGCAAGGGCCAGGAGAACAGCGCCGACGCGATCACCGAGCGCGCAACCAAGGCCTTCTCCGGCTTTCGCGATGCGCAGGTCAATGTGCTCGTCCCGCCCGCGATCCGCGGGCTGGGGCAGAGCAACGGCTTCACCCTCCAGCTCCAGAACACCAGCGGCATGAGCCGCGAGGAGTTCACCGCCGCGCGCGACCGGCTGCTCGAGGCGGCCAGCAACGATCCGGTGCTGGCCGGGGTGCGGCTGGGCGAACTGCCCGACATCCAGACGTTGCAGGTCGATATCGACCAGGCGCGCCTCGCCGCGCTCGGGCTGAACCAGGCGGACGTCAACACCACGCTGTCGGCCGCTTGGGGCGGGCAATATGTCAACGACTTCATCGACCGCGGCCGCGTGAAGCGCGTCTTCGTCCAGGCCGACGCCCCCTACCGGGCGACCCCCGACGACATCGGTAGCTGGTTCGTGCGCGGCGAGGGCGGGCAGATGGCGCCATTCTCGGCCTTCGCCAGCACCCGCTGGTCGACCACCCCCACGACCCTGTCGCGCTTCGGCGGCTATCCGAGCTTCCAGTTCGACGGGCAGGCCGCGCCCGGGCAAAGCTCCGGCACGGCGATGGACCGGATCGAGGCGCTGGCCCGCGAGATCCCGGGCATCAGCGTTGCCTGGTCGGGCCTGTCCTTCCAGGAACGCCTGTCATCAGGGCAGGCGCCGCTGCTCTACACCCTGTCGCTGCTGGTCGTGTTCCTGTGCCTCGCCGCGCTCTACGAAAGCTGGACGATCCCGGTGGCGGTGATGCTGGTGATCCCGCTCGGCCTCGTCGGCGCGGTTTTCGCGGTGACATTGCGGGGCCTCGAGAACGACGTCTATCTCCAGATCGGGCTTCTCACCACGATGGGCCTCGCCGCCAAGAACGCGATCCTCGTCATCGAGTTCGCCGAGCAGGCCGAGAAACGCGGCGCGCGGGTGATCGATGCGGCGCTCGAGGCCGCGCGCCTGCGGCTTCGCCCGATCCTGATGACCAGCCTCGCCTTCATCTTCGGCGTCCTGCCGCTCGCCCTGTCGAGCGGTGCCGGGGCGAACAGCCGCATCGCCATCGGCACGTCGGTGATCGGCGGGATGCTGACCGCGACGGTGCTGGCGATCTTCTTCATCCCGCTGTTCTTCGTGATCGTCCGCCGCACCACCCGCGACACCCTGGCCAAGCTGCGCAGCCGCTATTTCGGCAAGCCCGGGGCCGAGGGGGAGGGGGAGCCGGCATGAGGATCGCCGCGCTTCTCCCGCTCGCGCTTCTCGCAGCCTGTTCGATGGCGCCCAGATATGTGCAGCCGGCGCTGCCCGTGCCCGCCTCCTGGCCGACGGGCGATGCCTATCTCGCGCAAAGCGAGGCGGCGCTGCCGGCGATGAGCTACCGCGAGGTCTTCGCCGATCCCCGGCTCATCGCGGTGATCGAGCAGGCGCTCGCCAACAACCGCGACCTGCGCGTGGCGGCAGCGAACATCCAGGCGGCGCGCGCGCAGTACCGCATCCAGAGCGCCGCCCAGCTCCCGCAGATCGGCGTGGCGGCGGGGCGCACCCAGTTCGACAACGGCACCGCCAACCAGAACCGCAACCAGGACATCGACATCGGCAACAACCCCGCCGCCAGTCCGTCGACGGCGGGGCGGCGCTACACGCTCGATGTCAGCACGACCGCCTTCGAGATCGACCTGTTCGGGCGGCTCGCCTCGCTCTCGGATGCGGCCCGCAACCGCTATCTCGGCACCGAGGCTGCGGCGCGCGCGGTGCGGTTGACGCTGATCGGCGACGTCGCCGAGGCATGGCTTGTCCACGCCGCCGACGCCGCGCTGCTCCGGCTGGCCGAGGACACCGCGGCCAACGCGCGCGAACAGGTGCGGCTCACGCGCCTCAGGCTCGAGGGGGGGATTGCTCCGCGCTCGGACCTGCGCCAGGCCGAGCAGATCCTCGCCGCCGCCGAGGCCGACATCGCGCAGCAGACCACCGCCCTCGCGCAGGACGCCAACGCCTTGCAGTTGCTGGTCGGCGCGCCGGTCGCGCCGGCCCTCCTGCCGCAATCGCTCGACGAGGCGGACGCGGCGGTGCGCGTCCTGCCGGCAGGCCTCGATTCGACGATCCTGCTGCGCCGTCCCGACGTGGTGCAGGCCGAATACGAACTGCGTGCCGCCAACGCCGATATCGGCGCAGCGCGCGCCGCGCTGTTCCCCCGCATCACCCTGACCGGGCTGGCCGGGCTGTCGAGCAACCTCCTCGCCAACCTCTTCACCGGCGCCGCGTTCAACTACAACGCCGGGGCCAACGTGCGCTATTCGCTGTTCGCCGGCGGCGCGGCGCGGGCCGGGGTCGCCCAGACCGAGGCGCAGCGCGATGCGGCGGTCGCCGGTTACGAGCGCGCGATCCAGGCAGCCTTCCGCGATGTTGCCGATGCGCTCGCCCGGCGCGGCACGATCACCGCGCAGCTCGAAGCCAACCGCACCTCGGTGGACGCGGCCGAGGACACCTTCCAGCTTGCCGACCTGCGCTATCGCGGAGGCGTGGATTCCTTCCTCGCCAGCCTCGATGCCCAGCGCGCCGCCTATCAGGCCCGCCGCACGCTGCTCGCCACCCGGCTCATCGAGGCGAGCAACCGGGTCTCGCTCTACCGCGCGCTGGGCGGAGAGACGGTGGCGGAGCCGCCCGCGCCCTAGGCTAGGGCGTCAGCGATTGCGGCCGAGCGGCGTCACATCCTCAGCCGGCGTGCCCAGCGGCGCGAGCGGCCGGGGCTTGAGCACCGGCACCGGCGAACGCGCGATCGCCTCCTTCAGCATCGCCACGGCTGCGGCGAGCTGTGCGTCGGTGCCCTTGAAGGCGGCGTGCGGCAGGTTCTCCACCTCGACGTCCGGCGCGACGCCGAGGCCCTCGACGATCCAGCGACCGTCGATCGCATATTGCGGGCTCTCCGCGGTGCGCGCGATGCCGTTGTCGGTGAGGGTGGGGCGGTCCGAGAGCCATACCCCCGCCCCGGCGGTGCGGGTGCCGACCAGCGGCGCGATGCCGAGCGACTTGATCGCGGCGGCGAAGGTCTCGCCGTCCGAATAGGTGCGCTCGTCGATCAGCACCACGATGTGCCCGCGATAGGCGTTCTGCATATTGGTGGTGGGAATGCCCGAGCCGTCGGCATTGGCCCAGAAGCCCCACGCCTTGCGCATCAGCATCCCGATGATGATGCTGTCGATATTGCCGCCGTTGTTGCCGCGCACGTCGATGATGAGGCCATCCTTGGAAAGCTGCGGGAAGTAGTCCCGCGCAAAGCTGGCGACATCCTCGGCACCCATCGCGCGCAGGTGGAGGTAGCCGATTTTCCCGCCCGACAGGCGCTCGGTCTCGGCGCGCTTGCCCTGCACGAAATCGGCGTAATTGGCCTGGCGGTAGCCATCGAGCGACATCGGCTCGACGATCGCGCTCAACCGGCGCGCGCCGCGGCTGAGGTCGAGCCGCACCTGCTGCCCGGCCTTGGTGGCGAGCGCGGCTTGGAGATCGGCATGGCTCGCGACCGCGCGGCCGTCGACGAGGCAGATCACGTCGCCCGGCTGCACGTCCACGCCGGGGCGCCGCAGCGGCGGGAGCTGCGCGACCAGATCGGCCTCGGCGCGCAGGATGGAATCGATCCTGAGGCCCTCGGCGACCGGCGTGACGGCGGCGCCGAGATAGGCCATCGCCGGGTTCTCGCGGTCGAGCCGGTTCTCGCCGCTATAGACCTGGCTGTGGAGCGCGCCGACCTGCGCGACCATCTCGGCGATCACCGCGTCGAGCTCGGAACGGCTGCCGATCCGCTCGAGGAACGGCTCGCGCGCGGCGCGCACGGCGTTCCAGTCGACCCCGCGCAGGGTCGGATCGTAGAAGAAGTCGCGGTGCAGGCGCCAGGCGTCGACGAACATCTGGCGCCATTCGGCGCGCGGGTCGACGGTCAGCCGCCAGTCGCCGAGCCGCACCTGGGTGGGCGCGGGCTTGTCGGGCAGCTTGCGATCGGCGGGCACGATCGCCAGCGCCGGCTTGCCCGGCGGGCCGCTCAGGACCAGCGCGTTCTTGCGGTCGGGCGAGAGCTGCATTCCCTGCGCTCCGGGCGCGAACACCTGCTCGGCCGGATCGCGCTTGTCGATGGCGATCGAGACGAGATCCTCGCCGCGCCGGGTGTAGAGGAAGTTCTCGCTGGCGAGCAGCAGGCCCTCGACGCCGGGCTTGACCGGCAGCTTGTAGAGCCGGCCGGAGACGCCCTCGAGCACGATGCGGGGATTGGGCGGCGCGGGCTTCGCCGACTTGTCCTTGGGCTTGTCCTTCGCCTCGTCCTTGGCCCCGCTTGCCGCAGCGTCGGGCGGGGTGTCTTCGGGCTTGGCGCCGCCGCCGGTGCGGGTCAGTTCGTTGTCCTCGCGCAAGCGGAAGGCGGCGGCGGGATCGAGCTGAAGCGCGAAGACCTCGCCCCGGTCGGCGAAGTCCACGCCCATGTTGCGGTCTCCCCAGGGGCTGCCGGGGCTGGGCGCGAAGTTGCGGTCAGAGATGAAATAGAGCCACGCCCCGTCATGCGCGAAGGCGGGCGCGTAGTTGTGGTATTTGCCCGAGGTCGCCTGCACCCGCGCGCCGGTGGCGAGGTTCTGGATCATGATGTCGGCGGTGTTGCCGCCGTTGGTCAACGCCACTTCGGCATAGGCGATGTGGCTCGAATCCGGCGCGAAAGCGAGGTCGGCGAAGGCCTCGTCCGCGCCGCTCGCGTTGCGGGCGAGCAGGGTCACGCGCCCCGTCGCGACGTCGACCTTCTGGAGGCGCGCCTGCTTGTCCCACACGACGATGGTCTTGCCGTCGGGAGCGATGGCGAAGGACCAGATGTGCGCGTCATAGCCCCTCGTCACCGCCACCGGGGTGCCGGTGCCGTCGGCCGCGAAGCTGTAGATGTCGCCGCGGTCGCCCTGATCGAGCACCATGAACACCCGCTTGCCGTCGGGCGACTGCACCGCCTGCCGCGCGCGGGCGGCGAGGGGGACATTGAGCTCGATCCGGCGCAGCTGCCCCGGTGCGGCGAGCGCCGCGCGCCCGCGGGCGGTGACCGCCACCATCTCGCCCGAAGGCGAGAGGCGCGCCGCCTCGAGCCAGCGCAGCGGCTCGTCGATCGCGCGCACACGGGTCTGCTCGCGGTCGGTGACGAGGTCGATGGCGAGCTTGCTGAGGCGGCCGGACGGAATGGCAAAGACGTGGAGGTCCGCGCCATTCTGCAGGAACACGTCACCGCCGTCGATGTTCGCCTGAAGGACCGGGAAGGGCAGTTCGCCCGAGACCTGCCGCACGTCGCTGCCGTCCTCGGCGACCGACCAGACCGCGTCCTTCCCGCTCTTGTCCGAGATGAAGTAGACCCGGCCCCCGGCGGTCATGGGCATCCGGATCGGCGCGCCGAAATCGGCGAGGAGCTGCACCGCCTCGGCATCCGAGCCGGTCTGCCAGCGCCACAGCTGCTCCATCCCGCCGCCGCGATAGAGCACGGCATTGTCGCGCGCCCGGGCGTAGAGGCCGCGCCGCGTGAAGAACAGCGTGCGCCCGTCCGCGCCATAGGCCGCATCGTTGGCGCGCCACAGCGGCAGGGGCTGCGCCGTCCCGCCCGCCGGGTCGACGGTGTGGAGCACCTCGCCTTGTCCTGCGCCTGCGATCGACGAGGCGTAGATCACCTTGCCGTCCGGCGTCCAGCCGACGGTGCGCACGAAGCCGCCCTCGAAGGTTACACGGCGCGGGCGCCCGCCGGCGACCGGCATGACGTAGATGTCGTTGGTGCTGTCGTAGCTGGCGGTGAAGGCGATCAGGGTGCCGTCGGGCGAGATCGCAGGCTCGCTCTCCTCGCCGTCGTCGTTGGTGAGGCGCACGGCGCTGCCCCCGGTGCGGGCGGTGCGCCACAGGTCGCCTTCCGAGGCAAAGACGAGCACGTCGCCGTGCGCTGCAGGATGCTGGTAGTAACCCTCCTCCGCCGTTGCCGGGACCGCCGAAAGCGCCAGCAGGCTGGCCGCGCACAGGAACAGGGATCGCATTGTCGGGAAGCACTCCGGAAGGCAGGACGGCCTGTGTGTAAGATAAATGCCCGGTCCGCAAGCGGGCGCATCGGGGATGTCGTGCTCAAGGGCAGAGGAGCGAGTGAGCCCGCCTCGCACAGTGTTCGACGCCTCGCCCCGGAGCCGCTTCTTGCCAAGCAGCACCGGCACGCTTTCGGGCGGCCTCGTCAACAGCGGCACGGCGCGGATCAGCGGCGTGCTGACGGGCGCGGTGTCGAACGCCGGCAGCATCACGCTCACCGGCACGACCACCGGCATCACCGTGCTCGACCAGACCGCCAGCGGCCGCTTCAGCAGGGCTTCACGATCGCTGGCGCCCCGCTCGACCGGGCGGCGCTGGCGGCGCGGCTCGAGGCGACGCTGGAGCTGGCGCGCAACATCTCGCTCTCGGCCGGATACACCGGGCTGATCGGCCAGAGCGTGACCGATCACGGCGCGCGGGCGACCTTGCAGGTGCGGTTCTGACCGGGCAGGGCGGCGGCCCCGGCCGCCGCCGACCCCTCAATCGCCGGTGCGCGCGCCCGTGTCGGCCACGCCGAGCGCGAGCGGCAGGTACAGGCTGACGCTCAGCCCCTCGGGCGCGAAGTCGAGCCGGGTCTCGCCGCCGTACCAGGCGAGGCCCTGCTGGAGCAGGTTGGTGCCGAACCCGCTGCGCGCCGGCTCCGGCGCGGCGATCGGCGGCCCGCCCGTTTCGCGCCAGGTCATGCGGAAGCCCGGCCGGCCACCGCAAGGCGCCTCCTCCCAGTCGACCGCGACCGTGCCGCTGGGAACCGACAGCGCGCCGTGCTTCATCGCATTGGTGGCAAGCTCGTGCAGCGCCAGGGCGAGGATCAGCCCGACCTGCGGGTCGAGCTCGCAATCCGGACCCTCGGCCGCGATCCGCGCGGTGCGCGCGCGGAACGGCTCCATCGCCAGATCGACGAGTTCGCACATCGAGGCGCTCGCATAATTGCGCAGCATCACCGCCTTGTGCGCGGCGGACAGCGCGGCGAGGCGATCGAGCAGGGTGGTGGTCACCGCCTGGGGGATCGGCTGCGAGCGCAGCGTCTGGCCGACGATCCCGCGCACGATGGTGATGAGATTGCGCGCGCGGTGATCCATCTCGCGCGCGATCAGTTCGCTGCGCATCTCGCTCTGCTTGCGGGCGGTGATGTCCTCGCCCACCCCGATGGTGCGCACCACCCGGCCCGCATCGTCGAACACCGGATAGGCGAAATCCAGGATCCACTTCTCGCCGCCGTCGGGCAGGTTGATGCGATATTCGATCGACGTCTCCTGCCCGGCCCGCTGGCGGGCCACGGTTTCCTCGAGGCGCGGGCGATCCTCAGGATGAACGGCTTCGAGGAAGGACATCGGTGCAGCGATCAGGCTTTCGCGCGAGCGGCCCCAGATTTCCTCGAAGGCCGCGCTGATATAGGCGATCCTCGGCCCCTCCTTGCGCCATTCCATGGTGTAGAAGGCAACCCGCACGGTTTCGGTGATCCCGCGCAGCAGCGCCTCGCTTTCGGCGAGCGCGGCTTCGGCGGTCTTCACCGCGCTGAGGTCCTGCGCGACGACGATCGAGGCGCCGCTTTCCGCATCGAGCGGGGCGGCCGCCATCAGCGCCGGCACCCGCGTGCCGTCACGGTGGAGGAAGACCTTCTCGTAGGGTTCGACCCCGCCGGTGGCGAGCACCTGCTGGCGGGCGAACTCGTCGCGCTCCGTGCACTCCGGCGCGGTGGCACGCACGAAATCCCACGCGCCGGTCTCGAACTCGCGGCGCGTCATACCCGCGATCGCGAGCATCGCGTCGTTGACGTCGGGGACCGCGCCGCTGGCGGAATGGTAGAGCGCGATCCCCACCGGGCAGGCCTGGAAAAGATTGCGAAAGCGCCGCTCGCTCGCCACCAATGCTTCGAACAGGCGGCCGTTCTCGATCGCTGTGGCGGCCGCGCCGGCGAGGGTCTGGAGCGCCTCGAGCGTCCCTTCGCCGATCGCTCCGGGCTTCGCCCAGTAGGCGCACAGCGCGGCGCCCGCGCGCGGCGCGCCGATCGGGGCAACCGCCATGCCGCGCACGAAGGTCGCGCGATAGACGGCCTGTGGCAGGCGGGTCTCGGCGCGGACGTCCGGGACAGCGATGACCGCGCCGCCAAGCATCGCGTGCCCGGAGATGCATTCCTCGATCGGGAAGCGCTGGCCGGCCCACAGCCGGGAGGGCGCATCCTCGGCGACGTGGTGGCACACGTCGCCCTCGCGCAGCACGATGGCGATGCCGTCCGCACCGATCGCGGCGCGGGTGGTGGCCCTGAGGGTCGAGACCACCTCATCGAGGCTGCGCGCACCGGCAAGATCCTGCACCGCGCGCACGAGCAGCATCAGCGACGCGCGCGGCGTGCCGCCGGCCTCCTCCTGCCTCTCGCGTTCCGTCGGCACAGGAGATCCCCTTTCACGGGTTAGCGTAACAGGTTTGCTTTCGGAGTCGATGCGACCGCCCTTCGCCCCGTCGCAAAATCGGCAGGTTCCGCAGAGATGAGGAAGCATGAAAATTCTAGATTGACAATCATTCGCAATAGCAAGACATCGCCCCGGCCCAGACAATCACCGGAGCCCCGATGTCCCTCTCCCCTGCGACCTTCCGCTTGCTGACCGCCGCCCTGCTCGCCGCCGCGGCGAGCCCGGCGCTTGCCGCCGCAGACGCTGCAACCGCGTCCGAAGGTGCCGCCGCCGCCACCGCCGATCCCGGTGCGGTCTCCGCCGCCAGCCCTTCGGCCACCTCGATCATCGTCACCGCCCGGCGCGATCAGGACCGCCTGCCGGACCAGTCGGGCACGCTGATCTTCGCCGGCAAGCTCGGCGACATCGCGGTGCTCTCCGATCTCGCCCCGATCCCGAACCGCAACCTGCGCGTGGCGCTCGCCGACATTCCGGGCCTGCTGGTGTCGGAGGTGTCGAACGGTTCCTGGGCCTCGCTCTCCTACCGGGGGCTGGGCGAGCCGCACGAGAGCTGGAACATCCTCACCTTGCAGGATGCCGTCCCGGCGGTGCCCGATATGTATTCCTATCCGGCGGCCTATTTCATCCCGCCGCTGGAGGCGGTCGAGCGCATCGAGTTCATCCGCGGCGCATCGGGCCTGCTCTACGGGCCGCAGCCGGGCGGGGCGATCAACTACGTGCTGCGGGGCCCGCGCCGCGAGGCCGGGGCAGAGGGCCAGGCGCGCCTCACCATCGGCAGCTGGGACGCGCGCGCGGGGCTTGCCAGCGTCGCGCTTTCCGACGGCCGGCTCGCGGCTGACGGCCTGGTCCAATATGCCGAAGGCGACGGCCCGCGCCGGGTCAATTCCGATCACGAACAGACAACCGCGCGCGGCCGCGTCCACTGGCTGGGCGACACGGTGACCGCGACCCTCGCGCTCGATTACTACAAGGGCGACTTCGGGGAACCGGGCGGGCTCACCCGCGCCCGCCTCGCCGCCGACCGCCGCGACGGATCGACCCCGCGCGACCGCATCGTGCTCGAACGCCTTGCCCCGACGCTCGCCATCGAGTGGGAAGCGAGCGACAGCACGCAGGTCACCGCGCGCGCCTTCTACAGCCGGTTCGAGCGGACCAGCTGGCGGCAGGCGGGCGGCGGCTTCGGCCAGGTCACGCCCGATGCCAACGTGCTGATCCGCCAACGGCAGGTGTTCGACACCGCCGGGCTGGACCTGCGCCTGCGCCACGATTTCGGCGCGGGTGCGCAGCACACGCTGACCCTGGGCGTGCTCGGCCACACCTCGGACGCGCCGGTGTTCGTCGACAAGGGCGCGAGCAACAGCGATTTCAATGGCACCGCCGGCGCGCTCGCCCGCGTCCGCCGCAGCGGCGACACGCTGGCGGCCTTCGGCGAAGTGAAGCTCGGCTTCGGCGACGTGCAGATCGTCCCCGGCTTCCGGCTTGAACGGCTGCGCCAGCGTGTGACCGAGACTTTGGACCTCGGCGCGGGCAGCGCCACCGGCGGCGGACCGGGCGCGCCCAACGGCCCGCTCGGCAACCGCGAGAACACCGCCACGGTCCCGCTCTACGGGATCGGGGTGACGTGGGACGCGGCGCCCACGCTGCGCTTCGTCGCCAATGCCAGCCGCGGGTTCAAGCCGCTGCTCTACAACGACGGCGTGACCTTCCAGGCCGGGATCGACGCGGCGGGCACCTTCGAGCCCTCCTATGCCTTTACCGTCGAGGCGGGCCTCCAGGCCGAGCCCGCGCCGCCGGTGCGGATCGACGCGAGCCTGTTCCGTGTCGAGTTCGAGAATCAGGTCGGCTTCCTTGCCGGGCCGCTGCCCGCCTTGCCGCCGTTCGGTGCGGTCGGCGCCGGGGGCGCGCGGCGGCAGAACGTCGGCTCGATGCGCAACCAGGGCGTCGATCTGGCGCTGCGGCTCGATCTCGTGGGCCCGCAGGGGCTGGCGCGGGGGGGGAGCGGCACGCTGCGCCTCTCGACCAACCTGCAACTGCTCGATGCCGACTTCACCAACGGCCCGGCGCGCGGCTTCACCCCGCAATATGCGCCGCGCCACCTGCTGCGCAGCGTGCTGGCGTGGATCGGCGATGACGGCGCGCGCGCAGGCCTAACCTTCACCTCGGTCGGCGACCAGGAGGGCGCGGACAACAATGTCGCGGACTTCGCCCTGCGCGGCTACGAGGTGGTCGATGCATCTGTGGAGTGGCCGGTGCTGGGCGGCTTCAGGGTCGGGGCGGGGGTGAACAACCTGTTCGACGAACGCTACGCCCCGCGCGTGCGCCCCGGCGGCGGCGGCGGCTTCGACCCGGGCGCGCCGCGCAACGTCTATGTGTCGATCGGCTGGAGGGGCTGAGGATCGGTTTGCCGCGGCGAACCTTGCGGGCGCGGCGGCTCGGCCTGCGCCATGAAGATTATCCCGGCGCCAGCCCCGATTTGAGGGGCGTCAGGCGCAGTAAAGTCGCGCCCCGACCCTCTCCAGACCCCCGTTACACCCCTGCCAGACCCTTCCTCGTGCAACTCTTTCGGCGCTCGACCGTAGTGTTGGTGCAGCGATTGCAATTGAACCGACACCGCCAGGGGCTACGTGCAGACCACCATGTTCGAGAACCTCGACGCCCTGCTCCTCGCCCGGATCCAGTTCGCCTTCACGGTGAGCTTCCACTTCTTCTTCCCCGCCTTCTCGATCGGTTTGGCGAGCTATCTCGCTGTTCTGGAAGGGCTTTGGCTGAAGACGGGGAAGAGCGTCTACCTCGATCTGTTCAAGTACTGGCTGAAGATCTTCGCCATCGCCTTCGCGATGGGAGTCGTCTCGGGCATCGTCATGTCCTACCAGTTCGGCACCAACTGGGCGGTGTTTTCCGACAAGGCCGGCCCCGTGATCGGCCCGCTGATGGCCTACGAGGTGCTGACCGCCTTTTTCCTTGAGGCAGGCTTCCTCGGCGTGATGCTGTTCGGGATGCAGAAGGTGGGCAAGAGGCTCCACTTCGCCGCGACGCTGATGGTGGCGCTGGGCACCTTCGTGTCGGCCTTCTGGATCCTTTCGGTCAATTCGTGGATGCAGACGCCGACTGGCTATCTGATTGGCGAGAATGGACAATATCTTCCGGGCGACAGCTGGTGGGCAATCGTCTTCAACCCGAGCTTTCCCTACCGCCTCGTCCACACGGTGATGGCCGCCTACCTCACCACGGCCTTCGTGGTGGGTGCAGTCGGCGCCTGGCACCTGTTGAAAAACAAGGAAAATCCGCACGCCAGGACGATGTTCTCGATGGCGATGTGGATGGCCGCGATCGTTACCCCGGCGCAGATTTTCGCGGGCGACATGCACGGCCTCAACACCCTCGAGCACCAGCCCGCCAAGGTCATGGCGATGGAGGGGCACTACCAGAGCCATCCCGACGGCGCGCCGCTGATCCTGTTCGGCATTCCCGACAGCGAGGCGCGGACGGTGCGCTACGCCATTGAAATCCCGAAGGCATCCTCGCTGATCCTGAAGCACGATCCGAATGCGCCGCTGGCGGGGCTCGACACCATACCCGATGACGAGGAACCTCCGGTGCCGGTGGTGTTCTGGAGCTTCCGCATCATGGTCGGCATCGGCTTCGCGATGCTCGGCGTCGGGATGTGGAGCCTGTGGGGGCGCTTTCGCGGCAGACTCTACGATATGCCCTGGCTTCACCGCGCCGCGGTGCTGATGGGCCCCTCGGGCTTTGCCGCGGTGCTCGCCGGGTGGATCACCACCGAAGTCGGGCGGCAGCCTTTCGTCGTCTACGGCCTGCTGCGCACCGCCGACGCCGCGAGCCCGCTCGCCGCGCCCGCCGTCGCCGCCTCGCTGCTCGCCTTCGTGCTGGTCTATTTCACCGTCTTCGGCATCGGCGTGTGGTATATCCTGAAGCTCATGGGCAAGCCCCCGCACCCGGGCGAGAAGGGCGTCAAGCGCGGCGATGTGGGCCCGATCCGCACCGCCGGGATCACCCCGGGGCCGACCCAGAACCCGGGTGGGGAGGAGACCCTGCCGAGGGAGAAACAGCCCGGATCGACCGACAGGGAGCCGGCGTGATGGATCTCACCGTCGTCTGGGCCTTCATCATCGCCTTTGCGGTCTTCGCCTATGTGGTGATGGACGGCTTCGATCTTGGCATCGGTATTCTTTTCCCGACCTTCGCCGTCGGGCGCGAGCGCGACCGTGCGATGAACTCGATCGCGCCGGTGTGGGACGGGAACGAGACCTGGCTGGTGCTCGGCGGGGGCGGGCTGTTCGCCGCCTTCCCGCTCGCCTATGCGGTGATCCTGCCCGCGACCTACCCGCTGATCATTGCCATGCTCCTGGGCCTCGTCTTCCGGGGCGTGGCGTTCGAATACCGCTGGCGCGATCCGGCGCACCAGCGGTTCTGGGACCTCGCCTTCACCGGGGGCTCGTTCGCCGCCGCATTGGCGCAGGGGATGACGCTGGGCGCGCTGCTGCAAGGGATCGAGGTTGAGGGCCGCGCCTATGCCGGAAGCTGGTTCGACTGGCTCACCCCCTATACGCTGCTGACCGGGCTCGGCACGGTTGCAGGCTACGCCTTGCTGGGCGCCGCTTGGCTGATCTGGAAACTGGACGGCGAGGAGCAGGCTCACGCCAGGAAACTCGCCATTCGCGCCGGCGCCGCGACCATCGTGCTGATGGGCGCGGTGAGCCTCTACAACATCTTCCTCAACGCCGAATATGCCGAGCGCTGGCTCTCCGCGCCCGAAATTTTCTACGTGGCACCGGTGCCGATCCTGACCGCGATCGTTGCCCTCTCGATGCTGCGGGCGATCCTCAAGGAGCGCAATTCGAAGCCCTTCTGGCTCGGCATCGCGCTGTTCTTCCTCGGCATGAGCGGCCTCGGCGTGACGATCTGGCCCTATGCCGTGCCCGAAAGCGTGACCATCTGGGAGGCCGCCGCGCCCTATCGCAGCCAGGCCTTCATGCTGGTCGGCGTCGCGCTCACCATGCCGCTGATCATCGCCTACACAGTCTGGGCTTACTGGGTGTTCCGCGGCAAGGTCGCCGACGAAGGGTATCACTGATGCTCGCCCCGCCGGAGCGCGAGCCGGAGGAGCCGCTATGGAAGCGTCTTGCCTGGATGGCGGGCATCTGGGCGGCCAGCGTCGCGGTGCTGGGGGTGGTGGCGTGGATCATCCGGCTATGGATCGCCCCGTGACGGTCAAGGTCTGGTTCGACGGCGCCTGTCCGCTCTGCACCCGCGAGATTGCGCTGATGCGGCGGCTCGACCGGAGGGGCCGCATCACCTTCATCGACGTGGCAACCGGCGCCGACCCCTCGTGTCCCGTCGACCGCGCCGCGCTTCTCGCGCGGTTCCATGCCGAGGAGGAGGGCAGGCTGCTGAGCGGCGCGGCCGCCTTCGCGGCGATGTGGCGCGCGATCCCGCTGCTGCGCCCGCTCGGCCTTGCGGCGCGGCATCCCTCGGTGCTCGCCCTGCTCGAGGCCGCCTACCTGCGTTTCCTGCGCCTGCGTCCGCGCCTCCAGCGCCTGCTCGCCTGAAAAACCGCTTGCCCGATCCGGGGCGATGGTCTGAATTCCCGCCGGAGAGAGACGGGAGAGACGACACGCCATGACCTATTTCGGCGCGATGCAGAACGAGATCTACAACGCCGGGCTGAGGGGCATCCTGCCCACCTTCCCGGTCGATTTCGCCACCCTCGAGAAGCGCGCGCACGAGGCCATGGGTCCGAGCCTCACCAATTATGTCGCGGGCGGCTGCGGGGATGAACACACACAGGACCAGAACGCGGCGGCCTTTCACCACTGGGGAATGATCCCGCGGATGATGGTGGATTGCTCGACCCGCGACCTGTCGATCGAATTGTTCGGCCATCGCTATCCGACCCCGCTGTTCATGGCCCCGATCGGTCTGAACGGGGAAGCCTCGCAGGACCGCCATGGCGACATGGCCGCCGCGCGCGCCTCGGCGCTGACGGGGGTGCCGTTCTGCGCCTCGACCCTTGCCAACGACCCGCTCGAGGACGTGAAGGCCGCCTGCGGGGACACGCCCGCATGGTTCCAGCTCTACACCCCCAGGAACCGCGAGCTGGCCGAAAGCCTCATCCGCCGCGCCGAGGAGGCGGGCTATTGCGCGCTGGTGGTGACGCTCGACACCTGGGTGACCGGCTGGCGCCCGCGCGATCTCAACGCGTCCAACTTCCCGCAGCTGCGTGGGCGTGTGCTCCAGAACTACTTCACCGACCCCGTGTTCCGCTCGCTGCTGGCGAAGCCCCCGGAAGAGGACCCGGCGGCGGCGATCTTCACCTGGGCGGCGACCTTCGGGCAGGTGCTGACCTGGGACGACATGGCGTGGTTCAAGTCGGTGACGAAGCTCCCCATCGTCCTCAAGGGCATCTGCCACCCCGACGACGCGCGCCGCGCGGTCGATCACGGGGCGGATGCGGTCTATTGCTCGAACCACGGCGGGCGGCAGGCGAACGGCGGGATCGCGACCATCGACCTGCTCGCCGACGTCGTCGCAGCGGCGGGCGATACCCCTGTGCTGTTCGACAGCGGCGTGCGTTCCGGCACCGATGCGGTAAAGGCGCTGGCCCTCGGCGCAAGGGCGGTGGGGGTGGGGCGGCCCTACACCTACGGGCTTGCGCTGGGCGGGGCGGAAGGCGCGGCTTGGGTGTTAAGGTCAATCCTTGCCGAGGCGGATTTGCTCATGGCCGTAAACGGTTATCCCACGCTCGCTGCGGTGCGCGACGCGGGGGCGCAGCGCACGGATCGGTAATTCTGACTGCGCAAGGGCGTTAACCAAGTTTGCCCTACGTTTTCCACAGTCTCGCTGCTAATCTGCGGCCAACGAAAACGAGCGAATCGGGGACGCGATCGATGGCAAGACCCACCATCTGGTCCAGTGGACCGGATCCCATGCGCCGGACCGTGTGCATCCAGGACGAACATACGCGCCGTGCGCGCTATGGGCGAATTCAGCCCATGAAGTCGCGCAAGTCGATCCTTTCGCGCCTCGCGAGCCTGATCGCCTGACGCGGATCGCCGTCAGCCGCGGGCCTTGGCCAGCATGACGAGCTTGGTATCCGTGAAGGCCAGGTAACCTTCCTCGCCCCCTTCCGAGCCGAAGCCGGAATCGCCGATGCCGCCGAACGGCGTCTCGGGCGAGGAGACGATCAGCTGGTTGATCCCGACCATCCCGGCGCGCAGGCTGCGGCCCAGGTGGTGCGCCTCATCGAGATCGGCGGAAAAGGCATAGGCGGCAAGGCCATAGCGCAACCCGTTGGCGATGCTGATGGCCTCGTCGAGGTGGTCGAACGGGACGATCCCGGCGACGGGGCCGAAGGGCTCCTCGGTCATGAAGCGGCTGTCGGGCGCGGGATTGGCGATCACCGTGGGCTGAAAGAAGAACCCCGGCCCCGCGATCGCCGCGCCCCCTGCGACAACCTCGCCGCGGCCGCCCTGCGCATCGGCAACCACCTGTACCATCGCGGAAATCCGCCGGGCGTGGGCGAGCGGGCCCATGTCGACGCTCTCGTCCGCGCCGGGATCGCCGACCTTGAGCTTGGCCGCCATGGCGGCGAAGTCGGCAACGAAGCGGTCGTAGATCTCCTTCGCGACCAGGAAGCGAGTGGGGGAGACGCAGACTTGCCCGGCATTGCGGAACTTGGTCGCGGCGCACAGCGCAACGGCGCGTTCGACGTCGGCGTTTTTGCTCACGATAACAGGCGCATGGCCGCCGAGCTCGGGGGTGAAGCGCTTCATGTGGCTGGCCGCCAGCGCGCCCAAATGCTTGCCGACTGCGGTCGAGCCGGTGAAGCTCACCTTGCGGGTCACGGGCGCGGCGATGAGGTGCTCGGCGATCGGGCCGGGGTCGCCATGGACGAGGTTCAGCACGCCCTTGGGCACCCCGGCATCGACGAAGCAGGCGACCAGCAGCTGTGCGGAAGCCGGGGTGTTCTCCGCGGGCTTGAGGATCGCGGTGCAGCCCGCGGCGAGGGCGCCGGCGATCTTCTTGGCGGGGAGGTTGATCGGGAAATTCCACGGGGTGAGCAGCACCGCCGGGCCGATGGGCTCATGCGTCACCATCTGCGCGATCAGTTGGGTTCCGCGCGTCGGGATCAGGCGACCGCCCCGGCGCTTGGCTTCTTCGGCAAGGAAATCAATCACATCGGCAGAGCCCGTGATCTCGCCGATGGCCTGCGCGCGGGGTTTTCCCATCTCGGCGGTGACGACCGCCGCGATATCGAGCGCGCGTTCGCGCAGCAGGTCGGCGGCGCGGCGCAGGATGGTGTGACGGTCCGGGCCCGAGGTCCGGCTCCACCCGGCGAAGGCGTCGTCGGCGGCCTTGAGGGCGGCGTCGAGCTGGGCTTTGGAGGCCTTGGGGCAATGGCCGATCACCGCCCCGGTGGCGGGGTTGACGACCTCCATCGTGCCGGCCTCACCGGCGGTTGTCCATTCGCCGTTGATGAGCATCTGGACGGTCGGATAGGCGGTCATGGGCGGGTCCTTCGGTGATTGGCCGGGCGGCGATGTTTCACGTGAAACACCGCCGCTGACGGGGGTCTAGGTGGGGTCTGGCGGGGGTCTGGCAAGGGTTTTGCGGGGTCTGGGCTGACCCAAGCGGGGGTCTGGGGCGGGTCTTGTGCGGGCAAGCCTTCAGACCGCCACGACCTTCTGGTCGATCGCGCCGAAGATCGAGTGGTTGGCGGAATCGCGCATCTCGATCCGCACGCGGTCGCCCGGCTGCATGAAGGGCGTGCTGGGCGCGCCGTCGCGGATCGTCTCGATCATCCGGATCTCGGCGATGCACGAATAGCCCGCGCCGCCTTCGGCCACCGGCTGGCCCGCGCCGCCGTCCGCGCCCTTGTTCGAGACCGTGCCGGTGCCGATGATCGTGCCGGCCGCGAGGTTGCGGGTCTTCGCCGCGTGGGCGACCAG
>NZ_JAPFGY010000041.1 GCF_026586795.1 Erythrobacter sp. WG
CCCCCCCCCCCGCGCCGCTCTCCGGAAAGCCGCGCGTGCCCCTCCACCATGCTTCGCATGGTCCCCCTCCCCCGGTGGGGGAGGACATGACCCCCGCCGCGCGCGTCCAGGCCGCGATCGAGCTCGTCGACCAGATCATCGCCGCCGCCCGCGCGAAGGGCGCGCCGGCGGACCGGCTGATCGCCGACTATTTCCGCGCCCGCCGCTATGCCGGCTCGAAGGATCGCCGCGCGGTGCGCGATCTCGTCTATCGCGCGGTCCGCCTGTGCGGCCCCGTCCCGGCGAGCGGCCGTGCGGCGATGCTGGCGGTGGCGGGGCAGGATGAAGCCATCGCCGCGCTGTTCGACGGCTCCACCCACGCCCCCGCCCCCCGCGCCGAGGGCGAGACGGCGGCCGATACGGGCCTTGCGCCCAAGTGGCTCGCCGCCGCCTTGCGCGCTTCGGGCCTCGGCGGGCGGGAGATCGCCGCGCTGCTGGACCGCGCCCCGCTCGATATCCGGGTCAATGCGCTGAAGGCGGACCGCGCCCGGCTGGACTTGCCCGAAGCGGGCGAATCGCTCCCCAGCGCGCAGGGCCTGCGGTTTCCCACCGGCACCCCGGTCGAACAATGGACCGCGCAAGGTGAAGGCCTTCTCGAGGTGCAGGACCTCGGCTCCCAGCTGATCGTCGAGGCATTGCCCGTGGCGCCCGGCGACACGATCATCGACCTGTGCGCAGGCGGCGGGGGCAAGACCCTCGCGCTCGCCGCGCGCCTCCGTAATGCGGCGAGCCTTGTCGCCGCCGACACCGACAAGCGCCGTCTCGGCAACCTCGCCCCGCGCGCCGCGCGCGCCGGGGCGGCGATCGACCACACCGTGCTGCTCGATCCGGGCCGCGAGATGCATGCGCTGACGCCGTGGCAGGGCAAGGCCGATCACGTCCTCGTCGACGCGCCCTGTTCGGGGAGCGGCACCTGGCGCCGCAGCCCCGAGGCGCGGTGGCGACTCGACAAGGGCGAATTGGCACGCCTCACCGCGCTTCAGGACCACGTGCTCGATGTGGCGGCGCAGCTCGTTCGGCCGGCCGGCAGCATCGCCTTCGTCACCTGCTCGGTGCTCGATGCCGAAGGGCCGGACCGCATCGCCGCCTTCCTCGCCCGCCACCCCGGCTGGCGGGCCGAGCCGCTCGCACTCCCGGTCGGCCGGGCGCGCGGTGCAGGAATTCGGCTCGATCCGCTCCACGACGGGACCGACGGCTTTTTTGTCGCGGCCCTGCGTTCACCATGATAGCATCGCGTGGTATGATCCGCCCGTCCGGTCCACGTTCCCCGGCCTTGAAGGAGCTCCTGATGCGTTTTGCGCCCGCCGCCGCCGCTCTGTCCCTGTGTCTGGCCATGACGGCGAGCATTTCCAGCGCGGGCGCCGGCGGAGCGCCGGACCCGCGCGCGGCGGCGCTCATCGCGCAAGGGCGCGCTGCGCTCGAGGGGGGGCAAGCCGATGCCGCGGTCGACGCCTTCGAGGCCGCGCTCGCGGTCGATCCGGGCCACACCCCGATCCTGGTCGATCTTGCCGAGGCCTCGCGCCTGCAGGGCCTTCAGGGCAAGGCGATCCGCTACTACCGCGAGGCGCTGGAGCGCGATCCCAAGAACTTCGCGGCAATCGCGGGCGAGGGCACGGCGCTGGTCGAGAAGGGCGCGCTCGAGAAGGCCAAGCGCAACCTGGCGACGCTGCAATCGCTGTGCGGGGATCGCTGCCCCGAGACCGTCGCCTTGCAGTCCAGCATCGCGCGCGGCGTGCCGCAAGCGCGGCTCGCGGTCGAGAGCACGGTCGAGAGCGGCCCTGCCGCGAACTGAGGCGTCGGCTTTCCCCTCCTTCGTCAGCGCGAGCCCGGAACGGGCGCGGCGATCCAGGGGCGGAGCGGCTGATCAGGGCGGCAGGTGATGGAATGCCGCGGCCCTGCGGCTCCTCGCAATGACGATCAGATGAATTCCCGGAACTCCTTGAGCACGTCCTCATAGGTCGCGCGCTTGAAGGGGATGATGAGCTCGGGGAGCAGCCCCGGCTCGACCCAGCGCCATGCGTTGAATTCGGGCGGGTTGTGCGCTTCGAGGTCGATGTCGCTGTCCTCCCCCAGGAACCGGCCGAGGAACCAGTATTGCTCCTGCCCGCGATACCTGCCCTTCCACACCTTGCCGATCAGCTCGGGCGGCAGGTCGTAGCGCAAGGCACGCGAGGGGCCGGCGATGACCTCGACCTTGTCCGGGCCGACGCCGATTTCCTCGTGGAGCTCGCGCAGCGCCGCCTCGCGCAGGTCCTCGCCCGGGTCGATCCCGCCCTGCGGCATCTGCCAGTACCCGTGCGCGCTCGCATCGATGCGCTGGCCGACGAAGACGAGGCTGGCGGCGTTCACCAGCATGAAGCCCGCGCAGGGGCGGTAGGGGAGGCTTTCGGGGTCCGTCATGCCCCATTCTCCAGCATGAACTTCATCGCCGCGACGATCCGCTCGACGTCGGCTTGCGTGGAGGGCACTGCTGCGCGAAGATTGGTGAAGGAGTGGGTGACCCCGCGCATCTCGAGGAACAGCACCTCCCGCCCCGCATCGACGAGCGCCTTGGCATAGGCGCGGCCCGAATCCCGGATCGGATCCAGGCTGGCAGTGACGAGGATCGTCGGCGGCGCGTCGTCGTGCCGCCCGAGGATCGGAAAGCCGCGCGGATCGGCGCGGTCGGCACGGTAGCCGGCATCGAACCAGCCCATCGTCTCGGCGGTGAGCAGGAAGCCCTCGCCGAAGGCCTCCATGCTGCGCGAGCCGATCGCGTCGGCGACCAGCGGGAAGATCGGCACCTGGAGGAGGACGGGCACCGCGGCGGGGTTCTGGCCGAGGAGCTGGCCGACCACCACCGTGGCATTGCCCCCGGCGCTGTCGCCGATGGTGACGAGGCCGCTGGCCGTCAGCCCGAGTTCGGCGGGGCTCGAAGCCACCCAGCGCGTCGCCGCCTCGCAGTCGAGGATCGCGGCGGGGAAGGGCGCCTCGGGCGCGCGGGCATAATGCACCGCCACCAGCGGCAGGTCGGCGAGCGCGGCGATTTCGGTGCACAGCGCGTGGTGCGTCTCGAGGTCGCCGATCACGAAGCCGCCGCCGTGGTAGAAGACGATCACCGGGCTCGGCCCCTCGCGGTTCTCGCGCGCATCGTAGAGCCTGAGCGGGATCTCCCCCGCCGGGCCGGGGCAGGCAAGGTCGCGGATCACCGGAAGCGCGCGCGCCGGGCGGTCGGCCAGGTTGTGCAGCGCCTGGTAGGAGCCGCGCGCTTCCTGGAGCGTCAGGTCGGCGAGCTTGGGGCCGTTGACCTGCGCCATCATGTCGAGAAAGGCTTTCATGTCGGGCCGGATGTAGGGTGTTTCGGTCATGCGCTCTCCCGTGTCTGTTGCCGCCAGCGATAGGCGAGGGCGGCGCGCATTTCCACTCGCTTGGACGCTGGAGCCGCGCTAGCCAGCGATGCCATGGACAATCTGACACACAGCCTCGTCGGCGCGGTGCTGGGGCAGGCGGGGCTGAAGCGGACGACCGGTCTCGCCATGCCGGCGCTCATCATCGGTGCGAACCTGCCGGACGTCGATGCGGCGTGCTTCTTCTGGCTCGAGGGCACCGAGCACCTCGCCTTCCGCCGCGGCATCACCCACGGCCCGCCCGCGCTGGTGCTGCTGCCCTTGATACTGGCGGGGCTGCTGTGGGCCTTCGACCGCTGGCAGGAGCGGCGCGGGACGCGGCCCGAGGCGCGGCTGCCGGTGCGCTTCGGCTGGCTCTACGCGATGGCCTTCATCGGGTGCCTCAGCCACCCCTTCTTCGACTGGCTCAACGTCTACGGCATCCGGCTGCTGGAGCCCTTCTCCTCGCAGTGGTTCTACGGCGACACGCTGTTCATCATCGACCCGTGGCTGTGGGCGATGCTGATCGCGAGCATCTGGGTGTCGCGACGGCGGGAGAAGGCGGGGGGCAATTGGGCGCGTGCGGGGCAGGTGGGGATTGCGGCGGTGCTGGCCTATGTTGCGGCCAATGCGGGGCACACCTGGCTCAACCACGAGACGCGCGGGACGATGACCGAGCCCTATCCGCAGGCCTATATCTCGGCCCCTGTGCCCCTTGCCTTCTGGCGGCGCGAGCAGATCGCGCAAGCTTACGACGGGCGCTGGATTTCGAGCGACTGGGACGGCACGGACTTCGGGTATGGCTATGCCAATTCGCAAGCCGTCCAGTGCAAGCTGCCCGACCTCACGGAGCAACGCCGCGCCAACTCCCAGCTCGACGCCTTCCTGTTCTGGTCGCGCGCGCCCTTTGCGACGCGGGCGGCGGACGGCTCGGTGACCCTCTACGACGCCCGTTTCTACGATCCGCGCGCGCGGGACCGGTTCTCGGTCGCGCTGCCGGACGTGAGGTGCGAGGAACTTCCCCGCCCCTAATTCGTCATTGCGAGGCGACGCAGTCGCCGAAGCAATCCAGAGCGGCACCGATGGACTCTGGATTGCCGCGTCGCCTTCGGCTCCTCGCAATGACGAGTGTTTGAATGACCATAATGACCCAACTCGTATGGCTGCGCCGCGACCTGCGCCTGGCCGACAATCCCGCGCTCCACCACGCCGCGCAGCAAGGCCCCCTCGTCGCGGTCTATGTCCTCGACGACGAGAGCCCGAAGCACCATGCCTATGGCGGCGCCTCGCGCTGGTGGCTGCATCATTCGCTGGCGAGCCTTGCGGAGAGCTTGGCGAAGAAGGGCAGCCGGCTGATCCTGCGGCGCGGCAATGCGGTGGAGGAACTGACGAAGCTGGCGCAGGAAGTCGGCGCGACCACCGTCCATTGCAATCGCCACTACGAGCCGTGGTGGCGCAAGGTGCAGGGCAAGCTGGCGGACAAGCTCGACCTGCACTGCCATGACGGCAATTACCTCATGCCGCCCGGCTCGATCACTACTGGGACGGGCGGGCAGTACAAGATCTATACGCCGTTCAGCCGCGCCCTCAGGGCCGAGCTTCCCCCGCGCGACGAGCTTCCGGTGCCCGACAGGCTGGAAGCGCCCGCCGAGTGGCCCGCATCCGACGACCTTGCCTCCTGGAACCTCCTCCCCACCAGGCCCGATTGGGCGGGCGGCCTGCGGGACTTCTGGGAGGTCGGCGAGGCCGCGGCGCACCGGCGGTTGCGCTGGTGGGCCGATCACGTCGAGGACTACCACGACAAGCGCAACCACCCGTCGGAGGACAAGGTCTCGCGCCTCTCGCCGCATCTTCACTGGGGCGAGATCTCGCCGATCCAAGTGTGGCACGCCCACAAGGACCGCACCGGCGAGGGGTGGTCGACCTACGAGGGCGAGCTCATCTGGCGCGACTTCGCCACCAACACCATCTGCCAGTTCCCCGACTACGCCACCGCCAATCACCGCAAGGAGTTCGATCGCTTCCCCTGGCGCGACCCCGCCACGGACGAGCACGCCGCGCGCGACCTTGAAGCGTGGCAGCAGGGCCGCACCGGCTACCCGATCGTCGATGCCGGGATGCGCCAGCTCTGGCAGACCGGGTGGATGCACAACCGCGTGCGCATGATCGCGGCGAGCTTCCTCATCAAGCACCTGCTGATCGACTGGCGCGTGGGCGAGCAATGGTTCTGGGACACGCTGGTCGATGCCGACTACGCCTCCAACGCCACCAACTGGCAGTGGGTCGCAGGCACGGGCGGGGATTCCAATATGTTCAGCCGGATCATGGCGCCGCTCAGCCAGTCCGAGAAGTTCGACGCTGCGCGCTATATCCGCGGATACGTGCCCGAGCTGAAGCACCTCAAAGAACCTGCGATCCACGATCCCGAGGAGCACGGGGCGCGCCCCTCGGGCTATCCGCGCAAGATCGTCCCCCACAAGGCCGCGCGCGAGCGGGCGCTGGCAGCCTTGAAGGCGGTCAAGAGCGGCTGACGGGGGCTTGCCCGCGCGCCCTCTGCCCGCCTATGCACCCCGTCCACACGAGACGAGAGGGTGATATCATGGGTGTGAAGAACGGCATGGTCGCGGGCGCGACAGTGGCGCTGGCGCTGCTCGGCGGCTTCGCGCCGCTCCATGCGCAGACAGCCAGGGATGCGCCCGCGCTCGCGCGCCCGCCGCAATATCCCGAAACGCCGGAAGCCCGCCTCGTCCAGCCCCCGGCGCGCGACCCTTCCGAGCTTCAGGTGCTGTTCTGGTCCGACCAGCAGCGCGCCGAACGCTTCCGCGCGATGGAACAGTGGTTCGCCGGCCACGAGGTCGCCGCGGCCGCGACCCCGCGCGCGTTGCCCAAGGGCAAGGCGCTCAGCCCGGAGCTTCGTGCCGAGATCACCGCGCTGATGACAGCGACCGGCACCGCCGGCGTGATGGTGCTGGCGGATGGCAAGGTGGTCCACGAGGAATATGGCCTCGGGATGGGGCCGCAGGACCGCTGGACCAGCTTCTCGGTCGCCAAGAGCTTCACCTCGACGTTGCTGGGGGCGGCGGTGAAGGACGGTTTCATCGCGAGCCTCGATGATCCGGTGACCAGGTATATCCCGGGCCTCGCCGGATCGGCCTATGAAGGCGTGACCGTCCGCCAGCTCGCCACCATGACGAGCGGGGCGAAGTGGAACGAGGATTACACCGACCCGAACAGCGACGTGGCGAAGACCCAGAGCTTCGTGATCGAGCACGGCGCCGATGCGATCGTCGCACAGATGAAGTCGCTCCCGCGCGAGGCCGAACCGGGCAGCAAGTGGGTCTACAAGACCGGCGAGACCAACCTCATCGGCCTGCTGGTCGAGAATGCGGTGGGCAAGCCGCTGGCCGAATATGCCAAGGCGAAGATCGTCGACCCGGCGGGCTTTGCGGGCGGGCTGTTCTGGATGGTCGATCCACGCGGCGGGAACATCGGCGGGTGCTGCCTCTCGATCCGGCTGTCGGACTATGCGCGCATGGGCCAGTTCGCGCTCGAGGGCGGGAAGGGCGCGGTGCCGGAGGGCTGGTTCGCCGAGGCGACGGACAGCACGGTCGATTTCGGCGACACCGGGTTCGGCTATGGCTACCAGTGGTGGACCTATCCAGGGGGCACCTTCGGTGCGCAGGGCATTTTCGGGCAGGGGATCACCCTGTACCCCGGCCAGCGTCCGGGCGAGGGCGTGGTCTTTGCCTATATCGGCAACTGGAAGAACGCGAGCGGCGGGCCGACGCGGGGCGCGTTCCTCGACCTGGCGCGCAAGGTCGCCGCGAGCGTCGAGCGCTAGGCCGCCCAAAGGAGGTGCTTGCCGGGGGGCAGACCCCCGCCAGACCCCCGCTTGCGGCCATGTTTCACGTGAAACATGGCCGAGGGCGGCGTGCGGTCAGATCACCTGGCGGAAGGTGCCGACGTTGCTGTAGCGCTGCAGGATGTTGTCGTGGACGATCGGGCTCAGGAGCTCGGAAAAGGCGCAGCCGACGATGCAGTTGTCCCACCACACCACCTCGGCCTGAAGTGCCTCGAGCCCGGGCAGGGTCAGCCAGCACATCTGGCCCTCGTGCATCCGGTTGATCGAGGCGGCCGAGAAGCCCGAGATCGACAGGTCGTGCACCACGCTCTGGAAGGCCCGCCCGCCCGAGGCGCGCAGGGTGGCGGGGATGGTCAGGCGGGTGCGCGGCCCGCAGCGGTCTTCCTGCGAGGCAAGGCGGTAGGGATCGGCACTCTTGGGCATCGCTGTGCACCTCGTATCGAAGCAGCGCGGTCTGTCGGGGCGAAGTGGTCCGCTCCGAAATGTGCGCCCGCGATTGCTAACGACAGGTATGCAGGGATGGTAAACGCAGCCGCAAGGATGGGCCGCGCCGTGCGTCAGTCGATACGCTCGCGGTGGAGGCTGTCGAAGCCTTGCTCCAGAAGCGCCACCAGCCGATCCGCGACCACTTCCGGGCCCTTCAGCGTGGCCGGGTCCTCGCCCGGGAAGGCCCGGGCGCGCATCTCGGTGCGGGTCGCGCCGGGATCGATGATCGCGACGCGCAAGGGGCCGAGGTTCTCGGTCTCTGCGGCATAGGTGGCGAGCAGGTTTTCGAAGGCGGCCTTGGTCGCGCCGTAGGCGCCCCAATAGGCGCGCGGGGCGGCGGCGACCGAACTGGTCAGGCCGATCACCCGCCCGGCCTTCGCGACGCGCAGCAGCGGGTCGAACCCGGCGAGCAGGGCCTGGGTCGCGACCACGTTGGTGAGCAGCGCCTGGTTGAACTGCTTGGGCTCGATCTGCGCGGCCGGGGTGAGTTCGGGGAGGTAGGCGGCGGCGAGCACCAGGATGTCGAGCTGCGGCCAGCGCCCGGCGATGGCATCGGCAAGGCGGGTGACGGCATCGGGCTCGGCAAGGTCGAGCGGGGCGATGGTCGATGTGCCGCCCGCGGCGTGGATTGCGTCCTCGACCTCCTCGAGCGCCTTCACCTTGCGCGCAACGAGGATCACGTGCGCCCCTGCCGCGGCGAGCGCCCTGGCGGTGGCGGCGCCGATCCCGCGGCTGGCGCCGGTGACGAGCGCGGTCTGTCCGGTGAGCGGCTTGGTCTGGTCGGTCATGGGGTGTCAGGCGGCTTTCGGATCGGCGAAGGGAAGCTGGGCGGCCCGGGCCTCGGCGAGCGCGAGGTCGGTCAGCGACGTGGGATAGTCGCCGGTGAAGCAGGCATCGCAGAACTGCGGGCAGCCCGTGTTGCGCTTCTCCTGACCGACAGCCCGGTAGAGCCCGTCAATCGAGATGAAGGCGAGACTGTCGGCCTTGATGAATTCGCGCATCGGCTCCAGGTCCATGCGCGCGGCGAGCAGCTTGGAGCGCTCGGGCGTGTCGACGCCGTAGAAGCAGGAATGCGCGGTGGGCGGGCTGGCGACGCGGAAGTGGACTTCGGCGGCGCCCGCCTCGCGCATCATCTCGACGATCTTGAGGCTGGTGGTGCCGCGCACGATCGAATCGTCGATCAGCACGATCCGCTTGCCCTCCACGAGCGCGCGGTTGGCGTTGTGCTTGCGCTTGACGCTCGAATGGCGCGCGCCGTCCGAGGGCTGGATGAAGGTCCGCCCGACGTAATGCGAGCGGATAATGCCGAGTTCGAAGGGGAGCCCTGACTGCATCGCGAAGCCGATCGCGGCGGGCACCCCGCTATCCGGCACCGGCACCACGAGATCGGCCTCGCACGGCGCCTCGATGGCGAGTTGGGTGCCGATCGCCTTCCTCGCCTCGTAGACGCTGCGGCCGGCGAAGACGGAATCGGGGCGGCTGAAATAGACGTGTTCGAAGATGCAGGGGCGCGGGGCCGGGCTGCCGAAGGGACGCACCGAGCGGATCTCGCCGGCGAAATCGACCAGCACCAGCTCGCCCGGTTCGACCTCGCGAATGAAGTCGGCGCCCACCACGTCGAAGGCGACGGTTTCGGAGGCGAAGACGGTCGCATCGCCCATCCGGCCCATCACCAGCGGCCGGATGCCGAGCGGGTCGCGGCAGGCGATCATGCCCTCGGGGGTCATGACGATGAGGGCATAGGCGCCCTCGACCAGCCGCAGCGCATCCACCAGCCGGTCGGCGATGGTGGGGTAACGCGAGGTGGCGACGAGGTGGATGATGACCTCGGTGTCGGAGGTCGACTGGAAGATCGAACCCTTGCTGACGAGATCGGCGCGCAACGCGCCGGCATTCGAGATGTTGCCGTTGTGCGCGACTGCAAAGCCGCCGCTGGCAAGATCGGCATAGAGCGGCTGGACGTTGCGCAGCCCGGCGCCGCCGGTGGTCGAATAGCGGACGTGGCCGGCTGCCATATGGCCGGGCAGGGCGGCGATGGCCTCGGCCGAGGAGAAGTTCTCGGCGACGTGGCCGAGGCCGCGGCTGGCGTAGAATTCCTTGCCGTCGTAGCTGACGATTCCCGCCGCCTCCTGCCCGCGGTGCTGGAGCGCGTGGAGGCCGAGCGCGGTCGCGGCAGCGGCATCGTTGGCGCGGATCGCGCCGAAGATGCCGCATTCCTCACGCAGCTTGTCCCCGTCCGCATCGAGGAAAGGGTGGGTCACATTGAGGGGTGTCATCGGCATCACCAGAGATTGCGCGAGCGTCCCGCCGCCGGGCCATGCCCCAATGGCGATGTGACAGGGCAATTACAAGGGAAAGCACAAGCGGCGTGCCCGGCTTTTTGCCGACCGGAGTGTGACCGCGGCGCGGCTAAGCCGCAGGTAGGCACGACGCGGTTGCGGGTGTATCATTTGCGCACTACAGGCAGCGTTCAGCAACCAACGGGCAACGCTCCACTTCATGCTCTCCCCCTTCGAACGGATGATCGCCAAGCGCTACCTCTGGCCGGGCCGGGGGGAGGCGTTCATCGCGCTCGTCGCCGGGATTTCGGTGGGGGTGGTGATGCTCTCGGTCGCGATGCTGGTGATCGTGATGAGCGTGATGAACGGCTTTCGCGGCGAACTGCTCGACAAGATCACCGGCCTCAATGGCCACGCGGTGGTGCAGGCCTATGGCGGGCGGCTCGACAACTGGCGCAGCGTGCTCGCCAATGTCGAGCGCACGCCGGGCGTGACCAGCGCCTCGCCGATGATCGAAAAGCCGCTCTTGGTCAGCTTCAACGGCACGGTCGAGGCGATCTTCCTGCGGGGGCAGAGCGACAAGGACATCCGCAACCTTGGTGACAAGGTGCTGCTCGGCGACATGAACAGCCTCTATGCCCCGCCGGGCCCCTCGGGCCTCGGCCGCGTGGCGATCGGCAGCCAGCTGGCGCAGAATTTGGGCGTGCGCGTGGGCGACGTCATCACCATCATCAACCCGGCCGGGCGCACCACGCCCTTCGGCACCTCGATCCGCCAGGTCGGCTACGAGGTCGGCGCGATCTTCGAGGTCGGCATCTACACCTTCGACGAG
This sequence comes from Erythrobacter sp. WG, assembly GCF_026586795.1. GTDB lineage: Bacteria > Pseudomonadota > Alphaproteobacteria > Sphingomonadales > Sphingomonadaceae > Erythrobacter. Next base: position 10,864 of record NZ_JAPFGY010000041.1, read on the forward strand.
AAATTCGTGATGATGCCGCTCGCCGATGCGCAGACGCTGCTCCTGATGGGGGACTCGGTCGCGCAGATCGAGGTGACCGTCACCGATCCCGACAAGGTGGGCGAAATCCTCGCGCCGGTCGCGCGCCAGCTCGGCGGGCAGGCGATCATCTCGGACTGGAAGACCATGAACTCCGCGCTGTTCGAGGCCTTGCAGGTGGAACGCGTGGCCATGTTCTTCGCGCTTTCGTTCATGGTGCTGGTCGCGGCCTTTAACATCCTCTCCAGCCTCGTCATGCTGGTGCGCGCCAAGACCCGCGACATCGCGATCATGCGCACGATGGGCGCGAGCCGGCGCTCGATGCTCAAGATCTTCGTGACCACCGGCACCACGGTCGGCGCGATCGGCACCGCGGCGGGCCTGCTGCTCGGCGCCGTCGTGCTGTTCTTCCGCGAGCCGATCGTCGATTTCATCGCCTTTGCCACCGGCCAGCAGATCTGGGACCCGCAGGTGCGCTTCCTCTCGACGCTGCCCTCGCGCACCGATCCGTGGGAGGTGCTGGGGATCGTCGCGCTGGCACTGACGATGAGCTTCCTTGCGACGCTCTACCCCGCGCTCAAGGCGGCGAACACCGATCCGGTGCAGGTGCTGCGCTATGAATAGGGGTGCCCCGATCGTCAGCCTCAGGAGCTTGAGGCGCAGCTTCGAGCAGGGCGGGCAGCGCATCGACGTGCTGCGCGGCATCGATCTTGACATCATGCCCGGCGAGATTGTCGCGCTGCTCGGCCCCTCGGGTTCGGGCAAGTCCACCCTGCTTCAGGCGGTGGGCCTGCTGGAAGGCGGCTTCGAGGGGTCCATCGCCATCGCCGGCACCCGCGCCGAGGAGCTCGCCGGGGACGCGCGCACCGAACTCAGGCGCGCGCATCTCGGCTTCGTCTACCAGTTCCACCACCTGCTGCCCGACTTCGACGCGCGCGAGAACGTGGTGATGCCGCAGATGATCCGCGACGTGCCGCGCGCCGATGCAGTCGCGCGCGCCGACAGCTTGCTTGCGAGCCTCGGCCTCGGCGAGCGCCTGACCCACCGCCCCAGCCAGCTGTCGGGCGGCGAGCAGCAGCGCGTCGCCGTCGCCCGCGCGCTCGCCAACCGGCCCACGCTGGTGCTGGCGGACGAGCCGACCGGCAATCTCGACGAGCACACCTCGGACACCGTGCTCGCGCAGTTCCTCGCGCTCGTGCGCGGCGAAGGCAGCGCGGCGCTGGTCGCCACCCACAACGAACGGCTCGCCGCGCGCATGGACCGTGTCGTCCGCCTCAAGGAAGGCGTGCTCATCTAGGTTGGTCTTCAGCGCGCCCAGGCTCGCGCAAGCGGTAGCGCAAAGGAGAACCAGCGATGAGCGACCACCTCAGCACCTTCGGCGGCGGCACCACCCCCTCGGGCGAACAGGCTTGGGCGGACCGCGCGGCTATCGTCCCGGCCGCCCAAGGCGCGCAATTATCCGAGGGCGTGGCGATCCGGCGCGGGACCTTCGCGGAAATGATCCGCCATATCGCGCAGCTTCCGGAAGGCGAGCGCGAGGGCTACGTCATCCAGAAGGCCGGCGATCGCATCTACACCGCCGCTGAAGCGATGGCGCTTGCCAGCGAGCCGGGTTTTCCCGCAAAAGACGGCGGCTAGATTACGCATCCGGGGGCTGCATGACGACCATCGCCGATTTCACCGTGACCACCAACCGCGGGCAGGAGCTCGCGCTCGAGGAGAAGCTCGGCAAGGTGCTGCTGGTGGTCAACACCGCCAGCAAGTGCGGCTTCACGCCCCAGTATGACGGGCTCGAGAAGCTCTACCAGCAGTTCAAGGATCGCGGCTTCGAGGTGCTGGGTTTCCCCTGCAACCAGTTCGGTGCGCAGGAGCCCGGATCAGCCGACGAGATCGCCGAGTTCTGCAAGGTCAATTTCGGCGTCACCTTCCCGCTGATGGCGAAGGTGGACGTGAACGGCGCCGATGCCTCGCCGCTGTTCGACTGGTTGAAGTCGGAAAAGAAGGGTCTGATGGGGACCACCGCGATCAAGTGGAACTTCACCAAGTTCCTGATCGACCGGCAGGGCCGAGTGGTGAAGCGCTACGCCCCGACCGATACGCCGGCCGCGATCGCCAAGGACATCGAGAAGCTGCTCTAGACACCGCCTTGTCAATGCGAGGAGCGTAGCGACGCGGCAATCCATGGATCACCCTGTCCGCCTGCGCATCTCTTTGCCCAGGGATTGCTTCGCCTGCGGCTCGCCATGACGAGATGTCGGAAAAGCCGAGCCACTTGCCTTGGCGAATCCCGTGCTGCACCGCATATTCGCGCCCATGCCCTTCGCCCCCTTCGTTCCCCTGCGCGTGCTGTCGTCCTATTCGATGCTCGAAGGGGCGATCGATCCCAAGGAGATCGCCAAGCTCGCCAAGGAGCGCGGCTTCCCGGCCATCGCGATCTGCGACCGCAACGGCCTCTACGGCATCATGGCCTTCGCCGCCGCCTGCAAGGGCGAGGGCGTGCAGCCGATCATCGGCACCCTGCTGGGCGTGGCGCGGGACGACACCCGCAGCCTCGTCGACTACCTCCCGCTCTTCGCGCAGGACGACGCGGGCTACGACAACCTCTGCCACCTCGTCTCGGCCGCGCACCTCGAGCGCCCGCTCGAGCGAGACCCGCACGTCACCCTCGCCGACCTCGAGGGGCGCACCGAGGGCCTGATCGCGCTGACCGGCGCGGGCGAGGGCGGGGTGACGCGGTTGCTTGCCGAGGGGCAGCAGGATGCGGCTACGCGGCTGATCGAGAAGCTCGAAGCCCTGTTCCCCGGACGGCTCTACATCGAACTCGCGCGCGCGGGCGATCCGGTCTGCGAGCGCGCCGAAGACGCCTTGGTCGACCTCGCCTACGCACGCGATCTCCCGCTGGTCGCCACCAACCCTGCCAACTTCGCCGAACCTCACATGCACAAGGCGCACGACGCCATGCTGTGCATCGCCAATTCGACCCAGATCGAGGCCGATGATCGCCCGCGCTCCAACCCGCAGGCCTTCGTCAAGCAGGCCAGCATGATGGAGGAGGCCTTCGCCGATCTCCCCGAGGCGACCGCCAACACCCTCGTCATCGCCCAACGCTGCGCCTGTGCACCGCCCTATCGCAAGCCGATCCTGCCGAGCCTTGCGGGCGATCTGGCGGGCGAGGCGAAGATGCTGGCGGAGGACTCGCGCAAGGGCCTCGAAGCGCGCCTCGCCGCCTATCCCGAACTCACCGAAGACGAGCGCCGCGTCTATTTTGACCGGCTCGAATTCGAGATCGACGTGATCGTCAAGATGGGCTTTCCCGGCTACTTCCTGATCGTTGCCGACTTCATCAAATGGGCCAAGGAACAGGGCATCCCGGTGGGGCCGGGGCGCGGGTCCGGCGCGGGCTCGGCGGTCGCCTGGGCACTCACCATCACCGATCTCGATCCGATCAGGCTCGGCCTGCTGTTCGAGCGCTTCCTCAACCCCGAACGCGTGTCGATGCCCGACTTCGATATCGACTTCTGCGAAACCCGCCGCGGCGAGGTGATCCGCTACGTCCAGCGCAAGTACGGCGGCGATCACGTCGCGCAGATCATCACCTTCGGCAAGCTCAAGGCCCGCGCGGTGCTGCGCGATTGCGGGCGCATCCTGCAAATGAGCTACGGGCAGGTCGACCGGCTCTGCAAGATGGTGCCCAACCACCCGACCGATCCCTGGACCCTGCCGCGCTCCTTGAACGGCGCCGCCGATTTCAAGCGCGAATACGACAACGACAAGGAGGTGAAGCGCCTCGTTGATCTGGCGATGCAGCTCGAAGGCCTGCCGCGCAATTCCTCGACCCATGCGGCGGGCGTGGTGATCGGCGACCGGCCGCTCGCCAAGCTGGTGCCGCTCTACCGCGATCCGCGCTCGGACATGCCGGTGACGCAGTTCGACATGAAATATGTCGAATCCTCAGGACTGGTGAAGTTCGACTTCCTCGGGCTGAAGACACTCTCGGTGCTGCGGAAGGCCGTAGACCTCCTCGAAAAGCGCGGCATCGCAATCGACCTCGGCGCGCTGCCCTTGGACGACGCGCAGGTCTATCACCTCATGCAGGCGGGCAACACCGTGGGGGTGTTCCAGCTGGAATCCGAAGGGATGCGCCGCACGCTCAAGGCCGTGAAGCCCACCAATTTCGGCGACATCATTGCGCTCGTCTCGCTCTACCGCCCCGGTCCGATGGACAACATCCCGCTGTTCGGCCAGCGCAAGGCTGGGCAGGTGCCGATCGAATATCCCCATCCCAAGCTCGAGGGCATCCTCGCCGAGACCTACGGCATCTTCGTCTATCAGGAACAGGTGATGCAGGCCGCCCAGGTGCTCGCCGGTTACTCGCTGGGTGACGCAGACCTGCTGCGCCGCGCGATGGGCAAGAAGGTGCAGGCCGAAATGGACGCCCAGCGCGGGCGCTTCGTCGAGGGCTGCAAGGCGGTTTCCGACATCCAGCCCAAGCGTGCGAACGAACTGTTCGACTTGATCGACAAGTTCGCGGGCTACGGCTTCAACAAGTCCCACGCGGCCGCCTATGCGCTGCTCGCCTACCAGACCGCGTGGCTGAAGGCGCACTACCCTGAGGAGTTCTACGCCGCCTCGATGTGCTTCGATATGCACCAGTCGGAGAAGCTCAACGTCTTCGTCGACGATGCGCGGCGCTACCCCAACGGGCAGGGCGGGGTCGAAGTGCTGCCGCCCTGCATCAACGCCAGCGAGGCCGAATTCACCGTCGAGCAGACCGATACCGGCTACGCGGTGCGCTATGCGCTGGCGGGCATCCGCAATGTCGGCGAGAAGGCGATGGAGGCGATCGTCGCCGAGCGGCAGGCGAACGGGCCCTTCGCGAGCCTCAAGGACCTGTTCGAGCGGGTGCCGCAGGGCACGATGAATCGCCGCCAGCTGGAGGGGTTGATCTGTGCGGGCGCCTTCGACGGATTGGAGCCGGACCGTGCGCTCCTCTTCGCCAATGCCGAGCACCTGATGGCCGTCGCTGATGCGGCGATCCGCGAAAGATCGAGCGGGCAGGCTGGCCTGTTCGGCGGCGATGCAGGGCCAACCGAGGACCTGCGCTTGCAGCCCTGCGCCGCGTGGACGCGGCCCGAGAAGATGGCCAAGGAGCGCGAGAACTTCGGCTTCTACTTCTCCGCGCACCCGGTGGCGCAGTATCGCGACGTCGCATCGGCCAATGGCGCGCGCACCTACCAGAGCCTGATGGAGGCGGGCGCGCCGCCGGGCGGGCGGGGCACGGCGGTGATGGCGGCGCTGGTCGAGGGCATCACCAAGGCGCGCACCCGCAAGGGCGGGACCTTCGTGCGCGCGGATTTCTCCGATGCGTCGGGCCAGTTTTCGGCCGCCTGTTTCGAGGAAGCCTTGGTGCCCGATTTCGAACGCTGGGCGGCGGCGGGCGAGTGCCTGTTGCTGACGGTCGAGCTGGACGCGCCGAGCCCCGACGAACCGCCGCGCCTCACCGTGCGCGGGGCGCGGCCGCTGGCGGCCGTGAGCGGGTCGACGGCGATGGAACTGAGCTGCGAGATCGCCAGCATCGAGGGCTTGCGCGAGCTCCAGATCGAGCTTGCTGCCGCACGCGGCGACAGGCCTTCCGGTGCGGGCGAGGTGGTGGTGCGCCTCGCGCTCGCCGATGGCGGGCAGGTGCAGCTAAGGCTCGGGCGCCACTTCGTGCTGACCGGCGAACTTGCCGAGCGGCTCGGCGCGGTCGAAGGCATTTCGCGGGTCGCGCTGGCGCCGCTCAGGCGGCGCGGCAATCTCAGGCTGGTGGCCTGATCCCTCGAAGCGAAAGGGGCCGGATTGCTCCGGCCCCTCCTGCTTGTCCTTACATCCCCGAACCCGGGCCGTAGGTCACTTCCACGCGCCGGTTCTGCGGCTCGCGCACACCGTCGGCGGTCGGAACACGCGGCTGGCTCTCGCCGAAGGCCTGCGCCGAGATCGCGCCGCCCGGGACGCCGCGCGAGGCCAGGTAATTCTGGACCGCGCTGTTGCGACGCTGGGCGAGGCCCTGGTTGTACTGCACGCTCCCCGCACGGTCGGTGTGACCGGCGAGCATGACGCGCGCATTGCCGCAATTGGCATAGGCGCTCGCCGCGCTGTTGAGGATGCCGGCCGCTTCGGGCGTGATGTCCGAACGGTCGAAGTCGAAGAACACGATGTACGGGCCGGTGTTGCACGCGGCTTGCGGCGGCGGCGGGGGAGCCTGCACCGGCGGCGGCGGCGGCGGAGCGACCGGCGGCGGGGCGGGCGGGGCGGCAACCGGCTCGGGCTGGCGACGACCGCCGAAGTTGACGATCACGCTGGCGAGCGCCGAGTGCGATTCCAGCCGCGCTTCGAGCGGGGCGTTGTTGAACCCATTGATGTTGAGGTTCTCGACGCGGAAGTAGCGATACTTCAGGCCGACATCGATGTTGTCGGTGACCGGGTAGCGCAGCCCGGCGATGCCCTGCCAGGCGAAGGCCGTTCCGCTGTCGTCGATGAAGTCCGCGCGGCCCGGCACGCCCAGTTCGAAATCGACCCGCGCGATCCCCGCGCCGCCGCCGGCATAGACCTGCAGCCCGTCGTCGCGGCCGAAGTCGATGAGGCCGTTGACCATCGCGCTGTAGGTCTTCTGCGTGCTGTCGGGCCCGAGGCGGGTGCCGACCGGCAGTCCGCCTGTGTTCGGGCCGGTGATGAACAGGGTGTCGTGGTCCTGGTTCTTGTAACCGGCTTCGGCTTCGAGCCGGAAGCGGCCGAAGTCGTAGCCGAGCACCACGTCGCCTTCCCAGCCCGTGCCGGTGTTGATGCGTGCTTCGTTGAGGCTGCCGCGATACGGCTCGTTCTCGACGCGCACCTGGTCTTCGAAGACGATGCCGCCGTTGATGCCGAGATAGGGGCGACCGTCACGCGCTGAGGCGGGCCCGGCGATCGCGACGACGGCGACTCCGCCAAGAAGCAAACATATGTTTCTCATTTCTTTTTCCTTGCAGATAGATCTTTTTTTCACCCGGGAGAGGAGCCGCGATCGATCCCTCGCAACGCGGATTGCCCGGCGGGCGGACTGCAAGCCCGCGGGCATAGGAAATGTTTCATCGGGGTGCGGCGAGGCGTGCCTTCGATTGGCTGAGGTGATTGCCAAGGCGCGGGGCGGGCGGCATGAACGCTTGACCGTCGTCCGCCCGCCAGGACAGGTCGGGCGGACACCAGAAAGGAGAGAGAGCGACAATGGCCATTGCAAGGCTCGGGGCGATGCAGGACTGGACGATGCGGGTAACCGCGGTGATCGATCACGCCGCGCGCGAGGCACCGACGCGCGAGATCGTGAGCCGCTGGGCCGACGGGAGCGAGACGCGCACTGATTGGGCCGGGATCCGCCGCGACGCGCTGAAGATGGCGCAGGCGCTCCAGCGACTAGGGCTGAAGCCAGGCGACAGAGTCGCGAGCCTCGCCATGAACCACGCGCGCCATCTGGTCAGCTGGTACGGCGTCGCGGGGATGGGCGGGGTGCTCCACACTGTGAACCCGCGCCTGTTCGACGACCAGCTCGAATATATCGTCAATCACGCCGAGGACCGGGTGCTGTGCTACGACGCGGCCTTCCAGCCGATCGTCGAGCGCATGAGGAGCCGCTGGCCGACGGTAGAGCACTACATCTGCTACGATTCCGGCGCGCACGCCCCCGCCTTCGAGGACTGGATCGCGGCCGAGGACGGCGATTTCGAGTGGGTCGGCGGCGCCGAGACCGACCCTTGCATGATCTGCTACACCAGCGGCACCACCGGCAATCCCAAGGGTGTGCAATACGAGCACCGCTCGACGGTGATGCACGCGATGGCGGGCCTGCAACCGGCGGCCTTCAACTTCTCGAGCGCCTCGGTGATGCTCCCGGTCGTGCCGATGTTCCACGCGGCGAGCTGGGGGCTGCCCTATGCGGGCGCGATGGCGGGGATCAAGTTCGTGTTCTCGGCAGTGAACGATCCGGCGGTCCTGCACGAGCTGATGCTGCGCGAGGGCGTCACCGACTCTGCGGGTGTGCCGACCGTGTGGCTTGCGCATTTCCAGTATTGCGACGCGAACGGCCTCGACCTGCCGCCGCTCAAGGCCGCCACCATCGGCGGTTCGGCGGCACCGCGCTTCATGATCGAGCGGCTGCTGAAGAACGGCACGCGCGTGCAGCACGCCTGGGGCATGACCGAGACCAGCCCCATCGGCACGGTGGGCGGGCCGACCTGGGACTGGGACAGCCTCAGCCTCGAGGAGAAGGTCGAGAAGGTGGCGATGCAGGGCCGCCCGATCTTCGGCGTGCAGCTGCGCACCGTTGACCTCTCGGACATGACGACCGAGCTGCCGCGCGACGGCAAGACCTCGGGCGCGCTCCAGATCCGGGGGCCGTGGGTGATCCGCCGCTATTTCAAGGCGGAAGCCGATGCGACCAACAACGACGGCTGGTTCGACACCGGCGATGTCGGCATCCTTCACCCCGACGGCACGCTCCAGCTCACCGACCGCACCAAGGACGTGATCAAGTCGGGCGGCGAGTGGATCAGCTCGGTCGAGCTCGAGAACGCCGCCTGCGGGCATCCGGGCGTGGCCGAGGCGGCGTGCATCGGCATCTATCACCCCAAGTGGGACGAGCGCCCGGTCCTCTTCGTGGTGAAGAAGGCTGGCGCCGATGTGACCGCCGAGGACATCCTCGAGCACCTCAGGCCCCAGATCGCCAAGTGGTGGATGCCCGATGCGGTCGAGTTCGTCGACGACATCCCCCACACCGCCACGGGCAAGATCAGCAAGAAGGACCTGCGCGACCGCTTCGCGGACTACACGCTTGCCTGACCTGCGCGTCCGGCCTGCGCGGGAGGGCGACGCGCAGGCCATCGCCGCGATCTATGCCTGGCACGTGGCGAACGGCACGGCGACCTTCGACACGCTCGCACCCGATGCCGGGGCGTGGGCGGAGAAGCTCGCCGATTTCGCCGCGCGCGGGTTTCCCTTCCTTGTCGCCGAGCGGAGGGGCGCGGTCGTCGCCTATGCCTATGCCGCGCGGTTCCGCGACCGCGCCGCGTATGCGCATACCTGCGAGGACAGCATCTATGTCGCCCACGCGGCGCGGGGGTCAGGGATCGGCAGCGTTCTCCTGCCTGCGCTGATCGATGCCGCGCGGGCGAGCGGGTTCGAGCAGATGATCGCGGTGATCGGCGGGGGCGAGCCCGCCTCCGTGGCGCTCCACGCCCGCTGCGGCTTTGTCCACGCCGGGCGGATGCGCAATGTCGGCAAGAAATTCGGGCGCTTGCTCGATACCGTTTACATGCAGCGTGATCTCAGTGAGGAGCACCCCACGCCATGACCTGCGAGGCCTTTATTGACCCGTCGCCCGCGAACTTCCAGGCCTTCAAGGACCTGCCGCGCGACCAGCCGATCAATATGCTGAACCTGCTGCTCTACCGGGACATCGCCGAATATCCCGAAGGCCACGAACACGCCGGCAAGGGCTGGAGCGGCAGGCGCGCCTATCAGGAATACGGCACCACCAGCGGACCCATCTTCCGCCGGCTGGGCGGCGAGATCCTGTGGCGCGGGCGGTTCGAGACCATGGTGACAGGGCCAGAGGGCGAGCGCTGGCACGATGCCTTCATCGCCCGCTATCCCGATGCCGGCGCCTTCTTCGCGATGATCAAGGACCCGGAGTATCAGAAGGCGGTGGTCAATCGCACGGCCGCGCTGGTTGACAGCCGGTTGGTGCGTTTCGCCCCGGGCGAGCCGGGGGAGGGCTTCGGCTAGGCCGCCGGCGGCGTCTCCGGCTCCCCGTAGAGGTAGCCGAAGAAGTCGACCACCGAGGCGAACCACAGCCGGATCTGGCCCGCATAGTTCTCGCGGGTGATCCCTCCGTCGGCGATGATGTACATCCTGACCGAGATCGTGCCCTCCTCGTCCAGATAGGCACGGCCGAAATTCTCATTGAAATTGTAGGTGTTGATCGCCGCCTGGATCTGCTCGGCGGTCGTGCCGTCGGCGGGCGTGAAGGTCGCGAGCAGCGAGGCGCCGAGGCACTTCTTCTTCTTCGTCTCGTCCTCGCAGGCGAGCAGCAGGCCGTCGGCGATCACACCGTCGTCGAAGGTGAAGTCGATGCGGTCGCTCTCCGGCTGCGCCGGGGCGACGGTCGCCCCCGCATCGCGCAGCGCACGTTCGAACTCGGCGCGGGAGAAGGTCTTGAGCACCGTGGCCATTTCCGCCCGTGCCGCCGTACCGGGGCCCGCAAGGGCGACGGCGGCCGCGGCGGCGATGATGAACTTGCGCATGGAACCCTCTGAAACCCTTCGGCTGTCCCCGCCCTTATCACAGGAGCGCCAATTGGCCATCCGCAGATGGCGGGCAGAAGCGCGACGTGTCGAGCGCAAAGCGCGCCCTTGCGATCCCCGCCTTGCGGCAGGCGACGGCGAAGCGCGCGCGGATCAGGTCGGCCCACACGCCCTTCGGATTGAAGCGGCTGTGAAAATTGGGATCATTGTCCCGCCCCCCGCGCATTTCGCGGACGATCCCCATCACCTTGCCCGCGCGGTCCGGGAAGTGGACGGCGAGCCATTCGCGGAACAGCGGGGCGACCTCATGGGGGAGGCGCAACGGGATCCAGCCGACGCTTTGCACCCTCATGGCGCCGACGCGAGCGACGATGCTTTCGAGGAATTCGTCGGTGATCGCCGGGATGATCGGGGAGATCGAGCAATGGACCGGCACCCCCAGCTCCACCAGTTTTGCCAACGCCGCCAAGCGCTTGCCCGGTGCAGCGCAGCGCGGTTCGAGCTTCGCCGACAGCGCCGGGTCGAGTGTTGTCACCGAGATTGCCACCGCGACGAGGTTCTCCCGCGCCATCGCCGCGAGGATGTCGGCATCGGCCAGCACCCGGTCTGACTTGGTGGTGATCGTGACGGGGTGGCGGGTTTCGAGGCACACCTCCAGGATCTGGCGGGTCAGGCGCCAGTCACGCTCGATCGGCTGGTAAGGATCGGTGTTCGTTCCCAAGGCTATGGGCTTTGGAACATAACCCTTTTTCGCCAATGTCTTCCTCAGCAGCGCGGCCGCCTCGGGCTTGGCGAAGAGCCTGGTCTCGAAATCGAGGCCGGGGGAGAGATCGTGGTAGGCATGGGTCGGCCGGGCGAAGCAGTAGATGCAGCCGTGCTCGCAGCCGCGGTAGGTGTTGACCGACCGGTCGAAGGGGACGTCGGGGGACTGGTTGAATGTGAGGATCGTCTTCGGGCGCTCCTCGGTCACCGTCGTGCGCAGCTTGATGGGCGGGCCGTCCAGCATCGCGACATGGTCGCGCCAGTCGCCGTCGACCTCGCGGCTTGCCAGCCCGAAGCGGGTGGGGACCGCCCCCGATTGCGCACCGCGACCTTTGACCGGCGAATGTTCCACGTGAAACATTTAGGGAACAAAACCCCCGTCGCCAAGCGAAATCGCCGCGCAAGCGGGGGTCTGGAGGGGGGCTAGGCAGGGTCTGGCGGGGGCCTGGAGGGGGCTGGGCGGGGTCTGCGACATCCTTGGCGCCAGCTTTCGCGGGGCTGACGAAGGATGGCCTCAGACTTCCCGCAAGCGGGGCATCAGGTCGACGAAGTTGCAGGGGCGGTTGCGGCTGTCCAGCTGCTCGGCAAGGATGCCGTCCCAGCCGTCCTTCACCGCGCCGTTCGATCCGGGCAGCGCGAAGATGTAGGTGCCGCGCGCCACCACCGCCATCGCCCGCGATTGCACGGTGCTTGTACCGATGCTCTTGAACGAGAGCCAGCGGAACAGCTCGCCGAAGCCGGGGATCTCGCGCGCGCCCGCAATCATCGCCAGCGCCTCGGGCGTCACGTCGCGGCCCGTGAGGCCGGTGCCGCCGGTGCTGACCACCGCATCGACCTCGGGATCGTCGATCCACGCGTCGAACTGCGCGGCAAGGAGAGCGGCATCGTCCTTGACGATTCCCCGCGTCGCCAGCACGTGCCCGGCGCCCGTCACCCGCGCGGCGAGAATATCGCCCGACGTATCGGTCTCGGGCGTGCGGGTGTCGGAGACCGTCAGGACGGCTATGTTGATCGGCTTGAACGCCAGCCGCGTGTCGACCGCCATCAGCGCTCGAGGCTCGCCGAGCGGGTCGCGGCCGCGCGCGGGAATTCGGGCCAGCGGCCCTGCGCCAGCGCGCGGCGGCTCTGCGAGGGCACGCCCGCGGCGCGCTCGTACATCCAGTAGTTGCGCATCACGATCGCCACGTAGCCGCGCGTCTCCCAATAGGGGATCGATTCCATCCACAGCAGCGGATCGCCCTGGTCGTTGATCTCGCCGTTCCAGCGCCCGACCGGCACCAGGCCGGCGTTGTAGGCGGCCATGATCTTGGGGAGCGTGCCGCCGGTCGCAGGGGAATCGCGCAGCATCTCCAGATGGCGCTGGCCATAGGCGAGATTGACCTGCGGATCATTGAGATCGCTGTAGCTCGCCCCGAGGCCCAGCCGCCCAGTATGGTCCTTGGCCGCCGCCGGCATGATCTGCATCAGGCCGCGCGCATTGGCCGGGCTCACCGCGTCGGCGCGGAAGGCGGATTCCTGCAAGGCATGGGCAAAGGCCAGCGCCGGGTCGACCTGCCAGCCGCCGACCGGCTGCCAATAGGCGACCGGGAAGCGCAAGGCGGGATCGCTCGACGCGCCGTAGGGGGCGTTGTGGGCCATGAACAGCTGGGCCTGCGGCAGGCCGAGCTCGCGGGCGAGTCGCGACAGGGCGCCGAACTGCGATGCCGGGCCGATCTTCGCTTCCTGGCGCAGCACCTCGTCGGCAAGGGCGGGCCGCCCGATCTCCATCAGCGCCACGGCCACGCGGACGTTGCTGCGCCCCGCGAGCTGGTTCCAGTCGGCCGGCCCGAAAGGCTGCGGCGGGGCGTGCTGGGGCAGTTCGATGCCGAGCTGGTCGGCGGCGAGCATCCCGTAAAGCGTCTCGTCATAGCGCGCGGCGGCGCTGAGGTGCTGCTGCGCCGTCCCCGGCTCGCGGCAGCGCACCGCGGCGCGCGCCGCCCAGTAGTGACCGGCGGTCAGCAGCTCGACATTCGAGGCACGCCCTGCGACCCGTGCAAAGGCCTCCTGCGCGAGCGCGCAGTGGCCCATGCGCCACGCGGCGAGCCCTTCGACCCAGGCGCCTTCAGCGACCCATTCGCCCGTCCCTTCCGCGACGGTGCGCGCGAGTTCGAGCGCGGCATTGTCCTGGTTCTCGATGTAGTAACTCCAGGCGACGCGCTGGCGCCACTCGGCGCGGGCATCGCTCGACAGGAAGGGATCGACTTCGGCGAGCAGCCGCTGCGCCTCGAAAGGGTTGTCGGCCTTTACCGCGGCGAGAATCGCGCTCGCCGTGGCGGCGGGCATGGTGCCGTCGTTCACGGTGCGCGGCAGGATGCGTTTGGGGGCATAGGGCTGGCGGGCGAAGCCCTGTTGCTGGGGAAGCGGGGGGAGGGCGACGAGACCGCGCTTGGCCCCCATGCGCGCGATCTGTTCGGCCTGCGGCAGGTCGGTCCCGGCGTTGAACCACTCGGCGAGCCGCTCGGGCGGGATCTTCGGACTGCGGGCGTGGGTGAAATAGAGCGCGAGGGCGATCTGGTTGAGTTCGCCGCTCGGCCGCTGGGCGAGCAGGGTCTCGACCATGTCCCACTGTTCGCTGTCGATCGCCGCGAAGAGCTGGCGGTAGAGCGTGCGGTCCTCTTGCGAAAGCACCGCCGCCACCGCCCGGTCGGCAGGCACCGCGCCGTTCCAGCGCGCGACCAGCTCAACCGGCTGGGCTGCGGCGGGCAGCGGCAGGGCAAGACCCGCCACCGCCGCCGCCGCCAGCGCCGCCCGTCGAACCATCGGGGCGGCCTTCAAACCTTTGGCGACCATTCCATCCATCTCCGCCAGAACCGGCGCTTGAGCCGGGGCACATCCATCATTGCGTCGAGCGTTTCGCTGACCATGACCGGCGTCTTGCACGCGGTCTGGTTGATTTCACGTAAAGCATGGTTTGGCGCCGGTTCAAGACCGGCGCCGAGCATCGCGGCAAGCCCGGTTCCGAAAGCAACCACCCGCTGCGGCCGGGCGAGCGCGAGGTGGTGCGCGGTGACGGCGTCCCAGCCGCTTCGGGCGAGCGCGGCAAGGTCCGCCATGGGCGTGTGGCAGGGCAGCGCCGAGGCGATATAGGTGTCGCTTTCCGACAGGCTCATCGCGGCGAGAATTGCGGCGAGCAGGCGGCCCTGCGGCCCCGACAGCAGCCGCTCGCCGTCGCCCGCCTCGGGCTGGGGGACGAGCACCATCAGCGCCGCGCCCGGTGCCCCGCGCGGCGGCACCCGGGCGAAGGCGGGGGAGGGGGCAAGGCCGGGGGCGTCCAGCCACCAGCGGCGGAAGGCGTCGAGATCGGCCGGGGGCGATT
>NZ_JAPFGY010000042.1 GCF_026586795.1 Erythrobacter sp. WG
GGCGAGCACCTCCCAGCGGGCGAGCCGGGCGGCGGCGATCAGCAGGGCGGTGGCATGGTCGCCCTCGCGGGCGGGGCCGAGCCGCCAGGCCGGGCCGAGCCGGCGCGCGGCGGGATGCTCGAGCGCCTCGGCAAGCTCCAGAACGTCGCAATCGGGGGCGATCGGCACGCTCCGGAACGGCCAGTAAGGACCGGGCACCTTGCGCGCGCCGGCGATGGCCGGGCCGAAGGGGATGGTCGGGATCGCGGCGATGGGCGCGCCCTGCGCCCTGCGGCGCACCAGCAGCGTGCGCGCGCCGGCGCTGGCCGCCGGGCTGTACCAGGCGGCGCGCAGGAAACGGTGTCCCGCGCGCCCGCAGTCCGCCAGCGCGTCGATCTCGGGCGGAAAGCCCTCCACCGCCGCGACCGTCACGGGGTCGGCTGCGATCCTGGTTGCGTACATGCCTCACCTGCCGGGCCCGAGGGGGTCGGGCGCCACTCGGCATCGGCCTTAGCGCGGGCGCGTAACCAGCGGGTTAACCACTGGAGAGCCTGTGCCTTTTCAGTACACCACGACGCTGCGGATCGATTTGCCTTCGTGCATCAGGTCAAAGGCGGTGTTGATCTCCTCGAGCCCCATGACGTGGGTGATCATCGGGTCGATCGCGATCTTGCCGGTCATGTACATATCGACGATCTTGGGCACGTCGGTGCGCCCCTTGGCCCCGCCGAACGCCGTGCCGCGCCAGTTGCGCCCGGTGACGAGTTGGAAGGGGCGGGTGGCAATCTCCTTGCCCGCTTCGGCCACCCCGATGATGACCGAGGTGCCCCAGCCGCGGTGGCAGGCCTCCAGGGCGGTGCGCATCACCTCGGTGTTGCCGGTCGCATCGAAGGTGTAATCCGCGCCGCCATCGGTCATCTCGACGATCTTCGCCACGATTGCCTCGCGGCTCATGCCCTTGGAGTTGAGGAAGTGGGTCATGCCGAAGCGCTTGCCCCATTCCTCGCGCGCCGGGTTGATGTCGACTCCGACGATCAGGTTCGCGCCGGCCAGCCGCGCGCCCTGGATGACGTTCAAACCGATTCCGCCGAGGCCGAACACCACGACATTGTCGCCGACCTGCACTTTCGCCGTGTTGGTCACCGCGCCGACGCCGGTGGTGACGCCGCAGCCGATGTAGCAGGCCGACTGGAACGGCGCGTCCTCGCGGATCTTTGCCACGGCGATTTCGGGGAGGACGGTGAAATTGCTGAAGGTCGAGCAGCCCATGTAGTGGAAGATCGGCTGCCCCTTGTAACTGAACCGCGTGGTGCCGTCGGGCATCAGCCCCTTGCCTTGCGTCGCGCGGATCGCGGTGCACAGGTTGGTCTTGCCCGAGAGGCAGCTTTTGCACTGGCGGCATTCGGGCGTGTAGAGCGGGATCACGTGATCGCCGGGCTTCACGCTGGTCACGCCTGCGCCGACCTCGCGCACGATCCCGGCGCCTTCGTGACCCAGAACGCTCGGGAAGATGCCTTCCGAATCGAAGCCGTCCAGAGTGTAGGCGTCGGTGTGGCAGATGCCTGTCGCCATGATCTCGACCAGCACCTCGCCGGCCTTCGGGCCCTCGAGATCGAGCTCGACGATCTCG
The DNA here is from genome assembly GCF_026586795.1 of Erythrobacter sp. WG. Lineage (GTDB taxonomy): Bacteria > Pseudomonadota > Alphaproteobacteria > Sphingomonadales > Sphingomonadaceae > Erythrobacter. The sequence goes on from NZ_JAPFGY010000042.1 coordinate 1,610, forward strand.
AGCGGCTGCTTGGGCGCAAAGGCGACGGCGGCGCGGGTCTTCATGGCGTCAGTCTCCGATAATCAGCCGCGGCGCGGTACGGCCTCGTGACCGTAAGGGCAATGGCGACAGCCCGATCCGCAGCACTTGCCCCGCTTGAGGTGCGCAAGCCGGGTGAAGACCGTGTAGCCTGTCTCGGGATCGCGATAGGTCGTCTCTCCGCGCGCGCAGGCGGCGTCGTGCAGGGCGTGCCATGGGGGCTCGGTCATCGGGCGCAGGCATAATGGCGAAGTGATCGCTTTGCCATGGGCGAAACAAAATGGCGCCGGGGCGCATCATGTGCTTGCGCGAGGGGAGCTTTTGCGCTGTCTGGCGGGCCTGCCCCTTTGCCGGAGACCCGCATTGCGCCTCGCCCCGTTCGCCCTTGCCCTCGTCCTCGCCGCTCCCGCCCACGCCCAGAGCGTCCAGCAGACCAAGGGCGATTTCCAGGACAAGTTCCGGCAACTGGACGAGGTGCTGCCCACCCCCAACACCTACCGCAACGCGAGCGGCGCGCCGGGGCACCAGTACTGGCAGCAGAAGGCCGATTACCGGATCACCGCGACGCTCGACGAGGCCAAGCGCCGCATCACCGCGCGCGCAACCGTGCGCTACACCAACAATTCGCCCGACAGCCTGCCGTGGCTGTGGATGCAGCTCGACCAGAACATCTTCCGCACGGATTCGATGGCCGAACTGACCGACGTGTTCGGCGGCGCGGGGCGGCGCGGGCCGAAGGTGACGCTGGGCGCGGGCAACGAACCCACCAAGCTGTCGATGGACGAGCTGCGCCGCCAGCAGGCGATGGCCGACAACCGCTATGGCTACGACATCTCCGCGGTGCGCGCGGTCAACGGCGCCGCCCTGCCGCACACCATCGTCGGCACGCTGATGCGCATCGACCTCAACGAACCGCTCGCGCCCGGCGCCTCGACCGAGTTCACGATCGAGTGGGCCTTCAACATCGTCGAGGAGGACGCGGTCGTCGCGCGGTCGGGCTACGAGCACTTCCCCGACGATCCGAGGAAAGGCGGCAACGACATCTTCCTGCTTGCCCAGTGGTTCCCGCGCATGGTGGTCTATTCGGACTACGAGGGCTGGCACAACAAGGAGTTCCTGGGGCGCGGCGAATTCACGCTCGAATTCGGCGATTACGAGGTCGAAATGACCGTGCCCGACGATCACGTGGTCGCCTCCACGGGCACGCTCCAGAACCCCGACGAGGTGCTCACGCCCGTGCAGCGCCAGCGGCTCGAGGCGGCCAAGAACGCGGATGCGCCGATGTTCATCGTCACGCCCGCCGAAGCCGCCGCCGCCGAGGCGGGCAGTCCGCGCGGCACCAAGACCTGGCGCTTTTCCGCGACCAACGTGCGCGACTTCGCCTGGGCATCGAGCCGCAAGTTCATGTGGGACGCGCAAGGCGTGAAGCAGCAGCCGGGCGCGGAGCACGAGACCGTGCTCGCCATGAGCTTCTGGCCCAAGGAAGGGGGCGAACTGTGGCGCAAGTATTCGACCGCCGCCGTCGCCCACACCCTCAAGGTCTATTCGCGCTTCAGCTTCCCCTATCCCTATCCCACCGCGCAATCGATCAACGGTCCGGTCGGCGGGATGGAATACCCGATGATCACCTTCAACGGGCCGCGCACGATCCTCAACAAGGACGGCTCGCGCACCTATTCGCTCGCCACCAAGACCGGCCTCGTGGGCGTCGTCATCCACGAGATCGGGCACATCTACTTCCCGATGACCGTCAATTCCGACGAGCGCCAGTGGACCTGGATGGACGAGGGGCTGAACAGCTTCCTCGATTCGGTCGCGGGCTACGAGTGGGACCCCAAGATGCCGTGGACCCGCAGCCTGCCGCGCGATCTGATCCCCTACATGGTCTCCTCGAACCAGCAGCCGATCATGACCCATTCGGATTCGATCAACGATCTGGGCGCCAATGCCTATGGCAAGCCCTCGGCGGCGCTGCACCTGCTGCGCGACACGATCATCGGGCGTGAGCGGTTCGACTTCGCCTTGCGGGAATATGCCCGCCGCTGGCGGTTCAAGCGCCCGACGCCGGCGGATTTCTTCCGCACCATCGAGGAGGCGACCGGCACCGATCTCGACTGGTTCTGGCGCGGCTGGTTCTACACCACCGACCATGTCGATATCGCGCTGGATTCGATCTACCGCCTGAAGATCGACAGCAGGAACCCCGACATCGACCTGCCCCGCCGCCGCCGCGAGAAGGGCGAGGAGCCCGAACCCGTCGGCATCGGCCTCGACCGGGAGCAGCGCCTGCCGATCTGGGTGCTCGAGAACCCGGGCGTCACCGATTTCTACGACAAGAACGACGAATTCACCGTCACGCCCAAGGACCGCAAGGGCTACAACGACTTCCTCGAAGGGCTGGTGCCGTGGGAGCGACAGGCCTTCGAACGCGCTGTGAAGGAGGATGCGAACTACTACGTCCTCAACTTCACCAACAAGGGAGGGCTGGTCATGCCGATCATCCTCGGCCTGACCTTCGCGGACGGCAAGACCGAGAAGATGATGATCCCGGCCGAGATCTGGCGGCGCAACGCGAAGGAATTGGCCAAGCTGCTGGTCTTCCCCAAGGGCAAGGAGCTCACCCAGGTGGTGATCGATCCCGACTGGGAGACGGGCGATGCCGATATCGAGAACAACCACTACCCGCGCCGCATCGTTCCGAGCCGGATCGAGGCCTTCAAGGACGAAGCGTCCAAGTCGCGCACCAGCCGCGACCTGATGGGCGAGGCCGCCGGGGCCGAGCCGGTCAAGAACCGCAAGTGATGCTGGTGCTGCGCCGTCTCCTTGTCCTGCTGGCCCTGGTGCTGGCCCCGCTCGGCCTTGCCGGGACGGCCACCGCCCACCAGCAGAAGATCGCGATCAGCACGCTCGCCATCAACCCGCGCACCGGGATGATCGAGATCGTCCACCAGGTCCCGGTCCACGATGCCGAGCACGCGCTGCGCTTCGCCGGGGACCGCGCGCCCGATATCGTCGGCAGCGCGACGAGCCGCGAGGCCTTTGCCGCCTATGTCACCCGCCGCTTCCTGCTCGAGGTCGACTGCAAGCCCGCCGCGCCCGCCTATGTCGGCAGCGAGATCACCGGCGGGAGCCTCATGGTCTATCAGGAACTGCCCGCCCCGCCGGGCGGCGCGCCGGCCGCCTTGCGGATCAATTCGCAGATCCTCACCGAGCTCTGGGCGCGGCAGGAGAACCGGGTGAACATCGGCGGCGGTACCCGGCCCCAAACCTTCATCTTCAGGGCCGGCGACCCGCCGCGCGAGGCGCAGCTGGCGCGCTAGCCGAAGCGGCGCTGCGGCTTTGCGGCGAAGCTGTCCCTGAGATCGCCCAGCAGCATCGGCCGCCCATAGCGGAAGCCCTGGACGTGGCGGCAGCCCACGCCCTTGAGGAAGGTCTCCTGCTCCTCGGTCTCGACGCCCTCGACCACCACCCTGAGGCCAAGGCTGTGGCCCATCTGCACGATCGCCTGGATGATCAGCCGCGACTGGTGATCCTCGGCGATGGCGGCGATGAAATCGCGGTCGATCTTGACCTTGTGGATCGGGAAGGCGCGCAAGTGCGTGAGCGAGGAGAAGCCGGTCCCGAAATCGTCAAGGCAGATCGTGAAGCCGCGCTCGTCGAGGGTGGCGAGCGAGGCGTGGAGGTGCCCGCTCGCATCGAGCAGCATGGTCTCGGTCACCTCGATGGTGATGTTGGCGGGGCTTAGCGCGCTGCCCTCGATCGCGTCGATGAGGTGCTGGACATAGTCCCCGCGCCTCAGGTCCGCGTCCGACAGGTTGAGCCCGATCCGCGTCTGCGGCCCGAACAGCGCAAGGATCGCCGGGCCGTCGGCGACGACCTGATCCAGCATCACCCGCGAAACCCGGCGCGAAAGCTCGGGGTCGAGCAGGGCGGCGAAGACATCGCCCGCCGCCAGCAGCTGCCCCTGCGCGTCGCGCAGCCGCAGCAGCGCCTCGACCGAGACGACGCGCCCCGTCGAAAGCTCGACGATCGGCTGATAGGCGGCCAGCGCCCGTCCGTTGTCCAGCGCGCTCCGAAGCTGGGCGATGGCGCGCTGCCGCTCGCTCTGGCGCGCCTCGATCTGGCGGTCCCAGCACACCACCGTCCCGCGCCCCTCCTCCTTGCCGCGATAGAGCGCAAGGTCGGCGCGGCGCATGATCTCCTCGCTGCTCGCGGCCGTGGTCATGCGCGCCAGGCCGCAGGTCGCGCCGATGCGCAGATGCCCGCTGCCGAGCGGAGCGATCTCGGCCAGCTCGGCGAGGAGCGCCTCGCAGAAGGCCTTGACGGCCTCCACCGCCATCGCCGCCGGGAACAGCAGCGCGAATTCGTCCCCGCCCCACCGCGCGAGGAACACGCCGGGCGCAATCCGCTGCCGGAGCAGGCCGGCGATGCCTTCCAGCACCCGGTCGCCGACGAGGTGCCCGAGCGAGTCGTTGACGTCCTTGAACCCGTCGAGATCGAGCAGCGCCACCGTCACCGGATCGGTCTCGACCCGCTGCATCGCCTCGGCGAGCCGGTGGTCGAAGGTCGCACGGTTGTAGAGGCCGGTCAGCCGGTCGCGCTCGGCCGCGCGTTTCAGCGCGACGTTGCGCAGGTGCTCGTCGGTGCAATCGAGGATGATGCCGGCGACGCAATCGGGCTCGCCGTTCACGTCGATGCGCTCGCCCACCACGCGGATGCGGCGCTGCTCCCCGTCGCGGCGATTGATCGTGGTCTCGAACATGAACGGTTTGCCGCCCTCGATCGTGTCGTCCATCGCCTTGCTGACCATGGCGCGGTCATCCGGCTGATAAAGCTGCGCGACGTCGCGCACATCGATCGAATGGCCCGGCTCCAGCCCGGTGATGGCATAGACCTGATCGGACCAGTGCAGCCGCCGGGTGGCAAGGTCCACCCACCAGCTCCCGACATTGACCGCGCGTTCGGCCTGGCGGAAGATCTGGCTGCTCTGGCGCAGCGCGGCGTTGGCGGTGCTGAGCGCGCGGGTGCGGGCGTGGAGCGCGATCGATTGCTCGGCCAGCACGGCCAGCATCGCCAGCGGCGCGACCTGTTCCGGCCGGAAGGCGCCCGGCTCGGGCGAGATGCAGCACAGCGTGCCGATCGTCACCCCGTCCTCGCCGCAGATCGGGACGCCGAGATAGGAACGGATGAAGGGCGGACCGGTGACGAGCCGGTTGCCGGTGAAGCGCGGGTCGGTGTGCGCGTCCTCGACCAGCAGCGGCCCTTCGCTGAGCAGGCAGACCGCGCAGAACGAATCCTCGATGGGGGTCTCGTCGAGGTCGATCCCGGTGCGGCCGAGGAACCATTGCCGGTCCTCCTCAACCACCGAAAGCAGCGCGACCGGGGGCGCCCAGGACGGTGCTCGCCAGCATGGTGATGCGCGTGAACTGCGCGCGATCGGCGATGGCCGCGAGATCGAGGCTGCGAAGGGCATCGAGGCGCAGGTCTTCCGTCACGCTACCGGCCATGCGCCGCAACGCTTTAACAAAGCGTCTGCGACGAGCCGCGTAGTGCCGCAAGGTCCGGCAAACCGCCCGCCGCGCGGCGAAGATGCGGACGATCGCACGCCGAATGACGGGCCTTGCGCTCCTCCCGTCGCAGTCATGGCACCGCGTGCCTTGCCTTCGTGCCACGTTGGTGACCGAGGTTAGGGGCACCGCGCTGCCGGAATCTAGGCTCTGGCCCAACCTTGTGTCGGGCCTGTCCGGGACTGTCCTTGCGGCGTGTGCAGACTGTTCGTGCCGCCAGCGGCTCTCCTTCCGGGTTTGACCGAACAGATTCGGTGGAATTGGTCATGAACTACTGTCCGTCGTTCCGTAGCGAGAATTCGCGGCCTATTGGCTTCTCCGGGATCGCCTCGGACCCGCATCCCTCCAGCGCGCAGTTCGCACAGGCGCTGGCGCGTCACATTGACCAGCGCGACTTCCCCTGCGTCGGCGCCAAGTCCGCGCTGGCGCAGGGCAATCTCGAGGTGATCGCCGCCACTTCCCTGGCGAGCGATGAGGACGATGCCCGCATCCATCGCCGGCTCGTGGCTTGGAGCGGTGCCAGCCGCGGAGAGACGCAAGGGTTCCGCAGCCTCGCGGTGGTCTTCGCCGGACCGGCCTGCGACGAGCGCGGCTTCGAGACCTTGCTGTGGGAGCGCCTCGCCGCGCTCGGCGCGCGCGACCGTGCGGCGGGGCACGCGCATGCCGCAGGCTTCAGTGCCGATCCCGACGCGCCGGATTTCGCGCTGAGCTTCGGCGGCGAGGCCTATTTCGCGGTCGGCCTTCATCCCGCCGCCTCGCGGGCCGCCCGGCGTCTCGAATACCCGGCGATCGTCTTCAACCTGCACAGCCAGTTCGCCGAGCTGCGCGCCGAGGGCCGCTACGAGCGGATGCGCGAGGTGATCCTCGCCCGCGACGAGGCCTATGCCGGCAGCATCAACCCGATGATCGCGCGCCACGGCGATGTCAGCGAGGCGCGGCAATACAGCGGCCGCGCGGTGAGCGCGGACTGGGTTTGCCCGATGGCCAAGGGAGCGCAGCGGTGAGCGCGCGCATTCCTCCGCGCTCGGGGATCGCGGTCCGCCTTGCGCGCGGTGATATCCTGACGGTGATCGATCCCGAGGGCGGTCAGGTCAGCGATATGCTGGCGATCGCCGATGGCGACCCGGGCGAGATCCTCTCCAACGGGCGCACCTTCGATTACGAGGAGACGCTGCGCCTCACCACCGGCGCCCGGCTGTGGTCGAACCGTTCGCGGGTGATGCTGACCATCATGGAGGACACCGCGCCGCAGCACGATTTCCTGCTGACGCCGTGCTCGCAGGGCACCTTCCGGCACTTCTATCCCGACAAACCGATGCACCACGGCTGCTTCGGCAACCTCGCCGATGCGCTGGCGCCCTATGGGCTGGAGGCCGACGCGATCCCGACCGCCTTCAACATCTTCATGAACGTGACGATCGCGCCCGACGGGCGGATCGCGGTGCTGCCGCCGGGCACCAAACCGGGGGATTTCGTGCGGTTCCGGGCCGAGATGGACCTCGTCGTCGGGCTCACGGCGTGCTCGGCCTATGCCTCCAACGGCGGGTCCTTCAAGCCGATCGACTACGAGATCGCCGCGACAACCACCGCGTACTGACGCACAAAGGGGCCCGGATGCATCGGCATCCGGGCCCCTCTTCGTTCGCGGACAGTGCCGGACCTCAGATCTGCTGGCCAGCCCCGGCGCCCTGCCGGGCATCCATGCCGCTGCCCTGACGCCCGTCTTCGGCGCCGAGCCTGTCGTCGATCTGGCCGATCATCTCGTCCTTCTTGTGGCGCGCCGCCTCGCCGGCCTTCTTCGCCTGCGCGCCGGCAGCGTCCAAGGCCTGCTCGCCGAGTCCGCCGACATAGCGTTCCTCGGTCCGGGTCGCGGGGATCATCGCGCCGACCACCGCGCCGACGAAGGCCGAGGCGAGGCCGATCAGCAGCGGGTTGTCGCCGTAGAAGGCCTGCACGTCGCCGGCGGCCGAGCGGGCCTTGTCACGCGCGCCGCGCGCCATGTCGTGCGCGCTCTCGCTCGCCTTGCTCCAGCTGTCGCGCGCGGTCTGCGTCGCGGCGTCGAGCCGCTGGCGGAAGGCACCTTCGTCCTCGTCGTGAGCCTGCTCGATCATGAAGTAATTGGCGCGGGCGAGATCGCGGCGGCGGCGATAGGACTGGTCGTCCTCGCCCGCTTCAGGCTGGTAGCGGGACATATGCTCGACATAGCGGCGATGGTCCGGGTGCCAGCCATCGGTGTCGCGGCTGCTGAAGCTGCGGCTGGCGCTGCTGCCGAAATCCCGGCTGCCGTCCGCGCTGCCGCGCCTGATCCCGAGCGCCGAGGGGCGCGCATCGGCGTCGCTCACCAGCCACAAGCCGCCGATCGCGATCATCCCCAGCGCGAGCGGATTGCGGCGTGCCGTGTCGAGGAAATAGCGCGCGTCGACCCCGCCGTCCTCGGCCTTGTCGAGCAGGGAGTTGAGGATGTTGCGGGCGCTCAATTCGCCGCCGATCTGCTCGACGGTGCGGCTCATGTCCTCCTGCGTCGCGCGGATGTCGCGCTCGATCTCCTCAGGGCTGCGCTGGTCGGAAGTCGTGTCGGTGAAGGTGCTGTCGGGCATTATCGGGCTCCTGAATGATGCAGGTCGCCGGTGGCGACCGTGGGAGTATCGGCGAGGGTTTCGATGCTGCGATCGGGCTTGAGGTGGGAGGCATCGATCTTCTTGCGCGCGCCGAGATAGAGGACGAGCGCGACCAGCATCGTCGCCGCGCCCACCAGCGTGGTGCCGAGCGCCAGGTCGTCGATGGCGCGTGCGACGTAGTAGGCGATGCCCATCAGCAGCACGCCGAGGCCGGCAATGCCGACCACCGCGGCGGTCGCCATCGCCGCGATGGCGGCCTTGATGTCGGTGGTCGCCTCGCGGATCTCGGCCTTGACGAGGCTGATCTGTTCGCGCGCCAGATGCGCGCCCTGCTGGGTGAGATGGCCGAGAAGATCGACGATGTTGCGATCCTCCCCGCCGCTGTCCGGGCGGGCACCCGCGAAGGGGGTGCGGGTCGGGTCGTTCACCGGATCGTCCCTCCTTCGGCGCCATAGGCAGGGGCGAAGCCCGGATCGGTGCCGGTGTCGGTCGGGATGATGTTCTCGTCGGCCGGCCAGACGGGGCCGTCACCGGCCTGGTCTTGCGCGGCATATTGCGATCCCGTGCCGCTCAGGCCTTCACTGGCGTGGTGCTTGTGGTCGACCCCGGCGCGCAGCAGGCGCGCAGCGGCAAAGCCCGCGGCGGCGGCGGCGGCGAGAAAGGTGCCGGGGTTCTCCCGGGCGAAGCGCGCCGCGTCGCGGGTCATGTCCTCGAGGCTGCGGCCCTGAAGATCGCCGGCAACGCGGTCGATCTGGCGGGCGACCTGCTGGAGGCCCTTGGCCATCCAATCGGGCGCATCCGGGTTGTTGCGCAGATCCTCGGCTGCCGCGCCGAGCGCGCCGGAGGCCGATCCGGCGATGCCGAGCGCGGCGTCCTTGCCGGTCTCGGCTTGCTGCGCGGCGCGGCCCTTGAGGGTCTCGCCGAGATGCGCGGCATCCTCGCCGAGCTCTGCGCGGATACCGCCGGATGGCGTGTCGGTGGGCGTGTTCATGCTGAATCTCCTGCTGTGTGGTGTGCAGCATACCCCTGGCCTGCACGGTGTGCCGGGCCGAAGCGGTCAAGCGCGTCATGGATCGGCTGAACGACGCCAGCATGACCCATGTTAATACCTGAATTTAGGGGGCTTTCGCTGCGGCGCACAAAGCCGGTTGCCGCTCCAAGCCATGACGCCAGCCTGTGTTAAGGACGGCGGCGCGCGCGATGCCGAAAGGGCAGCCCCGAATGCCCGAACCGATTAGGAGGACCCGCGCCATGAATGTCGAAATGTTCCGCACCGGCGAGGTCACGACGATTGCCTTCGCGTTCGACGCCACGCTCGATCATGCGCAGGTGCTCGCCATGGCGCGGGTCGTCGAGAGCGCCATTGCCGATGGCGGTGCGCTCGGCCTGCTGCTCGATATGCGCGCGACCGAGCATTTCTCTCCCGGTGCCTTCCTGTCCGCCGAAGGGGTGTGGACCAGCCTGCGCTCGATCGGGCCGGTGCGCCGCTATGCCGTGGTCGCCGCCCCCGCCATTGCTGCCACTGCGGTCGAAGCCTTCGGCAAGGTCCTGCCGCTCGAAGCCCGCGCCTTCGATGCAGACGCAATCGACGCGGCCAAGGCCTGGGTGGCGGCCACGCCCGACTGAGCCGAGCCACCTGTAAACCACTGCAAGAGGAGCCCCGATGCGCCTGCCGATTCTGACCGCCTGCCTGCCGCTTGCCCTGGCCCTCACGGGCCTTGCCGCCTGCAATGACCGCGACCCCTCGGGCGAGCCCGACGCCAAGAGCGCCGACAGCCGGAGCAAGGCCGCCGCCGGGGGCGCGGACAGCATGGCCGCGCGCGACGGGGCTGTAGCGGGCGACGAGATCCCCGACAGCGAGGCACGTCCGATCATGCAGGCGCAGGTGGTGCTCGATCGGCTCGGCTTCAGCGTGGGCGTGGTCGACGGCAAGCCGGGACGCGGCCTCGCCAATGCCGTGCGGGCCTTCCAGCAATCGCGCGAACTGCCGGAGACCGGCGAACTTGACGAGGCAACCCGGCGCGCCCTCGCCGAGTGGTCGCAGATCCCCGCGACCCGCGTCGTGACCATCCCCGACGACTGGGGCGCGCGGACCTTCACCGTGCTGCCCGACGACGCCGCGCAACAGGCCAAGCTCGACGAGCTCGGCTACGAAAGCTTTGCCGAGAAGCTCGCGGAACGCTTCCACACCACGCCAGAGGTGCTCGCCGCGCTCAATCCCGGTGGACGGCCGGCAGGCGCAGGCGGGACGACCGGCGCGCCTGCCGCCGCGCCGTCCGCAGAGGCGACCGGCGCCCCGCCCGCCTTCCGCCCCGGCCAGCAGATCCGCGTGCCCAATATCGGCGCCGACCGCATCGACCCCTCGCGCGTCGACAACACCGCCTGGCGCGATACGCTGCGCGCGCTCGGCGTCGGCAGCGAACAGCCGCAGGCGGCACGGATCGTCGTCGAGGAAGCGGCGGGCTGGCTCCATGTGTTCGATGCCGAGGACCGGCTGGTGGCGGCCTTCACCGTCACCACCGGATCGCGCCGCGATCCGCTCCCGATCGGCGACTGGAGCGTGAAGGGCGTCGCCCGCAACCCGACCTTCGTCTACAATCCCGAGCTGTTCTGGGACGTCGACGACAGCGAGGACAAGCAGCATCTGCCGCCCGGCCCCAACAGTCCGGTGGGCGTGGTGTGGATCGACCTCTCCAAGGAGCATTACGGCATCCACGGCACGCCCGAGCCGCAACTCATCGGCCAGACCCAGAGCCACGGCTGCGTGCGGCTCACCAACTGGGACGCGGCCCGCCTTGCGCAGATGGTCCGTCCGGGCGTGAAGGTGGAATTCCGCAGGTAGCGGTCACGCGCCGGGGTGTTGCAAATGCATGACACCGCGCAACCGAATTGCGCGGGCGATGCCTCCGGCTGCCCTTTTCCTTTGACCCCCGGCTTCGCAGACGCAACATTCCGGCCGTCGTCGAAGCATGAGCGGGTCGCGCCCAGCGATTGACAGGATTACGGTGCACTGACGAGGCGCCATCGGGGCGCGCTTCGCGGCATCGTGTCCGATGGGGGCGCAACCGGCCGTCTGCCACGTGGCGCGCGCTTCGACGGGACGAGCAGTCCGGTTGCAACACGAGACACAATCAGGGGTAGCAATGCAGAACATCAGAAACGTGCTCCATTCGGGTTCGGTGATCGCGCTCGGCTCCGCGCTGGCGATGGCGCTGCCGGTCGGTGCGGCGCAGGCCGCCGAAGGGCAGGCGCCCGGCGACGTGGCGACGGCAAGCGCCGCCGCCGCGCTCGTGCAGGCCCAGCCCGAGGCCGAGGTCATCGAGGACGAGCTGGGCGGCAATCAGCTGATCGTCACCGGGACCCGCCGCACCGGTCGAACCGTGGCCGAAAGCCCCGTGCCGGTCGACGTGATCGGCGGCGAGCAGCTGCGCCAGTCGGGCCTCGTCGAGACCGCGCGCCTGCTGCGCGACCTGGTGCCTTCGCTGAACTTCCCGCAGCCCTCGATCACCGACGGCACCGATGCGATCCGCCCGGCGACGCTGCGCGGCCTCGGCCCGGACCAGACGCTGGTGCTGGTCAATGGCAAGCGTCGCCATGCCGCGGCGCTCCTCAACTTGAACGGCTCGGTCGGGCGCGGCAGCGCGGCGGTCGACCTGAACCAGATCCCCTCCTCCTCGATCGGCCGCGTCGAAGTGCTGCGTGACGGCGCTGCGGCGCAATACGGCTCGGACGCGATCGCGGGGGTCATCAACTTCCAGCTCAACGACGCGCGCAAGGGCGGCCGCTTCTTCGTCAACTACGGCGGCTTCAACACCCGCATCGAGGGCGTGCGGCAGGTCACCGGCGTCAACGCGACCGCCGGGCAGGTCCCGACCCTGACCCCCGACGGCAACCTCCAGCTGATCGACAACGGCGAGGACCTCAAGGCCACCGACGGCGAGGTGCTGACGATCGGCGGCAATATCGGCCTGCCGATCGGTGCGGAAGGCTTCATCAACATCACCGCGGAATATCGTGACCGCAACGCCACCAACCGTGCCGGCTTCGACCCGCGGCGCAACTATTCGCAGACCGGCCCGCTCGATCCGCGCGAGCTGACCTTGAACCGCCGCTACCACCTCTATGGCGATCCCAAGACCGAAGACTTGAACATCGTCGTCAACATGGGCGTGCCGCTCGGCGAGGCGGTCAACTTCTACGCCTTCGGCACCTTCGGCACCCGCGATGCGACCTCGGCGGGCTTCTACCGCCGCGCCGCGGACAACCGCAACGTCACCGCGATCTACCCCGACGGGTTCCTGCCGCTGATCAACACCGACACGAAGGATTTCTCGGTGGTCGGCGGGCTCGACGGCGATCTTGGCGGGTGGAACTGGGACCTGTCGCTCGCCTACGGCCAGAACAAGACCGACTTCCTCATCTCGAACACCCTCAACGCCTCGCTTGGCGCGGGCAGCAAGACGATCTTCGATGCGGGCGGCATCGACTACAGCCAGCTGACCGCCAACCTCGACGTCAATCGCGATATCGAGATCAAGGGCATCGACAGCTTCACCCTCTCCTTCGGGGCGGAGTGGCGCCGGGAGAGCTACCAGCTGACCGCCGGCGAGCCCGACAGCTACCGCGCCGGGCCGGTGCTGGTGGGCGCCAACAACCCGTTCATCACCGGCGCCGGCGCAACCGCCTTTGCCGCGCCCGGCAGCCAGGTGTTCCCCGGCTTCCAGCCGCGCATCGGCGGGGTCGACGTGACGCGCGAGAATTCGCGCAGCAACGTCTCGCTCTATGCCGAGGTCGACGCCGACATCACCCAGGGCTTCAACATCCAGGCCGCCGCGCGTTTCGAGGACTACACCGACTTCGGGTCGACGCTGAACGGCAAGGTGGCGACCCGCCTCGAGCTGGTCGAGGGCTTCGCGCTGCGCGGCGCGATCTCGACCGGCTTCCGCGCGCCCTCGCTCCAGCAGCAGTTCTTCGCGGCGGCCGCCACCAACAACATCGGCGGCGTGCTGGTCGATGCGGTGACCCTGCCGGTCAACAACCCCGTCGCCCGCGCGCTGGGATCGAGCGACCTCCAGCCGGAAAAGTCGGTGTCCTGGTCGGCGGGCGCAGTGTTCAACAGGGTCCAGGGCCTCGACGTCACCTTCGACTACTACCAGATCGACATCGACGACCGCATCGTCCTCACCGACAACCTCACCGCCAACCGCAACGCGGCCGGCGCGCCGACGGGGGCCAACCCCGGCTTCGGGATCGCCCAGATCCTCAACAACGCGGGCTTCACCAGCATTTCGGCGGCGCGGTTCTTCTTCAACGGGATCGACACCCGCACCCGCGGCTTCGACCTCATCGCCACCTACCGCACCGGCCTCGGCGACTACGGCACGCTGTCGCTGACCGGCGGCTACAACTGGAACGATGTCGAGATCACCGGGCGGCGGACCAACCCCGGCAGCCTTGCCCAGGTGCCGGGCATCGACCTGTTCGGGCGGCTCGAATCCCTGCGCATCGAGCGCGGTCAGCCGCGTGACCGCGTCAACCTCGGCGCCGACTGGGAGTGGGGCTGGTTCAGCGCCACCGTCCGCGCCAACCGCTTCGGCGAGGTCTTCTCGGCAGGTGCCACGCCGATCAACGACGTGCTGCTGCGCCCGCGCTGGATCACCGATCTCGAATTCCGCCTCACCCCCCAGGACGGCTTCGTCGAGGGGGTGCAGCTGGCGATCGGGGCGAACAACCTGTTCGACCAGTACCCGACCGTGAACCCGGTCGGCCGCGCGATCGACCCGCTGACCGGCCAGCAGGCGAACCTCTCGGTCAACAACTACTTCCTGCCGTTCTCGTCCTTCTCGCCTTTCGGCTTCAATGGACGCTTCCTCTATGCCCGTCTGAGCTACACGTTCTGATCGCGGCAATCGGCTGACCGGCAAGCGGCGGGCAGGGCCATCCTGCCCGCCGCTTTCTTTTTGCCCGGGGGCCGCCGCGCGCTGAGGGGGCCGCGCCCGCCACGCGGCAAATCGGTTTTGTCATGCCCCCGGGCGCAGAAGTGATTGGCCTTGCTGGCCCTCGCGTCCCGATGACACGTGCGCCGGACCGCGCAGCCGGCCGCGCAATGGAGCTGATCAGAGATGCGTATCGCCTGCATCGGCGGGGGCCCCGCCGGACTTTACTTCGCCATCGCCATGAAGCTGAAGGACCCCGCGCACGAGATCGCGGTGTTCGAGCGCAACCGGGCGGGCGACACCTTCGGCTGGGGGGTGGTGTTCTCCGACCAGACCCTCGCCAACCTGACCGCCACCGATCCGGTGAGCGCCAAGACCATCGCCGACAGCTTCGCCCACTGGGACTACATCGCGACGACCGTCGACGGCGAGACCAGCACCTCCTCGGGCCACGGTTTCATCGGCATCGGGCGGAAGCACCTGCTCCAGATCCTTCAGGCGCGCGCGGGCGAGCTGGGGGTCGAGCTCCACTTCGAGCACGAATGCTCGAGCGACCCCGCCGATTACCCCGGCTATGACCTCATCGTCGCCTCCGACGGGGTGAACAGCGCGGTGCGCACGCGCTTTGCCGAGCATTTCGCGGTCGATATCGACGTCCGCCGCAACAAGTTCATGTGGCTCGGCACGCACCAATTGTTCGACGCCTTCGCCTTCATCTTCGAGCCGACGGAGCACGGCTGGGTCTGGGCCCATGCCTACCGCTTCAACGCCGACACTTCGACCTTCATCGTCGAATGCAGCCCCGAGACCTGGGCGGGCCTCGGCTTCGAGGACATGGAGCAGGAGGAGGCCATCGCCTTCTGCGAGAAACTGTTCGCCCGGCACCTCGGCGGTCACAGGCTGATCTCCAACGCGGCGCACCTCAGGGGCTCGGCCAACTGGCTGAACTTCCGCCGGGTCTCCTGCGGGCGCTGGTCACGGGGGAACCTCGTGCTGCTGGGCGATGCGGCGCACACCGCGCATTTCTCGATCGGATCGGGCACCAAGCTGGCGCTGGAAGATGCGATCAAGCTGGCGCAAGTGCTCGACCGGCCCGGGCTGGAGGACCCGCAAGCGCTCGCCGCCGCGCTCGGCGAATACGAGGAGGAACGCCGCACCGCCGTGCTGCGCATCCAGAACGCGGCGCGCAATTCGACCGAGTGGTTCGAGGACATCGACCGCTACATCGGCTTCCCCCTGCCGCAATTCGCCTATGCGCTGCTGACCCGCAGCCAGCGCATCAGCCACGAGAACCTGCGCCTGCGCGATCCTGAGTGGCTGGAGGGCGCCGAGCGCTGGTATCGCGGGGCGCAAGGGGCGGGGGAGGAGGCGGGGCAGCCGCTGTTCACGCCTTACAAGCTTCGGGACGTGACGCTTCCCAACCGCGTCGTCATGGCCCCGATGCTCACCTACATGGCCGACGCCGAGGGCTATGCCTGCGACCGCCACCTCGTCCACTACGGCGCCCGGGCGCTGGGGGGGACGGGGCTGATTATCTCGGAAATGCTCGCGGTTTCGCCCGAGGGCCGCGCGACCATCGCCTGTCCTGGCCTGTGGGACGAGCGGCACGTGGCGCGCTGGCACGCGATCAACGCCTTCATCCATGCCAATTCGGACACCAAGACCTGCGCGCAGATCGGCCACGCGGGCGCGCGCGCGGCGTGCAGGGCGCCCGAGGGTGGGCGCGGCTACGACGTGCCGCTCGCCGACCCCTGGCCGATCCTCTCGGCCTCGGCGCAGGCGTGGAAGCCCGGCGGGCTGGTGCCGGAGGAGGCCTCTCTTGAAGACCTCGTGCGCATCAAGGAGGACTTCGTCGCCGCCGCGCGCCGGGCCTATGACGCGGGCTTCGACGCGCTGGAGATCCACGCGGGCCACGGCTTCCTGCTGTCGAGCTTCATCACCCCCATCATGAACAAGCGCGAGGATGCGCTGGGCGGAGACCTCGCAGGCCGCATGGCGTGGCCGCTCGAGGTGGTGCGCGCGGTCCGCGCGGTATGGCCGCAGAGCCGCCCGCTGCTCGTCCGCATCTCGGCCAACGACTGGTCGGGCGAGCGCGGCATCCAGCCTGAGGGCGCGGTGGAGATCGCGCGGATGCTCAAGGCCGAAGGCGTCGACCTCATCGACGTCTCGGCGGGCGAGACCAATCCGCTGGCGCGGCCCGTCTATGGCCGGATGTTCCAGACGCCCTTTGCCGATCGTGTCCGCAACCTCGCCGATGTGCCCGTGATGGCGGTCGGCAATATCGAGGATGCCGACCAGGCGAACTCGATATTGCTGGCGGGCCGGGCGGACCTCATCGGCATCGGGCGGCCGCATCTCGCGAACCCCATGTTCACGCTCCACGCCGCCGCCAAGGCGGCCGAGGCGCGGGCCTTCGTGCCGGCGGCGGTGTGTCCCGGCTACGAGCAGATGGCGCGCGCCGAGGCGAAGCTCGCCGAAGCCTTGCGAGCGTAGCGCGATGGCCTTCGTCCACACCACGAAGGTCCGCTTCGCCCATGTCGATGCGGCGGGGATCGTCTTCTATCCGCGCTTCTTCGAAATGCTGAACGCGGCGGTCGAGGACTGGTTCGCGATGCTGGGCCGCGACTTCCGCGCGCTGCACCTCGAGGACCGGATCGGCACGCCGACGGTGCGGCTCGAAACCGAATTCCTCGCGCCCGCGATGCTCGGCGACGAGCTGGCAATCACGCTGGTGCCGGCGAAGATCGGCACCAGCAGCTGCACCTATCGCTTCGTGTTCGCGGGCGCGGGCACCGAGCGCCTCAAGGGCGAGGGCGTGCTGGTGTGCATGGACCTCGAGGCCCAGCGCTCGCGCCCGTGGCCCGAAGCGATCGCGGCATCGCTCCGGGCCGCGCTCCCCTAGACCTTGATGACGGGGTGACGCAGGCGGCCGATGCCCTGAAGCTCGGCCTCGATCACGTCCCCCGGCCACACCCACTCCTGCGGCGTTCGTCCCGCGCCCACGCCCGCCGGGGTGCCGGTGGCGATGATGTCGCCGGGTTCCAGCGTGATGCCGGCGCTGATGTCGGCGACCAGTTCGTCGACCTTGAAGAGCATGTAGGCGGTGTTGCTGCGCTGCTTTTCCACCCCGTTGACCCACAGGGCGAGGTCCAGCGTCTGGGGGTCGGGGATCTCGTCGGCGGTGACGATGCAGGGGCCCATCGGGGCATAGGAATCCTGCCCCTTGGAATAGATCCACTGGCCCGCCCGCCGGTTGTCGCGCGCGCTCATGTCGATGACGAGGCTGTAGCCGAAAACGTGCGCCAGCGCATCTTCGCGCGCCACGCGCTTCGCGGTGGTGCCGATGATCGCGGCGAGCTCCACCTCCCAGTCGAGCTGCTGGGTGATCGCGCCGTCGTGGCGGATCGGCTCGTCCGGGCCGATCACCGTCGTCGGCGGCTTCGAAAAGATCACCGGCTGGCGCGGCAGTTCGGGCGAGGTGTCGAGGCTCTGCGCGCTCTCGGCGACGTGCTCGGTGTAGTTGAGGCCGATCCCGAAGATGTTCTTGCGCGGGCGAGGGATGGGGGCGAGGAGCTTCACGTCGGCGAGCGGCAGGGCCGTGCCCAGCGGGAAGCGCTCGCCCGCGTCCGCCAGCATCTGCGAGGCCACCGCCACCGCGTCCGCCCCCAGGTCGATGAATTCCAGCATGGTCGAGGGCAGGTCCACGCCCGTAGCGGCACCGAGCTTCGCGAGGTCGACCACCCGGCCATCCCAAATCGCGCCAAGCCGCGCGGCCGCCTCGATGTGGCGGCGATAGGTCACAAGCTTCATGAATTGTCCTTCTTACTGGATGAGAGGCTGGTGCCCGCCATTCTCGCCGAACCCTTCCTCGCGGTAGAGGCCGAGGCTCTTCATCACCGGCAGGTCGTGGAAGGCGAAAAGGCAGGCGTCCTCGGTGGCGCTGGCATTGGCGTGTTCGTGCCACATCCAGGCGGGCACGACGAAGATGTCGCGCTCCTGCCAGTCGAAGCGCTGGCCGCCGATGACCGAATACCCGCTCCCCTTGGCGCATTGGTAGACGAAGCTGCCGACCTGGCGGTGCGCCTGCGTGTGCTCGCCCGGGCGCAGCAGCTGCATCTGCGCGCCGATGGTCGGCATCACCGGGCCGCCGGTGACGGGGTTCACGTAATCCATGATGATCCCGTCATAGGGCGACCCGTCGCTGACCCGCGCCAGTGCCGTCAGCGCCTCGTAGGTCGGCGCCCATTCGTATTTGAGCATCGGCGAGTAGCGCTTTGACCAGTCGTGCCCCTGCGGCCTCAGGCCCGATCCGGCCCAAGTCGCGGTGGTGTCGTCGATCGGAAAGGACACCGCTTGGTTCAAGTCCGGGTGGACCTCGTAGAAGTTCGCCTCCAGCGCGTTCATCAGCGGGATGTCGAGCCCGTCCTGCCAGATGCAGATCGTGCCGTCTTCGGCGACCCCGTGCTCGTGCCAGGTGCCGTTGGGCGTCAGCACGAAATCGTTGCGGCCCAAGGTCAGCTTGTGCCCGTCGACATTGGTGAAGGCGCCCGACCCTTCCATGATGAAGCGCAGCGCCGAGGCCGAGTGGCGGTGGCTCGAGGCGCATTCGCCCGGCCCCATCACCTGAAGGCCCGAATAGAGCCAGCCGACCGCCGCCACCACGTCGCTGCGGCCCGGGTTCTCGAGATAGACCACCCGCCGCCCCGCCTGTTCCGGCGTGACGAGATCGAGCGCGCGCAGCACGTCCTCGCGCAGGTCCCGGTAGCGCCACAGCATCGGCACCGAGGTCGAGACCGGCTCCCACGGCTCGATCTTGTTGGCGACCGTCCACAGCGCGCCCGTGCCGAGCTTCGCCAGCCGCTCGTAATAGGCGACCAGTTCCGGCGTGTCGGCGACATTGGCGCGGCCCGCCACGTCCTCGCAGTAAGCGTCGAAACTCGGCTGCCCCATGGCAGGCTCCCTCATGCGCAATGGTTATTGCCTTTGCCCGACAATGCCATTGCCGGGCTGCGTCCCCCTCATGCTATTCGGTGTCATGGCCATGACCTCTATTCGCCCCCAGCCGTTCCGTGCCGCCGTCGTGCAGGCGAGCGCCGTCCCCGCCGACAGCGCCGCGAGCGCCGCCAAGGCCGCCGCGCTGATCGCCGAGGCCGCAGCGGCCGGGGCGCGGCTGGCGGTGTTCCCGGAAGCCTTCATCGGCGGCTACCCCAAGGGCGCGAGCTTCGGGACGCCGGTGGGGATTCGGAAGCCCGAGGGCCGCGCCGACTACGCACGCTACCACGATCAGGCGGTGGCGCTCGACGGGCCGGAGGTCGCGGCTGTCCGCGAGGCGGCCACGGCGGCGAGGATGGTCGTCGTCATCGGCATCATCGAGCGCGCGGGCTCCACGCTCTACTGCACCGCACTGATCATCGACGGCACCGCAGGCACCATGGCGCATCACAGGAAGCTCATGCCGACGGGTGCGGAACGCCTGATCTGGGGCTTCGGCGACGGCTCGACGCTCCCGGTGGTCGAGACCGCGCTCGGCCAGGTCGGCGCGGTGATCTGCTGGGAGAACTACATGCCGATGATGCGCATGGCGATGTTCGCGCAAGGGGTGACGCTCTACTGCGCGCCCACCGCAGACGACCGCGACGGGTGGGCGGCCTCGATGCGGCACATCGCGCTTGAAGGTCGGTGCCATGTCCTGTCCGCCTGCCAGTTCATCCGGCGGGGCGATTACCCCGCGGACTACGACTGCGCCTTGGGCGACGACCCGGCGACGGTGCTGATGCGCGGCGGGAGCATGATCGTCGGGCCCTTGGGCGAGGTGCTGGCCGGGCCGGACTACGCGGGCGAGACGATCCTCTACGCCGACATTGACCCCGAGGAGATCCCTCGCGCCCGCTACGATTTCGACGTCGCGGGGCACTATGCCCGGCCCGACGTGTTCCGGCTGGAGGTCGACACCCGCGCCAAGCCCCCCGTCGCCTTCCGCACGGATAGCGACTGATGCGCTTCGACATGGCCGCCCTCAGCGACGCGCAGCGCTACAAGCTGATGGCGGGGACGATCGTCCCGCGCCCGATCGCCTGGGTCTCGACGCTGTCGGAGGACGGGATCGGCAACCTTGCGCCCTACAGCTTCTTCAACATGATGGGCTCCTCGCCCCCGCTGGTGGTGCTCGGCACGATGCGGCAGCACGACGGCCGGCTCAAGGACACCGCGGCGAACATCCTCGCGACCCGCGAGTTCGTGGTCCATCTGGTGAGCGAGGCGATGCTCCCCGCCATGAACGCGACCTGCATCGACGCGCCCGCCGAGGTCGACGAGGCCGCGCTCGCGGGGCTGACGATGGAGCCCTCGCAGATGGTCGCGCCGCCGAGCATCGCGGGGGCGCCCGCGCGCTTCGAGTGCCGGCTCCACGATGTCCTCGACGCAGCCCCCGGGACCGTGATCCTGATCGGCGAGGTCGTCGCGATGGAGGTGGCCGACGCCTTCATCGACCCCGAATCCTTGCGCGCCGACCCCTACGCGATGGGCCTCATCGCCCGCGTCACCGGCACCGGCACCTACACCCGCATCGCCCCTGACCTGACGGCGGAAAGGCCGGTTTGGGGAGGATGACAGGCCCCACACCTCGTTATTCCGATGAGCCTGCCACCCCCGTCATTGCGAGCAGCCGCAGGCTGCGCGGCAATCCAGAGCGATCCGTGCGGGGCTCTGGATTGCCGCGTCGCCCTTTCGGGCTCCTCGCAATGACGAACCAGACAAGGACGGACCGAACATGAAACTCGCAACCCTCGACAACGGCACGCGCGACGGGCGGCTGGTGGTGGTATCGAAGGACCTCACCCGCTGCTGCGCGGCGGGCTATATCGCGCCGACGCTGCAATATGCGCTCGACAACTGGGAGCGGGTGGCGCCCGAACTGGAAGTGCTCGC
>NZ_JAPFGY010000043.1 GCF_026586795.1 Erythrobacter sp. WG
GTCTCGAGCACACGGGGCTGCTCGAGACCGCCTCGGACGACCGCATCGCCAACATGGCGGCCTTCACCCGCAATGCCCTAGCGCTCCTCGAAAGCGCCCTCGGCGAATAATTTTCCGCGAGCCTGTCGAATCCGGCTTCACATCCGCGTCTCCCTGTCAGAGCCTCGCCATGCCGGCGGGGCCGATGACGGAGACGTGCGATGCAATTCATGCTGATGATCAACGAGGACGAGAGCGCCTATGCGGGCCCGGATGGCGCGGCGCTGCTGGAGGCGACGCTGGCCGGTCACATGAAGCTCGCCGAGGATCTGGTCGCGGCCGGCGTGCCCTTTTCGGGCGAGCGCCTGAAGCCCGCCGCCACCGCGACCACGATCCGCTGGGAGAACGGCACGGCGACCCTCCACGACGGCCCCTTCGCCGAGACGCATGAGGAATTGGGCGGCTTCTACATCATCGACGTCGAAAGCCTCGACGCGGCGCTGGAATGGGCGCGGCGCATCCCGGTGCCCAAGGGCGGGATCGAGGTGCGCCCGGTATGGCCGATGGGGGCCGAGGGCTGAGCCTGCCGCTCGATCTCGCGCAGGCGATCATGGCGGCGCGGCCCCGGGTGGTGGCCGCGCTTGCCGCCGCCTTGCACGATCTCGACGCGGCGGAAGAAGCCTTCGCCGAAGCCGCCGCCCGCTGCCTCGTGCTCCCCGCGCCGCCCCGCGACGTCGGCGCCTGGCTGTTCGTGGCGGCCAGGCGCCGGGCGCTCGATGCACTCCGGAAAAAGGCCGCCGAGGTGCGCAGCACCGAGGCGCTCGCTCAGGTCTCCGACATGGCCGACATCCTAGAGCTACCCGAGCCGATCCCCGACGAGCGGCTGCGGCTGCTGTTCATCTGCTGCCACCCGGCGCTGGGGGCTGAGGTGCGCGCGGCGCTGGCCTTGAAAGTGATCTGCGGGCTGCCCGTGGCCGCCATCGCGCGGCTGTTCGCGGTGAGCGAACAGGCCATGTTCCAGCGCATCACCCGCGCCAAGGTGAAGGTGCGCGATGCGGGGATCGCATTCGAGCTGCCTCCGCGCCGCGACTGGCCCGAGCGGCTCGGGGCGGTGCTGCTCGCGCTCGAGCTCGCCTTCACCGCCGCCTATGCCGATGCGGGCGGCGAGCTTGCGGCGGATGTCGGCGAGGACCTGGGCGCGGAGGTCGAGCGCCTCGCGCTGCTGGTCGCCGAGCTGCTGCCGCAAGAGCCCGAGGCGCTCGGCCTTGCCGCACAGGTGCTGCTGGCGCGCTCGCGGGCCGGGGCGCGGGTGGACGGGGAGGGCGCGATGGTGCCGCTCTCCCGGCAAAATCCGGCGCGGTGGGATGGTCTGCGGATCGAACAGGCGCGCGCGCTGATGGACCGTGCGGCGACGCTGGGCCGCTCCGGGCCCTGTCAGGTGATGGCTGCGATCCAGCTGACCCACGCCCGCCGGGCCTTCGACGGGCGGACCGACTGGGCGGCGATCCTGCGGCTCTACGACGTGCTGCTCGCGCTCCGACCGAGCCCGATGGTCGCGCTCTCCCGCGCGCTGGCATTGGCGCAGATCGAGGGAGCAGAGGCCGGGCTGGCGGAACTTGATGCACTCCCCGCCGAGCGGCTCGCCCTCGCGCGGCCGTTCCACGTGGCGCGCGCCGATCTGCTGGCGAAGGCGGGACGCGAAGACGCAGCCCGCGCGGCGCTTGGCGCGGCGCTCGCGCTCAAGCCGCCACGGGCCGAGCGGCTGTGGCTCGAAGGATGGCGGGACCGCCTCGCCTGAAGCCTATTCGGCGGGCTCTGCGGCGGCTTCCGGCTGACGCCGCCGGGTCGTGACCTCGCGAAAGGTCTCGCGGTAGCGCGGATGCTCGGTCCCCATCCAGCGGTCCCAGAAGGTGAAGTAGAAGCCGAAATTGTGGCCCGAGGAATGGTGCAGGTCATGATGCGTGGTGGTGGAAATCCAGCTCGTCCACGGATTGTCGACCCAGCCGGCCGGAAACAGCTCGCTGCCTGCGTGCGCCATCACGTTGCGGATCATCTGGTGCCAGATGAAGAACAGGATCGCGAAGACGGCATAGGCGATGCCGAGCTGGCTGGTGACAAACAGGAACACCGGCACGAAGGCGACCTCGATCACCGCCTCGGTCATGGTGAAGCTGTAGGCGGTCCACGGCGTGGGCGTGCGCGACTTGTGGTGATGGAGGTGCGTCGCCCGGAACAGCCGCTTGGAATGCATCGCGCGGTGCGCCCAGTAGAACCAGGCGTCATGCGCGATCACGATCAGCGCGATCTGCCAGACGATCGTCCACAGGTCGGCGTCCTTGACCGACAGCAGGATCACCCCCGTCTCGCGCCCGACAAGGATCGTCAGCGTGACGACGGCATAGACGGCCACCGTCCGCATCGATGACAGCAGCTCGCGCCGATAATCGGCACGCGAAGCCCGCCGGCCCACCTGGATGCGCCGGCTTTCCGCAAAGCCGCGAAACACCAGCAGCACTGCCGTCAGCACCCCGGCCGCGATCAGGTAGCGGCTGAGATCGAAATAGATGCCGAACAGGAAATGGTCCGCCACGCGGCTGGCGGCATATTCGAGCGTCGAAGGGTTGGCGGGAGCGATCATGTGGGCAGGACCTCTGTCAGCGGAGGATTATTCCATGACACGGGCGTGCCGCCAAGGCGCATCGCTGGCGGAAAAAGACGAAGGATTCCGAAAAGCGATGCACTTTTTCAGTTCCGATCGTCGCTCTTGTGGAAGCACCGGCGGCGATATTCGCTCGGGCTCGTGCCCGTCTCTTCGCGGAACGCGCGGTTGAAGGGGGGCAGCGAATTGTAGCCCAGATCCATCGCGAGGGTCAGCACCGGCAGATCGACCTTCTCGCGGTCGGCCAGCCAGGCCCTTGCCTCGGCGATCCTGTAGCGGTTCAGATAGGCCGAGAAATTGCGGTGCCCGAGCCGCTGGTTGATCAGCGCACGCAGGCGGTGTTCGGGTGTGCCGAGGCGCTCGGCGAGCCCGGCGATGGAAAGGCCGGGGGTGCGGTAGATGCCTTGCGCCATCGCCGTCTCCAGCTTGTCGCGCAGCACCATCTCGCTCGGCGAGAGCGCGGGTGCGGGGGGCTGCTCCTTGCTGTCGGGCTGCGCGGCGCGGGGCTCGGCGCGCAGCAGCAGCTCGGGTTCGGTGCGCAGCAGCGCCTTGCCCGCAACCAGCGTGACCGCAAGGATCAGGACGGCATTGACCAGCTGCGCCACGGGGTCGCCGCCCATCGCGCTGCCGCGCCCGGTGACGAGCTCGTAGCCCAGGATGCCGCCGGTCTGCGCCGCCACCAGCAGCGGCAGCCACAGGCGGAAGGCGCGGCGCTGTTCGACCAGATCGTCCTCCCGCTCCAGCAGCGCCGCGCGGAACAGGTCGGCGACCAGCGCAAGGCCGGTGATGTGGATCACGGTGAACCCGATTTTCGTGTCGGGCCCGATGAAGTAGCCGATCGTCCAGCCCGTCACGAGCACCGCGAGCGGCGTCCAGACCACCACGCGCGGCGGCTCGCGCTCGAGCACGCGCAGCGCGAAGAGCCAGGTGAAGAACGGCGTGAAGATCGACAGGAAATCGCCCAGCGGCAGCGAGGTCGGGCTGCCGAACAGGAAGGTCGCGGTGGAATTGGCGAGGTAGCCGATCGAGCCGGTCAGCAGCCCGGCCAGCGGCAGCTTCAATCCGCGCCGCACCTCGCCCGACAGCAGCAGCACCAGCAGCAGCAGGCTCGCCCCGCAGGCGACGAGCCGCACCGCGATGTCGACCCGCTCGATCATGCCCCTAGCGCGCGCGCCTCCTGCGCAGCCACAGGATCGCCCAGTCGCCGCGCTGGAGGCGGGCGGCCATGCGGAATCCGGCGCGGGTCATCGCCCGCCTGACGGCGGCCTCCTGTTCGCCCGCCAGCAGACCGGCAAGCAGCAGGCTCCCACCGGGTGTTACCGCCTTGCCGAAGTCCGGCGCGAGGCTCACCAGGGGACCTGCGAGGATGTTGGCGATGAGCAGGTCATAGGGCCCGCGCACCTGAATCAGCGGATCGTCCATCCCGTCGGCGACGATCATCACCGCCGCGCCGGGCCCCGAGCCCATCGGGACGGCGTTCAATCGCGCGTTCTCCTCGACGACGCCGGTGCAGACCGGGTCGATGTCGGTGAGGGTGATGGCGGCGCGCGGCCACAGGGCAAGGGCGGCGAAACCGAGGAGGCCCGTGCCGGTGCCGATATCGGCGATGTTGCGGGCCACCATGCCGCTCGCCCTGATGTGGCCCAGCATTTCGAGGCATCCGGCGGTGGTCTTGTGCTGGCCGGTGCCGAAGGCCTGGCTCGCCGGGATCACGAAGTCGATGAGGTCGGGCTCGGCGGGGTAATCGGGGGTGTGGACATGGAACCGCCCCGCGCGGATCGGGGGGGCGTTGTGCTGGCTCAGCGTCACCCAGTCGGCGGGCGGGAGTTCCTCGACGGTGATTTTTGGCGCGCGACCCTCGAACAGCCCGGCGAGCGCGTCCTTCTCGGCCTTGCCGGGCTTCCTCGGATACCAGCCTTCGAGCACCCAGTCGTCGGGGCGGTCCTCGGCTTCCTCGCGCCCGGCGATGACGAGCTCCGGGTCCCAGTCGTCGATCAGGTCATGCGCGAGCAGCGCGGCCTGCACGACGGGCTTGGGGGCGTGGGCGGTGAGCTTCCAGGTGGTGGTCACTTGACCGCCGCCTCCCGGGCGAGGCGATCGCCCAGCGCCATGCTCTTGGCTTCGGCGTATTGCGCGCAGTTCATCCCGCCCACCATCGAGCCGCCACCGGCCCGCGCGGGCATATCGCTGCCGCCGGGGTGGGGGGTGATGAGGATGTCGCACGGCGCGACGCGCAGCCTCGCCAGCCCGGCGCGGAAGGCGGCGAGGTAATCGGCGTGGTCGGAGAAGCGGTAGCCGTCCCCGCTGATCGGGTTCAGGCTGTCGGCGTAGACGATGGTCCGGCAGTCCTTGCCCGCGCAGCTCCGCCAGCTCCAGCTCATCGCGCCGGGAGTGTGGCCGGGGGTGGCGAGCGCGGTGAGGGTGATGCCGGCGATTGTCAGGCTCTCGCCGTCCTTCACCCCGCGCACGCTTCCGGAGACCGGCGCCATCGGCGGGTGCAGCCCGAATTGCGGATCGCGCGGGTCGTCCTTGCCGGTGCGGATCACGCCCGCCGCCTCAGTGCCGACCAGCACCGGCGCGCCTGTCAGCCCTTGGAGCCGCGCGAAGCCCGCGACGTGGTCGAAATGCTCGTGGCTGCCGAGGATCGCCTTCACGTCGCCTAGCTTGACGCCGATGCTGCGGATGTTGGCCTCGACGATCTCGGAGCCCTTCGCCGTGCCGCTGTCGATCAGCACCGCGCCGTCCGTGCACGTGATGAGGATCGCCGCGATCCCGCAGGTGCCGACGTACCAGGTGTTGCCGTGGATGCGGAACGGCGGGCCGGGGGTGTCCCAGCCGTCGTTCCCTTGGCAATGCTCGGCCCAGGCGACCTGGCTCTTCTCCGGCGCAGGGGGAGGTGTCTCCTTCGCGCCGAGCAGGGGCAGGGCGAGGAGCGCGGCGGCGAGGAACCTAACGGACAAAGCTCGCTCCATTGGCGTCGATCACCGCGCCGGTCATGCTCGGGGGCGCGTCGAGGGCACAGAAGGCGATGATCGCCGCGATCTCTTGCGGAGTGGCGACGCGGCCGAGGGGGATGTCGGCGAGCAGGCCCGGCCCGCCGCGGCTCGCGAGGTAGTCGCCCGCCATGCTGGTGTCGGTGAAGCCGGGGGTGACGGCGAAGCTCAGGATGCCGTCCTTGGCATAGGCGCGCGCGATGGTCTTGTGCATGCCGACCATCCCGCTCTTGGCCGCCGCATAGTGCCAGTGCGCCGGGCTGTCCCCGCGATAGGCGGCGCGGCTCGCGACATGGACGAAGCGCCCCGGCACCCCCCGCTCCTGCCAGTGCAGCACCGCAAAGCGCGAAAGCTGCGCGGCCGAGGTGAGGTTGACGCGCAGGGTGTCCTCCCAGGCGTCCAGCCACTCGATGTCCGAGCGGTCCAGCCGGTTCGCCTCGAAGCGCCCGGCGTTGTTGACCACGACGTCGATTGCGCCGCCCGCAATCTCCAGCGCCTCCTCCCAGAGCGCTTGGACGCTCAGGGGATCGCCGAAATCGGCGGCGATGATCGGCACGCCCTTGTCGGAGCCGACCGGCCGGGAGGCGTGGCCGATCACCCGCGCGCCGCGCGCCGCCAAGGCGTCCAGCGCCGCCTTGCCGATACCGCGGCTCGATCCGGTTACGAGAATGTGTCCCATGCAATCGCCTATCCGAAACTTTGCAAGCCATGTCCACCGCTGGCGGGCTTGCCTCGCGCGGGGCAGGCGCTAAGGGATGGGGCCGAAAAGAGGGAAATACCGGGATCATCATGAGCCAACGAGACCAACAGAACCCCGCGCGGCCGCTGTCGCCGCACCTGCAGATCTGGCGCTGGGGCCCGCATATGCTGGTCTCGATCCTGCACCGCGCGACCGGCGACGGCATGGCGCTGGTCGGCCTGCCGATCCTGGTGTGGTGGCTGGCGGCGGCGGCGAGCGGCCCGGGGTCTTACGCGACCTTCCAGGCCGTGATGGGCTCGCCGCTCGGCCTCTTGGTGCTGGTCGGCGTGTCGTGGGCCTTCTTCAACCACATGACGAGCGGCCTGCGCCACCTCGTGCTCGATATCGGCGCGGGCTACGAGCTCGACACCAACCGCCGCTGGGCTACCGCTTCGCCGATCATCGGCATCCTCCTCACCGCCGCCTTCTGGGCGGTCATCCTGCTCAAGTAGAGGGATCACACATGGGCAACGGCACCCCCATCGGCCGCGTGCGCGGCCTCGGCACGGCGCACGAGGGCGCGCATCACTGGATCGTCCACCGGATGACCGCGATCGGCAACCTCGTGGTGATGAGCTACCTCCTCGTCAGCCTCGCGCTGCTCGGCGACTACGGCCATGCGAGCGTCGTCGAGTGGCTGTCGAGCCCGCTGGCGGCGACCGCGATCATCCTGCTCGTCATCTCGGTGTTCTGGCACGCCCGGATGGGCCTGCAGGTGCTGGTCGAGGATTACCTGCACGAGCCCGGCACCAAGCTCGCCATTCTGGCAGCGCTCAATCTTGCAATTATCGGCGGCGGGGCCTTCGCCATCTTCAGCGTCGCCACACTCGCATTCGGAAGGACCGCTTGATGGCTACCGCAGCACCCAAAGGAACGGCAAACGATGTCGGGGGCGCGCATCTGAAGGGCGCCTACACGATCGTCGATCACACCTATGACGTGGTGGTGGTGGGCGCAGGCGGATCGGGCCTGCGCGCTACGATGGGCGCGGCCGAAGCGGGCCTGCGCACCGCGAACATCTCCAAGGTCTTCCCGACCCGCAGCCACACCGTCGCCGCGCAGGGCGGGATCGCCGCCAGCCTCGGCAACAACTCGCCCGACCACTGGACCTGGCACATGTACGACACCGTCAAGGGGTCGGACTGGCTGGGCGACCAGGACGCGATCGAATATCTCGCGCGCGAGGCCCCGGCAGCGGTCTACGAGCTGGAGCACGCGGGCGTGCCCTTCAGCCGAAATGCCGACGGCACGATCTACCAGCGGCCCTTCGGCGGGCACATGCAGAACATGGGCGCGGGCCCGCCGGTGCAGCGCACCTGCGCCGCGGCCGACCGCACGGGGCACGCGATGCTTCATGCGCTCTACCAGCAGAGCCTGAAGTACGACGCGGACTTCTTCATCGAGTACTTCGCGCTCGATCTCATCATGTCCGAGCGCGACGGGGTGAAGAGTTGCGTCGGCGTCATGGCGATGTGCCTCGATGACGGGAAGATCCACCGCTTCCGCGCGCAGTCGGTGGTGCTGGCGACCGGCGGCTACGGGCGCTGCTACTACACCGCGACCTCGGCCCACACCTGCACCGGCGACGGCGGCGGGATGGTACTGCGCGCCGGGCTGCCCTTGCAGGACATGGAGTTCGTGCAGTTCCACCCGACCGGCATCTACGGCGCGGGCGTGCTAATCACCGAAGGCGCGCGAGGGGAGGGGGGCTATCTCACCAATTCCGAGGGCGAACGCTTCATGGAGCGTTACGCGCCGAGCGCCAAGGACCTCGCCTCGCGCGACGTGGTGAGCCGTTCGATGGCGCTGGAAATGCGCGAAGGCCGCGGTGTCGGGCCGGAGGGCGATCACATCTACCTGCACCTCGATCACATCGATCCCAAGGTGCTGGCCGAGCGCCTGCCGGGGATCACCGAGAGCGGCAAGATCTTCGCCGGCGTCGACCTCACGAAGCAGCCGCTGCCCGTCACCCCGACGGTGCATTACAACATGGGCGGCATTCCGTGTAACTACCACGGGCAGGTCGTGACCCTCGGGCCGGACGGCAATCCGGACACGGTCATCCCCGGCCTCTATGCCGTGGGCGAGGCGGCCTGCGTCTCGGTGCACGGGGCGAACCGCTTGGGCTCCAACTCGCTGATCGACCTCGTGGTGTTCGGCCGCGCGACCGGCCACCACCTGCGCGACAATCTCAAGCCCGGCGCTTCGCAGCCCGAACTGCCCGCCGACAGCGCCGACTTCGCGCTGACCCGCCTCGACCACTTCCGCTACGCGAGCGGCGGCTCGCCGACCGCGCAGATCCGGGCGGAGATGCAGAAAGCGATGCAGAAGCACTGCGCCGTGTTCCGCGATCAGAAGCTGATGGACGAAGGCGTCGCCAAGCTCGCCGAGCAGAACAAGCGGATGGAGGACATCCACGTCACCGACAAGTCGCTGATCTGGAACAGCGACCTGATCGAGACGCTGGAGCTCGACAACCTGATGGCGCAGGCCAACGTGACGATGGCGAGCGCGGCTAACCGCAAGGAAAGCCGCGGCGCCCACGCACACGAGGACTACCCCGAGCGCAACGATGCCGAGTGGATGAAGCACACCATTTCCTGGTTCGACGGCTGGGGCGGGCGCGGCAGTAACATCCGCATCGATTACCGCCCGGTGCACGAATACACGCTGACTGACGACATCAAGTATATCGAGCCCAAGGCGCGCGTGTACTGAGCCTGCGCTGAGGCTGAAGACACAGTGGGCCCGGTCCTGTGAGGGATCGGGCCTTCTTGCGTCATGTGTCGAGATCGTCAGGAACGTCCTCGCGCTCGTGGACGATACGGACGACGATCAGCTGCGAACCTGCGATCCTGTAGATGATCCGGTGCGAGCCGGACCTCACCTTCCGGTACTCACGCGGTAACCCGTCCACCCGGCCGCCGATCTCGGGAAATGTCGGCAGCTTTGCCATCTGGGCGTTGATCTGCCCCACGTAGAAGTCGGCCTGTTCGACACCCCAGGTGGTGGCTGTGTAGGTCCAGATATCGGCCAGATCATGCCGGGCCGCTGGCCGGACGACGAGAGCGATCATGCCGGCCGCTTGTGGCCTGCATGCATTTCACTCAGGAACTCTTCGAAATCGAACGGTTGCGGATCGCCGCTCTCCTCGCCTTCGCGGACGAGCCGTCGGAGACGGTCGATGCGCCTGTCCCGCTCCTCGGCCCGCCTAAGCGCGTCGCGGATCACTTCGCTGATGGTGGCGAATTCGCCGGATTCGACCTTGCGGCGGGCATAGGCCTCGTAGTGGTCGCCGAGCGAGATGGAGGTGTTCTTTCCCATGGCGCGACCATGTACCAGATGTTGGTAACGCCGGCAATGCGGGCTGTCGCTTGCGCGGCGCGCCTCCCCGCCTCGCTGGCGACATCGTTGTTCCCCTTATGTACTCACCGAAAGGCCAGGGGCTAAGATGGGGACACGACATGGCGAAGCGGCAACCGGCATCTCCTCCCGATCCGAAGGCGATCGACTGGCGGCGCAAGGATGCCTACCGGAAGGAATTCTCCCGCCACGCCAATGTCGCCTTCCTCATCAAGAGCTTCGGCATCGGCCTCATCGCTCTCGCGGTGCCGATCGTGCTGCCGCTCGTCGGGGGATACGAGGGGCACTACTCGATAAGCTACTTCTACCACGTGCCCGAAACGCGCGACCTCTTCGTCGGGCTGCTGTGGGCGCTCGGGCTGTTCCTCGTACTCTTCCAGGGCCTCTCCCGCGCGGAGAACCTGCTGCTCACGCTCGCGGGCGTGCTGCTGATCGGCGTCGCCATGGTGCCGACCGGGATCGCGCAGTGCACCGACACCGCCTTCGACTGGCACGAGGGGTTCGCCTTCGCCTTCTTCGCCTGCCTGTTCCTCGTCGCGCTCGGCTTTTCCAAGCGGCGGCTGACCTACATCCTGTGGCCGCCGCTGCGTGACCGGTTCGCGCGGGCTTACAACGTCGCAGGGCTGCTGATGATCGCCCTGCCGCTCGCCGCCTGGGGGATCAACCTGTGGCAGGGGCCGGACTGCGGCCATGCAGTCTACTGGACCGAGGCCGCGGCGATCCTCGCCTTCGCGTTCTACTGGTTCGTCAAGACCATCGAGTACAAGCGTCTGCTCGGCCTCAGCGTCAAGGCGATCTGGCGGCGGCTCGCGCTCTGAGGCCGCTTGACGCCCTGTCCGCGCGCAGGCAGCTTGGACCCGCGAATGAACCGGGGCAGCATCATCGCAGGGGTGTACGCGGCGCTGCTCGCGGTGCCGGCCCTGTCGCAATCCACGCCGCAGTCCTCGCCGCAATCCACGCCCCAGACCACGCCCCCGGCGCACACGCTGCCCTGGCCCGATCTCGCCAGCGGCAAGACCGAAGCCGAGCGGCGCAAGTCCTACGATCTCGGCCCGGAACTCCACCGCGGCGTCGCCCCGGCGGTGGCGCGGGCGCAGGCCCGGCGGCTTGAGGCGGCACTGGCCGCGCTCCAGCCGCAGCGCCCCGGCACGCCCGATGCCTACGTGATCAGCGTCGCGCTCGACAGCGATCCGGTCTTCGCCCGCGAGGCGCGCGAGGCGGGGCAGGTGCTCTCGGCGCGCTACGCAGCCGCGGGGCGCACGCTGACGCTGGCCGGACCCGACGGCCGCGCCGACGACCTGCCGCAGGGTTCGATCAGCGCGCTGCTCCTCGCCATCGCCCATGTCGGCACCCTCATGGACGGGCGCGAGGACGTGCTGGTGCTCTACACCACCAGCCACGGGGCGGACATCGGCCTTGCCTATCACTACGGCGACAGCGGCTATGGCGTGCTCGCGCCCGCGCGGCTGAAGGCGGCGCTCGATGAGGCGGGGATCGCGCGGCGGGTGCTGATCCTCTCGGCCTGCTATTCGGGCGTCTTCGTGCCGGTGCTGGCAAGCGAGAACACCGCGATCCTCACCGCCGCCGCCAGCACGCGCTCGTCCTTCGGCTGCGTCGCCGAGAACGACTGGACCTTTTTCGGCGACGCGCTGATCAACCGCGCGCTGCGCCAGCCGGTGGGGCTGGAGGAGGCGGCGCGGCTGGCCGGGCGCTCGGTCGCCGAGTGGGAGGCGAAGGCGCGCTTTCTCGCCTCGTTGCCGCAGACCAGCATCGGCGCGGGCGCGAAGGCGTGGCTGCCGGTGATCGAGGCCGGGATGCCGCGCCAGCCGAGCCTGCCGGTCGGCCGCCCCGCGCTCGCCGAATAGGTCTTCCGTTCCAGCGATAGCTTTACCGGCTTCAGGGGTTGATCTTGTGCGCGGGTAATGTATCCAGCGGATACATAGTCTCCGGACACAAGGAACCCCGGCATGAACCCCTTCGACGCTCTCAAGGCCCAGCTCTCTGTCGCAGTCCCCTTCGCCGCCCATGTCGGCGTTGCGCTCGAGACCATCACCGCCGGCGAGGGGACGGCGACGCTGGGCCAGACCCGGGAGACCAGCAACCACATCGCGACGATGCACGCCGGCGCGCTGTTCACGCTCGCCGAGGCTGCGTCAGGTGCGGCGATGGCCGGGCTGTTCCTCGAACGCCTCGCCGGCGTGCGGCCCGTCGCGGCGAGCGCGACGATCGATTTCGTCAGACCCGCCAAGGGCGTGGTCACCGCCCATGCGGCGGTCGATGCCGAGCGGGAGGGGCTCCTCGCCGCGCTCGATGGCGAGGGCAAGGTGCGCTTCCCGGTCAAGGTCGCCATGACCGACGCCGAGGGGCGGGAGGTCGCGCGGATGCGCGTGGACTGGCACGTCTCGGTATTGGGGTCGGCGCCATGACCGCGCGCTCGGCCTATCACCACGGCGATCTTGCTGCCGCCGCGCTCGATGCGGCGCTGGAGATGCTCGCCGAAGACCCTTCGGCAGGTCCCTCGCTGCGTGCGCTGGCGGAGCGGGTGGGGGTGGCGCACCGCGCGCTCTACAACCACTTCGCCGACCGCGACGCGCTGCTCGCGGCGCTTGCCGCGCGCGGGTTCGACCGTCTTGCCGATGCCCTTGCCGAGGCCGCGCAGCCGGCGGCGTTCCTGACCGCCTATGTCCGCTTCGCGCTCGCGCAGCCGGGGCTCTACGCGGTGATGACCCAGCGCCGCTACGACGAGATCAACGCCCATCCCGCCCTGCGCGCGAGCATCGACCGGGTGATCGCCGTCGCGCTTCGCGTGCTCGCCACGCCGGGCGCGGACGAGGACACCCGGCGGCGCGAGGTGATGCGGGTGTGGATGCTCGCCCACGGCGGCATCGGCCTGCAGCGGTCCGGAATGCTGCGCCTGCGCAGCGATGCTGAATTCGTCGCCGAGATCCTGCTAGTCGCCGGTCTCGGCCCGAATGAGGATGACGCCCGATGAACCCTGCCGACGCCATGCCCTTTTCGAGGCTGATGGGCGTGACCGTCACCGCCGCCGGGCCCGCGGCGGTGGAGGGCGAGATCACCGTGCGCGAGGACCTGTGCACCGCCGGGGGGATCATGCACGGCGGGGCGATCATGGCCTTCGCCGACGCGCTCGGCGCGGCCGGTGCCTCCGCCGCCCTGCCCGAGGGCGCGGCGGGCACGACCACCATCGAGAGCAAGACCAACTTCCTCGGGCCTGCGCCGGTGGGCACCCTCGTCAGGGGGCGGGCGGTGCCGCTCAAGACCGGGCGGCGGATGTCGGTATGGCAGACCACAATTGAGACCGCCGAGGGCAAGCCGGTCGCCTTCGTCGTCCAGACCCAGCTGGTGCTCTAGGGCGCGGGCGCGGCCCGGCGGGCGGTGAGGATCGTCACCGGCTTGGCGATCATCTGACCCTTCATCACCCCTTCGCCCGCCTCCGCATCGCGCGGTGCGGCGAGGATCGCGGCGATGATGTCCATGCCGCCTGTCACGTAGCCGAACACCGCATAGCCCGCCGCCCAGGCCGGGTCGCTCGCCTGCAGGTCGGCATCGAAGCCGGTCTGGTCCTCGACCATGACGAAGAAGTCCCCCGTCGCCGTCCCCGGCGCGTTCATCGCCATCGACACCGCGCCGTGGGTGTGGGTGAGGCCGGTCTGGCTGGTCGGCTCGTGCGCGATCGGCGGGAGCGCCCGCTTGGGATCGCCCCGCGCGCCGCCCTGCACGAGGCCCGAGGGCTGGCGCGCGCCGCCGAGGTCCATCGCGCGGTAGAAGGTGGTGCCGTCGAGGCGCTTCTCGTCGACATAGCGCAGGAAATTCGCCGCGGTGACGGGCGCACGCGCCGTCTCGAGCGTGATGGTGACGGGGCCGAGTGCGGTCTCGAGCACCACGGCAACGCTCGCCGCCTCGGGATGCGGGCGCACGCCCGGGCGCGCGACTGGTGCCGCTGCGAAGGCTGCGGGCGCGGGCGCCACTGGCCCGGCGGAGGGCGGGGCGATCTCGAACTTGTAGAGCAGGGTGCGCTGGCAGGTCGGCGCCTTGGTGCGCGCGCAGTTGTTCCGGTCGTTGTCGTCCGAGACAAGGTAGAGGAAGGTCCGCCCCGGCTCCGCGCGCACCGCCAGCCCCTCGAAATTGTCGAGCAGCAGCGGCGGGACGAGCACGGCGAGGGTGGTCGCGGTGTCGTCCGGGGCGAGGGCGATCACCGCGGCGCGGTTTCCCTGCCCTTGCGTGAAACTCCTGAGCAGCACGTAGCAGGTGCCGCCGGCCGTGCAGGCGGCATCGGTCGGCACCCCGCCGGCCTCGGCGATGCCGTCGGGGGCGGGGAGGTGGAACGCGCGCGGGCCTGCTTCGGTGACGCGCAGGCAGTTGGGGCGCGCGGGGTCGACCCGCTCGGCGCAGGCGAGGACGCCGCCGGGGTAGGCCGCAAGCGTCTCGATCCCCTCGTTCCTCTCGCCCGGGTTGAAAGCGGCGATCAGTCCGTCCGCGCGCGGGTCCTTTCCCGTCGCCCTGTCCGTGAGGTCTGCGTAGCGCAGCAGGCGGTGATCCTGCTCGAAGGCGACCAGCCATTCGCCGGAGGGAAGGCGGGTCAGCGCCTCGGCATCGCCCAGCGCCTTTCCGGCAAGGGACTCGCCGTTCGCGCCCTGGAGCGTCCCGAGCCGGACTTCGGAAATGTCGACCAGCCGGCCCGCAATCTCGCCTGGGGTGAGCTCCATCCAGCGTCCCTCGTCGGTCACGGCGAACAGCGTGCCGTCATGCCATTCAAGCGCGGAGATGCCGCCGATGTTCGCCTTGTCGGGCGCGATCTCGACCCCGCCGCGAAAGATCAGCTCGCCCACGCGGGTGTCGGCCTTGCCCGCCTCGAGCTGCACCGGCGTCGTGTCCGGCAGGAAGGCCTCGGTCGGCGGCGCGGCGGGCGCGGGGGCGGCGAGGGCGGCGGCACTCGCCGCAACGAGATGGCAGAGGGCGCGCATCCATGTCATTCGTCCGGGTGTATCGCCGCTTCGACGAAGTTCAACCCGCTGCGGGGCCCGTTCAGGCAGGCGCAAGGTTTACAGCTGTAATCGACGCGACTACAGGTGTAGTCAGAGCAAGGGGAGTAGCTCTCGTGAACCCGCCCGACAATCATCCCAGTGAACGCATCACCGAAGCCGAGCACGCGGTCATGGAAGTGCTGTGGGACCGCCCGCGCCAGACCGCCGCCGAGGTGTGCGAGGTGGTCTGCACGGGCCGCGACTGGAGCCTCGCGACGGTCAAGACCCTGCTTTCGCGCCTCGTCCAGAAGGGCGCGGTGGCCGCCGAGCCCGACGGGCGGCGCTTCCTCTACTCCCCGCTGATCGAACGCGAGGCCTATGTCGGGGGAGAGAGCCGCCGGCTGGTCGAGCGCCTGTTCGGCGGGAGCGCCGCCTCGCTGGTCGCGCACCTGGCCGAAAGCGAGGCCTTGAGCGAGGAGGATCTCGACGAGATCGAGGCGCTGCTGAAGGAGCTGCGCTCGTGAGCGGGGTCCTGCTGCACACGCTGGTGTGGACCGGCGTGCTGATCGCCGCGGTGCTGGTGCTGCGCCGCCCCGTCTCGCGCCATTTCGGGCCCGAGGCTGCCTATGCGTTGTGGGCGCTGCCGCTGTTCCGGCTGGTCCTGCCGCCGGTGACGCTGCCTGCGTGGATGGCCCCGGCACCGCAGGAGCCTGCGGCTGCGCTCGACCCCGTTGCCGCCGCCGGTGGCTCGCTGCCTGTGGGCGAGGCGGTTCCGCTGTCCCTCGTGGCAGTGCCTGCCGCAGCGCCGGAGCCTGTCGGTTTCGATCTGGTCGCGGCACTTTCGGCGCTGCCCTGGCTCGAGGCCTTGCTGCTCGTCTGGCTGGCGGGCGCCGGCGTGACGCTGTGGCTGCGCTTTGCCGCCTACTTCGCGCTGCGTGACGAGCTGCTCGCCGCGGGCCGCGAGGTCGGGCGGGCGCCGGGCGCGATGGGCGGCCTCCTCGGCAGGATCCGCCTCGTCGAGACGCCGGCCACCGCCGCGCCGCTCGCCATGGGCGTGATCGATCCGGTCATCGCGCTGCCGCCCGGCTTCCTTGCCCATCACGACCGCCCGGCGCGCGATCTCGCGCTGGCGCACGAGCTCGCCCACCATCGCGGCGGGGACCTCCTGGTCAACGTCCTCGTCCAGCCGCTGTTCGCGCTGCACTGGTGGAACCCGCTCGGCCGCTACGGCTGGCTGGCACTGCGGCGCGACCAGGAGGCGGCGTGCGACGCGCGGGTGATGGCGCACCGCAAGCCCGGCGAACGGGCCGCCTATGCCGCGCTCATCGCCCGCTTCGCCGCGCAGCCGGGGGCCATGAACCATGCCGCCCTGACCGCGCCGATGGCCTGCCCGGTGCTCGGCGAGAAATCGATCATCCACCGCCTGAGGAGCCTGACCATGTCCGAACCTTCGCCCCGCCGCCGGCTCGCCGGGCGCGCCCTGCTCGGCGCGGGGCTGCTCGCCCTGCCGCTGACCGCCTCGATCAGCTACGCCGCGAGCGAGACCCCCGCCGAGGTGCCGCAGGCCCCCGAGCCGCCCGCCCCGCCGGCGCCGCCCTCCGGCGGTCCCGATCTGCCCCCGCCGCCGCCGCCCCCGGGCGAGCCGCAGGTGTTCGTGCTGGACACGCGGGACGGCGATGGCGCCGGAACCACCGAAGAGGTCACCGAAAAGGTGTGGCGCGATGCCGACGGCAAGGAGAACCGCGTGCGGATCGTGATGCGCACCGCCCCCGGCGAGCCCGGACCCGACCGCGAGGCGATGAAGCGCCGCTTCGAGGCGCTGCGCAGCGCCGACAGGGCCGAGCGTGAGGCCGCGATCGCCGAACTTCGCGCCGAGGCCGAGGCCATGCGGGCGCGCGGCGACATGATGCGCCTGCGCATCGCCCCGCCGCGCCCGCCGATGCCGCCCTCGGGCGTGCTGCCGCCGCTGCCGCCGCTGCCGCCGGTCATGGTGACGAGCGGTTGCAAGCCCGACTCGTCCGAGATGGTCGACACCAGCGAGGACAAGGACGGCCGCACCCGCATCATGATCTGCCAGCAGCGCATCGCCGACGTCGCGCGGGCCGGGATCGAGGAATCCCGCGCCGGGCTCGCCGAAGCGCGCGCCGGGCTCGAGGAAGCCCGCGCGGAAATCGCCGGAACGAGGGATATCCCCGAGGAGACGCGCAAGCTGGTCCTCGATACCCTCGACACCCAGATCGAGCGTTTGAAGCGAACCGGCAGGTAAGACCGGTCGGGAACCCCGAAGGCGCGGGCGGGAAGGGTTACTTCTTCCTGCCCGCTGCCACCGTCACCTTGGGCCGCGCCGGATAGGCGCAGCCGCGGCCCATGCCCCAGCCCTTGAGGAACGCGCGCCGCACCATCCCGGCGGTGTAGGCGGCGGTCAGCGCACGATCGCTGGAGGCAGCGCCCGTCACTTCGCGCAGCACGCCGCGGAACGGGATGATCGCGCCCACGATGCTTTCTCCGATGCGCCCCTCGTTCAGCTTGCGCTTCCCGTCGTCGGTGGCGATGTCATAATCCGCGCCCAGCACGGTATCGAGCGCGGCGATTTCGCTGACCAGCGCGCCGCACTTGCCGAGACCGGCGGTCGCATAGGGATCGGTGACCGCCTGCTGAAGCGCCGGCGGGATGTCGCGCTTATCGATGTTGAGATCGCGCAGCGGGGTCTTGGCGACATCCTCCATCGTCGGATCGGGCACAACCTGCGCCGCTGCCGGAGCGGTGACGACGAGAAGCAGCAGGGCCGGAGCGGTCAATCGGATCATCGGTTCAGGTTCCTTCGAAGAAGACGTTGCAGGCGGCATCGTCAGTCGCCTCGAGCCCCCGCTTCAGCGCCGCCATGCGCTGGCGGCTGGAGCCGTGGGTGAAGCTTTCCGGCGAGACTTGCTCCCCGGCGTTGCGCATCAGCGTGTCGTCGCCGATGGCACTTGCGGCCTGCATACCTTCTTCAAGGTCGCCTGGTTCCACCTTGTCGCGGTTCTTGCCCGCCCACATCCCGGCATAGCAGTCCGCCTGAAGCTCCATCGCCACCTGCAAGCGGTTGGCACCGGCGGGGTTGCGCTGCTGTTCACGGCGGACCTGCGCGGCCAGACCCGTGATGTTCTGGATGTGGTGGCCGTATTCGTGGGCGATGACGTAGAGCCGGGCAAAATCGCCGCCGGTGCCGCTCATCCGGGCGAGCTCGTCGTAGAAGGCGGTGTCGATGTAGATCACCTTATCGGCCGGGCAGTAGAAGGGCCCGGCGGCCGAGGTCGCGCTGCCGCAGCCGTCGGTGGTGACGCGGCCGTCGCGGTAGAGATCGAGTTGCGGACGGGTGAACGCAATCTGGTTCTGCGCGAAGGTCGCCTGCCAAGTGCGGTTGAGGCTGGCTAGCGCGGCGCACGCCTCGTTGGCATAGGGACCGCTGTTGCACACCTGTTCCTCAGAGAGCGGCTCCCCGCCCGGGCCGGCCTCGCCCTGCGCGGGGGCGCTGCGCTGCTGGACACTTTCGACCATGCCGATCGTCTGGCGCGGATCGATCCCGAACACCACAGCACCCACCAGCGCGATCAGCAGCGTGCCGCAGCCGATCCCCCCGGCGCGGCCGACCCCGCCGCCTCCCGAGGAGCGGACATCGATATCGGCGGTATCGAACGGGCCCAGACGCATCAGTTGTTTCCCCTTGTTCTCGCCCCGCCTGCAATTTGCTGGACAGGCGCGATTGCCGCGGCAAAAGCGATGGCCCAATAGGCGATACGTGCAGGAGATGCGGCGAATGCTCAAGGACAAGCGTGCGCTGGTGACGGGTTCGACCTCCGGGATCGGCCTTGCCATCGCCCGCGCGCTCGCGGCCGAGGGCGCGGAAGTGATTCTCAACGGGCTCGGCGATGCGGGCGAGATTGCGAAGCTGTGCGAGGAGCTCGGCGCCACCTACAACGGCGCCAACCTGATGGACCCCGCCGCCATCGCAGCGATGATGGCCGAGGTCGGCCCGATCGACATCCTCGTCAACAATGCCGGGATGCAGCACGTCGCCCCGGTCGAGGATTTTCCCCCCGAGAAGTGGGACGCGATCCTGGCCCTCAACCTCTCGGCCGCCTTCCATGCGACGCGCCTTGCGGTGCCGGGCATGAAGGCGAAGGGCTGGGGGCGGATCATCAACACCGCTTCCGCCCACTCGCTGGTCGCCTCGCCCTACAAGAGCGCCTATGTCGCGGCCAAGCATGGCCTTGCCGGCTTCACCAAGACCATCGCGCTGGAACTGGCGACCCACGGGATCACCGCCAACTGCATCTCGCCGGGCTATGTCTGGACGCCGCTCGTGGAGAACCAGATCCCCGACACCATGGCCGCCCGCGGGATGACGCGCGAGCAGGTGATGAACGACGTGCTGCTCGCCAAGCAGCCGACCAAGAGCTTCGTTTTGCCCGAGGATGTGGCGGCCTTGGCGGTGTTCCTGTGCTCGGACGCGGCGCGGGGCATCACCGGCGCGAACCATTCCATCGACGGGGGCTGGACCGCCGAATGAGCCTGCGCCGGGTGCCGCTGCTGGCCGTGCTGCTGGCGAGCCTGCTGCTCGCCGGCTGCGCCGCCGCGCCGGCCCCGCGCGCGCGCCCGGTGGCGGACGACGGGAGCGTCGCGCGGATGCGCGCGGACGTCGAGGTTCTTGCCGGTGACGCCTTCGCGGGCCGCCGCCCCGGAACGTCCGGCGGCCGCGCCACCTGGGCGTGGATCGAGACGCGGATGGGTGAGATCGGCCTCGTCACCGCCACCAACGATCCGGGCACCTATTGGCGCCTGCCGGTCGACCTCGTCGCGACCGAACCCGAGCAGTCGCAGCTCACCCTCGGGCAGGGGCGCGCCCGCACCGTGGTGCCGGCCAGCGAGGCGGCGGTCTTCACCCCCCGCCGCCGGGCGCTCGCGATCGGCGGGCCGGGGACGGGGGTGCCGGTGGTGTTCGTCGGTCAGGGTGACGGATCGGTGCTCGGAGAGGCGCTCGCCGGGGCGGTCGCGGTCAT
Organism: Erythrobacter sp. WG; assembly: GCF_026586795.1. Classification (GTDB taxonomy): domain Bacteria; phylum Pseudomonadota; class Alphaproteobacteria; order Sphingomonadales; family Sphingomonadaceae; genus Erythrobacter. The sequence continues at coordinate 19,758 of NZ_JAPFGY010000043.1, forward strand.
TATCGCCGACCCCGGGCAAGGCGCCGCGCGGCGCGAGGCGCTGTTCGCCCAGAACGTCACTGCTGTGCTGACCGTGCTCCCCGATGCCGCCGCGCTCGCTGCCCTGCGCACCCGCGAGACCAGGCCGCGCACCCAGCTTGCCGAGGACGAGCAGGACCATCTTTCCGCCTATATCACCGAACAGGCCTTTGCCCGGGTGATCGGCGCGCGGCGCTGGCAGCGATTGAAGGCCGAAGCCGAGGCTGGCGGGGCGGACTATGCACCGCTCGAGCTAAACCTCTCGATCAGCCTCGAAGCGACCTCTGACCGGCGCGAGTTCCAGAGCCAGAACGTCATCGGCCGCCTGCCCGGCACCGACCCGGCGGCGGGCGCGGTGCTGGTGCTGGCGCATTGGGACCACCTTGGCGAATGCGCGCCCGTGCAGGCGCCTGACCGGATCTGCAACGGCGCGGTCGACAATGCCAGCGGCGTCGCGATGCTGCTCGAACTGGCGCGGCGGCTGAAGGCGGGCCCGCCGCTGGCGCGCGACGTCTACTTCCTCGCCACCACCGCCGAGGAGCCCGGGCTGCTCGGCATCCGCGCCTTCTCGAGGAAGCCGCCGATGCCGCTCGAAAGCATCGTCGCCGCCTTCAACCTCGACATGATGGCGCTCGCCCCGGCAGGGAGCCCGGTCGGCCTGATCGGCCGCGGCCGCGCGCCGGCGCTCGATGCGCTGATCGAGGCCGAAGTCGCCCGGAGCGGGCGCAGGATGGGCGACGAAGCGCTCGCGGAAAGCTTCGTGCAGCGGCAGGATGGCTGGGTGCTGATGCAGGCGGGCGTGCCCACCGTGCTGATGAGCGCCACCTACGGATCGCGCGGCGTGCTCGATCCGTTCCTTGCGACGCGCTACCACAAGCCGTCCGACGAGGCCGCCGCCGTCGATTATGGCAGCGCGGCCCAGGACCTGCTGCTCCACGAGGCGGTGATCCGCCAGGTCGCGGACCCTTCGCGCTATCCCCGGCCCAATCCGGCAGAGGCCGCGCCCCGCCCCTAGCGCGAAGCCCTGCGTGTCGTTACATGGGCCGCCACGAATCTCCCGCCAGAGGAGATCCCCTCTCGCGAAACGGAAAGTGGCACGCATGGATATCCCGCTCGGTCTGACCTTCGACGACGTGCTGCTCCGCCCGGCGGAAAGCGCGGTCCTGCCGAGCATGGCCGATACTTCGACGCGCCTGACGCGCGACATCCGGCTCACCATCCCGGTGCTGTCCTCCGCGATGGACACCGTGACCGAGGCGGACATGGCGATCGCCATGGCGCAGCTGGGCGGGATCGGCGTGCTGCACCGCAATCTCGACATCGAAGCGCAATGCGCCGCGGTCCGCGCGGTCAAGCGCTACGAGAGCGGGATGGTGGTCAATCCCATCACCATCCGCCCCGAGGCGACACTGGGCGAGGCGCAGGCCCTGATGCAGGCGCACCGGATCAGCGGCATCCCGGTGGTGGACGCAGGCGGCAAGCTGGTCGGCATCCTCACCAACCGCGACGTGCGCTTCGCCGAGAACCCCGCGCAGCCCGTGCGCGAGCTGATGACGACCGAGAACCTCGCGACCGTCCCCTTGGGCACTGGTCAGGAGGAGGCGCGGCGTCTGCTCCACCAGCGGCGCATCGAGAAGCTGCTGGTGGTCGACGAGGCCTATCACTGCATCGGCCTCATCACGGTGAAGGACATCGAGAAGGCGGTGAACTATCCCGACGCCACCAAGGACGGCGCAGGCCGCCTTCGCGTGGCGGCGGCGACCACCGTGGGCGATGCGGGCTTCGCGCGCACTGAGGCGCTGGTCGAGGCGGAAGTCGACGTGATCGTGATCGACACCGCCCACGGCCACAACATCGAGGTCGCCCGCGCGGTGGAACGGGTGAAGAAGCTCTCCAATGCGGTGCAGGTGATCGCGGGCAATGTCGCGACTGCCGAGGCCACGCGCGCGCTGGTCGATGCGGGCGCCGATGCGGTCAAGGTCGGGATCGGGCCGGGCTCGATCTGCACCACCCGCGTCGTTGCGGGCGTGGGCGTGCCGCAGCTGACCGCGATCATGGAAAGCGCTGCCGAAGCCGCCAAGTCGGGCGTCCCGGTGATCGCCGATGGCGGTCTGCGCACTTCGGGCGATGCCGCGAAGGCGCTGGCGGCGGGCGCTTCGAGCGTGATGATCGGATCGATGCTGGCAGGCACCACCGAAAGCCCGGGCGAGGTGTTCCTCTACCAGGGCCGCTCCTATAAGGCCTATCGCGGCATGGGCTCGGTCGGCGCGATGGCGCGCGGCTCGGCCGACCGTTACTTCCAGCAGGACGTCAGCGCGATGAAGCTCGTCCCCGAGGGGATCGAGGGGCAGGTGCCCTTCAAGGGCCCCGCCGCCGACGTGATCCACCAGCTCGTCGGCGGGATCAAGGCGGCGATGGGCTATACCGGCTCTGCCACCATTCCCGACTTGCAGAAGCGCGCGCAGTTCGTGCGGATCACCAATGCGGGGCTTTCGGAGAGTCACGTCCACGATGTCGCGATCACCCGCGAGGCCCCCAATTACCCGACGCGGTAATTCCTCCCCGGAACGGGGAGGGGGACCGCGACCCGCAGGGTCGGGGTGGAGGGGCAC
>NZ_JAPFGY010000044.1 GCF_026586795.1 Erythrobacter sp. WG
GCGGCGCCGCCTGCCCCGGCCAGTTTCGACACGATCGAGGATCTGCGCGCGGCGGTCGACGCCCACGAACGCGCGATCCTCGCCCACGCGCTGGGCAAGCATCGCTGGAACCAGCGCCAGACCGCGCGCGCGCTCGGGCTCACCTATGACCAGCTGCGCCACTGCATCCGCAAGCACGCGCTGATGGAGGGGCAGGACTGAGCCGCCTTCTAACGGATTGGCAATTCTTTTCGATTATTGCGGTCGCCTGAACTGGGACGACAATAACGCGATGCATCGGCATTCCGAATATTTCCTTATGGATTACGGAGACCTGCGCTGGTTTGCAGGCGAATCGGCATGGCCGCCGCCGCGATCGGAGCGGGGGCGCTGACGTGCGACCCGACCTGACCGGCAGCCATCGGCACGCTGCGCTCCCCTCGGCGGCCGCGCCGCATGAGGCGGTGCTGCGTGCCGCCGCGCCGCAGGTCCCATGCCCGGTTGCGCCCCACACGACCGAGGATCGGCTGCGAATGCCGGCGCCCGCGGCCGGGGGCGACGTGCCCTCGCTCCAGGCCGGTCGCCGCTCCGCGCCGCGCCTGCGCATCAGCCTCCCGGCCCAGCTGATCGCAGTCGAGAAGGCGCACACCTGCATCCTGCTCAACCTCTCGCGCACCGGCGCGCAGGTCGCGATCCTCGATGCGATCCGCGAGGGCGAGGGCGCGATCTTGCGCTGCGGCGTCATCAACCACTTCGTGATCGTCACCCGCAGCGAATTCGGCCTCAATGCGCTGATGTTCGACGAGCCGCTCAGCGATGCGATGGTGCTCGAGACGCGGCGCTATCACGAGAACTTCGAGGAGCGCGAACGCCGCGCGCTGCTCGAGACGGCCCGCAAGTGGGCGACCGGCGACACCTCGGACGACCGCCCGATCTGATTTCCCGCGCCCCGTCGGCCGCGCATTACGCATTCGCCACAGTCCGCTGCGCCATCTCGTCTTCACCCCGCTCCGGCAGGCTGGCGGGCATCATGTCCGCAGAGCCGCAACCCTCTCGCACCCGACGGCAGTCTCGCCGTGGGGCGCCGGGCATCCGCGCGGCTCAGGCTTGCCCTCCCGGCCAGGTTCACCGCGATCAGCGGGACGCAGAACTGCATCATCGTCGACCTGTCCCGCACCGGCGCGCGCCTCGCGGTGGTTCGCCCCGTCGCGGCCGGTCAGCAGGGCTATGTCGAACTGGGGCGTTTCGAGCTGTTCGGATCGATCGTGCGGCTCGAACAGCGCTCCGGCGGGGGCCTCAACGCGATATCCTTCGACGAACCGCTCGCCAAGGCGCAGGTGCTCGAGATTCGCCGCTACGCTGAACACTTCGCCGAGCGCGAGAGCGCGGCGCTGCGCGAACAGGCCCGGCGCTGGGTCAGCGGCCAGCCCTGACTCCGGCGGCCGCGCGCCGGGCGGGCGGATGACACTTGCCAAAGCCGGCAAATCGCACTAGGTGCAGCGCCAATCCCGACATTGTCGCGACAAGGTTTGGATGCTGGCGCCTCCGGGGGCCGGCCCAACACCGCGTTTGTGCAATGTCCTTGTGCAACGAAGGACTCGATGACCGATATCGCGCGACTGACCACGCTGATCGAACCCGAGGCGACTGCCCTCGGCTTCGAGCTCGTGCGCGTGGCGATGGTCCCCTCCGAGGCCGGCGACGGCGGCATGGCGCTCCAGATCATGGCCGAGGACCCGGCGACGGGCCAGCTGGTGCTCGACCAGTGCGCTGCCCTCTCGCGCCGCATCTCCGACGTGATCGACGCGGCGGAAGAGGCAGGCGAGGTGCTCGTCGAGGGCGCCTATCACCTCGAAGTGTCCAGCCCCGGCATCGACCGTCCGCTGACCCGCGACAAGGACTTCGCGAACTGGGCGGGCCACGAGGTCCGCATCGTCATGGACAAGGCCTATGACGGCCAGCGCGTCAACAAGGGCGTGCTCGGCGGGCTCGAGGATGGTATGGTCCTCGTCAAGGAAGTGAAGGCGGGCGACGTTCGCCTGCCGCGCGCCGCCATTCATTCCGCGAAGCTCGTCCTCACCGACGCGCTGATCGCCGCCACCCGCCCGCTGGACACCAGCGGAGCCGACGAACTCATCGAAGACAATTCAGAGAAGGCAGACGACTGATGAGTGCCATTTCCGCCAACAAGGCCGAACTCCTCGCGATCGCCAACGCGGTCGCCTCGGAAAAGATGATCGACAAGGCGATCGTCATCGAGGCGATGGAAGAAGCGATCCAGAAGTCCGCGCGCAACCGCTACGGTGCGGAAAACGACATCCGCGCGAAGCTCGATCCCATGACCGGCGATCTGACGCTGTGGCGCGTGGTCGAGGTGGTCGAGGAGGTCGAGGACTACTTCAAGCAGGTCGATCTCAAGCAGGCCGAAAAGCTCCAGCCCGGCGCCAAGGTCGGTGACTTCATCGTCGATCCGCTGCCCCCGGTCGATCTCGGCCGCATCGATGCGCAGTCGGCCAAGCAGGTGATCTTCCAGAAGGTCCGCGATGCCGAGCGCGAGCGTCAGTTCGAGGAATTCAAGGACCGTCAGGGCGAAGTCATCACCGGCGTGATCAAGTCGGTCGAATTTGGCCACGTGATCGTCAACTTGGGCCGCGCCGAGGGCGTGATCCGCCGCGACCAGCAGATCCCGCGCGAAGCTGCCCGCGTGGGCGAGCGGGTGCGCGCGCTCATCACCAAGGTCGAGCGCAACAACCGCGGACCGCAGATCTTCCTCAGCCGCGCGCACCCCGACTTCATGAAGAAGCTGTTCGCGCAGGAAGTGCCGGAGATTTACGACAACATCATCGAGATCAAGGCCGCCGCCCGCGATCCGGGCAGCCGCGCCAAGATCGGCGTGATCAGCCGCGATTCCTCGATCGACCCGGTCGGCGCCTGCGTCGGCATGAAGGGCAGCCGCGTGCAGGCGGTGGTGCAGGAACTGCAGGGCGAGAAGATCGACATCATCCCGTGGAGCGAGGACACGGCGACCTTCGTGGTCAACGCATTGCAGCCCGCCACGGTCAGCCGCGTCGTGCTCGACGAGGATGATGGGCGCATCGAGGTGGTGGTGCCCGACGACCAGCTCAGCCTCGCGATCGGCCGCCGCGGCCAGAACGTGCGGCTGGCGAGCCAGCTCACCGGCCACCAGATCGACATCATGACCGAGGAAGAGGCTTCGGAGAAGCGCTCCAAGGAATTCGCCGAACGGTCGAAGATGTTCGAGGAAGAGCTCGACGTCGACGAAACCCTCTCGCAGCTGCTGGTGGCCGAAGGCTTCGCCGAGCTTGAGGAAGTGGCTTACGTGGACCTCGCCGAACTCGCGAGCATCGAAGGCTTCGACGAGGAACTCGCCGAGGAACTCCAGAGCCGCGCGTTGGAAGCGCTCGAACGGCAGGAAGCCGCGCACCGCGAAGTGCGCCGCGGCCTCGGCGTGGAAGATGCCCTCGCCGAAATCCCGCACCTTACCGAAGCGATGCTGGTCACGCTCGGCAAGGCGGGGATCAAGACCCTCGACGATCTCGCCGATCTCGCCACCGACGAGCTGATCGCCAAGAAGCGCGAAGCGCCGCGTCGCCGGAACAACACCGATGGCCCGCCGCAGCGTCGTCCGCAGCGCGAAACCGACAAGGGCGGGGTGCTCGGCGAATACGGCCTGTCCGAAGAGCAGGGCAATGAGATCATCATGGCTGCCCGTGCCCACTGGTTCGAGGACGAGCCGACCGAGGAGGCCGCCCATGCGGACTCCACCCAATGAGCGCCTGACGTCCGACATCGCTAGGCCGTCGCCCTCCGCCAAGGCGGAGAGCGAGCGGCGCTGCATCCTCTCCGGGGAGACCTCGGCGCGGGACCGCCTCGTGCGTCTGGCGATTGCGCCCGACGGGCTGGTGCTGCCCGATGTCGCGGCCAAGGCCCCGGGGCGGGGGGCGTGGATCGGCGTCCATCGCGAGGCGCTTGAAGAAGCGCTTGCCGATGGCCACCTCAAGAAAGCCCTGATGCGCGCCTTCAAGGGTGCGCCTCTCACCATTCCCGAGGATCTGCCCGCAAGGATCGAGGCGGCGCTGACGCGCCATCTCGGCGACCGGCTGGGGCTGGAATTGCGTTCGGGCAACATCGTGCTGGGCTCCGCGCGGATCGAGGAACAGGCGCGGCAAGGGCGCATCGCGGTGCTGCTTCATGCCCGCGATTCCAGCCCGGACGGGCGGCGCAAGCTCGATCAGGCGTGGCGCGTCGGCAACGATGCGGAAGGATCGGGGCAACAGGGGAAGGTCTTGCCACTGGACCGCCATGCGCTGTCTGTGGCATTGGGCCGCGACAATGTGGTCCACCTCGGCGTCGCCGGTCATCCCGGCGATATGCGGGCCGGGACCCGCGTGCTCCAGGCGGTGGATCGGCTGGTGCATTTCGCCGGGGCGGATCGCGCCGGGACCGGCGGGACGAACGCGACGCAAGACGATGGCCGGGACTTGCCCGGCAACGCCGAGGGGCCTGCCGGGCCGATCGGCGCGAGTGACGAATACGTGAAGGACTGACGAGCGATAATGAGCGACGACAACGACAACCAGCGCATCCGCAAACCCCTGGGCCTCAAGCGCTCGGTGGATGCGGGCGAGGTCAAGCAGACCTTCAGCCACGGCCGCACCAACAAGGTGGTGGTCGAGGTGAAGCGCCGCCGCGTGCTCGGCAAGCCCGGCGAGGCCGCTCCGGCGGCTGCGCCCGAACCGGTGGTGGCCGCTCCGCCGCCGCCGCCCCCGCCTGCTCCCGCTCCGCGCCCGGCGCGTCCTGCCCCTGCGGGCGAGACCCCGCAGGAGCGGGTCAAGCGCCTCCAGCTCGAGGCCGAGGAAGAGCGCCTGCGGCTCGCCGAGGAAGCGCGCAAGCGCGAGGAGGCCGAGGCCCGCGAGCGCGAGGAGGAGGAACGCCGCCGTATCGAGGAACGCGCCCGCGCCGAGGAACAGGCCGAGCGTCAGCGCGACGCTGCGCCCGCCGCGGAGCCTGCGAGCGAGGCCGAAGCGCCCGCCGCGCCCGAAGCCGCGCCTGCTGCTGCTCCGGCAGCACCCGCCGCTGCGCCTGCCGCGCGCCGCTTCACGCCCGTAGAGCGCCCGGAGCCCAAGCGCCCCGCCGCGCCCGAAGTGAAGGGCAAGAAGAAGGACGAGAAGCGCGCCGCCCCTGCCGACGAGGGCAAGGACAACCGCCGCTCGGGCAAGCTCACCGTCACCCGCGCGCTGAACGAGGACGAAGGCCGCCGTGCGCGCAGCCTCGCCGCGCTGAAGCGGGCCCGCGAGAAGGAACGCCGCGGGCAGGGCGGCCCCAGCAAGCCGCGCGAGAAGCAGGTCCGCGATGTGGTCGTGCCGGAAGCGATCACCGTCAGCGAGCTCGCCAACCGCATGGCCGAAAAGGGCGCCGACCTCGTGAAGGCGCTGTTCAACATGGGCATGATGGTCACGGTCAACCAGACCATCGACCAGGACACCGCCGAGCTGCTGGTCGAGGAATTCGGCCACAACATCACCCGCGTCTCCGCGAGCGATGTCGACATCGACACAAGTGCCGATGAAGATCCCATCGAGACGCAGAAGCCGCGTCCCCCGGTGGTGACGATCATGGGCCATGTCGATCACGGCAAGACCAGTCTGCTCGATGCCCTGCGCGGCACCGACGTGGTGAAGGGCGAGGCCGGCGGCATCACCCAGCACATCGGCGCCTACCAGATCACCACCAAGGACAAGGCGAAGATCACCTTCCTCGACACCCCCGGCCACGCGGCCTTCACCGAGATGCGGATGCGCGGTGCAAACGTCACCGACATCGTCATCCTCGTGGTGGCGGGCGACGACGGGCTGATGCCGCAGACCATCGAGGCGATCAACCACACCAAGGCGGCGGGCGTCCCGATGATCGTGGCGATCACCAAGTCGGACAAGCCCGAATACAACCCGCAGAAGATCCGCGAGCGCCTGCTCGAGCACGAAATCGTCGTCGAAGCGATGTCGGGCGACGTGCAGGATGTCGAGGTATCGGCCAAGACCGGTGCGGGGCTCGACAAGCTCATCGAGGCGATCGGATTGCAGGCCGAACTGCTCGAACTGAAGGCGCGGCCCGACCGCGATGCGGAGGCGACCGTGATCGAGGCCCAGCTCGACAAGGGCCGCGGCCCGGTTGCGACCGTGCTCGTCACCCGCGGGACGCTCAAGCGCGGCGACAATTTCGTGGTTGGCACCCAGTCGGGTCGCGTGCGCGCGATCGTCGACGACAAGGGCCAGCAATTGAAGGAAGCCGGCCCCTCGATGCCGGTTGAGGTCTTGGGCCTCGGCGGGGTGCCCTCGGCGGGCGACCAGCTCACGGTGGTCGAGAACGAGCAGCGTGCCCGCGAGGTTGCCAAGTATCGTCAGGAGAAGGCGACCGAGAAGCGCACCGCGCTCGCGCCGACCAACTTCGACACGATGTTCAACAACCTCGCCTCCAACGTCATCGAATATCCGGTGGTGGTGAAGGCGGACGTGCAGGGCAGCGTCGAGGCGATCGTCAATGCGCTCCACAACCTCTCGAACGACGAGATCAAGGTGCGGGTGCTGAACGCCGGTGTCGGCGCGATCACCGAGAGCGACGTGCTGCTCGCGGCGGCCTCCAAGGCGCCGATCATCGGCTTCAACGTGCGTCCCAACGCCAAGGCGCGCGACCTCGTCAAGCGCGACGGGGTGCGGATGATGTATTACGACGTCATCTACCACCTCACCGACGCGGTCGCCAAGGAGATGGCGGGCGAACTCGGGCCGGAGCGGATCGAGACGGTCGTCGGGCGTGCCGAGGTCAAGCAGGTCTTCCCGGCGGGCAAGAAGGACAAGGCGGCAGGTCTGCTGGTTCTGGAAGGCGCGATCCGCCGCGGGCTGTTCGCACGTCTCACCCGCGCCGACGTCATCGTCTCGGCCACCAAGATCGCCTCGCTCAGGCGCTTCAAGGACGATGTCGACGAGGTCCGCACAGGTCTCGAATGCGGCGTGGTGCTCGAGGACACGAACGACATCAAGGCCGGCGACATGCTCGAAGTCTTCTCGGTCGAGGAGCGTGAGCGGACGCTGTGACAATCTCCCCTCCCGGTTGCGGGAGGGGCCGGGCGTGGGAATGGGCCGCCAAAGGCCCACCCCGCTGCGACTAGCCAGCAAGCTGGCAAGTCTCGCGCCCCTCCCGCGCGCGGGAGGGGGTAAGGAAGGTCGATGACGCAAGCCATTCACTATCCCGAGGATGCAGGGCAGTCGCCGCATACCGCGCTGCTGGGCTCCGAGTTCGTCAGCTTCGACGCCGCGACCCAGACCGCGACCATGCGCTTCGCCGTCAAGCGCGAGATGTGCACCTGGCGCGGGGGCGTGCAGGGCGGGCTCGTCGCGGGCTATCTCGATGACGTGATGGGCTATGCCTATGTCGCGGCCACCGGCGGGGAAATGGCGCCGCTCAACCTCGACATTTCCATGAGCCTCATCCGCCTCATCCCCGAGGGCGCGACGATCATCGGCAAGGGGCGGGTGGTCAAGGCGGGCCAGCGGGTGTTGTTCCTCGAGGGCGAATTGCTGGCGGAAGACGGGACGATCTACGCCCGCTCTACCTCCACCGCGATCCCCACCCCGCGCCCGACGCCGGAAGTGACAGGGCTTGAGCGCTGATGGCCAAGCAACCCTTCACCGCCGAGCAGCAGTCGGTCCGCGTCCTCAAGGTGGGCGAGCGGGTGCGGCATATCCTCTCGGAATTGCTCGCCCGCGGCGAGGTGCATGACGATGTGGTGAGCGCCGCGCACATCTCCGTCACCGAGGTGCGCATGACCCCCGATCTGCGCCATGCGACGGCCTACGTGAAGCCGCTGCTCGGCGCGGGCGACGAGGAGGTGGTCCATGCCCTGCGGCAGAACACCGCATTTCTCCAGCGCGAGGTCGCCCAGCGGCTCGGATTGAAGTTCGCCCCCAAACTCCGGTTCCGCAAGGACGAAAGCTTCGCCGAGGCCGACCGGATCGAGGCGCTGCTGCGCGATCCCAAGGTGCTGCGCGACCTCGATGACGAGGGCAAGGGCGAGGGCGAGGGCGAGGGCTAGGTCAGCTGCACTCGAAGGTCAGCTCCACCTTGTCCCATTGGCCAGCCGCGAGCGCATCGGGGCTGATCCAGAACTGATACAGGCCCATGTCGCCGAACCGGAATTCGGGCAGGTCGTCATAGACGATCTGGAGCAGCAGGTGATCGCACAGGTGCTCGTAGCGGTTGGTCTGTCGGCAACCGCCGAGCCCGAACATCTGGTGCTGCCAGCTCGTCGGCAGGCGGTATTGTTCGTTGAGAAGAGCCAGCACCGCATCGGGGATAGCGGTGGCTGCGCGCCGGTCGCCGGTGATCATGCGCCGGATCGTCGCATCGCGCACATCGCGCAGGCTTGACGAGACATTGAAGCGGCACAGCTGTTCGAAGTCGCGGCGCGCCGTTTCCATCACGTCCTTGAGAAGAGCGGCTTCTTCAGCCGTCATCTCCGACCAGGGATCGCGGCCCGCGACGAAGCTTTCGAAGCGGGCGGCGAATTCCGCGAGCCCGCGGCCTTCGGCTTCGATCTTCGGAATGTCGGCGCGGTTGCGCTCTTCCCAGGCGCGCGAATCCGCCAGCGCCTTTTCGTCGAGCTCCGGTGCCGCGAGCAGGCGAGCCTGATAGTCCTTCCCTTTCGCGATCGAACTCTCGCGCCCGGCGATGGCGCGGGGCACATAGGCCAAGGCTGCCTGCAATTGCCGCAGGACCAGACCGGCGCCGTACCACCACATCGTCTCGGCCCCGGCGATCGCTTCGGTCAGACGTCCGCCCGTAGAGAACGCGTAGTCGCGCCGCGGCGTGATGGCGGCGGACGCCGCGATCTGGGCGGCGTCGATGATCTCGAGATCGTCCTCGTCTTCGCTGACCGGTGGAAGGTCCTCGGGCAGGCGCATTCTCGCCGGTTCGACAGGCCAGAAGGGAAAGAGCGGATGGGTGAGCGGCGAGCGGGTTTCGGGCAGCGGGTAGCCGTCCTCCTCATAGGCGTGCGGCAGGCCCTCGGGCGCGGGGGTGGGCTGGTGATCGCCGGGCGGCACGTGGAGCACGGCGCCCTCGTTGATGAAGAAGGCGAGCGATCCTTCCTTGGGCAGCGGGGTGTCGGGGTTGGCGGCGGCGATCTCGGCAAGGTCGAGCTGCGCGACGAAGGGCAGGGGCACACCGTCCTTGCCGCGCGGCCACGCCTGCCCGCCGAGCTTGGGCAGCCCGCCGAACCATGAGCGGTCATTGCTCCAGTCGCGGTCCTTGTCGCGCGCTTTGCGGATGATCGCGACCGGATCGACGCGCTGCTCATGCGGTGTGCGCCGGCGCTGCCATTCCGCGGCGAGCGACATCGCGCGGTCGGCGATGTCGTCGGTGAGGGTGAAATCGTCACCCATCACCGCGCGCGCCTGCGCCTCGAGCGCCACGGTGCTCGGCTTGCGCGGCGTGCCGGGCGCAGCCTCGGCATCGCGCAGCCCGGCCATGGCCGTCAGCCCGCGCCGCCGCGCGAGTGGGGCCACCGGAGCGTCCCTTGCCTCGCCGGGCGCGGGGCGTGCGGGCAGGGGCGGAAAAGCGGGGGGTGAGAGCCGGGGCAGCCGCAGTCCGAGATCATGAGCCGCAGCCAGCACCGCCACGAGAACCAGCGCGATGATCGGGGGCAGCTTGCCGGTCATCTCGATAAGCGGGAGGATCGCCGCATCCAGTGCCGCAGCGACGATCTTGCCCTTGCTGGTGCTGGGATAGGGGGACACCGGCGCGAGCCAGATCAGCGCCGCCATCGCGCCGCACAGCACGAAGATCGCGCCTGCGCGCTTCGTGTCGCCTGATGTTTCGTTCATGCCGGCCCCTGCGTCCTTCCCGGGGCGGGTCTAACGAGAGCATGGTTAAGTTGCGGCTAAGCGCCTCTTTCCATGCGACCTTCGCGGATCAGCGCGGCACCATCCGCGCCTTCAGGGTGATGTCGACCTTGTTGCCGACGATCAGCTGATAGGATTTCATCCCGAAGGCGCGTCGGTCGATGGTGGTGGTTCCGGTGAAGCTGACGGGCTTGCCGGAATTGCGCACCGGATCGGCATCGAAGGTCACGGCGAGGCTGGCGGGCCTCGTGACGCCGCGCGCGGTCAGTTCCCCCGCAACGGTGCCCTGCGTCGCGCTCGACAGCTTCAGCGCGCGGCCGGCGAAGCGGATGGTCGGGTATTTCTCGACCCAGAAGAACTTGTCGCCCCTGAGGCGCGCCAGCGTCACCGCGTCCGGGGCCTCTATCGCGGTCGCATCGAAGGTCACGTCGATCACCGCCTTTTCGGGCGCGCCGGGCACGATCGTCACCGCGCCCTCCATGCGCGGAAAACGCGCGGTCTTGCTGGCGAGGCCGAAGAACGGGACCCGCGCCGAGACATCGCTGGCGGCGGTATCGAGCGTGTAGCGCTGCGGCACGCTCGCCGTGTTGGCGAGGCCGAGCAGCGCCAGCAGCGGCAGGATCGCGAACCGGGCGAGGGGGCGGGCGAGGGGGCGGGGCAGGATCATCGCTTTCCCGATACGTTTCAGCCGGGCAAAAGGTTCAACCTCGTCCTCGTCGGCAGCCTTGCGAAGGGGTAGGCAGAGCCATGGCCAAGCTCTATTTCTACTATGCCAGCATGAATGCCGGCAAATCCTCGCACCTGCTCCAGGCCGATTTCAATTATCGCGAGCGCGGCATGGCGACGATGCTGTGGACGGCCGCGCTCGACAGCCGCTCAGGCGGCATGGTGCGCAGCCGGATCGGTCTGGAGAGCGAGGCGCACCGCTTTAACCCCGAAACCGACCTTTGGGCCGAAGTCGGCGCCGCCCACGCCGGGGGCGGGCTCGATTGCGTGCTGGTCGACGAGGCGCAGTTCCTCCAGCCGGAACAGGTCTGGCAGCTCGCCCGGCTCGCCGACGAGGCGAACATCCCGGTGCTGTGCTACGGCCTCAGGACCGATTTCCGGGGCGCGCTGTTTCCCGGCTCGGCGGTGCTGCTGGGCATCGCCGATGCACTGGTCGAACTGAAGGCGGTGTGCCACTGCGGGCGCAAGGCGACCATGAACCTGCGCGTCGATGCGCAAGGCCAGGCCGTGCGAGAGGGGCAGCAGACCGCGATCGGCGGCAACGAGAGCTATGTGGCCTTGTGCCGCAAGCATTTTTCGGAGGCGCTGCGCGGCTGACGCCCCGCGCGCCTCGCGCGAGGTCGAGGAGCCTTGCCGGCGTGTCTCGACTTCGCTCGACACGAACGGATGATGGCTCGGACTGGCGATCGCCCCCCAGCTTCCTATCTTGGCAGGGATGACCGATACCCTCGCTTTCGCCCTCGTCCTGATCCCAGCGCTGGTGATCGCCATCGTCTTTCATGAGGTGGCGCATGGCTTTGCCGCCCGCGCGCTCGGCGATCCGACCGCGTCCGAGCGCGGTCGGCTGACATTGAACCCGATCCGCCACGTCGATCCGGTCGGCACGCTGCTGGTGCCGGGCTTCCTGGCGCTGGTCGGCGGGCCGGTGTTCGGCTGGGCCAAGCCCGTGCCGGTCAATGCGGCCCGGCTGGCGAGCCCGCGCTTCGGGATGATGGCGGTGGCGGCGGCGGGACCGGGGAGCAACTTCGTGCTGGCGCTCGCGGGTGCGGTGCTGCTCGGGCTGATCATGCCTGCGGGGCTGGGCTTTGCCGGGGATGCAGCCGGGGGCGCCAGCCTGCTCACCGACGCCGCCGGGCAGACCGCGTGGCTGGCGACGGGGCTGTTCTACTTCATCCTCATCAACCTGTTCCTCGGCCTGTTCAACCTGTTGCCGATCCCGCCCTTCGACGGTTCGCACATCGTCGGCGGCCTGCTGCCGCGCCCGCTGCGCCGCGTGTGGCAGCAGATCCAGGGCGTGGGCATGGTGCTGATCGTGGTGCTGGTGGCGGCGAGCTGGGTGTTCGGGACGAGCTGGCTCGGCAACATCCTCATGCCGCCGGTGATGTGGGCGATGGGCCACTACCTCGCGATCGCCGACGCGGTGGCGAGCGCGGTGCGCTGACGGCATCGCTTGCCGATCGGCCACTGCGCTGCTTAGGGGGGGCGGGTGAGCCACGACCTGTCCGATCCGCGCACCCGCCCGCTCCACGGCTGGCTGATCCTCGACAAGCCCAAGAGCATGGGCTCGACGCAGGGCGTGAGCGCGGTCAAGCGGGTGCTGCGCCAGAACGGCTATGCGAAAACGAAGGTCGGCCACGGCGGGACGCTCGATCCGCTGGCCGAGGGCGTGCTGCCGATCGCCTTGGGCGAGGCGACCAAGCTTGCCGGGCGGATGCTCGATAGCGACAAGATCTACGCCTTCACGATCCGCTTCGGCGAGGAGACCGACACGCTCGACACCGAGGGGCCGGTGATCGCGACCAGCGATGTGCGTCCGACTTTGGCCGAGGTGCAGGCGGTGCTGCCGCGCTTCACCGGCCCGATCGAGCAGGTGCCGCCGGCCTATTCGGCGCTGAAAGTGGGCGGTCAGCGCGCCTATGACCTGGCGCGCAGCGGGCAGGCGGTGGAGCTGAAGTCTCGCAGCGTAACGATCCACGCGCTCACGATCCTCCCCGGAACAGGGAGGGGGACCGTCGAAGACGGTGGAGGGGCACCCTCGGCTGCTCCTGAAGCCAGCGTTTCGCAACAGCCGCACCTGCCCCTCCACCATCCTGCGGATGGTCCCCCTCCCCCGGTGGGGGAGGATTCCATCACCCTCACCGCCCATGTCTCCAAGGGCACCTATATCCGCAGCCTCGCGCGCGACATTGCCCATGCCCTTGGCACCTGCGGCCATGTGACCTACCTCAGGCGCATCAAGGCCGGCCCCTTCCGCGAAGAACAGGCGATTTCGCTGGACTTCATGGAGGAAACCGCTAAGGGGCGGGGCCTTGAACACCTCCTCCTGCCGCTGGAGGCGGGGCTGGACGACATCCCGGCCCTCGCACTCGACCAGACAAGCGCGCAGGCGGTCCGACAGGGCCGGGTGCTGTCTGGCATGCCCCAATCATCCGGGCTCTATCTGGCGAAGCTGGGCCGCGTGCCGGTCGCGCTGATGGAGATTTCGGATGGCACGGCCTCGGTCGTGCGCGGGTTCAACCTTCCCGATGTCGCTGAGTAAGAGAGAAAAAACATGTCGGTGACCGCCGAAAAGAAGCAGGAAATCATCACCTCGAACGCCCGTGATCCCAAGGACACCGGCAGCCCGGAAGTCCAGGTCGCGATCCTCACCGAGCGTATCCGCAACCTCACCGAGCACTTCAAGGATCACCACAAGGACAACCACTCGCGCCGCGGCCTTCTGATGATGGTCAACAAGCGCCGCACGCTGCTCGCCTATCTCAAGAAGAAGGATGTCGAGCGCTACAACGCCCTGATCCAGAAGCTGGGTCTGCGTAAGTAAGAGTTTCGCGTTGAAAGGCGGCTCAAGGGCCGCCTTTCTCGCATTTGGGGCCAGCGGACATCCGGTCCGCCAAGCCTCGGGGCCAGAAGAGTGCCCCTAACCGGACCGGGACGGTTCTTCCCCGGCACATGAGGCCCCGCCCGGCAATGTGGCCGCGCGGGTCAGAAGGAAAACCAATGTTCGACACGAAAACCGTATCGCTGGAGTGGGGCGGAAAGACCCTCACTCTGGAAACCGGGCGCATTGCCCGTCAGGCCGATGGCGCCGTGATGGCGACCTATGGCGAAACCGTGGTGCTGTGCGCCGTGACCGCCGCCAAGTCGGTGAAGGAAGGGCAGGATTTCTTCCCGCTCACCGTCCATTATCAGGAAAAGTTCTCGGCGGCCGGCCGCATCCCCGGCGGCTTCTTCAAGCGTGAACGCGGCGCGACCGAGAAGGAAACGCTCACCAGCCGCCTGATCGACCGTCCGATCCGTCCGCTGTTCCCCGAAGGCTTCTATAACGAAATCAACGTGATCGCGCAGGTCCTGTCGTTCGACGGCGAGACCGAGGCCGATATCGTCGCGATGATCGCTGCCTCGGCTGCGCTCACCATCTCGGGCGTGCCCTTCATGGGCCCGATCGGCGCCGCGCGCGTCGGCTTTGTCGACGGCGAATACACGCTCAATCCGAAGCAGGACAAGGCGCTCGCCGAAGGCCGTCTCGACCTCGTGGTCGCCGCCACCGACAAGGCGGTGATGATGGTCGAATCCGAAGCCAAGGAACTGACCGAAGCCGAAATGCTCGGCGCGGTGATGTTCGCGCATGACGAGATCCGCAAGGTGATCGGCGCGATCGTGGAACTCGCCGAAAAGGCCGCCAAGGATCCGTGGGAAGTCGACCTCAGCGACAACACCGCCGACATCAAGGCGAAGCTCAAGGACCTCGTCGGTGCGGATATCGCCGCGGCCTACAAGCTCACCGACAAGTCGGCGCGCTCCAATGCGCTGAACGAGGCGCGGGCCAAGGCCAAGGCCGCTTTCGCCGAGGAAAGCCCGCAGACCCAGATGGTCGCGATCAAGACCATGAAGAAGGTGGAAGCCGACATCGTGCGCACCGCCATCCTCAAGGAAGGTTCGCGCATCGACGGCCGCAAGCTCGATCAGGTGCGCCCGATCGAAGCCATCGTCGGCTTCCTGCCGCGCACCCACGGCTCGTCGCTCTTCACCCGCGGCGAGACGCAGGCGATCTGCACCACCACCTTGGGCACCAAGGACAGCGAGCAGATGATCGACGGGCTCGAAGGCCTCAGCTACTCGAGCTTCATGCTGCACTACAACTTCCCGCCCTATTCGGTCGGTGAAGTGGGCCGCTTCGGTGCCCCCGGGCGCCGCGAAGTCGGTCACGGCAAGCTCGCCTGGCGCGCGCTGAACCCCGTGCTGCCCTCGAAGGAGGATTTCCCCTACACCATCCGCGTGCTCAGCGACATCACCGAGTCCAACGGCTCGTCCTCGATGGCGACCGTCTGCGGCGGTTGCCTTTCGATGATGGACGCAGGCGTGCCGATCAAGGCTCCCGTCAGCGGCATCGCCATGGGCCTGATCCTCGAAGGTGACGAATTCGCCGTCCTCTCGGACATTCTGGGCGATGAAGACCACCTCGGCGACATGGACTTCAAGGTTGCCGGGACCGCCGAAGGCATCACGACGATGCAGATGGACATCAAGGTTGCCGGCATCACGCAGGAGATCATGGCCAAGGCGCTGGAGCAGGCGAAGGCCGGCCGTCAGCACATCCTGGGCGAGATGGCCAAGGCCCTGACCGGTGCCCGCAGCGAAGTCAGCAAGCACGCGCCGCGCATCGAGACGATCCAGATCGACAAGTCGAAGATCCGTGACGTCATCGGCACGGGCGGCAAGGTGATCCGCGAGATCGTCGCCGAAACCGGCGCCAAGGTCGACATCGATGATGAAGGCGTGATCAAGATCTCGTCCTCGAACCTCGACGAGATCGAAGCGGCCAAGAAGTGGATCCTCGGCATCGTCGAGGAAGCCGAAGTCGGCAAGATCTACACCGGCAAGGTCGTCAACATCGTCGATTTCGGCGCTTTCGTGAATTTCATGGGCGGCAAGGACGGCCTCGTCCACGTCTCGGAAATGAAGAACGAGCGGGTCGAAAAGCCCACCGATGTCGTCTCCGAAGGCATGGAAGTGAAGGTCAAGGTCCTCGAGATCGACCAGCGCGGCAAGGTCCGCCTGTCGATGCGCGTGGTCGACCAGGAAACCGGCGAAGAGTTGGAAGACACCCGTCCGCCCCGCGAACCGCGCGAGCCGCGCGGTGATCGCGGCGACCGTCGCGGGCCCCGCGGCGGAGGCGACCGTGGGCGCGGCGGTGATCGCGGCGGACGCGGCGGCGACCGTGGCGGCCGCGAGCGTGACAGCGGTCCGGCGGGTCTGCCCGACTTCCTGAAGGACTGATCGCCTCGTCAGAGGCATGAACATGAGGCCGCCCGGAGCGATCCGGGCGGCTTTGTTGTTGAGGAAAGACCGATGTTCCAGCGCCAACTGATCGACACGACGCAAATCGAGGACGGCGTGCTCCTCGAACTCTACAGCCACGGACGCGATTTCATGATCGTGCTCGGGCGCAACGAGCTGATGAGCACCCGGATGCGCTTTTCCGAGGAGCAGCTCGCCGAACTGACGCTCGCAAAGCTCGGCAAGCCAAGCCCACGTATCCTGATCGGCGGCTATGGCATGGGCTTCACCTACCGCGCCGCCGCCGCGCGACTGGGGGATAAGGCCGAGATCGTCATCGCCGAGATCAGCGAGACCATCGTCGACTGGGCGAGGGGGCCGATGGCAGACCTGACCGGCGAGAGCCTCGAAGACCCGCGCCTGACCTTGCGGATTTGCGATGTCGCAGCCCTGATCGACGATGCCAACGACGGGACTTCGGAGAAATTCGACGCGATCCTGCTCGACGTCGACAATGGGCCGGACGGCCTGGTGCGTGACGCCAACAACCGGCTCTATTCGCGCACGGGCCTCGCCAAGGCGCGCGACGCGCTGAAGCCGGGCGGCATCCTCGCCGTTTGGTCGGCCGCGCCCGATCCCGCCTTCCGCAAGCGCCTCAAGGACGCGGGGCTCGACGTCGAGGAGCGCGGCATCCGCTCGCGCCCCAACAACAAGGGCGCGCACCATACGATCTGGTTCGCCCAGAAAGCCTAGCTCAGAAGTCGTAGATCAGCGTCATGCGCGTCAGCGTGTCGGTGCCCACCGCGCCGCGCGGCGGGTTGCTGTCATATTGGTAGGAATAGGAGACCCGCGCCGACAGCTTCCCGCTGATCTTCGCGTTAAGTCCGGTGAGGAGATCGATGGTGGTGTTGCGCGCATCGACGATGGCGAGCGTCGATCCGCCGGTTTCGGCGACCGCGTTGGTCGTCTGGGTGAGCTTCAGCGTGTCGGTGATGTTCCAGCCGAAATCGACCCCGATCAGCCCGGCGAGCCGGCTCTCGTCGCGGCCGTCGATGAAGGTGGTGTGGCGGAACGCGGGCCCGGCCTTGAGCGAGAGCTGGACCTCCTTGTCCTTCAGCGCCTTGAAGCCCATCCCGCCCGAGACGGCATAGCGCCCGTCGTAGCCCTGGAAGCGGTCGCGCTCGCCCTGGGCGAGGGCATAGACGTAGACATCGGGCGAGACGTTGTAGTTGGGCTCGTATCGTCCCAGATATTGCTCGCGCGTGGTGACGCGGCCGGCGCGCTGGTAGTCCATCCGCCCGGTGAGCTTGTGGCGCCACTTCACCCCCTTGCGCTCGACCGCAAGGCCGGCGCTGACCCCGGTGTTGCTCGAATTGCCGGTCGTCCGAAAGCCGCCGAACTCGCCCTTGCCCGCCCAGTTCTCGAACACGCCGGCAGAGCGCAGTTCGGCCTCCTTGGCAGCGGCCTCCTCCGCCTTGCGGGCGGCGAGCCGGGTCGAGAAGGTCGCGAGGATCGCGTCGAGCTCGGCCGTGTCGTCCGGGTTGGTGGTGCGGGCGATAGCGATGATGGTGCGCACCTTGCTCTCGTCCCCGGTGGCGAGGGCCGCATCGACCATGGCTCTCACCGGATCGGGGAGCGATGCTGCGGCGGGATGGGCGAGGGCGAAAGCGGGAAGCGCCGCAAGGCAGCGGCGCAAGGAGGCGGCATTGGTCACAGCGGCGGTCCCTCGACGTGGTTTCGGTGCCCCCCGAAGACCGGGCCGCAGCGGGCTGGCGATTGCGTCCCCGCGGCGGCCCGGCGAATGTCAGCGCACGCGCGGACCGCCGAACGGCAGCGGCGGGGGCGGGCGGCGCACGCCGCGCGGCAGCTGCGCCTGGTAGGCGCGCCCGCAATGCTCGACGCAATAGGGAAAGCCGGGGTTCACCGGCTCGCCGCAGAAGTGGAAGTCGGGCTCGCCCGGGTGGCCCATCGGCCAGCGGCACACCTTGTCCGACAGGTCGAGCAGGCTGGTCTTGCCGGCAATCTCGGGGCTCGGCTTGGCGGGCACGAGGCGGCGCGGCGGGGCGGGCGGGATCGGCGCCTGCTGGTCGCCCGGGCCCTGGCGCAGGAAGCCGCCGGGGCCGACCGAGACGATCTTGGGCATATTGGCCTCGGGCGCGGGCACCGGCGCGGACGGCGCGGCGGCG
>NZ_JAPFGY010000045.1 GCF_026586795.1 Erythrobacter sp. WG
CCTAAGCACACTCTTAAGAGCACGCTTAAGAGCGCTCGCTGCCTACCCAGGCAAGGCGGCCCCCGCCGGATGGATACTCGGTTCAGGCGCTTCGGCCAACACAGCCGTTCTGTGGCTCAAATTGCTTGAGGAGCGCGCACTGATCTTCACCGATGACGATCCAACCGATGAGAGGCGCAAGCTTGTAAGGATGACGTCCGAGGGGTACGAGACCATGACTCGTTACCTCAACGACATAATCAGAATGACGTCTTCTGATCAGCGGGCCTAATCAGCCGAGGGGGCGCCGCGCCTCGAGTCCATGTTCCAGCGCATCGCAAGCTTCTACGACTTTGATCGCCGCTAACGTTGCTCCAAGCTGGTCTAAAATCACGAGTTCTTGTCTTAATCGCGCGAGGCACCCTTCCACCTGTTCAGCATCGCCATCTGGTGTCATCTTGGAGCGCATGGTGCTCTCGTAGCACAGGATGCTGAATGGGGAATGACACATTTGCACTTCGCTCCGGAATGGAACTAGCTTGATGCGTTAGTTTGTATGCTGGACAAACGCTTTCCGTGAAGCTGTCGCCAGCATTAGGTATAGGATCGTATGTCGTGACGAAGCAATCCGGACTCGACGGAGCGGACCGTATCGTCACCGGGAGATCAGGTTTGGCGCTAGCCTGACCTTAATTAGGTAAGATACTTTAGCGATATCAGCGAGTGCTCAATAATTGGCGACGCAGCAGCGCGCAAAGTGCTTCCCGCGCTTTGTTGGTCAGCGCAACATACTTCACTCGCTTGTCCCGAGTGGTCAGAGCTCGTTGGATGAGGCCTTTTTTCTCCAGCAAGTCGAGCCAACGCAAAGCGGTGGTAGCCGGGACATCTGCCGCGATGCAAGCGCTTGTGGTTGAAACCTTGCGGCCGTGATACTCAGAAACGAACAGGTCGAGGAGCATGGACCAACCTCCTTCGCCGAAGAGCTCCTCCGGTAAAAACCGGGCACGCATCTTTCGAGAGCGCAGTTCGTTTTCTGCAAGTGCGACTAAGCGCTCCAGCAACTCAGTACTCGTCCCGTTAGTTGCGCCGACCCGTTCCGATGTGAGAATGGGCTCATCATCGGATTTCATGGCACGATCGCCTATAAGCCAATCCGGTCCCTTCGCGTCGTACTCTTCTGGTTTTACTTGGAAAAATCCAGTCGAATGAACTGCACCCACCTGATGTTCCCTTCGCGCTGCTACGGTTACCCTCCCGCCCAACCCGAACAATTCCTTAAGTAAGATAGCCCAACGTTAGTTCCATACCATTTGACATATTTTTCTCGCTGACCACCTAGGTAAGTCTCCTTATGCAAACCTTTTTAGGCGACACTTTCGCATGACATGGAGCCGGGGGAGCCTTCTCGATCAAGTTGATGTCGGGGCTATAGGGCGGGAGGAAGCGCAGGGTGGCGCCGACCGCTTCGATCTTCTCCCTCACGGCTGCCCGCTTGTGGTTTGAGATATTGTCCATGATGACGATATCACCGGCGCGAAGCTCGGGCACCAGTACCTTGGTGAAGTAGGCTTCGAACCAGTCGCCGTTGATGGGTCCGTCAAGCACCATCGGCGCCACCATGCCGGTCATGCGCGAGCCAGCCACCAGCGTAGCGGTTTTGCGGTGACCATGCGGGAAGCCCATGCGCAGCCGCTCGCCCTTCGGGCAGCGGCCATGGCTGATGGTCACGAGGGCCAGCAACGCGCAACAGAAAGGATCGTCGGGCTAGAGGGAGAAGGGCAGGTGTGGAGGCCCTCTGACTACAGCGCATCTGCGAATTCGTCGCCTCTGGCTACGCTTTGCTCTCCTACATCCAACGCCAATTCTATGGTCCAGCCGCACTTGGTGATAACCGGTTATTAACCGTACGCGGCCTAGAGAAAGTTAGTCGATCCACGACATAAGCTTATCTGCCCCAAACTGGTCGCCGGCTCCGGATGGGTTCTCTGGTCCGATGTTTTCATGGAGCCGGCGACCGCCTTCTCAGATCACTCGCGGTCAGCAACGGCCTGCTTTACCGCTTTGCAAAAGGCCCGCCGAAGGGCGCAATCGTTCTGAGCGAACTCGGGGAGTCCCTGGTAGCCGTTGGCGTCCGTGTCGGACCTGCTAACACTTGATAACCCAGCTCAAATGCGTCCGCTGCGTATGAGACTCGAACCTTTTCTGTGGATGAGGTCCGAGGGTTAACAATGGGGCTTGATCCAGAACCTCTAACGGAACCTAGTTCCTTTACAGCTCATTAGGAGGAGCGTCCGAGTCCTCTTAGGAGCAGGCCAAGCCTTGGAACTCGAGTACCCGCAGCCAGCGAAAGGCCGCTGTCGCCGGGGCGCCGGGCGGTAGCTTTATCTTGACGCGGGTCTGACGACGCTGTTGATCCCAGACCCGTTGGCACGACGTTGTCGAGCATACTCTCGGCCAGTAGCTTCTTCAGCCATGAGTTTTCCTATCCTAGCGCCCGCCTCTTATGGGATACATTCAAGCCGCCGAACTGGAACTTTCATGCCTAGAGAGGTCCCAGACTTGACCATGCACGGCGGCGGGGCTTCGCCGTCGCCTAGCGCCTTTTCTGCTCCCATGAGTGATGTGCTCATCGTTGAGTATGCCTCCCTTCGTTCTCTTCCGACTGCTCGCAGTCGCACTCTAACCCTGACCTGCAAAAATCGGGATTGAACGTCACGGCGACTATCGTTGTTGACGGTGGTCGCCGAAGGATTATGCGGCTTGGACTGCGAAATATAGAAGGAAGCCTCTTCATCTATGGAACAGGAGAGGAAAAGACGCGGAATCATCCTCGCGGGCGGGTCCGGCACGCGTCTCTATCCGTTGACGCGCGGTGTGTCGAAGCAGCTCATGCCGGTCTTCGACAAGCCGATGATCTACTATCCGCTTAGCACGCTGATGCTGGCCGGGATCCGCGAAATCCTGATCATCACCACGCCCGAGGATGCCGCGCAGTTCAAGCGCGTGCTGGGCGACGGGTCGGATTTGGGGGTGCAGCTTTCCTATGAGGTCCAGCCCCGGCCGGAGGGCCTCGCGCAGGCGTTCCACATCGGCGCGGACTTCGTGCGCGGCGGCCCTTCGGCGCTGATTCTGGGCGACAACATCTTCTATGGCCACGGCCTTCCCGATCTGCTGCGCAGCGCCAACGCCCGCGATGCCGGCGCGACTGTGTTCGCCTACCGGGTCAATGATCCCGAAGCCTTCGGCGTGGTCGAGTTCGACGCGGCTGGCAAGGCGATCTCGATCGAGGAGAAGCCCCGCGTCCCCAAGTCGAACTACGCGGTGACCGGCCTCTACTTCTACGACGAGACCGTGGTCGACCGGGCGCGCGACCTTGCGCCCTCGGCCCGCGGCGAGCTCGAGATCACGGACCTCAACCGCCTCTATCTCGACGAGGGCGCGATGTCGGTCGAGATCATGGGGCGCGGCTTTGCCTGGCTCGATACCGGCACCCACGCCTCGCTGCTCGATGCCGCCACCTATGTGCGCATCACCGAGGAGCGGCAGGGCCTCAAGATCGCTTGCCCCGAGGAGATTGCCTGGCGGCAGGGCTTCATCGACGATGCGCGCCTCACGGAGATCGCCGCGCCGCTCAGGAAGTCGGGCTATGGCGAATACCTGCTCGGCCTGCTCGGCCGCCCGCACCTGCCATGAACGTCGTCGCCACCAGCCTGCCGGGCGTGCTGATCATCGAGCCCCGCGTGTTCGGCGATGCGCGCGGCTTCTTCATGGAAAGCTGGAACGCGGGCACATTCGCTGCCGCCGGCCTCGACCTTGCCTTCGTGCAGGACAACCACAGCCGCTCGCAGAAGGGCGTGCTGCGCGGCCTGCACTTCCAGAATCCGGGTCCGCAGGGCAAGCTGGTGCGGGTGACCAGCGGCGCGGTGTTCGACGTCGCGGTGGACCTGCGCGCCTCGTCGCCGACCTTCGGCCAGTGGATGGGCGTCGAACTGTCGGCCGAGAACAAGCGGATGCTGTGGGTGCCTGAGGGCTTCGCCCACGGGTTCCTGACCCTGGAGGACGACACCGACTTCCTCTACAAATGCACCGCGCCTTACGATCCCCGGACCGAGCATACGCTGGCCTGGGACGATCCGGCGGTGGGCATCGACTGGCCCGGCATCGGCATGGCGCCGCTGGTGTCCGAAAAGGACGGGCGCGGGCTCGCGCTCGCCGATGTGGAGGTGTTCGCATGAGGGTGCTGATCACGGGGGCAGGCGGCCAGCTCGGCAGCGCCTTGCAGCGGACCGCGCCTGACTGGGCGGAGATCAGCGCCATCGACGTCGAGGACTGCGACCTCACCGATGCGCCGATGCTCACCGCGCGGCTCGTGGTCGAGGCGCCCGAGGTGATCCTCAATGCCGCCGCCTACACCGCGGTCGACCGCGCCGAGAGCGATGAGGCGACCGCGCGCGCGATCAACGCCGATGCGGTGGGCGTGATGGTGGAAGCGATGGCCTCGACCGGAGGCAGGGTGGTCCACGTCTCGACCGACTATGTGTTCGACGGCTTGAGCCCGGTCGCCTACCGCCCCGAGGACGAACGCAACCCGCAGTCCGCCTATGGCCGCACCAAGGCCGAGGGCGAGGACCGCTTGCGGCCTGAGGACCTGCTGGTGCGCACCGCCTGGGTCTATGCCGCCGGCGGCGCGAACTTCGTGCGCACCATGATCCGGCTGATGAACGAGCGCGACGCGCTGGGCGTCGTCGCCGACCAGATCGGCTCGCCGACCTGGGCAACCGGCCTTGCACGCACGATCTGGGGCCTGGTCGAGAAGGGCGCCACCGGCACCTTCCACCACGCGGACGACGGCGCGATCAGCTGGCACGACTTCGCCGTCGCGATCGCCGAGGAGGCGCACGCGCTCGGGCTTGTGAAGCGGATCCCGGTGATCAACCCGCTGACCACCGCCGACTATCCCACCCCGGCGAAGCGCCCCGCGTTCTCGCTGCTCGATTGCAGCAAGACCCGCGCCCTGCTGGGCGATCGCGCGGTTCCCTGGCGCGAGAACCTGCGCCTGATGCTCGAAGAGGAAGCAAGCCTTGGCTAACGTGCTCGTGACCGGCGGGGCCGGCTTCATCGGCGGCAACTTCGTCCACTACTGGAACGCGCAGCACCCCGAGGACCGGGTGATCGTGCTCGATGCGCTGACCTATGCCGGCAACCGTGCGACCATTGCGGGCGCGCCCAATGCCGAACTGGTGGTGGGCGACATCCGCGACACCGATCTCGTCGAGCGGCTGCTGCGTGAGCACGCGATCACGACGCTCGTGCACTTCGCGGCCGAGAGCCATGTCGACCGTTCGATCACCGGGCCCGATGCCTTCATCGACACCAACATCCTGGGCACCAACAGCCTTTTGAAGGCCGCACGCGCCGTCTGGCTGGCGGGCAGCGGGACGGAGCATCGCTTCCACCACATCTCGACCGACGAGGTGTTCGGCTCGCTAGGGCCGGAGGATCCGGCGTTCAGCGAGGTGACGCCCTATGCGCCCAACTCGCCCTATTCGGCGAGCAAGGCGGCCTCGGACCACCTGGTGCGCGCCTATCACCACACCTTCGGGCTGGAGGTGACGACCAGCAACTGCTCGAACAATTACGGGCCCTACCAGTACCCCGAAAAGCTCATCCCGCTGTTCCTGCTGAACGCGCTCCACGGGCGGCCGCTGCCGATCTACGGCGACGGGATGAACGTGCGCGACTGGCTGCACGTCGAGGACCATTGCCGCGGCATCGAGGCGTGTCTCCTGAAGGGCGTGCCGGGCGAGACATACAATATCGGCGGCGGGGCGGAGCTGCCCAACATGACCGTGATCGACACCATTTGCGCCGAAGTCGACCGGGCGTTCGCGGAGGTCGAGGGCCTCGCTGCGCGCTTCCCCGACGCGCCGAGCGCGAGGGGCGAGCCCACCCGCAGCCTCAAGACCTTCGTCACCGACCGCGCGGGTCACGACCGTCGCTACGCCATCAACGAGACCAAGGCGCGCACCGAACTCGGCTATATGCCCGAGCACGGCTTCGAGGACGGCCTCAGGCAATCCCTGAGATGGTACCTCGACAACGAGCACTGGTGGAGGCCGCTCATTATCAGTTAGCCTCGCCCCGTCGCCCGCTGCGCCGGCGAAACACAAGAGCAATCGGGCGACTCGCGCTTAGGAAAAGTCTTGTCCACATGCGATTGCGCCTTTCGGGTGCACTTGCGCGATAAAATATGACCGGTGTGTGCTACCGATCCGCATTCGGATGAGCACAATCTCCTCCATTGACCCCGCTGGCTGCCTTCGGAGTGCTCGATGCCGCAGGTGCCATCAAGTCCATTGAGGTCTGGTTCCGCAGTCCGGTTATCAAGGATTGGGGAAGTGGGCGAACCATCAGATACACGCTCCTCATCTGAGCAATTAGGAGAGTAGCCGGCCCAATGCAGCCGGATCGGCTCTGCTCCTCCTGCCCTGAAGCAAGTTAGATACAACAAATCTTAAGGGGTTTGACCTCCTCCGGCTGGCTTCCTCGATTCAGTTCAGAGTCTGCCATGAGCGTGCACTGCTACCGAACGTTGGACCACTCGGATCTTGAGTTCTCCTCCTTCCTCAGGTCCGGTGAGCTGGTTTCAACGGCTGAGGTTGGCAGCATGATTAAGGGGATAATTGATCGAATGGAGTAGGGCACTGTGTTGACATCGCGCCCCTCCATGCGGATCAACCATTGCTAATTTCAAATAAAATTGACTAGTGTAGTCAATTAATTGGAATATTATGTTCACCCGGATTAATGAAAGATGTCGACATCAGTCGGATCGGGATACCGCATCTCGGGGGCAGCTGTTGAAGCGTTGCACTTAGCGCTTATGATGTCAGTGGCGTACCTTTTTTGTCGATAACTGCATGATCACTTCATCGGTGACTGCGGCGAAGGGCTGGGTGATTAGCTCGGGCAACGGGGCCAGTTCTTGCAGACCGCCCCTCATACTCGTGCTACTCATTACCTGAGTTAACTTTGGGCCGTGCGTCATCTCGCATGAGCACATTCTAGGGTTGCGTTTTCAGGACCTACCGACGTTATCGACAGAGTGTCTCGTTGGGAACTTTCTTCGTTGCCCGAAGTATCTCTATAGCGCTACTCAAGAGGCACCGGCGACGATTTCGGCAATGCGTCGGCTGGCGGTGCCGTCGCCGTACGGGTTGTGCGCGCGAGCCATAGCCTGATAGTCTTCGGGCCGGTCAAGCAAGCGCGTGGCTTCCGCGATGATGGCCGCTGGATCGGTCCCGACCAGCTGCGCTGTTCCCGCAGCTATGCCTTCGGGCCGCTCGGTCGTATCGCGCATGACTAGCACCGGTTTCCCGAGACTCGGTGCCTCTTCCTGAATGCCACCGGAGTCGGTTAGGACAATCTCGCTCGCGTCCATCATTGCGACGAAATCGAGGTAGTCCAAAGGGTCGAGGAGCGCGATGTTGTCGTAACCGGCGAGTGCGGGGCGCATGACCTTCACAACGTTGGGATTAGGGTGAAGCGGATAGATGATTGCCACATCATCGCGCGCTGCAAGCTGCTGCAGAGCTTGTGCAATGCCTGCCATACCGGCACCGAAGTTCTCGCGACGGTGAGCCGTCACTGCGATGATCCGCCTGCTCGCGAAGCGCGCCTTCAGAGGCGCGATTGCAGGTGCGAGCGCCGGATCCGCAGCAAGCCGGTTGCGGGCGTGCAACAGGGCATCGATGACCGTGTTGCCGGTCACGTGTATCGCAGAGTGGGCCACGTTTTCAGCGCGTAACGCAGCAGCCGCGGTCTCGGTAGGGGCGAAGTGGAGGTCAGCGATCACCCCGGTGACCTTGCGGTTCACCTCCTCGGGCCAAGGCGAGTAGATGTCGCCGCTGCGCAAGCCGGCCTCGACATGGCCCACGGGGACCCGCCGGAAGTAGCATGCAAGGCTTGCAATCATGGTGGTCAGCGTGTCGCCGTGCACTAGCACCCGATCGGGACGTAAGCTGTCCAATGCCTCTCCGAACCGCGTCAGGATGCGGCTCGCAAGACCATCCAAGGATTGGTTCGGGAGCATCAAGTCGAGGTCGAGATCGGGTATCAGTCCGGCCAGCGAGAGAACACTGTCGAGCAACTCGCGGTGTTGTGCGGTGACCACCACCCTTACGTCGAACAGCCCAGTCTCGCGCAGCGCGAAGACCACCGGGAACATCTTGATCGCTTCCGGCCGGGTGCCGAAGGTCACCACGATGCGCGGCTTCGCGCGCTCCGACTTCATCGCCGCAGCATGCCCCGCGTGTCGAACACCAGCTTGCCCGCAAGGTCCTGCGGAGAAAGGTGCCGGAACGCGGTGTGGTCGACGAGCACCACGACAATCTCCGCCTGCCTGAGCGCGGCGTCAAGCGTCACCAGCTGCGCGCCGGTGGCGTCGAATGCGCCGGGCAGTTCTTCGGTGAAGGGTTCGACCACCAGGATGCGCTCCCCGTGGGTATGGGCCAGCGCCTCGGCGATCTCAAGTGCGGGGCTTTCGCGGAAGTCGTCGATGTCGGGCTTGAAGGAGAGGCCGAGCAGGGCGACCTTGCCGTCCGGCGCAGCCTTCAGCAGCGCGCGGATCTTCGCCGCGGTGTGGACCGCCTTGTGGTCGTTGACCTCGCGGGCGGTCCGCACCAGCCGCGCCGCCTCGGGAGCGCCCGCGACCAAGAACCACGGGTCGACCGCGATGCAGTGCCCGCCGACGCCCGGGCCCGGCTGGAGGATGTTGACCCGCGGGTGGCGGTTGGCGAGGCGGATCACCTCCCACACGTCGACGCCGATCACGTCGGCGATCATCGACAGCTCGTTGGCGAAGGCGATGTTGACGTCGCGAAACGAATTTTCGACCAACTTGACCGTCTCGGCCACGCGAGCTGTCGTGTAGAGGCAGTCACCCTTGACGAAGCTGGTGTAGAGGACCGCTGCGCGCTCGGCGCAGGCCGGGGTGACGCCGCCGACCACGCGATCGTTGTGCACCAGTTCATTGACGATCCGGCCCGGCAGCACACGCTCGGGGCAGTAGGCGAGCGCAATATCCGCCTCCTGCGTGCCGCCCTCCTGCGGGATCACCAGATCGGGGCGCAGTTCCGCGATGATGGCACCGACCCGCTCGGTGGTTCCGACCGGCGAGGTGCTCTCGATGATCACGCACGCGCCAGGGAGGATCTTAGGCGCGATTGCGCGCGCGGCCGCTTCCACATAGGAGATGTCCGGCGTGGAGTCGGGCCCGAGCGGGGTGGGCACAGCAATCATGTAGAAACTTGCCGTCGGCACCACGGTCGTGGCGACTAGGGTCTGCGCGGCGATCGCTTCCCGCACCAGCTTGTCGAGGTCCCGCTCCTCGATGTGCACGCCCCCGGCGTTGACCGTCTCAACGACCCGGCGCGACACGTCGACCCCGCATACGCTCCAGCCGAAGCTGGCGAGCAGCGCGGCTGTCGGCAGGCCAATGTAGCCGAGTCCGATCACAGCAACCTGGTGCTCAGGCTCCGGCACACCGGGCGCCTTGCGCCCAAGTACTGTATTGGCATCGAATGGCGCGTTCATGCGATCTCTGTCCAGGTTCTGCCCCAGAACCATGTCCGCGAAGCCTTAAGATCGCGTTAGGCTTGCCGTTGCTTTCACCATCGGCGCCGAACGGTCTTGCCTGTACCTTCACCAGAGGAGACACCCTCTCGGAATGCTCCAAGTCCATCGAGCGACAAGGGAACTGGTCGCCTTATCATGATGGTTTTGCTCATCATCATCTTTTCTCGAAAGGGGCTGAAGCCGAGCATAGTGCCTGTGCACCAAAGATTATCTGCAGGATCGAAAAAATGATGAGGTGCGCGGCGGGCCGACACTGCAACGGGCGATGATTCCCGGAGGACTGCAACGCCAGTTAGCCAAGCTCCGCCATCCAGCGGCATCGCAGTTCAATTGATGCGGCAGCGCAATCAAATTGGCGAAGACCAAGTATTGCGTACCAAAATCGTGACACGGACTCTTGAGATACATGTGTAGATTATGCATCATTGATCATATGCCATGTAGACAGGTGTAAGAGAATCAGCCATCATACGTTATCGCATTTCTAGACTCCGAGTGGGCTGTATAATAACTTTCGTATGAGGGAGAGGTATAATGCTGGGCTGCGGCCACTATATCTTGGGTCAGGTGGCGAGGTTTCGCGGCTACTACGATGATCAGCCAGGTGTCACACGGATCTTCAGGCAGGGGCAATTGATTGTCATAACGCGGATCGAGGGTGAGGGCGCGTATAGATGCGCAGCGCTAAGCGCAGAGGGTTTGCCCGATGAGGGCGAGACCGATCTCGTTTTGGCGGAAGAGATCTGCTCTAGGATCCATTTTGCAGACTTGCCTTGAATTCACATCCCGAGCGTTCATCACTGACTCGAAGGTTTCACTGAAGCACTCGGAGTGCGATCGCGAGTTCATGTGCGGGACGTCTCCTCAGCGTCTGCTATGCCCTCAGAGATCGATCCTGTGATGGAGCGCGATCGATCTACGCGGCCAACTGTCCCAAGCCATGGTGTTGGGTTGTGCTCGGATTACAGAAAATGAGACGCGCATAGCCGGGTTTGTAACAATTATCGTTTGCGACGTCTGTTTTCCAATCGGTGCGACAACGTAAGCAAAATCAAGCTACTCATCTCCATAGTCGATAAGTGCCCGCCGCCCTTGTCTCAGCACCTCGTTGACGAGCTTGCGATGGGCAATCATCTCCTGCGTGTAAAGGCCATGCTTGAACGCGTTCCGGTTGCCGGCAGTGGCCCCCGACCTGCTCGCTCCGCCGTGCATCCTGCAACGTGCCTTCCCCTTCACTGCTGGCGATCTGCAAGGCTTTCCAGAACGTGTTCTCGCACCGCATCTCGTCGATGCCAACATTGCGCGAACATCTCTGGGGTGACTCTTGCTCGTCGTCATCTAAAGCCTCGCGACCGTTTGAAGGCATTCAGGCTCCTCGCTGAGAACAGCGTCGATGCTTTGCTCAGTAAGCAAGCTAGGTGGTACGATTTGTTGCCGGCTGCGTCGCTTATGTGCTCCGCACTTCACAATCTCGGTTGAATTCGAAGCATCCGAGTCAACACCCCTTGAGGCCCTCACTCGCTCACGTGTTGTGGTTACGTGCTCAACGCGAATAGTCTGCTGCCCTCGTCCGCGCCGCTTATCAAGTGAGGCAAGATGCCTCTCGTAGAGGCTCGAAAGCCGCACGCCGTTGCGCAGGTACATCTCGGTGACTTGTGCGGGCTGTTGGCTTGCCATGGCTCGCCGCATGCATTCCATGGCTGCATTGTGGAGGGTGACCATCTGGGCAGCTAACATCCCTTCCTTCAGGTCGCGAGGCCCGATTTCCTCGAGCATCGCTATGGCAGCTCCGATTGATGCCTCACACTGATCCGTTGTTCTCCAAGGCGAGTTCGGGATCGAAGCAGCGATACCTATTGCCATTTCAGCATGAACTTCGGATCGACTGGATCCTGTTGCTCGCCGTAAGCCTTCCTTGGTGATGCCAAACGGGTTCGGTGCCCTTCGGGCTCCATTCTCAGGCTCCGAACTAGCTTTGTTGGTCATCTTCTGCACCCTCCTTATACCGCTGATTTCGGGTGCCTTCCCGTGAAATCAAGATGCCCCTTTCGTACTGTGCAAGGGCTCGTTTTTGCGATTTCGTTTTTCCCCCTCCCCCTACCCTCCACCTGCAGAGCAGAGTAGTGATCTGCACCAGGTTGTGCCGATCGTCTGCAGAGCGCGTCCGATCTTCTGCCGCTACCGCCGTTGGCATAACGCAACCGTCAGGCGAGGGCCGCCAGCACAATACCCGCCAGTTCACGGCGGCAGATCAGGAGATCCGGGATGTCGGTCTGCGGGTTGTTGTACGTAAGGGGGGCGCCATCGAGGTGCGAGCAATGCAGGCCGAACGCCGTGGCGACGGCTGTTGGCGCGCAGCTGTCCCACTCGTGTTGCCCTCCCGAATGGACATAGGCTTCAGCCTCGCCACGCACTACCGCCATCGCCTTGGCGCCTGCACTGCCCATCGCCACCAGAACGCCATCGATGGCCACAGCCAGCAGTTCCGCTTCGGCAGGAGGGCGGGTGCGGCTGATCACGATGCGTGGAGTCGATGCCGCCGGAGGCAGTGGCTGCGGCTGGTCCGACCGCAACACGATGCCGCCTCCCAGCCCCGGCAAAGCCACCGCGCCGACGCACGGCGCGCCGTCGATGGCCAACGCGACATGAACGGCCCAGTCGCTGCGGCCTTCGCTGTATTCGCGCGTTCCGTCGACCGGATCGACGACCCACACCCGGCTTCTGGAGAGGCGCGCGGGATTGTCCCGTTCCTCTTCGGACAGCAGGCCATCGGCGGGCCGGGCGGATCGCAGCGCATCGCACAGGTAGCGATTGGCAGCCGCGTCACCGGCCATCCCCAGCGCCTTGCCGGCAAGGCCCGAGGTCTCGCGCACTTCCATCAGGAGGCGTCCGGCCTCATGCGCCAAGTGGGCCGCGAGTGCGGCGTCGGTCATCGATGCGAGGTTCATTTCAGCGGCAGGATGCGGTCGATGATGTAGCGTGCGGCCTCCGCCGCCGTCATGTCCACCGTGTTGACGCGGATTTCGGGGTATTCCGGCGGCTCGTAAGGGCTGTCGATACCGGTGAAGTTCTTCAATTTGCCCTCGCGCGCCTTCTTGTAGAGCCCTTTCACGTCGCGCGCCTCGACCACTTCGAGCGGGGTGTCGACGAAGATTTCTATGAACTCGCCTTCGGGGAGCATCTTGCGCACCATTTCGCGCTCGGCCCGGAAGGGGCTGATGAAGGCGGTGAGCACGATCAGGCCCGCATCCGCCATTAGCTTGGCCACTTCGCCCACGCGGCGGATGTTCTCGATCCGGTCGGTCTCGGTAAAGCCGAGATCGCGGTTGAGGCCATGGCGGACATTGTCGCCATCAAGCAGGAAGGTGTGGCGGTTCATCAGGAACAGCTGCTTTTCGACTTCGTTGGCGATGGTCGACTTGCCTGAGCCCGAAAGGCCGGTGAACCACAGCACGCGCGGTGTCTGGTTCTTCATCCCCGCGTGATCCTCGCGGGTGATCGCGACCGGCTGCCAGTGGACATTGTCGGCACGGCGCAAGGAGAATGCGATCATCCCGGCAGCGACCGTGGCGTTGGTGAACTTGTCGATCAGGATGAACCCGCCGAGCTGGCGGTTCGCCTCGTAAGGCTCGAAGGCGATCGGGCGGTCGGTGGCGAATTCGGCGACGCCGATGGCGTTCAAGGTGAGCGTCCTGGCCGCGAGATGCTCAAGGGAGTTGACGTCGATCTCATACTTGGGCGGCTGCACGGTGGCGGTGACCGTCTGGGTGCCGATCTTCAGCCAGTAGCCGCGGCCCGGCTTGAGCGCGGCTTCGTCCATCCACACGAAGGTCGCGCAGAACTGGTCCGAGGCCTGCGGCGGATCGCCGGCGGCTGCGATCAGATCCCCGCGGCTGCAATCGACCTCGTCGGCCAGCGTGATGGTGACGGATTGGCCCGCCACCGCTTCATCAAGATCGCCGTCGAAGGTGCTGATGGTCTTGACGGTCGAGGTCTTGCCCGAAGGCACAATCCGCACCGCATCGCCCGGACGGATCGTGCCGCTGGCGATCTGCCCGGCGAACCCGCGGAAGTCGAGGTTCGGGCGGTTGACCCACTGCACCGGCATCCGGAACGGCGCGCCCTGCGCTGCGGCGGTGTCGAGTTCGACTGTCTCCAGATGATGGATCAGCGACGGCCCTTCGTACCACGGCGTGTTGGCCGAAGCGGCGGTGATATTGTCGCCCTTGAAGCCCGAGATCGGAAGGGCGG
The DNA here is from genome assembly GCF_026586795.1 of Erythrobacter sp. WG. Lineage (GTDB taxonomy): Bacteria > Pseudomonadota > Alphaproteobacteria > Sphingomonadales > Sphingomonadaceae > Erythrobacter. Next base: position 13,867 of record NZ_JAPFGY010000045.1, read on the forward strand.
TGAAACCGGCAATCCCGATACTGGTCGCGAAGGCGCGGTAATCGGCCACGATCCGGTCGAACACGCCCTGATCATAGCCCACCAGATCCATCTTGTTCACCGCCAGCACCACGTGGCGGATGCCGAGGAGGTGGACGAGATAGGAATGCCGCCGCGTCTGTTGGAGCACGCCCTTGCGCGCGTCGACAAGGATCACGGCGAGGTCGGCGGTCGAGGCGCCGGTCACCATGTTGCGGGTGTATTGTTCATGCCCCGGCGTGTCGGCGACGATGAACTTGCGCTTCTCGGTGGTGAAAAAGCGGTAGGCGACGTCGATCGTGATCCCCTGCTCGCGCTCGGCGGCGAGGCCGTCGACCAGCAGGGCAAAATCGATCTCAGCGCCTTGCGTGCCGTGCTTGATGCTGTCGCTTTCCAGCGCGGCGAGCTGATCCTCGAAGATCATCTTGCTGTCATACAGCAGCCGCCCGATCAGGGTCGACTTGCCATCATCCACGCTGCCGCAGGTGATGAAGCGCAGCAGGCTCTTGTGCTGATGCGCGTCGAGATAGGCGTCGATATCCTTGGCGATGAGGGCGTCGGTCCGGAAGGAGGAGGAGGGCGTGTCCATCAAAAATACCCCTCCTGCTTCTTGTCTTCCATGCTGGCCGATTGCCCCTTGTCGATCGCGCGGCCCTGGCGTTCCGATCCGGTGGCGAGCAGCATTTCCTGGATGATGTCGTTCATTGCGATCGCATCGCTCTCGGTCGCGCCGGTCAGCGGATAGCAGCCCAGCGTGCGGAACCGCACCGAGCGCATCACCGGCGCCTCGCCCGGCTCCAGCCGAAAGCGGTCATCGTCCACCACCAGCAGCATCCCGTCGCGCTGCACCGTCGGGCGGGGCTTGCTGAAATAGAGCGGCACGATGTCGATCTTTTCGAGCGCGATATATTGCCAGATGTCGAGCTCGGTCCAGTTCGAGATCGGGAAGACGCGGATGCTTTCGCCCTTGGCCTTCTTCGCGTTGTAGAGGTTCCACAGCTCCGGGCGCTGGTTCTTCGGGTCCCAGCGGTGCGCGGCGTTGCGGAAGGAGAAGATGCGCTCCTTGGCGCGCGCCTTCTCCTCGTCGCGTCGCCCGCCGCCGAAGGCCGCGTCGAAGCCGTGGGTGGTCAGCGCGCGCTTCAGGGGATCGGTGAGCTGCGCCTGCGAGTATAGGGCGCTGCCGGTGTCGAAGGGGTTGATCCCCTGCGCCTCGGCCTCCTCGTTCGCGGCAACGATCAGCTTCAGGCCGTATTCGCGCACCGTGCGGTCGCGGTGGGCGAGCAGGTCCTGAAAGTCCCATCCGCTGGCGACGTGCAGCATTGGAAACGGCACCGGGGCAGGGTGGAAGGCCTTGCGCGCCAGATGCAGCATCACCGAGGAATCCTTGCCCACCGAATAGAGCATCACCGGGTTCTCCGCCTCGGCGACGACCTCGCGGAAGATGTGAATGCTCTCGGCCTCGAGCCGCTCGAGATGGGTCAGATTGCGCATGGGCGAGCAGTTAGACCCTCATTTGCCAGCAACAAGCAAGTTTGCCTTTCGGCCTGGGAAGGCGAGGCTTGCCCTCGATCGTCTGGCGCGCTTAGAGCGGCGGCAAAGGGAGAGATCACATGAGCCAGCCGACCGGGCCGCTTACGGGCCTGCGCGTTCTCGAATTCGCCGGCATCGGGCCGGGCCCGCACGTCGCCATGCTGCTTGCCGACCTCGGTGCGCAGGTGGTGCGCATCGACCGGCCGGGGGCGCAGGTGACCAACCCGGTCGTGGAGCGGGCGCGGCACCGGCTGGCGCTCGACCTCAAAAGCGAGGAGGGCAAGGCCGCTGTCCGGGGCGCCGCCGCCAGCGCCGATGTGCTGATCGAAGGCTTCCGCCCCGGCGTGATGGAGCGGCTGGGGCTCGGGCCGGAAGATCTGCTCGGTCTGAACCCCCGCCTCGTCTATGCGCGCATGACAGGCTGGGGGCAGGACGGACCGCTCGCCCAGGCCGCAGGGCACGACATCAACTACATCGCGATCACCGGGGCGCTCGCGGCGGTGGGCCGCGGGGGCGAGACCGCGATCCCGCCGCAGAACCTCGTCGGCGATTTCGGCGGCGGGTCGATGTATTGCGCCTTCGGGATCATGGCCGCGCTCTACGAACGCGAACGCTCCGGCAAGGGGCAAGTGGTCGACGCCGCGATCGTCGACGGGGCGACCAGCCTGATGAGCTTCTTCTTCGGGGTGCGCCATGTGCCGCACCTCTCGACCGAGCGGGGCAGGGGGATGCTCGGCGGGGCGGCGCATTTCTATCGCTGCTTCACCTGCGCTGATGGCAAGGAGGTCAGTCTCGGCGCGATCGAGCCGCAGTTCTACGCCGAGATGCTGGCCAAGGCGGGGGCGCCTGCCGATCTTGCGAACGGCCAGATGAACCCCGCCAACTGGGACGCCTATGCCGAACAGCTCGCCGCGCTGTTCCTCACCAAGACCCAGGCCGAGTGGTGCGAGTTGCTCGAAGGCACCGATGCCTGCTTCGCCCCCGTGCTCGGGATCGAGGAGGCGCGCGCGCATCCACACATGAAGGCCCGCAGCGCCTATGTGGAGCATGACGGAATGTGGCACACCGCCCCCGCGCCGCGCTTCAGTCGCACGCCGGGCGCTGTCCGGTCGAGCGCTGACGACGGTGCCGAGGTGGTCGCGCGCTGGGGAGGGGCATCTTGATGGCTGGCAAGTTCTTCGAGGAATGGCAGGTCGGCGAGCGGATTGAGCACCCGATCCGCCGTACCGTGACCGAGACCGACAACCTGCTGTTCTCCACGATGACCCACAACCCGCAGCCGCTCCACCTCGATATCGAAGCGGCCAAGGCGAGCGGCTTCGGGCAGATCCTAGTCAATTCCACCTTCACCTTCAGCCTGCTGGTCGGGCTTTCGGTGGGCGAGACGACGCTGGGCACGCTCGTCGCCAATCTCGGGTTCAACAATGTCGTGACTCCGAAGCCCGTGTTCATCGGCGACACCCTGCGGGCGACGTCTGAGGTCAAGGAACTGCGGGAGAGCAAGTCGCGGTCCGACGCCGGGATCGTCGCCTGGGTGCACGAGATGTGGAACCAGCGCGACGAGATGGTGTGCCGCTGCGAGCGGACCGCGCTGATCCGGCGCAAGGGCTGAGCGCCGACGGGGCCGTTACCTGGTCACGACCTCGCCGCCCAGCGCCTGCCACAGCACGATCCGCGCTCGCTGCGCCCTGCCGAGCGCGGCCGCCGCGCTCTCGCCGCTCGAATCCGCCGCACGGCGTGCCTCGAGCACGTCAAGGAAGCTCGCAAGCCCTGCCTTGTAGCGGGTCTCCGCGATCGCCGCCGCGCGGGCAAGCTGATCGCGCTGGCTGACGGCGAGATCAGCCTCGGCGTCGGCGGCGGCGACCACGCCGTAGGCGCCTTCCGCATCCCCCAGCGCCTGATAGACAGCCCCGCGATAGGCGGCGAAGGCGGCGCGCTTGTTCGCGGCGGCCGCGTCAATCTGCGCGGCCACCCGCCCGAAATCGAGCAGCGGCCCGGCAATCCCGCTGGTCAGCGTGCCGACCACGGAGTCGTCGAAGAAGTCCCCGGGCCGGAACGAGAGCAGTCCGATCACCCCCGACAGCGTGATGCGCGGGAACCGTGCCCGTGCCGCAGCGGCGAGATCGGCGTCGGTCGCGGCGAGTTCGGCGGCGGCGGCGGCGACGTCGGGCCGGTTGGCGAGGAGGTCGGAGGGCAGGCTGGCGGGCGCTGCCGCAGGCGCGAGCGT
>NZ_JAPFGY010000046.1 GCF_026586795.1 Erythrobacter sp. WG
CCGGGGCAGCGGCGCCGCGGGAAGGGCGATGCGCCGGTCCCGCAGCGGCTCCGGACGCCGCGCGGGCGTCACCCGCACCGGGGGGCTGGGTGCCGTGCGTGGGGGTGAGCGGCGCCGGGGCCAACCACGCCGTAGCGTCATCGGTGAAGTCGTGATCCACCCCTGCCGCCTGCCACCAGGCAAGCGCCGCCTCCAATTCGCGCACGAGGGTCAGGTCGGGGCGGCTCATCGCAGGGTCATGCTATCCACCGCGGCTCTTGACTGTCCGGGGACGGGTTAGCAAGTGAACGGGCAAGGCATATCGTCAGGCTGTGCTGGCGGCGCGGCAAAACCAACAAGGATCAGGAAAAGCGCATGAGCGAACGTGAATCGATGCCCTGCGACGTGGTGATCGTCGGCGGCGGCCCGGCCGGGCTCTCGGCGGCGATCCGGCTGAAGCAGATCAACGCCGATCTGGAAGTGATCGTGCTCGAGAAGGGTTCCGAGATCGGCGCGCACATCCTGTCGGGCGCGGTGGTCGATCCCAAGGCGCTGGACGAACTGCTGCCCGAGTGGCGAGGGGCAGGCTGCCCGATGGCGGCGACCCCGGTGACCGACAACTGGCACTGGGTGCTCTCGAAGACCGGCAAGACCTCGCTTCCCCACGCGATCATGCCGCCGCTGATGAGCAACCACGGCTGCTACACCGGCTCGCTCGGCAACATGACCCGCTGGCTCGCCGAACAGGCCGAGGGCCTCGGCGTGATGGTGTTCCCGGGCTTCCCCGCTGCCGATGTCATGATCGACGAGAACGGCGCGGTCGCGGGCGTCATCACGCAGGACATGGGCGTCGCCGCCGACGGCAGCCACAAGGGCGACTACCAGCCCGGCATGGAGATCCACGCCAAGTACACCCTGTTCGCCGAAGGCGCGCGCGGCAACCTCACCAAGCGGATGAAGGCCAAGTTCGACCTCGACGCGAACTGCCAGCCGCAGGTCTATGGCCTCGGCATCAAGGAGCTTTGGGACATCGATCCCAAGAAGCACAAGCCCGGCCGCGTGATCCACACGCAGGGCTGGCCGCTCTCGGAAAGCGACAGCTGGGGCGGGGGCTTCCTCTACCATCAGGCGAACGGGCAGGTGGCGCTCGGGTTCGTAACCGCTCTCGATTACAAGAACCCCTGGGTCTCGCCCTATCAGGAATTCCAGCGCTGGAAGAACCACCCGGCGATCCGCGAATATCTCGAAGGCGGCAAGCGCGTGTCCTATGGTGCCCGCGCGATCAACGAGGGCGGCTGGCAGTCGGTCCCCAAGCTCGCCTTCCCGGGCGGCGCGCTGATCGGCTGCGCGGCGGGCTTCGTCAACGTGCCGCGCATCAAGGGCAGCCACACCGCGATGAAGAGCGGGATGCTGGCGGCCGAGAGCATCGCGGCGGCGATCGCGGCGGGGCAGGAAAAGACCGAGCTCATGGACTATGACGCGGCAGTCCGCTCCAGCTGGATCGCGACCGAGCTGAAGCTGGTCCAGAACGCCCAGCCCGCGGTCGCCAAGTATGGCGGCGACATCGGCACCGCGCTTGCCGGCATCGATATGTGGATGCGCACATTGAAGATCGGCCTGCCGATCAGCATGAAGCACCACCGCGACTACGAGATGACTGGCCGCGCCGATCTCTACCCCAAGATCGACTACCCCAAGCCCGATGGCGTCATCACCTTCGACCGCCTCACCAACGTCGCCTACAGCTACACCAACCACGCCGAGGACCAGCCCTGCCACCTCAAGGTCAAGGACTGGGAACTCCAAAAGGCGAGCGAGTTCGCGGTGTTCGGCGGCCCCTCGCAGCGCTACTGCCCGGCGGGGGTCTACGAATGGCTGACCGACGAGAAGACCGGCGAGCCCAAATTCCAGATCAACTCGCAGAACTGCGTCCACTGCAAGACCTGCGACATCAAGGACCCCAACCAGAACATCACCTGGGTGACGCCGGAAGGCGGCGGCGGGCCGAACTATCCGAACATGTGAGGACTGGTTTAGGTGAAATCAGCGGCGGGGACCGATCGAAGGGCGGCGAGAGTGATGTCGCTGCTGTCGGTCCCCGCCATGGTTCTGGTGCTCTTGGTAACCGTCGTGTCTTACACGATCATAGAAAATCGCTTTCGTGCGCATGTGTATGATCACGGCCAAGCGGGAACTGCGATAGTTACCGAGTCCTTCCAAGGGCTGCGGTACTGCTCTTTCAGCTATGAATTCAGCTACAAGGGTCAGGTGTTCGAAGGGGGCGAGGGGGGATGCCCTCTCGTCAATACACATCCTGTCGGCAGCGCGATTGACATTCGGTTTCTTGAAAGCGCCCCGCAACGGTCTTTTCCGGTGGGCGGAGAGCGGTGGCCCAGTTGGGTGGTAGTGCCCGTTCTTCTTGGGATTCCTATCCTGCTGATACTTGGCAACGTATTGTCGGGGCTTTCAAAGGGGGATCGGCGTCCCTTACGTCGATCTCGGAAGCGTGGGTGAGAATAAGCGAATGCGCGAAACCGCCTACGCCAAGATCAACCTCGCGCTGCATGTCCGCCGGCGGCGGGAGGACGGGTATCACGCGCTCGAGACACTGTTCGCCTTCGTCGATGCGGGCGATGTGCTGACGGCGACGCCCGCCGCGCAGGACAGCCTCAATGTGGTGGGCGAGTTCGCCCCGACCCTTTCTTCCCCCCTCCCCGGCGGGGAGGGGTCGGGGGTGGGGACCCCTCCCTTCGACAACCTCGTCGCGCGCGCCCTCAATGTCCTCCCCCGGCCGCAGGGCCTTGGCGTTACGCTGGAGAAGAACCTGCCGGTAGCGGCTGGTCTCGGCGGCGGATCGGCGGATGCGGGGGCGGTGTTCCGCATGGTCGAGGCCTTGCACGGCCTGCCCGATGACTGGCAGGCGCGCGCCGCAAAACTCGGCGCGGATGTGCCCGCCTGCGTGCTCAGCCGCACCCATATCGGCCTCGGCACCGGCACCGAACAGCTTAGCGTCGAGGACGACCTCGCCGGCACACCCGTCCTGCTGGTCAACCCGCGCGTGCCGCTCTCGACAGGGCCGGTGTTCAAGGCGTGGGACGGAAAGGATCGCGGCGCACTCCCCCAAGGCCCCGCCAGCCGGATCGCGCGGGAAGGGCGCAACGACCTCGAAGCGCCGGCCATCGCGCTGTGCCCCCCGATTGCCGAGGTGCTGGCCGCGCTGGCCCGGACCGACCCGTGGCTCGCCCGCATGTCCGGTTCGGGCGCGACCTGCTTTGCGCTCTACGACACCGCTGAGGCCCGCGACGCGGCGCAGACGGCGATGCCTGCGGCGTGGTGGACGATGGCGGGGCGGCTGCGGTGATCTGTCGTGGGTCCCGTTCATGTCGAGCGAAGTCGAGACACCCCGGACAGGCCTCTCGACTGCGCTCGAGGCGAACGGAGGTGGGGGCATGAGTGAAGCCTTCCGCCAACTCGGAACACCATCCCCGGGCGGAATCGTCTGCACCGCCGATCACGCCTCCAACGCCGTGCCTGCCGACATCGACCTTGGCATCCCCGCGCACCTGCTGCACGAACACATTGCCGTCGACATCGGCACCAAAGCCATCGCCGAGCTGCTGGCGGAACGGCACGCCATCCCCGCCCACATCGCCGCGGTCAGCCGTCTGGTCTGCGACCTCAACCGCGAGGAGACCGCCCCCGGCCTCGCCCCGGAGGCGAGCGACGGGCACCCGATCCCCGGCAATGTCGGCGCGGACAGGGAAGCACGCCTTGCCCGCTTCCACCAGCCCTACCACACCGCGCTGGCCGATTGGCTCGCCGCGGCACAGCCTGCGCTGATTCTCTCGCTCCACAGCTTCACGCCCCGGCTCGCCACCAGCGATGCCGCGCGGCCATGGCAGGTGGGGGTGCTCTACAACCAGGACGAGCGCGCCGCGCGCATCGCCATCCCGCTGCTCGCTGCCGAGGGGCTGAACGTGGGCGACAACCTCCCCTATTCGGGCCGCGACCTCAACTACACCATGAACCGCCATGCCGAGGCCGAGGGTCGGGCCTATCTCGGCATCGAGCTCAGGCAGGACCTTGTTCGGGACTTTGTGGACCACGCCCGGTGGGCTGCGCTCTTGGCGAAAATTTCACAAAGGGTTGCGTCGGAATTGTCCTGAAGGCAGGGGGCGTTTCACAAATCGCCGCAATCGGGAAATCTTATGTCGCACACTTTTGACAAGTCGAAGCTCCCCAGCCGCCACGTCTCGGTCGGCCCCGAGCGCGCCCCGCACCGCTCCTACTACTACGCGATGGGCATGACCGAAGAGGACATCGCCAAGCCCTTCGTCGGCGTGGTCAGCGCCGGCAACGACTCGGCGCCCTGCAACACGACGCTGAACGCCCAGGCCGACATCTGCCGCGAGGGCGTGATCGCAGGCGGCGGCACCCCGCGCCGGTTCAACACCATCACCGTCACCGACGGGATCGCGATGGGCCACCAGGGCATGAAATCCTCGCTCATCAGCCGCGAGATCATCGCGGATTCGATCGAGGTTTCGGTCCGAGGCCATTGTTATGACGCACTTGTCGGCTTCGCGGGCTGCGACAAGAGCCTGCCCGGCATGATGATGGCGATGCTGCGACTCAACGTGCCGAGCATCTTCGTCTATGGCGGCTCGATCCTCCCCGGTACCCACCGCGGCAACGACGTGACCGTGGTCGACGTGTTCGAGGCGGTCGGCCAGTTCGCCGCCGGCAATTGCCCTCTGACCGAGCTGATCGCGCTCGAGAAGGTCGCCTGCCCCGGTCACGGCGCCTGCGGCGGTCAGTTCACCGCCAACACCATGGCCTGCGTCGGCGAGGCAATCGGATTGTCCCTGCCGAACAGCAACATGGCGCCCGCGCCTTACAGATCGCGTGATGACATCGCCGTCGCGGCGGGCAAGCAGGTCATGGAGCTTGTTGCGACGAACCTGCGCCCGCGCGACATCTGCACCCGCGAGGCCTTCATGAACGCCGCCCGCGTGGTCGCGGCGACCGGCGGGTCGACCAACGCCGCGCTCCACCTGCCCGCCATGGCGAGCGAGGCGGGGATCGACTTCGATCTCTTTGATGTCGCGGAAGTATTTAAATCAACACCTTACATCGCAGACTTGAAGCCCGGGGGCAAGTATGTCGCCAAGGACATGCACGAGGCGGGCGGGGTCTACATGGCGATGAAGACGCTGTTCGACGGCGGGTTTATCGACCCGAACCCGATCACCGTCACCGGCAAGACCATCGGCGAGAACCTCGAAGAGATCACCTGGGACCCCGACCAGAAGGTCTTTTATGATGTGAAGACCCCCATCACCCCCACGGGCGGTGTCGTGGGCCTCAAGGGCAGCCTCGCGCCTGATGGCGCCATTGTGAAGGTCGCCGGCATGGCGCGCCTGCAGTTCTCCGGCCCCGCGCGGGTGTTCGATTGCGAGGAAGACGCCTTCGCCGCCGTCGAAAGCCGCGACATCGCCGAGGGCTGCGTCATCGTCATCCGCTACGAAGGCCCCAAGGGCGGCCCCGGCATGCGCGAGATGCTCTCGACCACCGCCGCGCTCTACGGGCAGGGCATGGGCGAAAAGGTCGCGCTGATCACCGACGGGCGCTTCTCTGGCGCGACGCGCGGCTTCTGTATCGGCCATGTTGGCCCGGAAGCCGCCGATTGCGGCCCCATCGCGCTGGTCGAGGACGGCGACATCATCAGCATCGACGCCGAGGCCGGGACCATCGACCTCGACGTGCCCGAAGCCGTTCTCGCCGAGCGTCGCAAAGCGTGGCGGCCGCGCACGAACGACTACCAGTCGGGCGCGCTGTGGCGCTATCAACAGGTCGTCGGCAAGGCGCGGCACGGCGCCATCACCCATCCGGGGGCCAAGAGCGAAACCCATGTCTTTGCGGATATCTAGCGCGCTTCTCCTATTGGTCCCCGCGCTTGCCGGTTGCGGCAGCGAAAGCCCCCCGCCGCCCGGCGATCCCATGGCCTGCGCGATCGGCGAGGGCGCCGATTTTGCCGAGGTCTGCACGCTCGAGCGGGTTACCGGGTCGCAGCAGATCGTCATCCACCACCCCGACGGCGGCTTCCGGCGTTTCGTCTTCGATCCCGCCGCCGCCACGCTCGCCCCGGTCGACGGCGCCGAACCGCTCGTGCTCGAGCAGGGGGACGGGGTGATCCAGTTCGCCGTCGGGCCCGATCGCTACCGGATCACCCGCGAGCCAGCGGCGGCGCCCACGCCGTGAGCCGGGGCCAGGTCCTCACCGCCGCCCAGATGCGCGCCGCCGAGCAGGCGCTGTTCGATGCCGGGGTGAGCGTCACCGAGCTGATGGAAACCGCCGCGGGGGGCGCGGCCGAATGGATCCGGCGCGTCGCCGCGGGCCGCCCGGTGACGGTGCTGTGCGGCCCCGGGAACAATGGCGGCGATGGCTATGTGATCGGACGCCTTTTGCGCGAGGCGGGCAACGCCGTGGCGGTGATCGCTCCGCTCGCACCCGCGACGGAGGCGGCCGCCGAGGCACGCCGCCGCTGGAACGGGCCGGTCGCCGGGACGAGGGAGGGCGCGGTCGGCGACGTCTTCGTCGACTGCCTGTTCGGCTCGGGCCTCACCCGCCCCCTGTCAGCTGCCCACGCCGCGCTGCTGCGCGACCTTGCCGCCGCGCACCGCTTCCGCGTCGCCGTCGACCTGCCCTCGGGCGTCGCCACCGATAGCGGCGCGGTGCTGAACGAGGGCCTGCCCGCCTTCGACCTGACGCTCGCGCTCGGCGCGTGGAAGTTCGCGCATTGGAGCCTGCCGGGCCGCGCGCTGATGGGGCAGATGCGGCTCGTCCCCATCGGAATCGCACCGGTCCAAGGCGCAGCGCAACTGGTCGAGCGCCCCCGCATCGCCGCGCCCGCCGCCGACAGCCACAAGTATCACCGCGGGCTCCTCGCCATCCTCGCGGGCGCCATGCCGGGGGCAAGCCTGCTCGCTGCCGCTGCGGCGCAGCGCGCGGGGGCGGGTTACGTGAAGCTCCTCGCTCCCGCAGCCTACCCGCGCACCCCGCCCGACGTGGTGACCGACACCGCGCCTCCCTGCGACGCGCTCGCCGACCCGCGCATCGCGGCGATGCTGGTCGGGCCAGGTCTGGGGCGGGACGAGGCGGCGCGCGAACGCCTCGAGGCTGCACTGCACCACGCGCGCGCGCTCGTGATCGACGCCGATGCGCTGATGCTGCTGCGTCCGGGGATGCTGCCCACGGGCGCGCCGATCCTCGCCACGCCCCACGACGGCGAACTTGCAACGCTCTGCGCAAGCTTCGGCGTCGCTGGGGAGGGCCGGCGCGACCGCGCGCTCGCGCTCGCCCGGGCGAGCGGGATGGTGGTGCTCGCCAAAGGTCCGGACAGCTGCGTTGCCGCCCCCGACGGCCGCCTCGCGCTCGGCCCGCCGGCGCCGAGCTGGCTTTCGGTCGCGGGGACGGGTGACGTGCTCGCCGGCATCGCCGCGAGCCGCATCGCTGCGGGGACCGGTCCCTTCACTGCCGCCTGCGAAGCCTTGTGGCTTCACGGCGAGGCGGCGCGGCGTGCCGGGCCCGCCTTCACGCCTTCGCAGCTTGCCGAAAGGGTGCCCGAGGCGCTAGCGGCGGCCTTGTGAGCCTCTCCGAACCCATTATCCGCCTCGCCGCCAAGGGCGACGGCGTGACCGCCTCCGGGCGCCATGTCGCGGGCGCGGTGCCGGGGGATGCGGTGGACGCCGAGGGCGTGGTCACGCCCGGCCCGCACCGCCAGACGCCTCCCTGTCGCCACTTCGGGGTGTGCGGCGGATGCCAGCTCCAGCACGCCGACGACACGGTGCTCGCCGACTTCGTTCGCGACCGGGTGCTCAACGCCGCCCGGGGGCAGGGGCTGGAGGCCGGCGAGGTGCTCCCCGTCCACCTCTCGCCCCCGCACACCCGCCGCCGTGCCGGCCTGCACGGATTGCGGACGGCGCGCGGCGCGGTGCTCGGCTATCGCGAGGGCGGATCGCACCGCATCGTCGATCTGGCCGAGTGCCCGGTGCTTGCGCCCCCGCTCGCCGCGCTGATCGCCCCCTTGCGCGCCTTCGTCGCGGCGCATGGTCCCAAGGGCATGGTGGGGATCGACCTGACGCTCGCCGATCAGGGGGTGGAGGCGAGCATCGCGCATTTCCCGCTGGAGGGGCTGGGGCCGACCGAGGCCGCGCTGGATTTCGCGCGCGATCAGGGGCTTGCGCGCCTCACTTTCGATCAGGGCTACGGTCCCGAGACGGTCTGGGAGCCCGAGCCCGTCACGGTCACCCTCGGCGGCATCCCGGTCGGCCTGCCGCCGGGCGCCTTCCTCCAGGCCACCCGCGATGCCGAGGCACGCATGGCCGCCGACGCTGCCGACTGGCTCGGCGGGACGCGGGTGGTGGCGGACCTCTTCGCGGGGCTCGGCACCTTCGCCTTCGCCTTGAGGGAAGGGCGCAAGGTGCTTGCCGTCGAGGCCGAGCGGGCGGCGCACCTGGCCTGCAAGGCGGCCGGCGCGCGCGCGGGAGGCCAGGTGCTGGCGCTGCACCGCGACCTGTTCCGCTCGCCTCTCCAGCCCGAGGAATTGAACCGCTTCGACGCGGTGCTGCTCGATCCGCCGCGGGCCGGGGCGCGGGCGCAAGTGGCGGAAATCGCACGGAGCACCCTGTCGCAGGTGGTCTATGTCAGCTGCAACCCCTCGAGCTGGGCGCGCGACGGTGCGGTGCTGGCCGAGGCGGGCTTCCGGCTCGCGAAGCTGCGCCCGGTGGGGCAGTTCCGCTGGTCCACCCATGTCGAACTGGTGAGCCTCTTCGAACGTTAGGCGCGGAGCATCGCGAGGAGCTGTGCCTCGAGCCAGGCGCGGTGCTCGGGATCGACATAGGCGTGGGTGCCGCCTTCGCAGCGGCGGATCCGGGGATCGTCCTTTTTCCAGACTGTCTCAAAGACTTGCGCCGTCCGGTCGGCGGTCGCCAGCAGGATCCGCACCTCGCCCGCGTAGCCCGCCAGCCCCTCGGCCATCTCCTGCGCGAGGCTGGAGGGCGGCGGCGGGGCCTTGAGCGCCTGCACCACGCCGCGCGCGAGCTTGCCGAGGTTCACACCTCCGCTCGCCAGCCGCATGATTTCGCGCGGGTTGGTGAGCTTCTCGGCATAGCGCGCACGGATCGCCGCCGGGGGCGGAGCGGTCTCGCCGCCCGTGCTCTCGTCCGCCTCGATGGTCCACGGGTTGGAAAGCACCAGCGCATCGCAGCCTGCGCCCTTCGCCAACATCAGCGCCGAGGCCGCGTCGCAATTGCCGAAGGCGACCACCCGGGCAAGCTGCGGCACGAGCCCCCGGAAGGCGTCGAGCGCGGCGGCGATGTCTCTGGAAGAATGGCGAAAACCGCGGTTCTCGCCCTCGCTGTCGCCGATCCCGCGGCGGTCGAAGCGGAACACCGGGAAACCCGCGCGGGCGATGCGGGCGGCCATCTCGGCCTGCCCGCCGAAGGCGCCGGCGCGGATCTCGTTGCCGCCGCTGACGATCAGCAGGCCGCTGCCGCCGGGTGCAGTGTCGAGCGTGCCGGCGAGCGTCTTGCTGCCGCAGGCGAAGGTCAGCGCGTGGCGGCTCACGGCGCGTCTCCCGCAAGGCCGCCGAGGATCAGCGCGGCGAGGCGGTCGGCCTGGGCGGCGTCGTGGTCGGGCTCGGCACGCAGCCACAACCCGGCCCCGCCGAGCGCGCTCTGGGGAATTGCGGACTGCGCGGGTCCGGGCACGGGCTCGGCTCTCTCGAGCGCGCGGATCATGGCAGTGCCGAGCGCCCATCCGCCGAGCACCAGCCCACGTTCCCGGCCTTCATCGCCAAGTCCCTCGGAAGTCTCCGCAATTCCGCTCTCGCGCGACGCGATCACCCGCGCCCGCAGCATTCCGCGCAGCAGCTTCGGTCCGCTCTGCGCGGCGTAGTGCCAGCCGGGGAGGGCAGACGGTGCAAGCAGCGCCCCGGCGCGGATTGCCAGCACGTGGGTCGCGCGCAGCGCCTCGGCGGCGGCGGCGGCGGCCTCGCGCCAGCCTTCGAGGGTTTGGTCGACAAGCGGGGCGAGGCTTTCGTTGCAGCCCGGCAGATCGGGCAGCAGGCTGTCGATCCCGGCGCCGTCCAGCCGCCGCATCACCTCCAGCGTGAAGCGCCGCAGCTTGTTCGCCTCGTCGAACCAGGCGGGTAGGACCAGCAGGCGCACCGCGCGGTCGCGGTCGAAACCCACGCACAGTTCCTCTCCCGCCACGCCGCCGCCGGGAGCCGGAATGTTCCACGTGAAACACAAGGTCATGGCGCCCTCGAAAGGGGTCTGGGCGGGGTCTGCGAGGGGTCTAGAGGGGGTCGAGCTTCGACTTTGCGAAGGCGAGCAGCGCCCCGAAGGTCTCGAGCATTGCGCCATCGACATCGTCGTCCTCGATGACGATGCCGAGCCGGTCCTCCATCTCGGTGAGGAGCCCGGCGACGGCCATCGAATCGAGTTCCGGCAGGTGCCCGAACAGCCCCGATCCCGGCCCGAAGGCCTGCACCTGCGCCCGGTCCAGCCCGAGCACGTCGGCGATCAGGTCCTTCAACTCGCTCTCGAGCGCGGCATCGCTCGCGGCGCTGTCCGGTGTCGGCATGATGGTCATCGGCCCTCGAAATATCCCTGTTGTCGCCGTGGCGGCGGGGCTTAGCCATGCGCGCCCGCCGGCGCAAGGCTTGGGCGAGGGGCGATGGCCGGCCCACGGCTCAGCGGCGCAGCAGCCGCTTGGCCAGCGGCGGCCAGCTGCGCGGGCGTGCCGGATCGAGACAGTCGATGCGGTAGCGCGGGCGCACCGCCTCCATCCAGTCGGCCTTGTAGGGCTGGTCGCCGGTGCCGAAATCGACGAGCGCGACCCGGTCGATGTCGATCACGTGGGCGAACAGCGCCGCCGAGAGCGTGGTGCCTGCGGAAAGCTGCCGGTGGCTCTCGAGATGCGCGAGCTTGTGGATATAGGCGGTTGCATTCTCCACGGTCCAGCACTGGGCGGCGACCGCGATGCCGTCCGCGCGGGCGATCCCCAGCCGCAGGCGCCCGGCCTCACCCTCGCTCTCGGCAAAGGCGCGCAGCATCGCGGGCTGATCCTCAGCGGGCTTCCAGCTGGCGGCATAGATCGCCTCGTATTCGGCCCAGGCTTGGCGGTCGAAACGGGTGAGAACCTCGCAGGTCACCTTCTTGCCCTTGCGCTTCAAGGTGGTGCGCAAGGTTCCGGGGCGGCTCTCCCAATATTCGGCGAAATTGCGGCCATTTACGGGCAACACGTGATTGATGTCGCAAGCCTCGACTGCCACCTGCCACCCGGCGGCGCGGAAGGCGCGGGCGAGCCGCTGCGCCGATCCGTCCTCGCCCGGCACGGGTTCGAGCGTCACGCGCCACCCGCGCGTCTTGAGCTGCCGGGCGATCGCCTCGAGCAGCCGGTCGCCGCGGGGCCCGGCAGGGGCGAGCTCGCGCCAGGTGAAGCTGTACCAGTTGCGCAAGGGCGCGATTCGCCCGCTGCTCTCGGTCAGGGCGAGCGCGGCGCTCGCCCCGTCGTCCTCGGCCAGCGCGATCAGCGGCACCAGCCCGGTCTCGGCGAGCAGCGCGAACCACTCCGCCCGGTCGAAGGGCGCGCGGGTCTCGGGCCCGGCAAGGGCTTGCAAGACGTTAACGCTATCGTGATACCGCGCTTCGATCACGTTGGAGTTCCTCATTGGCGATGCCGTCCGCGCCGGATCCTGTTCCCCGCCCGCTCGATCACCTCGCCGAACTGGCGGGGGCGGCGGGGCGCGGGGCGCGTCCGGCGCTGGTGCTTCGCGGCGCGAGCCTTAACCACAATGCGTTAAGGGAGCGTGTCGCGCGGCTCGCCGGGTGGCTGGCGAGCGTGGTGCCCGAACAGGGCGCGCGGGTGGCGACCTGGGCGGCGAAGGGGGAGCTGACCTGCCTGATGCCGCTGGCGGCCGCGCGCGCGGGGCTCGTGCACGTGCCGGTCAACCCGCTGCTGAAGCGCGCGCAGGTCGCGCACATCCTCGCCGACAGCGGCGCGCGGCTGCTGGCGGGAACGCCCTCGCGTCTCGCGACGCTCGGCGCCGGAGATGTGCCGGAACGCTGCGCCGTGATGGAGGAGGACGCGGCGCTGGCGGCGGCCGCGGCGGCGGGGCAGGCGCTCGGGCCGTCCGGGGCCGATCCGCAGGCGCTCGCGGCGATCCTCTACACCTCGGGCTCGACGGGCAGGCCCAAGGGGGTGATGCTCAGCCATGCGAATATGTGGCTCGGCGCGGTGAGCGTCGCGCATTATCTGGGGCTTGCCGAAGACGACGTGACGCTGGCGGTGCTGCCCTTGTCGTTCGATTACGGGCAGAACCAGTTGCTCTCCACCTGGTATGCGGGCGGGAGCGTGGTGCCGCTCGATTTCCTCTTCCCCAAGGACGTCGCCAAGGCCTGCGCCGCCCACGGCGTGACGACGCTCGCCGCGGTGCCGCCGCTGTGGGTGCAGCTCACCGAGGCGGGCTGGCCCGAGGAGGCGAGGGCGCCGCTCAGGCGCCTGACCAACAGCGGGGGTGCGCTGACGGTGGAACTGGTGCGGTCCCTGCGGGGGCTGTTCCCTGAGGCCCGGCTGTTCCCGATGTATGGCCTGACCGAGGCGTTCCGGTCGACTTTCCTCGATCCCGCGCTGGTGGATTTGCATCCCACATCAATGGGTAAGGCGATACCCTTCGCAGAGATTCTCGTGATCGGCGACAATGGCGAAGTTTCCCCGGACGGCGCCGAGGGCGAGCTGGTCCATTGCGGGCCGCTGGTCGCGCAAGGCTACTGGCACGACCCGGAGCGCACCGCCGAGCGGTTCCGGCCCGCGCCTGCCGCCTCGCGCTATGGCGGCATCGCCGTGTGGTCGGGCGACCGGGTGCGGCGGGAGGCGGACGGGCTCCTCTACTTCGCCGGGCGGCGCGATGCGATGATCAAGAGCGCGGGCAACCGCATCTCCCCACAGGAGATCGAGGAGGCGGCGCTCGCCTCCGGCTTCGCTCTCGAGGCGGCGGCGCTGGGCGTGCCCCATGCGCGTCTGGGGCAGGCGGTGCATCTGGTGGTGCGCGGGGACGAGGGCCACGCGGAGGCGCTGGCGAAGCGTTTGAAGGCCGACCTTCCCAACTTCATGCAGCCCCAGCACATCCACTGGCGCGCGGCCATGCCATTGAACCCCAACGGCAAGATCGACCGCACCGCCTTGCAGGCGGAACTGACGAAGGAATACGGCGCATGAAGCCTGTCGGCCCGATCCCCCCCGGCTTTGCGGTGCTGGACGGCGAGCTTGCCATCGGCGGGCGCAAGGCAAGCGAACTCGTGGCCGAGGCGGGGACGACACCGCTGTTCGTCTATTCCCGCGCGATGCTGGACAGCCGGGTGGCGGAGCTGCGCGCGGCGCTGCCGGCGCGCATCGGCGTCAACTATGCGGTCAAGGCCAACCCCCACCCGGCGGTGATCGCCTACATGGCGGGCCTCGTCGACGGTTTCGACATCGCCTCGGCCGGCGAACTCGCCCTGTGCCGGGAGGCGGGGATCGACCCCGCGCGCATCTCCTTCGCCGGGCCGGGCAAGAGCGATGCCGAGCTCGAGGCGGCGATTGCCGCGGGCGTCACGCTCAACTGCGAGAGCGAGGGCGAGGGGGCGCGGGCTCTCGCCATCGGTGCGCGGATCGGCAGGGCGCCGCGCATCGCGGTCAGGGTCAACCCCTCCTTCGTGATGACCGGGTCGGGGATGAAGATGGGCGGGGGTGCCAAACAGTTCGGCGTCGATGCCGAGCGGGTGCCGGCGCTTGCCCGCGAGCTCATCGCCGGGGGCGCCGAGTGGCGGGGCCTCCACATCTTCACCGGCAGCCAGACTCTGAGCGCGGACGCGATCATCGAAGCGCAGGCCAACGTGCTGAAACTCGCGGCGGAACTGGCGGACGCCATCGGTGCCCCGCTCCCGAAGCTCAACATGGGCGGCGGGCTCGGCATTCCGTATTTCCCGGGCGACACGCCGGTGGACCTCGCCAGGATCGGCGCGGCGCTCACCGAGCGGACCCGCGACCTGCCGCCGGTGCTCAGCCAGACCGAGCTGTGCATGGAGCTCGGCCGCTACCTCGTCGGCGAGGCGGGAGTCTATCTCGCCCGTGTGATCGACCGTAAGGAAAGCCACGGGGTGACCTTCCTCGTCACCGACGGCGGGCTGCACCACCAGCTGGCCGCCTCGGGGAATTTCGGCACGGTGGTCAGGCGCAACTATCCCAGCGCGATTGCAACGCGTTATGGCGCGGAGCCGACAGAAGAAGTGAACATCGTCGGCTGCCTGTGCACCCCGCTCGACCGGCTCGCCGACAATGCCTTCATGCCGCGCGCTGATGTCGGCGATCTCGTCGCGGTGTTCTGCGCCGGGGCCTATGGCGCGACCGCCTCCCCAAGCGCCTTCCTCGGCCACGGCCCGGCCGCCGAAATGCTGGTCTAGCCCAGCGCGTTAACCGCCTCGCTTAAGGCTTGTCCCCGCGCTGTCCCGTTGCGGGATGGCCCCGGATTTGGCGGCCATCACTAACGCAATGTTCACCATTTCCGGCCACAAGAGAGCCAATTTACGGGCGCTCTTCGTGCCGCAGGTCGCGCCTGCGGCTTAGCGGGGCACCCGACCTGGCCAAGGACCGAAGCATGATGTTCGAGCACCCCACCTCCCTGCGCCGCGCCGCGATCGGCGGCCTTGCGGTTCTTGCCGCGGCCTGTTCGGGCACCGGCGCGCAGCTCCCGCCCGCCACCTATGGCGACGGCAGCGTGGTGCCGAGCGAGGAATACACCATCGGGCCGCTGGACGAGATCACCATCCACGTCTGGCGCAATCCCGAACTGAGCGCCGACAAGGTCCGCGTGCGTCCCGACGGGCGGCTGACCATCCCGCTGGTGCAGGACATCCCGGCGGTCGGCAAGACCGCGACCCAGTTGCAGGACTACATCGCGGGCGAGCTGTCGAAATATATCGAGCAGCCGATCGTCTCGGTGATCGTCAACACGCCCGAGGGCAACTTCACCCAACAAGTGCGGATCATCGGTGCGACGCCGCAGCCCGCCTCGCTGCCCTACCGCGCCAACATGACGGCGCTCGACGCGATGATCGCGGTGGGCGGCCTCGGCGAGTTCGCTGCCGGCAACCGCGCCAAGCTGATCCGGCTCGAGCGCGAGACGGGCACGCAGGCCGAATACCGCCTGCGCCTGTCGGACCTGATCCGCAAGGGCGATGCCAGCGCCAACGTGATGCTCAAGCCCGGCGACACCATCATCATCCCCGAGAGCCGGTTCTGAGGCCGCGGGGGGACAGCGCATGAACGAATTCTTCGACGAGCTGCGCGCCGGCCTGTGGTCGGTCTGGCACCGCCGCTGGACCGCGCTGGCCGTGGCCTGGGGGGTGTGCCTCCTCGGCTGGGTGGCGGTGAGCCTCATCCCCAACACCTACGAGAGCAAGGCGCGCGTCTATGTCGACGTCGAGGACGTGCTCTCCAAGCAGCTCGGCATTGCCGGTGACGGCAGGCAGGAGATCATGCGCGTGCGCCAGACCCTGTCGAGCGCCAAGAACCTCGAGAAGGTCGTCACCGCGACGCGGCTCGGCGAAGGCATCACCGAGCGCGGCGCGCTCGATGCCGCGATCGGCGAGCTCGACAAGAAGGTGAAGGTGACCAGCGAGCAGGACAACCTGTTCGAGATCACCGCCGCAATCGGCCACCGCGACCTGTCCGACGCCGAGAACGCGGTGCTGGCGCGCGACGTGGTGCAGAAGCTGCTCGACATCCTGCGCGAGGAATACGTGATCGGCAGCCGCACCGGCATCAACACCGCGATCGGCGATCTCGACCGTCAGCTCGCCGAGCGTAAGGCCGAGCTCGAGCAGGCCGAACAGCGTCGGCTCGCCTTCGAGGCGCAGTATCCCGATCTCGCCGGTGGCTCGGACAGCCTGTCGAGCAAGGTCCAGCAGGCCCGTGCCGAGCTGCGCGACGTGGAGGCCAATCTGGCCGCGGCGCAGAGCGCGCTCGCCTCGATCTCCGGGCAGATCTCCAGCACCCCGCGCACCGTGGTGGGCGGCCGCGAGGCGACCGGACCCCGGGCGGCGCTGCTTCAGGCCCAGACCCAGCTCGCCGAACTGCGGGGGCGGGGCCTCACCGACAATCACCCCGACGTGATCGCCACCGCCAAGCAGGTCGCGATCCTCACCCGCCAGACCGCCGCTGCCGGCGAGGATGCGGGCGGCACGCCGAACCCGGCCTATGCCTCGCTGGTCGCGATCAAGAGCGAGCGGCAGGCCTCGGTCGAGGCATTGCAGGCCCGCCGCGCGGCGCTCCAGAGCAATTTTGCAGCGCTCATGGCGAGCCAGGCGAGCGAGCCCGCAGCTGCCGCCGAGGCCAACCGCATCAGCCGCGATTACGACGTGCTGCGCAAGAATTACGAGAAGCTGCTCGAGGACCGCGAGGCGCTGCGCACCCGCGGCAAGGTCGAGGACAAGGCCAGCCAGTTCCGCTTCGACGTGATCCAGCAGCCAAGTGTGCCGCAGGCGCCGGCCAAGCCCAACCGTCCGCTGCTGCTGCTCGGCGTGCTGGTCGCCGGGATCGGCGCCGGGATCGCGGCGGCCTATGCGCTGGGACAGCTCAAGTCGAGCTTCGCCACGCCGCAGAAGCTCGAGCGGACCTTCGATCTGCCGGTGATCGGCGCGATCTCGCTGACCGTCTCGGCGGCCGCGCAGGCGGTCGAGCGGCAGCGGCTGAAGCAATTCGGCGCGGCCTGCGGGGCGCTGGTGGGGATGTTCGTCATCCTGCTCGCGATCGAGATCGTCTCGGTCGGGATGATGGCGTGAGGACGCGGGGGGACGAACATGACCGAACAGCGCAAGATTGATCCGCAAGCGGCCCGGCCCGCCTCGCTCTTCGAGCGGGCCGATGCCGTCTACGGCCTCGACCCGCGCAGCGGCGCGCCGAAACTGCCGGGGGTGCCGCAGGTGCCCCCCGCTCTGCGTCGCGCCCAGCCGCAGCCGGCCCCGCGACCGGCTGCGCC
>NZ_JAPFGY010000047.1 GCF_026586795.1 Erythrobacter sp. WG
GCCCCGTGTGCTCGAGACCGCCCGGCCCCGCCAGCGCCGCGACGCTGCGCCCGGCGGGCGCGCCGCTCGGGTGGGTGGAGCCGCCGACCGAGCCGCTTTCCGCCAGCCCCCACGCCGCGCCGAAATTGTCCCGGATCGCGCGCGCTTGGAGGAGCGCGTAATCCTCGCTCGCCCCGCGCATCCCCTTGTAGGCCTCGCGCGGCAGGGCGAAGAGCACGTCGCGGGCGCGGAAGGAATAGACCACGCCGCCGCCCACGAAGACATCGAGCGCGCCCGGCACGGTGAGCAGCGCGGCGGCGATCAGGCCTCCGGTCGCCCCGTCTGCCACCGCGACTTTCTCGCCCCGCGCGCGAAGGCGCTCGGCAATGCGGACCGACTGGGGGTGAAGAGCGCGCAGCAGGTCCATCAGCCCGCCCCGCCCCCGCCGAGCGCCTCGGCGACGATCGCCGCCCAGCCCGCCTCGTCGGTGGTCTCGATCCCGAGTTCCGCCGCCTTCTTGAGCTTCGATCCCGCGCCGGGCCCAGCCACCAGCAGGTCGGTCTTGGCGCTGACGCTGCCCGCCGCCTTGGCACCGAGCCTTTCGGCCTGCGCCTTCGCCTCGTCGCGGCTCATCGTCTCGAGCTTGCCGGTGAACACGACCGTCTTGCCCGCCACCCGGCTGGCGAGGGTCTTCACCTCGTAGCGCGGCGGGGAGACTTCCGAGAGCAGGTCCTCCCAGACGGCGACATTGTGCGGTTCGTGGAAGAAGTCGCCGAGCGCCTCGACGACGCTCGGCCCGATACCGTCGATCGCGGTGAGTTCGGCACGCGCCTGAGCCGCAACATCTCCGTTCGTGTCGAGAGCAGTCGAGACACCTTCGCGCATCTGCCTCTCGACTTCGCTCGAGGCGAACGGCAGGCGATCCGCGTTGGCGAGCGTCGCCATCGCCCGGAGCGCCGCCAGCGTGTGGAAATGCTTCATGAGGTCGCGCGCAGTCACCTCGCCCACGTGGCGGATGCCGAGCGCGAAGAGCAGCCGCGCGGCGTCGGGCGCGCGCTTGGCCTCGATGGCGGCGAGGAGGTTGTCGACCGACTTCTCCTGCCAGCCCTCGAGCGCGAGGATATCGGCGCGGCGCTGCTTCAGTCGGTAGATGTCGGCGGGGCTTTCCAGCCACCCCAAGGCGTAGAACTGCGCGATGGTTTTCTCGCCCAGCCCTTCGATGTCGAGCGCCTTGCGGCTGACGAAATGTTCGAGGCGCTGGGTGCGCTGCGCCGGGCAGATCAGGCCCGCGGTGCAGCGCACGTCGACCTCGCCCTCCTCGGCGACCGCTTCGGAATGACATTCGGGGCAATGGTCGGGGAAGACGAAGGCGGCGCGCGGCTCCTCGCGGGTCAGGTTCTCGACCACCTGCGGGATCACGTCGCCGGCGCGCTGGATCACCACCCGGTCGCCCACGCGAAGGCCCAGCCGCGCGATCTCGTCGCGGTTGTGGAGGGTCACGTTGGTAACCGTCACCCCGCCGACCAGCACCGGCGCAAGGCGACCGACGGGCGTGAGCTTGCCGGTGCGCCCGACCTGAATGTCGATCGCCTGCACCACCGTCTCGGCGCGCTCGGCCGGGAACTTGTGCGCGAGCGCCCAGCGCGGGGCCTTGGCGACGAAGCCCAATCGCTCCTGCCAGTCGAGCCGGTCGAGCTTGTAGACCACGCCGTCGATGTCATAGGGCAGCGAGGGCCGCGCGGTGCCGATCGCGTCGAAATGGGCGATGAGCTCGTCCGCCCCGCCATCGATACGGGTAAACAGCGGCGAGACCGGAAAGCCCCACCCCCTGAGCGCCGCGACCACCTCGCTCTGGGTCTTGCCCGGCAAAGCTGAGGCCGCCCCCCAACCATGTGCCCAGAACCTCAATGGCCTTTTTGCGGTGACGCCCGCGTCCTTCTGGCGGAGCGAGCCCGCGGCGGCGTTGCGGGGATTGGCGAAGATCTTGCCGCCCGCCTCATGCTGCGCAGCATTGAGTGCAGTAAACGCCTGTTTCTCCATATATACTTCGCCGCGCACCTCGAAGATTGCGGGGACGCCTTTGGGAAGCGTCGGCGGAACGTCGGGGATGTGCGCGACGTTCGCCGTCACGTCCTCGCCCACCTGCCCGTCTCCCCGGGTCGCGGCGCGCACCAGCACCCCCTTCTCGTAGCGCAGCGAGCAGGACAACCCGTCGATCTTGTCCTCGGCGGTGATCGCCATCGGCGCGTCCTCGGGCAGCGCAAGGAAGCGCCGCATCCGGGCCAGCCATTCGGCGACCTCCTCGCGGGAGAAGGCGTTGTCGAGGCTCATCATGCGAACCTCGTGGGTGACCTTGCCCAGGGGCGAGGCGGCAATCTGGTGCCCCACCTTCCGCGAGGGGCTGTCCGGGCGGACGAGGTGCGGGAAGGCCGCCTCGATTTCGGCATTGCGCCGCACCAGCGCGTCATATTCGGCGTCGGTGATCTCCGGCGCGTCCTCGGCGTGATAGAGCCGGTCGTGCCGCGCGATCTCGCGGGCGAGGCGCATCAGCGCGTTGGCGGCTTCGGCTTCGGACAGATCAGCCGGCATGGTTCACCGGACGGGTCTCCGCGCGCACCCCGAAGCCGCCGATCAGGGGCCGTGCGCGCGCGATGGCCGCCTGCACAGCGGCGGGCTTGAGGCTGTTTGCATGATCGGTCCGGGTGCGCCACACCTCGGTGATCCAGATCGAATCCGGGTCCTCCAGATCCTCGGCGACGAGGTAGAGCAGGTTGCCCTCCATGGCCTGGGAGGCCTCGAGCAGGATCGCGACCAGCTCCGCGCGCTTGCCCGGCACGGCCTTGAGCTGCCCGATCAGTCCGTAGATTTCTTCCATGCTTGCTCCCGCCGCCAGCGCAGGCGCATGGGCCGCCAACAGGCCCAGCGCCGCGGTGCCGATGAATTCACGCCGCCCGATCATCTCAATGGCCCCTCAGCACCGCGAGCATGGCCGGCTCGTTGGCGGTGTAGACCGGATTGCCGGGGGTGATGATCGCGAAGTGGCTCGCGCCCACGTTCTCGCGCACGCTCACCCGCGCAGCGGCTGCGGCTAGCGCCCGCCGGGTCCCTTCCGAAGGCGCGGGGAGTTTCGCCTGCACGAACAGCAGTTCGGCAAGCTGCGGGGCGATGGACGCGGGCGAAATTGCCCGGTAGCGCTCCGGCACGCGCTGCGGCTCTCCACCCATGAAGGGGTCGACTGCGGAGAACTGGCACAGCGCATCGAAGGCGGGCCGCTCGGCGCCGACATCGCCCGTCCCGTCGAGCACGATGGCCGCGCGCACCTTGAGCGCCGGGCGCGCGCCGACAGGGCCATCGGCATCATCAGCCCGCGCGAGCCACTGCGCCGGCAGCGCGCCGGCGGAATGGCCGACCAGCGTGACGCGAGCGCGATCGACACGGTGCCTGGCGGCGACCTCCTCGATCAGCCGGCCCGAGGCCGCCCAATCTTCGAACGACCCCGGCCAGCCGCCCCCATCGCCCACCTCGCGGTAATCGACATTGAGCGTGGCGATGCCCTCCTGCTGCCAACGCGTCGCCAGCGGGGCCATGTAGGCCTGGCTGGCGATGCCGGTCTTCCAGCATCCGCCGTGATAGATCACCGCCAGCGGGAACGGGCCTTTGCCCGCCGGCATCCGCAGCTCGGCAAACGCGCGCGGGTGATCGGCGTAGCGCAGCACCGCATCGGGCTGCGAGGGCTGGAGCTGCGCGTCGGTGCCATAGGTTGAATGGTTGGGCTGGACGGACGTCACGGCTTTCTCCGGCGCGGGCGTGGCGGGGGTGCAGGCGGCGGCGAGGAGGATTGCGGCGCTCCACCCCCCCTTGCCCCCTCCCCTGAAGAGGAGCGGGCGAAGCGGCGCCGCACTTATGCGCGCCCGCTCCTCTTTCGAGGAACGGGTCGGGGGATGGTGACAAGCTTCTTCGGCCCCGCTCACACCCCCTCCAGCAGCCGATCCGCCTGGGCCCTCGCCTCGGGCGTCACCTCGGCGCCCGAGAGCATCCGCGCGATCTCCTCCTGCCGCGCGGCATGGTCGAGCAGCACCACGCTGGTCTTTGTCACCGTCCCGCTCGAGGCCTTGGCGATGAGATAGTGCTGTCCCCCGCGCGCGGCGACCTGGGGCGAGTGGGTGACCGCCAGCAGCTGGCCTTCCTGCGCCGCGAGCCGCGCCAACCGCTCGCCGATCGCGCTGGCGACCGCGCCGCCCACGCCCCGGTCGATCTCGTCGAAGATGATCGTCGCCGCCCCGCCCTTCTCGGCCAGCGCCACCTTCAGTGCGAGGATGAAGCGCGACAATTCGCCCCCGCTCGCGATCTTGGCGAGCGGGGCGAAGTCGGCGCCAGGGTTGGTGGAAATCAGGAACTCGGTCGTATCCATCCCCGCCGCGCCCCACCGCTCCTCCGGCAGCGGCGTCACCGCAGTGCGGAACCTCGCGGCGTCGAGCTTGAGCGGCGCAAGCTCCGCCGCCACTGCCGCATCGAGCCGCTCCGCCCCGGCCACCCGCGCGGCGTGGGCCCGCTCGGCCTGCGCGACATAGGCCGCGCGGGCCTCCTTCGCGGCCGCTTCCAGCGCGTCGAGCTGCGCCTCGCCGCCCTCGATCGCGTCGAGCCGGGCGCGCATGGTGCGCGCCAGATCGGGCAGGTCGTCGACCTCGCAGCGGTGCTTGCGGGCCGCGGCGCGCAGCTCGAACAGGCGGGTCTCGGCGCGCTCCAGCGCCAGCGGATCGTGGACCAGCGCCTCGGCGGCGGCGGCGAGCTTGTCCTCGGCCTCGCCCGCCTCGATCACCGCCCGGTCCAATGCGGCGAGCGCCTCGGCGAGCAGCGGGTGCTGCTCGGCGATCCGGTCGAGCCGCCGGGCCGCCACCCGCAAGCTCGCGAGCGGTGAATCCGAGCCCTCCCACAGGCGCCGCAATTCGGTGAGGTCATCCGAAAGCTTCTCGCCCTTCTGCATATCCGCCCGCGCGCCGGCGAGCCGCGCCTCCTCGCCCGCTTGCGGTTCGAGCGCCGACAGCTCGGCAAGGTGCGCGATCAAAAGGTCCTGATCGGCCCTTGCCTGTTCGACGGCATCGCGCGCCTCGGCGAGCCGCGCCTCGGCGCGCGCCCATTCGCCCCACGCCCGCTCGAGCCCGGCGACATCGGTCCCGGCATAGCGATCGAGCAGCGTGCGGTGCCCGCGCGGGTTCACCAGCCCGCGATCGTCGTGCTGGCCGTGCAGTTCCACCAGCGCGGGCGCGAGTTCGCGCAGCAGGGCGACGCTCGCCGGCTGGTCGTTGACGAAGGCCTTGGAGCCGCCGTCGGCGCGCACCTGGCGGCGGATGATCAGCGGCTCGCCCGGCTCGACGGCGATCTCCGCCTCGCCCAGCGCCGCCGCGACCGCCGGCGGCAGGGCGGCGAATTCGAAGCTCGCGGTGACGCTCGCCCGCTCCTCCCCGGCGCGCACCAGCGATGTCTCCGCCCGGTCGCCCAGCACCAGCCCCAGCGCATCGAGCAGGATCGACTTGCCCGCCCCGGTCTCCCCGGTCAGCACGCCGAGCCCCCGCGCGAAATCGAGGTCGAGCGCTTCGATGAGGACGACGTTGCGGATCGAAAGCCGGGTCAGCATGGCCGAGCGAGGGATAGCCCAGCATCGCGCCCGCGTCACGGCAAAAGCCGAGCCAATCCCCAAGCCTCGCCGCACCCCGTGCAGGATCGGGCACGATCGGGCAACCCGACTTGACGGCGCGGGGAAAACCGCCAATCGCAAGCACAGGATGCGGCCGATTGGGCCGGCAGGCCCGCGTGCAACATCGCTCGAAGGGACAACATGAGCGAAAGCATCGCCAACCGGGACGAGCCAGCGGACGGGGTGCCGTGGGTGACGCGCGCCTTTGCGCTGTCCTTCGGCCCGGCGGCGAGCATCGCCGGCACGATCGGGATCTTCGTGGCGGCCTGGGCGGCGCGCGCGCTGCTCGATCCGATGCTGCCGCCGGGCTTCCCCTTCCTCACCTTCTTTCCCGCGGTCGTCCTCACCGCCTTCCTGTTCGGCCTACGCGCCGGCATTCTCTCCGCAATCCTGTGCGGGGCGGTCGCGTGGTATTTCTTCATCCCCCCGGTCCATTCCATGCGGCTCGAGGGGGCGGAGGTCGCGCTCGGCCTCTATGTCTTCGTTGTCGCCACCGACCTTGCGCTGCTCCACGGGATGCGCGTGGCCAACCTGCGGCTGCGCGAGGAACGCCGGCTCGGCCTCGAACTCGCCGCCGCCAAGGAACGCGCGGCGCAAGAGCTCGAGGAACGCGCCGCCGAACTGCGCGCGGCGTTCGACGCGCTGCGCGAGAGCGAGATCAAGACCCACCTCGCCACCCAGACCGCCGGGATCGGCATCTGGCAGTGGCACGTTCCGAGCGGGCGGATCCACGGGGACGACACGATGCTCGCGCTCTACGGCATGAACGCCGAGCCCGGCGAGGCGCTCACCCTCGACGACTACATCGCGCGCATCCACCCCGACGATGTTCCCGAGCAGCAACGAGTGCTGATCGAAACCGTCAGGCGCGGCGCCGGCAGCACCCGCGAATTCCGCATCTATCGCGGCGACGACGGGCGCCTCAGGCACCTGCGCGCAGTCGAGGTTGCGCGCGCGGGGGCCGACGGGCGCACCGAATGGGTGGTCGGCACCAATCTCGACATCACCGACGAGAAGGAGCGCGAGAACCACATCCGCCTGCTGCTGGGCGAGGTCAACCACCGCGCCAAGAACCTGCTCGCGGTGGTGCTCTCGGTCGCCAAGCAGACACGCGGCACGGACCACAAGGCGTTCCTCAAAAACTTCGCCGCGCGCATCCAGTCGCTTTCGGCCGGGCAGGACCTGCTGGTCAAGAACGCCTGGCGCGGGGTCGGGCTTGGTGCGCTGATCGAGGCGCAGCTCGGGCACTTCAAGGACCTCCTCGGCGAGCGGATTCTTCTGGAGGGCGAGGATCTGCCGCTCTCCGCCTCGGCGGTGCAGACGCTGGGCATGACGCTCCACGAACTGCTCACCAATGCCAGCAAGTACGGCGCGCTCTCCGGGGAGGCGGGGCAGGTGAGGCTCGCCTGGCAGCGCAGCGGCGCGGCCGGGGCCGAGCGCTTCGTGATGACCTGGACCGAGACCGGCGGCCCGGTGCCCCAACCCTCCGATCACCGCGGCTTCGGCTCGGTCGTCACCGGCGACATGGTGCGCAGCACCCTCGAGGCCGAGGTCGTCAGCAGCTTTGCCCCAACGGGCTTCACCTGGCGGCTCGAATGCGCGCTCGCCCACATCATCGAGACCGAAGAAGTATGAGCGCCAGCATCCTGATCGTCGAGGACGAATACCTTATCGCCCACGAGCTGGCTGAGGCACTAAAAGAGGCAGGCTTCGCGCTGCTCGGGATCTGCGCATCGGTGCCCGCGGCGCTCGCGCGGATCGAGGCGGAGGACGGCTGCGATGCGGCGGTGCTCGATGCCTCGTTGCGCGAGGTGAGCAGCGTCCCCGTCGCCGAGGCGCTGAGCGCGCGCGGCATCCCCTTCGTGGTCGTGTCCGGCTTCAGCGCCGACCAGCTCCCCCCGGCGCTCGCGGCAGCCCCCCTGATCAACAAGCCCGCCGAGGCCGACGATCTGGTGGCGATGCTGCGCGAGATGATGGCGCGGGGGTGAAAGACAGGCCGAGCGCCGGGCTGGCCAGCATGGCACGCCTTCACGGGGCGCCCGCGGCGGGCATGACCCTTTAGGCAGAGCCGCAGGCGATCAGGGCCCGGGAGGGCCTGAAGCTCGCCGACGATGCACCCGCGCAGGCGGGTGCGCAAATCAGGAAACCGTCACGCCCTCGGCGTGCTTGCCTACGAGCTTGTAGGCGCGCTCGTACCACTCGTTGCCGGGGTAGTTCGCGCCGAGCACCGCAGCATACTTCACCGCTTCGGCCGGCACGCCCAGCGCAAGACTGCTCTCGCACAGGCGGTAGAGCGCTTCGGGTGCGTGGCTGGTGGTGTCGAACTTCTCGACGACGTTGCGGAAGCGCATGTCGGCGGCGAGCCACAGGCCCATCTTCTGGTAGTGGCGGCCGATCTCCATCTCCTTGCCGGCGAGGTGATCGGCGACGAGATCGAGCTTCAACCGCGCGTCGGCGGCATATTCGCTTTGCGGGAAGCGGCGATTGACCTCGCGCAGCGCGGTCTGCGCCTGCTCGGTGATCTTCTGGTCGCGGTTCACGTCGCTGATCTGTTCGTAATAGGAGAGCGCGATCAGGTAGTAGGCGTAAGGCGCATCCTTGTTGCCCGGGTGGATCGACAGGAACCGCTGCGCGTTCTGGATCGCCTTGTTGTAATCGCGCGCGATGTAATAGCTGAAGGCGCTCATCAGCTGCGCGCGGCGGGCCCAGGGCGAATAGGGGTGCTGGCGCTCCACCTCGTCGAACAGCGCCGCGGCCTGCAGGGTGTTGCCCCGGTCGAGCCGCTGCTGCGCCGCCGCGTAGAGCGATTCGACGTCGCGCGCGACATAGGCGATGTCCTTGCCGGCCTTGCTCCCGCCCCCGCAGGCGGCGAGGGGTGTGATGGCAACGGCGAGGAGCGCCGCACGCGCGATGGTGCTGGTGAGCTTGGACTGCATGGACAGCGCCTATAGCGGGGGCTGCGCTGAACGCCAAGTGAAGGGTAAGCCTCGTGCCCAGGCAAATGCTGCAGACCGAAAAGGTCGGCGCCCCGGCATGACTTTCGGTGCGCAACGTCAGCGGTTGCGATCACCTGGCACGTCCTCTGGCAACTTCGGCATACCAAGAGCCGATTTTCCGCTTGCATGACGTTCATGCTTTCATAGTCTCGGGCAAAAGCGGCGCTTGACGCTGCAGGAAACCATGCAGATCAAGCCATCCCGCGACGCGATCCTGGAGCAGTTGGAGCGCATCCTCGCGTCATCCGAATTCGCGGCCGCCCCCCGCATGACGGTGCTCCTGCGTCACCTGGTGGCCTGCACGATCGATGGAAGGACGGCACAACTCACCGGGTATGCGATCGGTCTCGATGTGTTCGAGCGAAGCGCGTCGTTCGACCCGGCCCAGGATTCGATCGTTCGCGTCCAGATGACCCGCCTGCGCCGGATGCTGGACGAATATTACGCCGTGGCTGGCGTGGCGGACGATGTGATCATCGCTATTCCCAAGGGCCAGTATTGCGCGCAATTCAGCTATGCGCCAAGCGCGGCGCCGCACAAGGGTCCCGAGCCTGAGGCAGCCGCGCCCATTCCGCACGCACGCGGCCGCGTCTGGCAGAACGCCCATGACATTGCGCTTCCGCTGTCGCTCACAGTCATCGCGCTTGTCGCGGTCGTGTCTTTCGCCCTTGCCTCGCTCGTGACCCCCCGTACCGCTCAACCCGCACCCGGCGCCGAGCCGAGAGTGCTGGTGACGAAGTACACAGCCCGTGACGATGTACCCGAAACGCGGTTGATCGCTCAGGGCATACAGCGCGATCTGATTGCCGAACTGGCGCAATACGCCAATTTCGAGGTTATCGGCTATGACACCGCCTCACAGACCGCAAATGGCAAGCAGGCCGCAGCAGCACATGATGCCGATTACACGTTGAGCGGCGATATCGACTTCGTCAAAGGTGCGGTGAAGGTCTACAGCCGCCTGACAGAAATCAGGTCGGGCGTGGTGATCTGGACCGATGTCGCAACGCTTGATGTCGGTGACACCGTCGATCTGTTCGCTGCCCACCGGGGAATCGCTTTCGAGGTCGCCTCGACACTCGGCCAGAGTTACGGCGTGATCCAGAACGCCGGACGACGCCTCGAATCTGCGCCAGGACATACTTCATTCGAAGGCTACGCCTGCGTGCTCGCAACTTACGATTACATGCGCGAAAAGTCCGCGGCGGCGCATCGCAACGTGCGCGGGTGCCTTGAGAAGACGACCCGCACATCGCCCAATTACGCGAGCGCCTGGGCACTGCTTTCCTGGGTCTATGGTGACGAAGCCCGCTACAGCTTCAATCCTCGCCGCGGTGACGACGCGACATTGCGGGCATTGAAGGCCGCCAAGCGGGCGGTCGGTGCAGACACACGCAATGCGATGGCGCATCAATATCTCGCGGTGGCCCAGTATTATCTCAACCGTGATGCCGAAGCGCTCTATTCCGCCAGGATCGCCCTCTCACTGAGCCCGAACAGTTCCGAAGTTCTCGCCAATGTCGGGTGGATCCAGGCCTTCGTTGGTGATCCGCAGGACGGCGAGGCGCTGATGCAACGCGCGCTCGACCTCAATCCGCTTCATCCCAGCTGGTATTGGTGGGGGATGGCCATCAACGCCATCAAGCAGCGCCGTGCGGAGGACGCGTTGCGCATGTCGATGCTCTATACCGATGACCGCCCGATGTCGGATTATGTACGGATCGCGGCCGAGCGCCTGAACGGACGGGGCGAGATCGCGGACTCCATGCTTCGCGACCTTGGCAAAAGCAGCCCGGACCTGATCCGCCCGGACAATGACTTTCTGAAGCGCAATCGCGTTCCCGATGAGGTTACGGCCTTGGTCTTCTCGCGACATGGAGACGCGCGGGACGTCACGACCATCCCGCGCTCGCAACAAGCTCAGGCGGCAAAGCCGCGATAATATAACTCCATGATATTGATCCATGTAACCGTACGCGTAACGGTTACATGGTTGCGCTCCCGAAGCCCTTCGGTATGGGCCCCGTCCACCGCTCCGGCAGGGTTCGCTTTTCGGCCGAACGCCCCAAATGGCCAGAGGGCGGCGCGTTTGCTCCTCAGCAGAAAAGAACACCCGCCGTGCAAGAACTCGACCTCGACAAGAAAGTCGACGCCATTCTGGATGAAATCGACGCGCTGCGCCGCGCCATTCGATGCGTTGCGCCCTTCACCGCGGATGCCGTTCCGACCATGGCGAGCCAGAGCGACGAGGCTGGGGGCAATGCAAAGCCAGCGCGGCCGGCTCTTCCCGAGCCACGGCTTGTCAGGCACATCATTCGTATGCGGAGGGCCCGCATCGATCATTTCGGCGCGGAGCTTTTTGCCGACCCCGTCTGGGACATGCTGCTCGAGCTGACAGCGGCGCAGGCCGAACATCGCCGGGTGACGATCAAGGTTCTGTGCCTTGCCTCGGGCGTTCCGAACACAACCGCCCTTCGGTGGATCCAACACATGAGCGATCAGGGCCTCATCATCCGATCCGAAGACGATACCGACAAGCGCCGTGTGTTCGTATCGCTGAGTGACAGGGGCATGCGGATCATGGCCGATTACTTCGCGGACCTCATCCCTTTCGCGCAATACGCCATCTGAGCGCGCGCTGCCGGGAATCGGAACGGAAGGCACCCACCAGCCCCGAGGACGGGACGGGGTTATTCCTCGCCCATCCTCAAAGCGGCGATGAACGCCTCCTGCGGGATGGACACATTGCCATATTCCCGCATCCGCGCCTTCCCCTTCTTCTGCTTCTCGAGCAGCTTCTTCTTCCGGGTAATATCCCCACCATAGCACTTGGCGGTCACGTCCTTGCGCAGGGCGGCGATGGTTTCGCGCGCGATCACCTTACCGCCGATGGCGGCCTGGATCGGGATCTTGAACAGGTGGCGGGGAATGAGGTCCTTGAGGCGCTCGCACATGCCGCGTCCCCGTTCCTCCGCGTTGGCGCGGTGGACGATGAGGGAGAGGGCATCGACCGGCTCGTTGTTCACGAGGATGTTCATCTTCACGAGGTCGCCCTCGCGCGTGCCGATCTGCTCGTAGTCGAATGAGGCATAGCCGCGGCTGATCGACTTCAGGCGGTCGTAGAAGTCGAACACCACCTCGTTGAGCGGCAGCTCGTAGGTCACCTGCGCGCGGCCGCCGACGTAGGTGAGTTCGGTCTGGATGCCGCGGCGGTCCTGGCACAGCTTGAGGATCGCGCCGAGATATTCGTCGGGGGTGTAGATCACCGCCTTGATCCACGGCTCCTCTATCGACTCGATCCGGTTGGTGTCGGGCCAGTCGGCGGGGTTGTGGATGTCGATGACACGCGCGTCCTCGGTCTTCGAATGGCCGAGGTGGATGCGGTAGACCACCGAGGGCGCGGTGGTGATGAGGTCGAGGTCGTATTCGCGGCTGAGGCGTTCCTGGATGATTTCGAGGTGCAGCAGGCCGAGGAAGCCGCAGCGGAAGCCGAAGCCGAGCGCCGCCGAGGACTCCATCTCGAAGGAGAAGGAGGCATCGTTGAGGCGCAGCTTGGCGATGCTCTCGCGCAGTTTTTCGAAGTCGGCGGCGTCGACCGGGAAGAGGCCGCAGAACACCACCGGCTGGACTTCCTTGTAGCCCGGCAGCGCCTCGGTCGCTCCGCCCTTCACCGTGGTGATGGTGTCGCCGACGCGGGCCTGTCCGACTTCCTTGATCTGCGCGGTGATGAAGCCGATCTCGCCCGGGCCGAGTTCGGCAAGGTCGGTGCGCTTGGGGGTGAAGCAGCCGACGCGGTCGACGAGGTGCTGGGTGCCGCCCTGCATGAAGCGGATGTTGAGGCCCTTGGTGAGCTTCCCGTCGATCACGCGCACGAGGATGACGACGCCGAGATAGGGGTCGTACCAGGAATCGACGAGGCTGGCCTTGAGCGGCGCCTCGGTGGTGCCCTTGGGCGGCGGGATCTTGGCGACGACGGCTTCGAGCACCTCCTCGATCCCGATGCCCGATTTGGCGGAGGCGAGGACGGCCTCGGAGGCGTCGAGCCCGATGATGTCCTCGATCTCGGCGCGGACCTTGTCGGGTTCGGCGGCGGGGAGGTCGATCTTGTTGATGACGGGGACGATTTCGTGATCGTGCTCGATCGACTGGTAGACGTTGGCGAGGGTCTGGGCCTCGACCCCCTGCGCGGCGTCGACGACCAGCAGCGCGCCCTCGCACGCGGCGAGGCTGCGGGAGACCTCGTAGGCGAAGTCGACGTGGCCGGGGGTGTCCATCAGGTTGAGCTGATAGGTCTCGCCGTTCTTCGCGGTATAGGTGAGGCGCACGGTCTGCGCCTTGATGGTGATGCCGCGCTCCTTCTCGATGTCCATATTGTCAAGGACTTGCTCGGACATCTCGCGCTCGGAGAGGCCTCCGGTGAACTGGATCAGCCGGTCGGCGAGCGTCGACTTGCCATGGTCGATATGGGCAATGATGGAGAAGTTGCGGATGTGGGAGAGGTCAGTCATTTGCGCTGCGACTTAGCGCCGCCCCGGCGTCTTGTCATGTGCCAAGAACGCAACCCGCTCCGCGATGTCAGGCAGGTTCGGTGCGAGGCTGTGCGGCGTAGCCGAACTTGGGCACGGCCGCGCCGTGGTCGACGCCGATGAACTTGCCCGGGGCGAGCGCGGCGAGCGGCGTGCCGGCCGCCGCCAGCGCGTAGGGGCTGACACGATTGCGGGTGCACAGCCCGCCCGAGCCGTCCTCGATCAGCGACTGCTCGAATTCCAGCCCCTGCACATCGCCGTTCGAGCGCGTGACGGTCGCCACCGCAAGCTGCCCGCCGCCGAGGTCGACCACGAACTGCGTGCCTTTGGGAACGTCGGCCAGCCCCTGGATCAGCGCGCCCGTCTTCGACAGGTTTCGCAGCGTGACCATGTAGGCATAGTCGTCGTGGATCACCTGAATCTTGCGCAGCAGCGTGCGGCGTTTCGCACGGCGGGTGCGGCTCGTGCCCGGTTCGATCCGCCAGCTGCCTCCGGCCATCTCCTTCGCGAGCGTGTCGAGGTCGACCGGTTCGCTGAAGATCCCGCCCTGGAGGTATTGCACGCCGCTGTCCTTGAGCGCCGCGAGCAGACCTGCGCTCTCGACGCCGCCGGCGATCGTCTCCATCTGGAGGGCTCCCGCAAGGGCGACGATCGCGCGCACCAGCCCCAATTCGCGGCTGTCGTGCCGTTCCGCCTCGGCGATCAGCTTCTGGTCGATCTTGATCGCATCGAAAGGCGCGCGCCGCAGGTAGGCGAGCGAGGAATAGCCGCTCCCGAACTCGTCGAGGGTCAGCCTGACCCCAAGCTTGAACAGCGCGGCAAGCGTGCGGTCGACAAGGGCAGCATCCCCGAGGAACGCTTCCTCGCTGATCTCGAGCGCGACGCGCCCGGCGCCGATGCCGGAGGTCTCGATCGCCTCGCCGACAAGCGTGACGAAATCGTCGGCGAGGAACAGGGCAACGGGCACGTTGACGGCGACCCGCACGCTGTCGGGCCATTCCGCCGCGCGCTGCACCGCCGCCGCGATCGCCCAGCGCCCGACATCGCCGATGAGCGCCGAGCCCTCGACGATCTGGGCGAAGTCCTCCTCTTCGATGATCCCGCGCTCGGGGTGGGCCCAGCACACATGGGCTTCCAGCGCGCAGACCGATCCGGCGGCCGCGGCGACGATCGGCTCGAAGCGCAGGAACAGCTGCTCGCCTTCCAGCGCGGCGCCGAGGTCCTGTTCCAGCCGGCGGCGGAAGATCGTCTCGTTCTCGAGCTCGCCGGAGAAGAACCGGTACTGCGCGCGCCCGCCATTCTTGGCCGCGTAGAGCGCAAGGTCGGCGGCGCGCACGATCTCCTCGCGGCTCACCCCGTCGTGGGGCGCAATGGCGATGCCGACCGAGGCGCCGATCACGCAGCGCCCCTCCTCGAGGCTGTAGGGCTGGCGGAGCATGGCGATGATCCTGTCGGCGATCTCGGCCAGCACGCCGCGGTCGTCGATATCGGGGAGCATCACCTGGAACTCGTCACCGCCGAGGCGCCCGATCTCGCAATCGCGGTCGATCGCACGGGTGAGCCGCGCGGCCACCTGCTTGAGCAGCTCGTCCCCGGCCGCATGGCCGAGCGTGTCGTTGACGTGCTTGAAGCGATCAAGGTCGAGCATCATCACCGCGCAGTTGCGGCGCTGCGCCTTGAAGGCGGTCAGCGTCGCCTCGAGCTGGTGCGCCATGCGGTGGCGGTTGCTGAGGCCGGTGAGCGAATCGTAGCGCGCAAGGCGGGCGGTCTCTTCCTCGCGGGTGTATTCCTCCGTGATGTCGACGCCCGTGCCGCGGAAGCCCACGAATTCGCCTTCGGGCGTGGTGATCGGCTGGCCCGAGAGGCGCAGCACCGGGCCGTCGGGCCGGCGCGCCGCGCGGGCGGCCATGCCGGTGAAGGCCTTGCGCGCGCCGAGCATCAGGGGGAGTGACTTGCCGCGCCCCTCGCGGTCGGCGGCGGCGAAGATCGCGGTGAGCGGCTGGCCGAGCAACGCGTCGAGCGGCAAGCCGAGCCGCTTGGCGATCGCGCCCGAAAGATAAGTCAGGTGCCCCTGCGCGTCGCTCGCCCAGAACCACCCGAGGCCGGACTGTTCGAGCTCGTCCAGCATCGCAAGACGTTCCGAATCGCTCAGGGCAGAGGTCGCTGGAAGCGCTGCCGGGCGCGGCGCTGCGACGGGGGGGGGGGGGGGGGGGGGGGGGGGGGGGGGGGGGGGG
>NZ_JAPFGY010000048.1 GCF_026586795.1 Erythrobacter sp. WG
CTCGAAGGGCTGTCCGGCGGCCGCGCGGGCAAGCCGCGCCGCCGCCGGTTCGCGCGCGGCGAATCCGGCTTCGGCAGCGGCGGCAGCCGCGCGCAGTTCGGCGATCCGCGCCGGCGGGGTTGCGCGGCGAGTCGGTTGAGGCGGCGAGCTCGCGGCCGGCGGCGGGGCGAGCTCGAAGGGGCGCATCGCCAGCGAGGGATAGTCCCCGCTGCCCGACGCGCACGCCGAAAGGGCCGCCAGCAGCGGCACGAGTGCCCAGATATGTGTCCCGTCCGTTCTCATACAGATCCCTGCCGCAGGCTTACCATGACACCCGCCCGCGCGAAAGCGCTGCGAGGCATCGCCTCGTCCGACTTTTTGGTGACGGCACGGGCGCTCGGGCGTTGACTTGGCGGCGCCATTCCCCTAACGGCACCCATCTTTCCGGGGCTGCACCTTCGCTCGCCTCGCATTGCCGTTCGGTTGGCGTGGCGTCTTTCTCCGCCCTTTCGGACACAAGCACAGTTAGAGAGTTGAAAGCCATGTTCGCTGTAGTGCGCACGGGCGGCAAGCAATATCGGGTTGCCGCCGGAGACAAGATTGCCGTTGAAAAGCTCGCGGGCGAAGCCGGCGACACGATCACGCTGGGTGACGTCCTGCTGGCCGGCGAAGGCGATTCGCTCGCCGACGTCGCCTCGGTGACCGTTTCGGCGGAGATCATCGCCCAGGCGAAGGCCGAGAAGGTGGTCGTCTTCAAGAAGCGCCGCCGGCACAACTATCGCCGCAAGAACGGCCACCGTCAGCAGATGACCTTGCTGCGCATCACCGCCGTCGGCGCCGCCGAGGACAAGCCGAAGAAGGCTGCCGCCAAGAAGACCAAGACCGAAGCCCCGGCTGAAGAAGCCGCCGCCTCGGCCGAATAAGGAGCACCCGGACCATGGCACACAAGAAAGCAGGCGGTTCGTCGCGCAACGGTCGGGATTCGGCCGGTCGTCGCCTTGGCGTCAAGAAGTTCGGCGGTCAGGAAGTGATCGGCGGCAACATCATCATCCGTCAGCGCGGCACCCGCGTCTACCCGGGCGTGAATGTGGGCATGGGCAAGGACCACACCCTCTACGCGCTCGAAGCCGGCGTGGTGCGATTCCACGCGGGCAAGCTCGGCCGCAAATACGTGTCGGTAGACGCGATGGCCGAAGCCGCAGAGTAAGCGGACGATTCGATGAAGGGATCGTCCGCAAGGACGGTCCCGGTCGGTGCAAGACCGACCACGTGAGGGAGACAGGACCGTCCTCGATTTTTCGGGGGAGTCCGTCTCCCTTTTTGCATTCTCCCTCGAAATCCTGCGGAATCATAAGGTTTCGCGGCCTCGAATTTGTCATGCGCGGTCCGTAGGGCGGCGCGGGGCAGGAAGGGAGAACACAGATGTTCCACCGGAGCGAAAGATTGCTGCTGCGGCCGGTCTGGCCCGAGGATTGGCAGGCGCTGCTCGCCGGCATCGCCGACGAGGCCGTGGTGAGGAACCTCGCGCGCGCGCCGTGGCCCTATCAGGAGAAGGATGCGCGCGAGTTCGCGGCGCGTCCGGTCGATCCGCTGCACCCGCGCTTCCTCATCACCCGCGCCTCCGACGCGGCGGCGGTCGGCTGCATCGGCTTCGGGCCGATGGGCGATGCCGCCAACGATCCCGGGCCCTGCGAGCTCGGCTACTGGATCGCGCGGCCGCATTGGGGCCAGGGATACGCCACCGAGGCGGGGCGGGCGGTGCTCGCGATCGCCGCGATGCTCGGCCACCGCGAGCTCGTCGGCTCGCATTTCCTCGACAATCCGGCCTCGGGCAAGGTGCTGAGGAAGCTCGGCTTCGAGCCCACCGGGCGGACGGTCGACCGCTGGTCCTGCGCGCGCGGCAGCCATGCGCCGACGGCGCAGTACCGCCGCCTGCTGGGCAGCGCCGCGGACGGGCAGCAGCGCGCGGCGTAACCCGCCCGCGCGGCCGCTTGTTCGCACCTGCAAAAGGGTCTAGGCCCCGGCCCATGGCCAGTCGCAAGAGGTTGACCCCCGAGGAATCGCGTCTTTCCGCGCTCGAGGCGGCGCGCGCGTTGCTGATCGAGACAGGTCCGCAGGCGGTGACCCTGAAGGCGGTCTCGGCGCGGATCGGCCGCACCCATGCGAACCTGCTGCACCATTTCGGCTCCGCCTCTGGCTTGCAGAAGGCGCTCGCCGAGCACCTGGCGCGCACCGTGTGCCAGACGATCGTCGAGGCGGTCCACGCCAGCCGCGCCGGCCTCGGGAGCCCACGCGAGGTGGTCGATCTTGCCTTCGACGCCTTCGACCGCGAGGGGGCGGGCGCGCTCACCAGCTGGATGCTGCTCACCGGCAACGAGGACGCGCTCGACCCGATCATCGCGATCATCCACGACCTGATCGACGAACTCGCCCCCACCGAGCCGCCCGAGCACATCGCCGAGCGGCGGCTTCACCGCGAGACGCTCACGCTGGTGCTGCTGGCGCTGGGCGATGCGCTGATCGGCGGCGCGCTGGCGAAATCGCTCGGCCTGCCGCGCGATGCGGCGCGCGAGCGGGCGGCGGCGATGCTCGAGGCGAGCTTCGCCGAGCATCTGCCGGGCTAATCGGCGCTGACGACCCCTGCCCGCTGCCATTCGGGCAGGCGCGCGGGATCGAGGTTCTCCACCCTGAGGTGATCGACCGCGAGGCCGAGGTCCGGATAGGCGGCCACCTGCCGCGCCGGGTCGGATTCGCCGAGCGGGACCACCACCAGCCGGCGGTTCACCTTCTGCCGCCAGTTCATGCGCGCGGTGTTCTCCTGCCCGACATAGCAGCCCTTGGTGAAGCTCACCCCGTGCAGTTCGACCGCATTGGTCTCGAGCCACAGGATGTCGCCCAGTTCTGCCCGCCCTTCGGGCACGCCCAGCGACAGGCGATGCGCCTGCCACGCCGCGTCGGCGCTCTCCCCCTCGGCAGGGCCGAGCCA
This sequence comes from Erythrobacter sp. WG, assembly GCF_026586795.1. Taxonomy (GTDB): domain Bacteria; phylum Pseudomonadota; class Alphaproteobacteria; order Sphingomonadales; family Sphingomonadaceae; genus Erythrobacter. Next base: position 2,966 of record NZ_JAPFGY010000048.1, read on the forward strand.
GCGGTGGCCGAGCGCGCCAAGGCGCGGATCGGCGGCGAGGCCCTCGTGGGGCAGGGGGCTCCAGTGGACGGCGAGGCTCTCGTCGCGGGCAATCGCGATTCTGCGGCGCAGGCGGTAGAGCGACAGGCGCTTCACCAGCTCGTCGGCATGGGCGGCCTCGCAATCGAGGAGCAGCGCCGCGCCTTCGCTCCAGACGAGGAAATCGAACAGGTGCTTGCCCTGCGCGCTGAGCAGCGCGGCGTAGCAGGGCAGCGGGCCCTTGACGTCGTTGGTCACGAGGCCCTGGAGGAACGCGGCGACATCCTCGCTCTCGTCCAGTGGGGCGAGGCGGATGACGGCGCGGGCGGTGAGCATTGTCGACATGGCGCAGAGGTAAGCGCCCGGGTCCGATGCATCAATTCCCGTTCGCCCCGAGCTTGCCCAAGGTCTGCATTTTCTTCTGGCGAAACGCCGAGAAGAAAGACAGGGCTTGGGCAAGCTCAGCCCGAACGGAGTTCTTGTTTCGATGGCCTCGCCCGACCGCCTCACCATCCGCCGCCCCGACGACTGGCACCTGCATTTCCGCGATGGCGCCGTGATGCGCGAGGTGGTGCCCTACACCGCGCGACAATTCGCCCGGGCGGTCGTGATGCCCAACCTCACCCCGCCGGTGACGACGACGGCGCTGGGCGCGGCCTATCGCGAGCGGATCAGGGCGGCGGTGCCGGAGGGGGTGCGGTTCGAGCCGCTGATGACCTGCTACCTCACCGACACGACCGACGCCGACGACCTCGCGCGCGGCGCGGCCGAGGGCGTGTTCACGGCGGCCAAGATGTATCCGGCCAACGCGACGACCAACTCGGCCGCGGGCGTCACCGACGTGGAGCGGATCTACCCGGTGCTCGCCCGCATGGAGGCCGAGGACATCGTGCTGTGCATCCACGGCGAGGTGACGGACCACCACGTCGATGTCTTCGACCGAGAAAAGGAATTCATCGACAGGCACTTGTGCGGTATTATTGCGACCTTTCCCAAGCTGCGCGTGGTGTTCGAGCACATCACCACCGCCGATGCGGTCGAATTCGTGAGGGAGGCGGGCCCGCAGGTCGCCGCGACCATCACCCCGCAGCACCTCCACATCAATCGCAACGCCATGCTGGTGGGCGGCATCCAGCCGCACAATTACTGCCTCCCCGTTGCCAAGCGCGAGGAGCACCGCCTGGCCCTGCGCCGCGCGGCAACGAGCGGGAGCCCCAAATTCTTCCTCGGCACGGATTCCGCCCCGCACCTGAGGAGCGCCAAGGAATCCTCCTGCGGCTGCGCAGGCATCTTCGGCGCGCCCTATGCGCTTGAAAGCTATGTCACCGTCTTCGACGAGGAGGGGGCCCTCGACCGCTTCGAGGGCTTCGCCTCGCTTCACGGCCCGGCCTTCTACAAGCTGCCCGTCAACGAGGAGAGCGTGACCCTCGAACGCGCCGAGGTGGCGGTGCCGGCCTTCCTCCACGTCACGGGCGAGGAGATCGTCCCCTGGCACGGCGGGCAGGTGCTAGGGTGGCGGTTCGTCGGGTAAACGAGGTCTGTTCGCCTCGAGCGAAGTCGAGAGGTGAGCGCACAGGTGTCGCGACGTCGCTCGACACGAACGGGGGCAAGGGTCAGGCCGCCGCGCTCCTGCGCTTGGCCCACAGGTCCCAGACGAACACTCCCACCGCCACCCAGATCAGCACGAAGCTCGCGAGCTTGGCGGGCGCCAAGGGCTGGTTGAAGACGAACAGCCCGAGAAAGAACACGATGGTGGGCGAAAGATACTGGATGAAGCCCAGCGTCGAATAGTCCATCCGCCGCGCGGCGAGCGCGAAGAGCAGCAGCGGCACGGCGGTGAGCACGCCCGACAGGACAATGAGGCCGCTCATCCGCCAGTCCTGCCCGAAGGACGAGCCCTGCGGTCCGAGCGCGTACCACCCGGCGATACCCGCAGCGACCGGCAACAGGATCGCGCTCTCGATGGTGAGGCCCGGCAGCGATCCCACCGCAACCTGTTTCCTTACAAGGCCATAGAGCGCAAAAGTCACGCACAGTGTGAGGCTGATCCACAGGCTGGACAGCGCGCCCACGGCGAGGAAGGCGACCGCCGCGCCCGCGATGCCCACCGCCACCCACTGGCGCCGCGACAGCACCTCGCCCAGCACCAGCGTGCCGAGCAGCACGTTGACCAGCGGGTTCAAGTAGTAGCCGATCGAGGTCGCATAGACCTCGCCCGCCATGATCGCCCAGATATAGACGAACCAGTTGGCGCCGATCAGCAGCGCGCTCGCCAGCAGGGCGAGCAGGCTGCGCGGGCTGCGCAGCGCCGCCAGCACTTCGGGAAACTGGCGGCGCACGGCGACGATCGCGAGGCACAGCGGCAGCGTCCAGATGATCCGCCAACCGACGAATTCGAAGGGCGGCACCTCGCGCACCAGGATCAGGTAGAGCGGCAGGAAGCCCCAGATGAGATAGGCCCCGAGCGCCGGGGCAAGGCCCGAGCGCGGCGGAGTCGGCGAAGGGGCAGGGCTGTTCATGCGCGGCGGCGTTAGGCCGTGGGCGGGCAGGGCGCAAGCGGCGCTCCGGCTGAACGGTGGCTGTCGCCGACGCTGCCGCTTTGTTCAGGATACAAGCTCTAAATATGAACGCGATCCGGCGACTCGCCGATGCGTTCAGGCATCGGGAGGGACGCATCGGCTTGCGACCATGCCCCACCACATGGTCGCCGGCGCGGGGGCAATGCGCCGCCGCGGGATGCGCCTCCGGGGCCCTGAAAGGCTCCGGGGGCGCCTCTGCCTGCGCCGTGAGGCCCGCGTTAACCACCTTGCGCCATAGGAGGCGGATGCGCCGCGCGTCCGCCCTCGCTCTCCTGCCGTGCCTTGCCGCCGCCGCGGCCGGCTGCTCGCAAGGCGGCGGGGAGGCGTCCGATCCTTTTGCCGCGATCGCCGAAGACCCGGTGATCGCCCGCGCGCTCCACGATCCCTTGATGAGCGATCCCGACCTTGCCAGCCGCAACGAGGCCAATGCCGCGATCGGCTTTCCCGACAGCGCCGCCCTGCCGGTGCTCGCCGCGTCGTCCGAGGACGCGCAGGCCGCGCGCGAGGCGCTGCGGCTCGAACTGCTGGCGAGCGGCCCGATCCCCGACCTGCCGCCGGTCAGCGAGGGGCCGGGCGGCCCGCCGCTCGGGCCGATGGCACCGCCTGCGGACCTGCTCGCCGCCGTGGGTGCGCCCGCGTCCTGCGCGGCGCGGCTCCGCGAGGACTTCATCGTCGCCGCGCGCCTGCCCGCCGCGGCGGCGATCCCGCCGGGCGCGATGGTGGTGCAGGCGGGCGGAACGGCCGCGCGCGGCTGCGGGCTCACCATCGTGCGCTATCGCAGCGCTGCTCCGGCGCCGGACCTCCTGCAATATCACGTCACCCGCGCGGTGCGCGCCGGGCTCGGCGCGGCGGTGTTCGCCCAGCCTGAGGACATCGTGGTGGCGCGCGGGCAGGCGGGCGAGTGGCTGACGGTCCACGTCCGCCCGGCAGCGCATGGCCTCAGGGCGGTCGATGTCGTTTACCGCGTGCCTTAGGGCCGCAGCCCGACGTTGATCGCCATGCGCGGCTGGTCCATCTCGGTGCTGGCGACCGGATAGGCGCTGTAATCCGCGGCGTAATAGGCGGCCGGGCGGTGGTTGCCGGACAGGCCCACCCCGCCGAAGGGCGCCTTCGACGAAGCGCCATTGGTCGGCGCGTTCCAGTTGATGACCCCGGCGCGCACGTTGGCCCAGAACCGCCCGTAATCCTCCGGGCTCCCGCCGATCAGCGAGGCCGAGAGGCCGAAACGGGTGTTGTTCGCCTCGGCGATGGCGCTGTCGAGATCGGGAACGCGGATCACCTGCAGGATCGGCCCGAACAGCTCCATGTCGGGGCGCTCGGGCACGTCGGTCACGTCGATGATGCCGGGGCTGAGAAACGGGAGGTCGGGCACGGTGCGGCGCATATGCAGCAGCGGGCGGCCCCCGGCGGTGATCAGCGCGAGGAAGCTTTCGGTAAGCCCGTCGGCGGTGTCGTTGTCGATCACCGGGCCCATGAAGGGCTGCGGCTCGCCCAGGGGATCGCCGACCATCAGCTTTCTCGCGAGGGGAACGAGCTCGGCCATCAGCGGGTCATAGGCGCTGGCGGTCACGATCAGCCGCCGCGCCGCGGTGCAGCGCTGGCCGGCACTGGCGAAGGCGCTCTGGACGACGATCGCCGCCGCATCGGCAAGCCGCGGGGTGTCGACCACCACGATGGGGTTGTTCCCGCCCATCTCGAGCGCGACGATCTTGCCCGGATTGGCGGCGAGCTTGCGGTTGATGGCGATTCCGGCCTGCGCCGATCCGGTGAACAGCACGCCGTCGATCCCCGGATGCGCGACGAGTGCCTTGCCTTCCTCGGGCCCGCCGACGAGGAGCTGGATGACGTCTTCGGGCACGCCCGCCCTGTGGAAGGCGCCGACCAGCGCCTCGCCCACCGCAGGGGTTTTTTCCGAAGGCTTGAAGATCACCGCGTTGCCCGCGATCAGCGCGGGCACGATGTGGCCGTTGGGCAGATGCGCGGGGAAGTTGTAGGGGCCGAGCACCGCCATCACCCCGTGCGGCTTGTGGCGCAGCGCCGCGCTCGCGCCGACGCCGGCGTCGAGCTTCTTCTTGCCGGTCCGCTCGGCATAGGCCTGCACCGAGATGTCGACCTTGGCGATCACCGCATCGACCTCGGCGCGCGCTTCCCACAGGGGCTTGCCCGCTTCGCGCGCGATCAGCTCGGCGAGCTCTTCGCTCTCGCGGCGCACGAGGTTGGAAAAGGCACGCAGCACCGCAATGCGATCGGTGAGCGGGCGCGCGGCCCACGGGGCCCAGGCGCGCCGCGCGCGGCTGACCGCGGCCTCGACATCGCCGATGGGGCCGCGCCACAATTCCTCGCCGCTCGCCGGCTCGGTGGAGATCAGGATGTTGTCGGTCACGTCACCGGTCATGCGGCAGATGGTCGCCGTTCTGTTCGCCCCTTGAATCCCGCCCCTGCCCTAGTCCGGGGCGAGGGGAAAAGATAGGGCAAAGGCGCGGATCAGGCATGGCCCTGAGGTGCGGGCGGGGCGCCGTGGGCCTCGCCCATGCGGCGGATGGCGGCGACCTTGGCGTGGAGCGGACTCCAGTCGTCGCCCCCGGCGATGGCGTCCCAGATCGCCTCGACCTCGTCGATCAGCATCGCCTGCGGGGCATCGTCCGACCAGTAGGAGTGGACATCGGCGACCGGTTGGTAGCGGGCCAGCGCCTCGCCGAGCGCGCCCTGCGCATCGCCGCGCCCGCCGCGATTGGCGAAGAAGAAGGCGTCGGGCTGAACCTGCCCCTCGCGCATCGCCGCCTCGCAGGCCGCGACGAGCGCGGTGTCGGCCTCGACGCCCTGCGGCACGACGCCCAGCCGCCAGCACCAGCGCCGCGCGACGGCTTCCATGTAGAGCGGCCCGAAGCGTTCGAGCGCGGAGACCAGCGGTGCGGTGTCGGCGTGGAGGCGCAGCGCCACGGCGAGCTGCCCGCAGTTCCAGTGCAGCGCCTCGGGCTGGCGGCCGAAGGCATAGAGGCCCGCGTGGTCGAAATAGGCGGCGGTGAAGCCCGGCTCCCACGCCGGCAGCCAGCGCCACGGGCCGTAGTCGAAGCTCTCGCCGGTGACGTTCATGTTGTCGGTGTTGAGCACCCCGTGGACAAACCCTGCGACCATGTAGCTCGCGGCGAGATCGGCCATGCGTTCGGTGACTGCGTGCATCAGGCGGATCGCGGGATTGTCACGGTCCGGGGCGTCTGCGGGCGGGGGCGGGGCGGGGAAATGTTCGAGGCAGTAGGCGATGAGCTGTTCCATCTCGTCCGCCGCCTCCAGCGCGAGCAGGCGCTGGAAGGTGCCGATGCGGATGTGCGAGTGGGAAAGGCGCACCAGCACCGCCGAGCGGGTGGGCGAGGGCTCGTCGCCGCGCCACAGCTTCTCGCCGGTCTCGATGACGCTGAAGGTCCTGGAGGTGTTGACGCCCAGCGCCTCGAGCATTTCGGTCGCGAGGATTTCCCGCACCGCGCCCTTCAGCGTCAGCCGCCCGTCGCCCGCCCGGCTCCACGGGGTCTGGCCCGATCCCTTGGTGCCGAGGTCCATCAGCCGCCCCGCGCCGTCGCGCAGCTGCGCGAACAGGAACCCGCGCCCGTCGCCGATCTCCGGGTTGTACACCCGGAACTGGTGCCCGTGATAACGCAGCGCGAGCGGGTGGGGGAGATTGCCGTCGAGGGCCTCGAAGCGGCCGAAATGGCGCACCCACGCATCGTCCGAGAGCCCCGCCAGCCCGACGCTCGCCGCCGCGCGGTCGTTGCGCCAGCGCAGGATCGTTTCGGGGAAATCTGCCGCCGCGACCTTGTCGCCCAGCCACTCGGCGAGCGACAGGACCTGCGGGTCGGCATGGTAGGGAACATCGGGACGGGGGAGTTGCACAGCCTCGCTCATCCCGCGATAGTGGGGGCAAGGCCCGGGGCGCGCAAGTCGCCCGGGAGGGCAACCCAGGGGAATAACGCCGAGCATGGCCGCATCGTATGAAGACCGCTACTGGACCAGCAGCGACGGATTAAACCTGCACTACCGCAACTATCCGGGGCCGGAAGGCGCCGCGAAGCTTCCCGTCCTGTGCCTCCACGGCCTTACCCGCAACGCCCGGGATTTCGGCGCGCTCGCCGAGGAGCTGGCCGCCACCCGCCGGGTGATCGTCCCGTCGATGCGCGGGCGGGGCATGAGCGACTACGCCAAGGATTCCGACACCTATTCGCCCGTCACCTATGTCGCCGATGTCGAGAAGCTGCTGGCCGAGCAGGGCATCACCCGCTTCGTCAGCATCGGCACCTCGATGGGCGGGCTGATGACCATGCTGATGGCGGCGATGCAGCCGGGGCGCATCGCGGGCGTGGTGATGAACGACATCGGCCCCGAGGTCGACGCGGGCGGCGTCGCGCGCATCTCGGGCTATGTCGGCAAGGGCGGGAGCTTCCCCACCTGGGTCCACGCCGCGCGCGGGCTGGCCGAGGCGCACGGGGCATCCTTCCCCGACTGGGACCTCGACCAGTGGCTCGAACTCGCCAAGCGCACCATGGTCGTCACGCAGAACGGGCGGATCTGCTACGACTACGACATGGCGATCGCCGAGCCCTTCGCCAAACCCGGCAACGCCGCGCCGCCCAACCTGTGGCTCGCTTTCGAGGCACTCGCCGGGGTGCCGATGCTGCTGGTGCGCGGCGAATTGTCCGACCTCATCAGCGCCGACACCGTCAAGCAGATGGGCGTGCGCAATCCGCTGATGCGCACCGTCACCGTGCCCCGCGTCGGCCATGCCCCGACCCTTGACGAACCCGAGGTGCGCGCAGCGATCCGCGCGCTGCTGGACGAGGTGGAGTGAGCGAGCCGCAAGGGGCGCACACGCCCCGCCCGGCATCCGGCAACCCGCCCCGCATCCTCCATTGCCATTCGACCTTCGCCGCCGGCGGCAAGGAGCGGCGCAGCGTCCGGCTGATGAACGAATGGGGCCCGCGCCTGTCCCATGCGATCGTTTCGGGCGAGCCGGGGGAACTGGGCGCTGCGGCGCTGATCGACCAGGGCCTCGACGTCACCTTCCGCGCCGATTTCCCGCCGCTCTCGGGCGCGCCCATGCCGTGGCGGCTCGCCGGGCTGGCGCGGGCGATGCGCGGCCATGACCTCGTATGCACCTACAACTGGGGCGCGATGGACGTGGTGATGGCGCATCGCCTGTTCGCGAAGGCCATGGGCCTGCCGCCGCTGGTCCACCACGAGGACGGCTTCAACGAGGAGGAGACCGAGCGGCTCGATCCCAAGCGCAACCTCTACCGCCGCCTCGCGCTGGGAACAGCGGCGGCGCTGGTTGTGCCCTCCGCAATGCTCGAGCAGGTTGCCCGCGAGGCCTGGCACCAGCCCACAGCGCGCGTCCGGCGCATCCCCAACGGCATCGACACCGCCGCCTTCGCTCCCGGACCCGACCCTGCCGCCCTGCCGCTCCGCAAGGGCGCGGGCGAGCTGTGGGTCGGCACGCTCGCAGGGCTGCGCGCGGTCAAGCGCCTGCCCGATCTCGTCGCCGCCTTCGCCGGCCTGCCGCCCGCCTGGCACCTCGTCATCTGCGGCGAGGGGCCGGAGCGGCCCGCGATCCTCGCCGCTGCCCAGGCGCATGGCATCGCCGAGCGCGTCCACCTGCCCGGCGCGGTCGATCCGGCCCGGGTCGCCGGACTGTTCGATATCTTCGCCCTGTCCTCGGCGTCCGAGCAGTTTCCGCTCTCGGTGGTCGAGGCGATGGCGGCGGGGCTGCCGGTGGCCGCGCCCGGCGTCGGCGACATCCGCCCCATCCTTGCCGAGCCCAACCGCGCGCTCGTGAGCCCGCCGGGCGATGTGGCCGCGCTGGGCGCGGCGCTCGCGGCGCTCGCCGCCGATCC
>NZ_JAPFGY010000049.1 GCF_026586795.1 Erythrobacter sp. WG
CGCGCCGCCGGCTGGCCGCGCGCCTCCACCGCCAAGCGCATCCGCCGCATGGAGCGACGCCTCGAAAGCCTCGGCACCGCGACCTGGCAGCACGTGCGCGGCAGCGACTGGAACGAGGCCATCCTCGCCGAGCTCGGCGCGGTCGAGGCGGCGAGCTGGATCGCGACCGACACCGACGGCAGCGGCGCCAAGTTCCTGACCCCGGCCCAGCGCGCCCAGTGGCAAGCGGCGCTCGCCGACCCGGTGCTCGCCGACATGCTCTGCACCACGATCCTGCGGCTCGATGGCCGCGCGGTGGCCTTCACCTTCGATTGCGACGACGGCCCGGTGCAATACGGGATCGCCGGGAGCTACGTCGCCGATCTCGCCCGCTACGAGATCGGCAAGCTCGCCAACTATCGGACCCTCGCCGATTGCATCGCCGATCGCCAGGACGTGCTCGACATGGGCGCGGGCGACAGCGGCTACAAGCGCGAGATGGGCGCGGTTGCGGGCTACCGGCTCGTCGACCTGCTGTTCGTGCGTCACCCCGCCGCCGCGCGGCTGCTGGAGCGCGCATGGGGCCCGCCCGCTCCCGCGCCTGCCCACGCCGCCGCGCCCGAGGGGATCGCCGCGCATGGCTGACGCTCCGGACACGGGCCCTGCCGCCCCCTCGCTCGCCTCGCAGGTGCGCACCGCGGTGATCTGGCGCTCGGGCAGCCAGATCGGCACGCAGATCGTCTCCTGGGCCTCGACCCTGATCGTCATCCGCCTGCTCGCCCCGCAGGACTACGGCCTGTTCGCGATGGCGCAGGTCATGCTCACGCTGCTCGCCACGATGAACGGCTGGGGCCTCGCCAGCGCGCTGATCCGCGAGGCCGAAGTCAGCGAGCAGCGGCTGCGCCAGGCGCTGGGGATGCTCATGCTGCTGAACGGCGGGCTGGCGCTGATCCAGTTCCTCACCGCCCCGCTGGTCGCGCTGTGGTTCGGCCAGCCGCTGGTCGCCGACCTGCTGCGGGTGCAATCGCTGATCTATCTCACCGTCCCGTTCTGCGCCCTGCCCTATGCGATGCTCTCGCGCCGCATGGACTTCCGCCGGACCGCGCAGGTCAAGCTCGTCTCGGCGGTGGCCGGGGCGGGAACCGCGCTGGTCGGCGCCTTCGGTGGCTGGGGGGTGTGGACACTGGTCTGCGCCCCGCTGGTGATGTACGTCACCGAAGCGATCGGCATGACCCGGGCCGCGTGCGCGCCGATCCGCCCCTCCTTCCGCTTCGAGGGCGCCGGGCACATCGCCGGCTTCGGCGGAGTGATGACCGCCACCCAGCTGTTCTGGTTCGTGCAGAGCCAGTCCGACGTGATGATCGCGGGCCGCGTGCTCGATCCGCACGATCTGGGCGTCTACACCACCGGGCTGTTCCTCGCCCAGCTGCTCGCCGCCAAGTTCGTGCCGCCGATCAACGAGGTCGCCTTCGCCGCCTATTCGCGCCAGCAGGCGAGCCTCGAGGGCGACAGCGGCGCGGGCGCGCTGCTGGCGACGATCCGGCTGGTGATGCTGGTCGCACTGCCGGGCTATGCCGGGATGGCCGCCGTCGCGCCGGTGTTGGTGCCGGTGGTGCTGGGCGAGCAATGGCACGAGATTGTCCCGCTGCTGCCGATCTTCTGCCTGGCGATGGCGATGATGACGCTCCAGATCCTCTTCGCCCCCGCCACCAATGCGCGCGGGGTGCCCTTCGCGGCGCTCCGGATCACGATGATCGGCTCGGTGGTGATGTCCAGCGCCTTCTTCGTCGGCTCGCACTGGGGGCTCGAGGGCTTCGCCTGGGGCTGGGTCGGCGGGATGGCGGTGCTGACCTGCGCGACGGTGGTGCTGTCGGGCGGCATCATCGGCCTCAGGCTCGACGGGTTGGCCCGCGCGCTGGTGCCGCCGCTTGCCGCCGCATTGGTGATGGCGGCGCTGGTGCGGGGCGTGCTCGACCTGCTGCCGCCCGGGCTCCTGCCGCTGGCGGCGCTGGCGGTGTGCGTGCTGATCGGCATCGGCCTCTATCTCGGCCTGCTCAAGCTGATCGCGCCCGACCGCATCGCCGAGGCGCTGCGCTTCATCCGCAACCGCGGCGATGGCGATGGCGAGGGCGAGGCCGCGATGCCCGCCCCGGCGGAATAGCGCGCGATTGACTCGAGCGCGCGAAACGGGTTCCTCGCCGCGATGACTGCGCCCCGCCCCGCTCCCGCAACCCGCTTCTTCCCTGTCGAGGGCACCGCCCTTGCCGCCCACTACTGGCCGGCCGAGGGCGGCGCGGTCCCGCTGGTCTTCGCCCATGCGACCGGGTTCCACGGCCGCGTCTGGGACGAGGTGATCGCCCGCCTGCCCGCCCATCCCGCCTGGGCGCTCGACCTGCGCGGGCACGGGCGGACCGGCGGCGGGCCGATCGACGACTGGCGCATCCTGGCGCGCGATGTCGCCGCCGTCATGGCCGAGGCCGGGCTGGCCGGCGCGGTCGGTGTCGGCCACTCGATGGGCGCGCACACGCTGCTTCAGGTCGCGGCCGACCATCCCGCCCTGCTGCGCCGCCTCGTCCTGTTCGATCCGGTGATCCTCGCGCCCGATTACTACGCCCAGCCGATGGCGATCGGGCAGGAGAACCGCCACCCCGCCGCCCGCCGCAAGCGCGACTTCCCGGACGCGGAGGCGATGATCGCGCGGTTCCGGACGCGCGATCCCTACGATCTGTTCGACCGCCAAGTGTTCGAGGACTATTGCCGCCACGGCCTCGTCCCCGCCGCCTCGGGCGAGGGGATGGAGCTCGCCTGCACGCCGGAAACCGAGGCGAGCATCTACGAATCGAGCCGCAGCAATCCCGGCATCCTCGATGCCGCGCGGCAGGTGGACATCCCGGTGCTGGTGGTGCGCGCGCAGCACACCACGCTCCACGATTTCAAGAGCTCGCCGACCTGGCCCGAACTGGCGGGGACGATGCCGCAGGGAGTGGACCTTTACCGGCCCGACATGACCCACTTCCACCCCTTCCAGGACCCGGCGGACGCTGCGCGGATCATCGCGGATTTCATCGCCGCCTGACGCCCCCGGCGGCAATGTTTCACGTGAAACATTGCCCCTGCATCACCCCGCTGCGCGCAGCAGGTCCATGATATCGCTGCGGATTCTCTCCAGCTCGGCGGCGCGGGGCTGTAGGATATTGGCACCCACCTGCGCCGCCAGCCCGCCGTAGAAGGCCTTGAGACTGTCGCGCAGCGGATGCTCCGAAGCGACCGACTGGGCCAGCCACAGCATGATCGTCTGGGCCCGGTTCAAGGCCTCGCTAGGGGGGGGCGAAGCCCGGTCAAGCGCGATCAACGCCTGGCCGAGCGCGGCGCAAGCCTCCTCGAGACAGATCCTGGTGAGGTCTGCGCTACCCGAAGCCTCGACCCGCGCCTCGAGCGCGACGCGGCGATAGGCGGCGGCCGGGTTGCGGGCGAGCATCTGCATCACGCGTCTCCCTTACCGGTCCCGCGCCGACCAGATGTCGACCTGTTGGCGCAGGAACTGCAATGTCGACTGCGAGGCCGCAACGCGCCGTTCGGACGCCGTGAAATCGCGCGTCAGGCGCAGCCGCAGGGCTTCCTGCTCTTCGGCAATCCGGGCGAGGCGATCGTCGCTCGAGGCCATCTGTGTCTCGTACCGCTTGAGCGATCCGCCAAGCGAGCCGGGATCGGTGATCAGGCTGTTTTCGCGGGCGAAGCGGTCCATCGTGGAAAACACGCCGTTGATGCCGACGGTGAACATCGCCGCGACAGCTTCGGGGTTGGTTTCGAGCGAACGGTTGAGCCGCGCCGTATCGAGCCGGAAAGTCCCGTCGCGGTTGACCGCAAGGCCAAGGTCACCCAGCGTGCGCGGCTCGGTCCCGGTCGCTCCGGGCATGACCACGCGGCCCGCAAGGCCCGCCAGATCCCGGCGCAATTCGCGCGCGCCGGGATCATTGCCCAGCTCGCCTCCCACCGGCGCGGCGAGATCATTGAGCTGGCCGACAATGTCATTCAGCGCGGAAACGAAATCGTTCATCACCCCGGACACAGCAGCAGTGTTGTTGCCAAAGCTCAGCGTGGTGGGCGCGCCGGTGTTGGTTGCCGTGAGGTTCAGGGCAAATCCGCCCGGCAGGCCGGTGACCCGATTGGTCGGGCTGGTCATTTCCACCGTGTCGATCCGGAAGGTGGCATCACGGGCTGTCTGGCGCAAAAGGCCTGTATCGCCTGCGGGCGACCAGCCGAAATATTCGAGATCGCCCGCTGCCGCGCCGCCGCCCTGACCGGTCGCTTCCAGGACAAAGCCGCTCGCTGCGCCTTCCCTGCCCTTCATCACCAGCTGCGCCCCGCCGGTGCCGGTGGCGACATAGGCGGTCACGGCGCCATTGCTGGCACTGGTGATCTTGGTGGCAAGGCTGGCGAGGGTATCGGTATCGGTGACGGTGATGTCGATGGCCGCCTGCGCCCCGTCGGGCGTGAAGGTGGTGGTGGTCGCGCCGCCGGTGGTGGTGCTGGCGATGGTGCCGAAGCGCAGGGTGAGGGTGCCCTGACCCACCAGGTCGGCGGCGCTGGCGAGCGGACGGCTCAGCAAGGTCTGGCTCTGGGCGAGCTGCGTGACTTCGAGGCTGAAATTGCCGCTCGGCGAAAGGCCGGCGGGCACGGTGACCTGTGCGACGGCGGGGTTGGCAAGCTGCGGCCTAGCGGCAAGATCGCCCGTGCGCACCCGATCGCCCAGCGCGCTGGCGAGCCCGGTGATCGCCCCGCGCAGCTGGCTGACTGCCGAAATCTGCGCCTCGAGCGTGCTCTTGCGCGCGGTCAGCTGGTCGCGCTTCGCTGCGAAGGTCGCAGCGGAGATGTCGGCAGCCAGCTTGATGAAATCAACACCGCTGCCCGCGCCAAGCGCCGAGATGATCGAGGAGCCGGAGGTCGTGGTCATGACAGCGAGGACGGTGAGAAGGGCGAAAGTTTAAGCATCGCTGTCCGGCCTTCCATCGCCATCGAACCGCAGCGCTTCGGGCACCTGAACAACCGGGCGGCGCGGGCGTTGGCCGCGCTTCAGCGCCATCACGAAGGCCACCAGCGCGGCGAGCGCGACATACAGCTCCTCGCGCACCATCTGGTTCGGGCGCGTGGTGAAATAGACCGCACGGGCCAGCTGCGGATATTCCAGCACCGGCAGGCCTTGCTCTGCCGCGATCTCGCGCATGGCGAGCGCGGTTTCGCCCCGGCCCTTGGCGAGCAGCAGCGGGGCCGGCGCGCGGGCCGGATCATAGGTCAGCGCCACCGCGAAATGCAGCGGGTTGACGATCACGAACTGCGCGTCCTTCATCGCCTTGGCCACGCCTCCGCGCGCCAGATCGCGCTGGCGCTGGCGGCGGGCGGATTTCATTTCGGGCGAGCCTTCGGCCTCCTTCTGCTCCTCGCGGATCTCCTGGAAGCTCATCTTGAGGCGCTTTTCGCGCTGGAAGCGTTGCAGCGGATAATCGACCGCCGCGATGACGACGAGGCCGAGGATGAGCGCGCCGACCAGCGAGGTGATCGCCTCGGTGGCGCGGGCGAGCTGCGCCTCGAGCGGAAGCGTGCCGAGCGCCAGCAGCTCGGGGAGCCGCCCCTGCGCCCAGAACCACGCGATGGCTCCGAGCAGGGCGAGCTTGAGCAGGCCCTTGCCGAGTTCGATCAGCCCCTGCCAGCCGAGGATCCGCTTGAGCCCGGCGAGCGGGTTGATGCGCGAAGGCTTGAAGGCGGCGCTCGCGGCGTTGAAGCGCCCCTCGCCGAGCAGCATCTGCGAAGCGGCGGCGGCGGCCGCAGCGGCAAGGCCCAGCAGCAGCACCGGCGGCAGCACCACGCGTGCGGCGGCGGCGGCGACCTCTCCGGGCGCGAATGCATCGAGCCCCGCGCGGTCGAAGGTCAGCGCGGTGCGGGCGATGGTGTCGAGCCCTGCGGTCAGCCAGTGCCCCAGTCCCAGCAGCGCCAGCGCCCCCGCGCCGGTCGCGGCGGCGGTGGCAAGCTCCTTCGAGCGCAGGACATCGCCCTTCTTCGCCGCATCGGCGCGGCGCTTAGGGGTGGCGTCGAAGGTCTTCTCGCCGGGGGTCTCCTCGGCCATGTCAGGGCGCCCCGATCAGCAGCGCGACCTGATCGAGCGTGGCGGCGAGCACATCCCTGAGCTGCCCGACCATGACCGGGACGGTGACGATCAGCGCCGCGATCCCCGCCAGCACCCCGGCGGGAAGGCCCAGCGCGAAGAGATTGAGCGCGGGTGCCGAACGGGCGAGCAGGCCCGTGAGGATCTGCACCAGCAGCAGCACCAGCACCACCGGCAGGGCGATGGCGGCGGCAGCGGCAAGACCGTAGCCGAAGAACAGGACGAGGCTTTCCGCCTGCCATGCCGCAAAGGCGGAAGGCCCGGCGGGGAGCAGGCGGTAGCTCTCGATCAGGAGCTCGAACCACAACAGATGCGCGCCGGTGGCGTAGAACAGCAGGCTGAGGACAAGGCCGAGGAAGGTGCCCAGCGCCCCGCTCTGCGCGCCGCTCGCCGGATCGATGGCGGTGGCGATGGCGAGGCCCATGGTGCCCGCGATCTGCTCGGCGGCGACGAGCGGGACGGCGAAGGCGAGCTGGAGGACGAAGCCGAGCATCAACCCGATCGCGATTTCCTGAAGCACCGCCAGCATCGCGGCGAGGCTCGCCATCGCCGGCAGCGGCGGCACCGGCACCCAGGCGGCGACGAAGTGGCCGAGCACGAGCGACAGCAGGATGCGCAAGGGCGCCGGGACCGACACCGCGCCGATCATCGGCGCGGCCAGCAGCGCGGCGCCGCAGCGGATCGACAGGAACAGGATCTGCCACAGCTGCGCCTCGATGCTGGCGAAGCCGAAGTCGAGGACGTTCATGCGCCCGCCCTCACGCAGACAGCGCGGCGACCTGCGCCATGATCTCGCGGGTGAAATCGGCGAGCAACCCCATCATCGCCGCGCCCAGCACCACGAAGACCAGCGCGGTGATGGCGAGCTTGGGGATGAAGGAAAGCGTCTGTTCGTTCACCGAGGTCGCCGCCTGGATGATCCCGACGACGAGGCCGACGACCAGCGCCGCGATCAGCACGGGCCCGGCGATCAGCGCGGTCACCCACAGCGTCCGGTCGGCGAGCGCGAGGAGGGCGGTATCCTCGGGCATCAACTGAAACTCATGACGAGGGAGCCCATCAGCAGCGCCCAGCCATCGACCAGCACGAACAGCAAGAGCTTGAAGGGCAGCGAGATGATCGATGGGCTGAGCATCATCATCCCCAGGCTCATCAGCACGCTCGCCACGACGAGGTCGATGACGAGGAAGGGCAGGAAGATCATGAAGCCGATCTGGAAGGCGGTCTCCAATTCGCTGGTGACGAAGGCGGGCAGCAGGATCGAGAAGGGCACGTCCTTGCCGCTCTCGAACTTGCCGCCGCCTGCAATGTCGGTGAACATGGCGAGATTCGCCTCGCGGGTCTGGCGCAGCATGAAGGTGTGGAAGGCCTCGCCCGCCTTGCCGATCGCAGCATCGGCGGTGATCGCGTCGGCGGCATAGGGCTGGATCGCCTGCACGTTCACGGCATCGAGAGTCGGGGCCATGACGAACAGCGAAAGGAACAGCGCCAGCCCCGCCAGCACCTGCCCGGGCGGCGATCCCTGCAAGCCGATCGCCTGCCTGAGGATCGCGAGCACCACGAGGATGCGCAGGAAGCTCGTCATCATCAGCACCAGCGCGGGCAGGATGGTGAGGAGGCCCATCACCACCAGCAGCTGGAGCGAGAGGCTCAGGGGCGTGTCATCGCCCGCGCCCTTGTCGCCCAGCGCCCGCTCCACCGCCGCGCCGATCCCGGCCTTGACCGGATCGGGCGCGGGCATGGCGGCGGGCGCGGCAGCCGCAGGCGCGGCGGCCTCGGCGATGGCGGGCGCGAGGGCAAACATGGTTAACGCGGCAAGGCACACGAGCGCCATGCGGAGCCATGCAAGGCGCATCATCAGATCGACTCCGGCAGGATCGCAGCTTCAGCGGGTGCCTCGCCCAGCCGCACCAGCCCCTGCCGGGTGCAGCCCAGCAGGATCTCGCGGTCGCGGAAGCGCACCACCGCCAGCTTGATGCCGGGGGCGAGGAAGCTTGTCTCGACGAGCTGGAGCCGGCGCGTGCCTCCTGCGGCGCCGGGTGCCGTGCCGAGCCGGGTCTGGAGCCAGCGGGTCAGCCACAGGCTCCCCCAGATCAGCCCCGCCAGCAGCGGCAGCAGCAGCGCGAGGCGCAGGAGGTATTCGAGCACCGGGCGCGCCCTACTTCAGGAGTTCGTCGAGGTTGAAGGGATCGGGATCGACCTCGGGCGCGGCCGCCGGTGCGGTCTCGGCAAGTGGCGCGGGCTCTGGCGCCGCGGCAGGCGCGGCGGGGGCATAGCCGGGCGCGGGCGCCGCCATGCCCGGCGGCGGGGGCACGTCCTGCCCGTCCTCGCCCACCAGGCTGACGATGCGCAGGGCAAAGCGGCCCTTTTCGGCCACCACCTCCCCGCGCGCGATGACCCTTCCGTTGGCGGTCACGTCGAGCAGCTCGTCGGTGAGGCGATCGAGCGTCACGGTGCTCCCCTCGCCCAGCATCAGGACGTCGCGCAGCGGCATCTCGGCACGGCCGAGCTCCACCGACAGGCGCACGGCGACATCGCCGAAGCGGGAGAAGGCAGCGGGTTGGAAAGCGTTCATGACCGGGCACCTTGCTGAGCGGACGGGACGGAAGCGGAAGCGGAAGCGGAAGGGGAAGCGGGAAAGCGGGTCAGGCGGATCGCCATGTGATCGGCGGCCGTGCCGACACTGCCGTGGGCGAGCACCGTCTCTCCCACCAGCAGCGGCACCTGCCGGCCCATAGCGAGCGGGATCGTGTCGCCGGGGGCGAGGGTCTGGAGCCGGGCGAGCGAGAGGTCGAATTCGGCGAGCACCACGTGGAGCGGCAGCGGCACCTCGGCGAAGGGCGCGGCAAGGCCGGTGGCGGGCTGGCGCGGACCACGGCTGCGCGCCGTCCGCCGCCCGCCGCCGGGCAGCAGGCGGGCGAACCGCTCCGCCGCCAGCGCGAGGCTGGCGCGCCACGTGCAGCCCTGGCGGTTGGCAATCGTCAGGGTGACGAACAGCGCCTCGGCGTCGAGCGCGAAGGGCTTCAGCCGCGCCGCGCTTTCGCTGCGCACGATGACCTCGCCGCGCGTGGTGGCCGCGCCGGCGGGGGGCGGCATATCGCCATGGCTGGCGCGGGTGAGCGCCGCCGCGATCATCGTCGCCGCCTCCTCGACCAGCAGCGCGGCCGAGCGCGGCAGCACCTCGGGCACGCTGCCCGCCATGCGCCCGTCGCCGCCGAAGCTGCGGTCGGTGAGCGCGATGGCGGTGGCGAAGTCGAAGCTGAGCAGCGCGGTCTCGCCGGTCGCGCCGACGCGGATCAGGCTGTTCGCCGCCGTCTGCCCGATGCGCCGCAGCGCATCGGCACCGCTGAGCGGCTCGGGCTCGGCGATTGCGACATCGAGCCGGTCGCCCGACAGCAGCGCCGAGAGATCGTCGGCGAGCAGCCGCGCCAGATCGCGGCGCCATGCCGCCACGAGCGCGTTGCGTTCCTCGGGGCGCGGCCCGCGGCTGGTCAGCTCGGGGCAATGCACCGCCGCAGCGCGGACCGGCGCGAAATCGTGCGACAGCCTCATTGGACCAGGAACCCCCGGAAGTGCACAGCGTCGATCCCGCCGAAGCCTTCCTTCTCCTCGAGCACCTGGTTGATCGCCTTGGTCAGGCGCCCGGCGAGGCGCTTCTTGCCCTCGACACTGTAGGCCTCGGCCTCCGTGGTGGCGGCCAGCTGGGCAAGCAGCGCCGAGCGGATCGCCAGCTCGTGGGTCTTGACCCATTGCAGCACCCGCCCGTCGCGGCGGGTCGAGACCGCCAGTTCGACCTGCACCAGCCCGGCCGAATCCGAAAGGTTGGAGGTGAAGCTGTCGGCGAAGGAATAGTAGGCGGTGCGATACTTGCTGCCGCCTTCGCCATAGACGAGCGCGGGGGCGTCCTTGTCCTCCTTGCCGGCGCCGGCGAAGGGATAGGGATCGGCTTCGTTCTTCAGCACGAGCTTGGGCTCGTCGGGTTCATGGCTCTTCTCCATGCCGGGGATGAGGCCCATGGCGAAGGCGCCGTAGGCCCCGCCCGCGCCGAGGCCGAGCAGCAGCACTGCGCCGAGGACGAGCTTGATCGCCCCGCCCTTGGCCTTGCCGCCGCCCTCGGCCGCTTCCCCCTTGTCCTTGCCCTTGGCCACCGTGTCAGCTCCCTCGATGTCTCATCCGCGCCGGTCAGGCGAACAGCCCGCCCGAAGGCGGGGCCTGGCCGCCGGAACCGCCCTCCTCCGCCTCGGCGCGGGCCGCGAGGGCGGCGGCGGTCGAGGGGCGGCGGTGGTCCGGCGCAGCCTCGCCGTCTCGCGAGCCGGAATGCCCGAGGTATGGTTGCGAGCCCCCTTGCCCCCCACTAGGGGATGACCCGGAGCGATGCTCGCCGCCGGTGCCGTGCGACGCGGAATTCTGCCCGCCGAACAGGCCGCTGTCGGACGCGGCTGCCGCTGGGGACACGGCCGCCACGGCGCGCTCGGCGAGGGCCGCCTGGATGGCGGGCACGAAGCCGGGGTCGCGGCTGGCGAGCACCGCGCGCCAGCCCTCGCCGCTGCCGCCGGGCGCCTCGAGCCGCACCGCGACCGCGCCGAATTCGGCATGGTTGAGCACCATTGCCGGCCGCGCGGACCGCAGCGCCTCGCGCAGGTCGCCGACCTGCTCGATCGTCGACGCCTGACGGGTTGGAGGGGGCGCGGAGTCGGGTGTGGGACTTGGCGCGGGCGTCGGGGTATCGGCCGGCGCGGCTGCGGCGAGGAGCGTTGCGGGCGCGGGCTGCGCAGGCGCAGCGGCGGGAGCGAGCGCTGCCGGAGGAGATGTCGCAGGGGACGACGCCGGGGCCGTGGCGCCGTCCCCTGCGGCCGTCTCCGGC
>NZ_JAPFGY010000004.1 GCF_026586795.1 Erythrobacter sp. WG
CCACCGCGCTGCCGACCTCCCACAGGATGATGTCGCGCGCGGTGTCGCCAAGGTCGCGGTTGCCCCACGGGCCGTTGCCGCGCGATCGGTATTTGCGTCGCCGCCCGCGCCCGGACAGGATCGGCAGGATGAAGAAGACGACGAGGACACCAAGCCAGATCAGCATCCCGACCGGGAAGCCCCCGTCGCTGCGGCTGCGCTGCGCGTCGGCGGCCTGCGCGGCTTCCTCGATCGCGGCGGCATCGGCCGGGCTCTTGGCGAGGTGGGCGAGGATCGCGGTGACCCCGTCGGTCACGCCCGCATCGAAATTGCCTTCCTTGAAGCGCGGGGCGATCACGTCGTTGATGACGCGGCCCGCCATGATCCCGCCGAAATAGCCGTGGAGACCGTAGCCGACCTCGATCCGCATCTTGCGCTCGGAAGGGGCGATCAGCAGCAGCAGGCCCATGTCGCGGTTGGCGCCGCCGATCCCCCACTTGTCGGTGAACAGCGTGGTCGCGTAGCTCTCGATCGAGGCCCCGCCGAGGCTCGGCACGGTGGCGACGATGATCGCGCGGCCGGTTTCCTTGTTGTAGGCGCGCAATTGCTGGTCGAGCTGCGCCTTCGTGCCGGCCGACAGGATGTTCGCCCCGTCATAGACCGGCCCGTCGGGGCGGGGGGGATAGTCCTGCGCCTGCGCAGCGACGGCGAGCCCGAACAGGCCCGCCGCCAGCAGCAGGACAAGATGGCGCAGGAAGCGGAGCGTGCGGATCACCTCAGTTGGCGGCCGGGGTGGCCGCGCCGGTGATCTGGCTCATGTCGACCTTGGGATTGGCCTTGGCCGCCTCGTCCGCCTCGAAATATTCGAGCGCCTTGGCACCGTGGATCACGTTCGCGCCGATGCTCGAAGGGAAGGTGCGGATCTCGGTGTTGTAGTCCCGCGCGAGGTCGTTGTAGCGCACGCGCTCGGTGTTGATCTGGTTGTTGGCCTCGTCGATCGCCACCATCAGGTCGGCAAAGCGCGGCTGGCTGGCGAGCTGCGGATAGTTCTCCACCACGGTGCGCAGCTGCCCGAGCGCCTGGGTGAGCTGGTTCTGCGCCTGGTTGAACTTCTGGAATTCTTCGGGGTTCGACAGGTCATCGGTGGTGATGTTGATCGAGGTGGCGCGGGCGCGCGCGTCGATCACGCCCTGGAGGATGTCCTTCTCGGAAATCGCGGCGCCCTGCACCACGGCGACGAGGTTGGGGATCTTGTCCGAGCGGTTCTGGAGCGCGCTCTCGACATTGCCCCACTGCGCCTTGGCGGCTTCCTCTTTGGTGGGCACGGAGTTGATCCCGCAGGCGGCAAGGCTCAGCGCGGCGACGGCGGCAAAGGCGCCGCGCAGCATGGTGGAAAGGCGCATTCTCTTATCCCTCCTGTGGCCGCGGACAGGGTGCGTCCGGCGGCGAGCGTTCTGTATTGCGCATATAGCACACCCCGAACCCCTTTCAAGCGGTGGACGTGGGGCTTCCGGGGGCTTGGCAAGCTGTGGGCGGCGGTGCCACAACAAGGTAAACGGCACAAGCAAAGGGGATAATCATGCTGTCGGATTTCAGGGCCTTCATCGCGCGCGGCAATGTCATCGATCTCGCGGTCGGGGTGATCATCGGGGCGGCGTTCGGGGCGATCGTCAAGTCGCTGACCGACGAGATCATCATGCCGATCGTCGGCGCGCTGGTCGGCAACATCGATTTCTCGGACCGCTATATCGTGCTGTCGGGCATGGTCGTGGAAGGCACCCCGCTCGCGGCCGCGCGGCAGGCCGGGGCCAACGTGCTGGGGATCGGGGCTTTCGTCTCGGTCGTGATCAACTTCCTGATCCTGTCCTTCATCATCTTCCTGATGGTGCGTTACGTGAGCAAGCTCACCAGCCGCCTCGCGAAGGAGGAGGAGGCGGCGGCGCCCGCCGGGCCGACCGAGATCGAGCTGCTGACCGAGATCCGCGACGCGCTGAAGAAGTAGCAGGGCGGGGGCGGCGGCAGAAGGGCGGGCGCGCCAGCCCCGGTTTGGCTCGGCTTCGACCGCTCTTCGGGGGCGTATAGCCGGGCCCAGACCCCCTCCAGCCCCCCTCTAGGCCCCCTCCAGCCTCCGCTTGCAGGGCGTGTTTCACGTGAAACATCAGGTCGCGGCGCGGCCCTTCACATTCGGGATCGCAAGCCCTATATCGGGCCTCGCCGGTTTCGGCCGGCTATGGCGATAAATTGCTGCGTGCAATAGATGCAACGGACCCGGGGGCAGTACCCGGCGGCTCCACCAGAAGCAGCGGCCTCCCGACGGGGCGCCGCATCTCCTGACGGGGCCGAACCAGGATCGACGTGTGTTGAAAAGCGTGGTTTTCGCCCGGGCTGAGTAACCCGTTAAAGGCTCAAAACCCATAAGTGCCAACGACAACGAAGCACTTGCTCTCGCCGCGTAATGTGACGGCCTAACGGCCTGAATTTACTAAGCTCAGAGCACGGTTCGGACCGAACCGGGTAACAGAATCGGAAACCGGGCGCCCGGGGGAGCGTAGCAACAGAATCCCCCACCCGATTTTCGCGACCGGCCGGTAACCTTGCGCCGTGTCCGTGCGAAAAGCCCTCCATGACCAAGCCTATCATTCGCTCGCTCGACCGGGCCGATCTCGCCCGCGTTGCCCATCTCGTTGACGCCAATGCCATGTTCCCCTCCGCAATGCTGGAGGACATGACCGCCGGATATTTTGCCGGCGATCCCTCGCAGCGCTGGATCGTCGCCGCCGATGGAGCGCCTGAGGGCGTTGCCTACACCGTGCCGGAGCCGCTCACCGAAGGCACCTGGAACACGCTGCTGATCTGCGTCGATCCCGAAGCGCACGGAAGGGGCATCGGCACCGCCCTGATGCGGCACATCGAGGCGGAGCTCGCCGCCGAGGGGGCACGCATCCTGCTGGTCGAGACCTCGGGCACGCCCGACTTCCTGCGCACCCGCGGCTTTTACGATATGCTCGGACACGACCGGGAGGCGCGGATTCGCGACTACTACTCGGTGGGTGACGACAAGGTGATCTTCCGCAAGGCTTTGACCTGATGCGCTAATCCGCGCGGACGCCCGTCCTGAGCAGTTCGACCTCTCGCTCCAGCTTCAGGCAATCGAGGATCTTCGCGCCGGCCAGAAACACAGCGCCGGTCGTGGCAAGAAACAGCAGCTTGCCGCCGAAACCCGGATAGTCGTGCAGGTAGATCATCCCGCGCATCGTCGAGCCCAGCGCAAGGGCGTAGATGATCATGAACGCCTCGATCCGCGTCTTGATCACGAACAGCCTTCCAAGCTTACGCAACATGACCTCTCCGAACGTCTCGCGACCGACCCGCATGAGTCGTTTTACCTGGTAGTAACCTTACGCCCGGCGGCGGCGGCTTGCCAAATGCGTTAACCAAGCTGTGCCAGATCGAGCGCCCCGAGCAGGGCGAGCCGTGCGGCAATCACGCTGGCCGCAAGATTTTCCGATGCAAGATCAGCGGGATCGATCTGCTCGGGCCAGTGTGCCGCGATGACACGCTCGAGAAGGTCGGCCTTGGCCTCGTCGAGGAGAAAGCGCGGATCGACCGTGGCGGGATCGCACACCACGCGCAGGCGCAGGCAAGCGGGACCGCCGCCGTTTGCCATCGACTGGCGCACGTCGACCGGGATGACATGGCGGATCGGGCCGTTCCCGGCGAGCATCGCCTCCACCCAGGCCCATACGCTTGGCGATTCGCGGCATTCCTCGGGCACGATCAGCGCCATCTCGCCCGAGGGCAGAGTAAGAAGCTGCGCGTTGAACAGGTAGGTGCGGATCGCCTCCTCGAGGCTGACCGCCGAGGAGGGCACTTCGACCACCTCGAGCGCGGGAAAGGCGGCGCGGATCGCCTCGTAGGCGCCCTGCTGGTCGGCGAAGGCCATGTCGTGAGTGAACAGCACCCGGCCATTGGCGACCGAGACCACGTCATTGTGGAAAGCCCCCGCCGCGATCGCCTCGGGGTTCTGCTCGATGAACAGGGTCCGCTCCGGAGCGAGGCCGTGGGCACGGGCGACGAGGCGGCTTGCCTGCTCGTGCTGGCGCGCGGGGAAGCGGCCTCCGGTGCGGCCGTAGACGAACACTTCGACGCCGGGTGCGTCATGCGCCTCGCACAGCCGCATGTGGTTGGCCGCGCCCTCGTCGCCGAAGGTGGGGGGCACCGCGTCGTGGACCGCGAAATGGCGCTTGTCCCCGAAGGCGATCTCCAGCTGGCGCTTCGTGTCGGGCCATTCCTGCGCGCGGTGGAGCATGGTGACGAGGTTCGCAGGGGTCAGGTGACAGCGCCCGTCCGCCGTGTCGGGGGCGGGCGAGACCGTGGCGGCATTCGCGGTCCACATCGACGAGGCCGACCACGGCGCGGCGCGCAGCTGCGGCGGTTCGGTGCCGTCGAGCGCCAGAGCCTCGGCCAGCGCAAGGTTGGGGCGGGGCAGCGGCAGGAGGAAGCCCTGCACGTCCAGCCGCGCAAGGTTGCCGCGCATCTTCGCCACGCCCTGCAAGGCCGCCGCGCGCGGATAGGAGGGATCGCCCGCATGGCCCTGGCTGGCGATATTGCCGAGGCTGAGGCCAGCATAGTTGTGCGAGGGGCCGACGATCCCGTCGAAGTTGATCTCGGTGAGCACGCCTTAAGCTCCGTTCGGTTCGAGCGAAGTCGAGAACCCGTGGCTGGCCGTGTCTCGACTTCGCTCGACACGAACGGGTGTGTTTCTACCGCGCCACACTCCACACCGCGTCACCCTCGCACACGTCGAGGAGGTCGGCGCTGGCATTGTCGATCGCGATACCGCCTTCGCCGTCGAGCACCCGCGCGCCGAAGCACGCCCGGAAGTTGCCGAGCCGCCCGGTGGCGAGGATCGCGCGCTCGCCCTCACCGACGTCGAGGCCGGTGACCCGCGCCTTGCAGGCGTCCCTGACGCTCGCGACGTTCTCGGTCCGGGCGATCATGGTCGGGCCGCCGTCGAAGATGTCGACATAGCCTTCGTAGCGGAAACCTTCCCCCTCGAGCATCCGCATCGCCGCGCGGCCCGTGGGGTGGGGGACGCCGATGACGCTGCGCGCATCCTCGTTGAGCATCGCGATGTAGACCGGGTGCTTGGGCATCAGGTCGGCGATGAACTGGTTGCCGTGGATCGCGTTGAAATAATCCGCATCCTGAAAGCTCATCCCGAAGAAGCGCCCCGCAACCCCCTCCCAGAAGGGCGATCCGCCGCGCTCGTCGATGATGCCGCGCAACTCGGCCAGGATCCGCTCGGCAAAGCGCGCACGGTGCATGGCGATGAACACGTAACGCGAGCGGGCGAGCAGAAGGCCGAGGCCCCCGGCGCGTTCGCCCGGATGGAGGAACAGTCCGCCGACCTCGCTCGACCCTTCGAGATCGGTGACGAGGCTGAGGAGCTCGGCCCTGACCGTCCGGTCAAGTTCCTGCGAATACTGGGTCAGCGTGTTGAGGCGGTAGGAATAGAACGGCCAGCGCTGGCCCACCTGGCTCATCAGCTGGCAGGTGCCGCGCACCGCGCCGGTGCGGGCGTTCTCGAGCACCAGCACGAAGAGCTCGTCGCCTACCGCATCCTCCTCGCGCGCGAAGGCGGCCTCGGCGCGTTCCAGCTTGGTGCGCAGCGCCGCGCGGTCGGGCGGCAGGTTGGTGAACCCGCCCCCGGTGAGCTTGGCCATCTCGTAGAGCGCCTCGAGGTCGGCAGGCCGGGCGGCGCGCAGGCGGAAGGTCAATTCAGGGCTCCCTCGGCAAGGCGGGTGATGACGCGGGCCGAGAGCGCAGCGCGCTCGGCGAGGCTGGGGACGATGAGGTATTCGTCCGGCGAGTGGATCGCCCCGCCGCGCACCCCCATGGTGTCGACCACCGGCACGCCGCAGGCCGCGATGTTGTTGCCGTCGCACACGCCGCCGGTCGATTGCCAGCGGATGACTTGCCCGAGCTCCGCGCCGCATTCGCGCACCAGATCGAAGAGGCGCTGCGCCTGCGCGTCGACCGCCTTGGGCGGCCGGGTGAGACCGCCGTGGCGGTGGAGCGCGACGTCGTGGGCGGCTGCGATATCCTCGAGAAGGCCGGCCAGCGCCTGCTCGAAGGCGGCGCCGGCCGCGATGGTCTTGGGCCGGATGTTGAAGCGCAGCAAAGCGTGATCGGGCACGACGTTGTTGGCCGATCCGCCCTCGAGCCTGGCGGGGTTGATGGTGATCTCGGGAGTCTCGAGGGCCTTCAGCCGCAGGATCAGGTCGGCCGCGGCGACCACGGCGTTGCGCCCTTCGTGCGGGTTCCTCCCGGCGTGGGCGCTCTTGCCGGTGAGGGTGATCGAATAGTTGCCCGTGCCGCCGCGCTCGTGCGCCAGCGTGCCGTCGGGCAGGGCGGCGGGCTCGTAGGTGAGGGCGGCGATCTTGCCCTGCGCCAGCTCTGCGATCAGCGCCGCGCTGGCGAGCGAGCCCGTCTCCTCGTCCGAATTGATGAGCACGTCGTAGCCGAGCGCGTCCGCCTTGCCGGTCGTCTCGAAGGCGATCAGCGCGTGGAGCATCACCGCGATGCCGCCCTTCATGTCCGCGACGCCAGGCCCGTTCAGCGTCTCGCCGTCCAGCCACGTCTGGTGCTGGAAGGGGTGATCGGCGGGGAAGACCGTGTCCATGTGGCCGGTCAGCAGGATGCGCCGATTGGCCTGCGGCCGCACCCGGAGCACGAGGTGCTTGCCATGCGGCTTGTCGAAGGCCGATCCGTCGGCAGCGATGGCGGTGACGGGGGCCGGCTCGACCAGTTCGACCTTGCCGGGCAGCACCGCGAAAGCCTCCGCAAGGCGCGCCGCCTGCTCGGCGAGCCCGGCGAGATTGGCGGTGCCGGTGTTGACCCTGCTCCACGCCTGGACCTGCGCCAGCATCGCGCTGGCGTCGATCGCGCCGATGATCCCCTTGCCCGTCATGGTCCCGCTCTAGCCGCCCAATCGCGCCAGTCCAACCCGTTGCAATCGCTCTTCCCCTGCGCCATAGGCGTCGCCGTCCTCTCCTCCCCAGGTTCACGCCCCAAGAGGACCCAAGCATGACTGACATGACGACCCGCACCGGCCTCGCGATTGCGTCCGGCCTCGCGACTTTCCTCGAGACCGAGGTGCTCGCCCCTCTCGGCCGCGACGCGGGCGCCTTCTGGGATGGCTTTGCCGCACTGCTGACCGAATTTGCCCCCCGCAACCGTGCGCTGCTGGCAAAACGCGAGTCGCTCCAGGCGCAGATCGACGCCTGGCATACGGAGCGCGCGGGCAAGCCCCACGATCCGGCAGCCTACAAGGCGTTCCTCACCGAGATCGGCTACCTCGTTCCCGAGCCCGGCGACTTCCAGATCGGCACGCAGAACGTCGATCCCGAGATCGCGACCATGGCCGGCCCGCAGCTGGTGGTGCCGATCCTCAACGCCCGATTCCTCCTCAACGCCGCCAACGCCCGCTGGGGGAGCCTTTACGATGCCTTCTACGGCACCGACGCGCTCGATGCGCCGCCTCCTACGCCCGGCGGCTACGACGAGGCGAGGGGCGCGGCGGTCATCGCCCGGGTGCGGGGTTTTCTTGACGAAACACTCCCGCTGGCAGGCGGGAAGAGCTGGCATCAACTTGCCGCACGCGAGGACATCCAACTTGCCGACCCGGAGCAGCTTGTTGGACATACCGACAAGGGTATTCTGTTCAAGAACAATGGCTTGCACATCGAAGTGGTGTTCGATGCGAGCACCCCGGTGGGCGCGAGCGACACAGCCGGCATTGCCGACGTCGTGATCGAGGCCGCGCTCACCACCATCGCGGACTGCGAGGATTCGGTCGCCGCGGTCGATGCCGAGGACAAGCTCCTTGCCTACACCAACTGGCTCGGCATCATCCGCGGCGATCTTCAGGAGAGCTTCGAGAAGGGCGGCCGGACGCTCACCCGCACGCTGGCGGGCGACAAGACCTACACCGATACCAAGGGCGCGCAGCACACCCTCAAGGGCCGCAGCCTGATGTTCGTGCGCAACGTCGGCCATCTCATGACCAACCCGGCGATCCGCCTGTCCGACGGCGGCGAGATCCCCGAGGGAGTCATGGATGCGGTGTTCACCAGCGCGATCAGCACGCTCGATGTCGAGGGCCACGGGCGCTTCGGCAACTCGCGCTGCGGCTCGATCTACATCGTCAAGCCCAAGATGCACGGGCCGGAAGAATGCGCCTTCACCAACGACCTGTTCGACGCGGTCGAGGACCTGCTCGGCCTGCCCCGCCACACCATCAAGGTCGGCGTGATGGACGAGGAGCGGCGCACCTCGGCGAACCTCGCCGCCTGCATTCACGCGGTGCGTGACCGGATCGTCTTCATCAACACCGGCTTCCTCGATCGGACCGGGGACGAGATCCACACCTCGATGCGCGCAGGCCCCATGCTCAGGAAGGGCGCGATGAAGGGCTCAGCGTGGCTCAAGGCCTACGAGGCGAGGAACGTGGCGATCGGCCTTGCGCACGGCCTGTCGGGCAAGGCGCAGATCGGCAAGGGCATGTGGGCCGCGCCCGACCTGATGGGCCAGATGATGGTCGAGAAGATCGGCCATCTTAAGGCGGGGGCGAACACCGCCTGGGTTCCGTCCCCCACGGCCGCGACGCTCCATGCGCTCCACTACCACCAGATCGACGTGTTCGACGTGCAGAAGCACTTGTCCGAGCCCGCCGGGCTCGACGACCTGCTGGCGATCCCGCTCGCCGAGGGCGCGAACTGGTCGGAGGAGGAAATCAGCGAGGAGCTCGACAACAATTGCCAGGGTCTGCTCGGCTACGTGGTGCGCTGGATCGACCAGGGGGTGGGGTGCTCCAAGGTGCCCGACATCAACGACGTGGGGTTGATGGAGGACCGGGCCACGCTGCGCATTTCCTCGCAGCATATCGCAAACTGGCTGCTGCACGGGGTCATAACTGAGGCGCAGGTGATGGATTCGCTGCGGCGGATGGCCGCCAAGGTCGACGCACAGAACGCGGGCGATCCACTCTACGTGCCGCTCACCGGCAACGAGGATGGTGCGGCGTTCAGCGCGGCGAAGGACCTGATCTTCAAGGGGGTGGAGCAGCCCTCGGGCTACACCGAGCCGCTGCTGCACGCCTGGCGCCTGCGCAGAAAAGCGGCTTAGCGCAGCGGATTGCCCTTGAGGTCGATCTCGCCGCGCAGCACGGCGAAGACCTGCGCGATGCGCTTGTCCTGCGTCTCGGCGCGCTTGGCCGCGGCGACCATGTAGGCGAGCGCGCGCTGCTTTCCGGGGGTGGCGTCCTCCCACAGCGCGCGCATCGCGGCATCGCGGGCAAGGGCGTCCGACAGCCGTTCGGGCACCTCGACCGCATCCTGATCGGCGATCCGGAAGCGCAACTCGACCTCGTCGCCGAGCCGCTTGCCGATCGCGGCGAGAAGCTTTTTCGAGAGCAGGATGTAATGCTCGCCCTTGACCGGGGTCAGCGCCGCCTCGATGGGGTGGTCGTCGACCTCGCCGGTGATGCGCAGCTTGGGATATTCGCCGAGCGGCAGGTCGGCCTTGACCTCGTCCGGCACGAACACGACCGTGTAGCGATAGCGCTCCGAGCCCACGTCGTGGTGGACCACTTGCGCCGTGAAGCTGTGGGGGAAATACATCGTCACGACAGCGCCTTTGCAAGCGCGACGAACTCCGCCACGCTGACCGTCTCGGCGCGGCGGGTCTCGTCGATGCCGAGGCTGCCAAGCGCCTCGAGCGCGCCGGGCACGCCCTTGAGGCTCTGGCGCAGCATCTTGCGGCGTTGACCGAAGGCGGCCTCGGTGAGGCGTTCCAGCATCCGGGCGGAAACCCCCTCGGGCATGGCGGCGGGGGTCACGTGGACGATCGCGCTCATCACCTTGGGCGGCGGGGTGAAGGCGCTGCGGTGGACCTTCATCGCAAGCCTTGCCTGGGCCCGCCACTGGGCCAGCACGGCGAGGCGGCCATAGGCATCATCCCCTGCCGAAGCGACAATCCTTTCAGCCACTTCGCGCTGAAACATGAGAGTGAGTGAGAGCCATGGCGGCGGCCAGCTCTCCCCGCCGAGCCAGCGCACGAAGAGTGCGGTGCCCACGTTGTAGGGCAGGTTCGAGAGGACGTGGAACGGCTCCCCCTGCATCAGATCGGCATGGTCGAGCTTCAGGGCATCGCCTTCGATGACAGTCAGTTGCCCGGGGAAGCTCTCGCCAAGTTCAGCAAGCGCGGGCAGGCAGCGGCGGTCCATCTCGATCGCCGTGACCCTGGCGCCCGCCCGCAGCAGCGCGCGGGTCAGCCCGCCGGGGCCGGGGCCGACCTCCAGCACCTGCTGGCCAGCGAGGCTCCCGGGAAGCGCGGCGATGCGGTCCAGCAATTGCTCGTCGAGGAGAAAATTCTGCCCCAGCGCCTTGGAGGCGGCAAGGTTGTGGCGGGCGATGACCTCGCGGAGGGGGGGGAGGCTGGGTGCGTTCACCGATCCCCCTTATCCGTTCGTGTCGAGCGAAGTCGAGACACCTCGCAGGGCCTCTCGACGTCGCCCGAGGCGAACGGAGGTCAGGATATGCCCCGCGCCTGCGCCATCCCCGCCGCCAGCCGGATCGCCGCGGCCATCGCGCCGGGGTCGGCCAGCCCCTTGCCCGCGATGTCGAAGGCGGTGCCGTGATCGGGCGAGGTGCGGATGATGGGCAGGCCGAGGGTGACGTTGACGCCCTCGTCGAAGTCGAGCGCCTTGATCGGGATGAGCGCCTGATCGTGATACATGCACAGCGCCGCATCGTAACCGTGGCGGGCGCGCGGGGTGAACAGCGCGTCGCCGGGAACGGGGCCGACTGCGGCGATCCCCTCGGCTTGCAAGGCGGCGACGGCGGGGGCGATGATCCGCGCATCCTCGTCGCCGAACTGGCCATTCTCGCCCGCGTGCGGGTTCAGCGCAGCGATCGCAAGTCTCGGCGCCACGATGTTGAAATCGCGCCGTAACCCTTCGGCCACGATGCGCGCCTTGTGGGTGATCAGCTCGGCCGAGATCAGCCCCGGGACCTCCGCCAGCGCGACATGGACCGTCAGCGGCACGGTGCGCAGCGACGGGCCGGCGAGCATCATCACCGCGTCGCGATAGGGCCGCCCGCAGGCGTCGGCGAGGAACTCGGTCTGGCCGGGGTAGTTCCAGCCGATGTCCGCGAGCGCGCTCTTGGCGATCGGCGCGGTCACCAGTCCTGCAGCGAGCCCGGAGAGCGCGAACCTCACCCCCCACTGGAGCGAGGCCAGGGCGAGGCGAGCGCCGGCTTGCGAGGGGCAACCGGGGGTCGGGAGCCCGTCCAGACCGGCGAGGACCGGCAGGCCTGCAGCAGATGCGAAAACCGCTTCGGCGGGCTCCGCGATCGGGACGATCGGACAATCGATCCCGAGCCGCTCGACGCAGGCGCGCAGCAATGCCGGACCGCCGACCACGAAGGCCTGCGGGGCGCGGCCTTCCGCCCGAAGCCGCGCCCATGCGCCGAGGATCGCCTCCGGGCCGATCCCTGCCGGATCGCCAAGCGTGATCGCGAGGGGCGCAGGCAGGCGCGTCAATTGTACTCGATATAGGCGTCGTTGCGCAGGTCGCGCAGCAGGCGCTGGGCGCGCTTGTTGACGCGCTCCTGCTCGATCTGGTCCATCACCGCCGCGAAAGTCGGGGCGCCGGCATCCTGGGGATCGTCACGCCCGCACAGCATCAGCACGCGCACGCCTTCCTGAACGCCGCCGAAGGGCGGGGTCGTCTGCCCGATCTGGAGGCTCAAGAGGATGTTGCGCAGCTGTTCGGGGAGGGTGGCGGCCTTGATCTGGTCGTTCGAGACCACCTCCGCGCCGATCTTCGCCGCACCGGCATCGACATCGCCGCAACCCTTGAGACCATCGACGAAGCGCGCGAACTCTTCGACCTTCGCCTCGGCCTGCGCCTGGGTGACGCCGGCGGGGAAGGTGATCGCGATCTGTTTCAGGCTGAGCATCGCCTCGCCCGGATCAGCCATCAGCACCTGGCGCTTGTTGATGAGGTAGAGGATCGAGAAACCGCCGGGAATCTCGATCGGGCCCTGCAGCATCCCGGGCTGCATGGCGCGCGCCGCGGTGGCGAGCTGCGGGGGGAGCTGGCCCAGGCGCACCCAGCCGAGATCGCCGCCGACCACCGCGGTCGAGGCTTCGGAATATTGCCGCGCATAGGCCACGAAGCTGCCGCCCTGTTGCAGCTGCTCCATGATCTTCTGCGCATTGGCGAGCACCTGCGCGCGGTTCTCGGTGGTGGCGGAGAGGAAGATCTCGCCGAGCCGGTATTCGTCGGTGCCCTTGGCCTCGTTCATGCGCTTCAACACGTCGTTGACCTCTTCGGCCGAGACGTTGACGAAGGGGATGACCTTGCGGCGCAGCACGTTCTCCCAGGCGACCTCGCCCTCGATCTGGCGCTTCAGCGATTCCTTGGAGGAACCGACCGAGGCGAGATAGGCGTCCATCTTCTTGGGATCGCCGCCAAAGTTCTGCGCGGCGAGCTGCTGGTAGGTCTGCTCGACCTCCTCGGGCTTGACCGGCAGCTTTTCGGCTTCGGCGGCCTGGATCTTGAGCGTCTCGTCGATCAGATTGC
Organism: Erythrobacter sp. WG; assembly: GCF_026586795.1. Taxonomy (GTDB): domain Bacteria; phylum Pseudomonadota; class Alphaproteobacteria; order Sphingomonadales; family Sphingomonadaceae; genus Erythrobacter. The sequence continues at coordinate 12,632 of NZ_JAPFGY010000004.1, forward strand.
GCAGCACCTGCACCCGCAGGCGCAGCAGCTCGTCGCCCGAGGGCTTGGCTTCGGAGGCCGCGGTGACCAGCGCCACGCGCTGGTCGATGTCGCTGCCGGTGATGACGAAGCCGTTGACGATCGCGGTCGCGGTGCGCCGGTCAGGGTCGGCCCGGGTGATGAAAGTGGGGTCTTCGGGCAGGCCGAAGGGATTTTCGGCGGTCGGCACGGCCACCGTCTGCGCCTGCGCCGCGATCGGCGCGATCACGAGCCCGGCGGTCCCGGCCACCGCCAGCACGGTCCCGGTGCGGGCGAGGAGCGCCCTCGTCAACAGCTTCACATTCACTCTTCGTGTCCCGCCTTCATGCATTGAGGAAGAGCGCGATACGCCGCGCCTTCCGAGTGGCCGTTGCCGTTTGCCGGCTGAATGGAAGCTGAGTTCCCCGATCCCGCGAGGTTGCCCAGCGCTTCCGCAAGCCGAGCCCTTTAACCCCATTTGCCCGCCCTGCCAATCGAGCGGGCGCATTTGCCGGGTGATCGGCGCGGCCGGAGCCAGGCGTCAGCGGAACCCGAGGTTTCTGAGGGCGAAGAACACCTGGAACGCGTTGCCGCGCCGCGCGTCGCCTGCATCGATGAAGTCGCGCCGCCAGGTCGCGCCGAATTCGATGCAGTCGTCGGCATAGGCCACCCCGAACCGGGTGCGGATCGGCTGGAAGCCGTCGGGCTGGAAGATCGGGTCCTCCTCGGAACTGGTGAGGTTGAACACCCCCGATCCGAACACCGACCAGCGCCGCCCGATCGCGACCCGCCCCGCGGCGCGCAATTCCTCGCGGTCGCGCAGGTCCTCGACCGTGGCAATGTCGCGGTTCAAGCGCAAGTAGCCGAGTTCCAGATAGGTCTGCCGGGTGCCGATCGTCGCGTCGATCTCGTTGCGGCGGACCGCGAGGTTGTCCTTGTCGAGGCGGAAGCGGTGGGTGAGGCTGACGATGTTGCGGTAACGGATTTCGGTGCGGCCGACGAAATCGGTGACCTTCTCGTCGAGCCCGGTGCCTTCGGGGAACAGGCCGGGGCGGGGGCGTTCCAGCCGGAAGGACTGGCCGACGGTGGTCTTGATCCGCCAGCCGGGCCGCTGAAGCTGCCAGTCCACGCCCCAGGTGATGCGGCTGCCGTCCTCCACCCGGTCGTATCCGGGAAAGCGGTTCAGCGCGAAGAGGTTCGAATCCTCCAGATCGATCGCGCGCGCGTCCTCGTTGGGGACGGCGAGGTTGCGGATGCGCGGGGACGCGACGAATTGCAGGCGCGGCTTGAACACCTGCGTGCCGCCGAAGGCCTGGCCGGCGAAAGGCCACTCGACATCGAAGGCCGCGGTCGCGATGCCGCGTGCGGTCCAGCCTTCCGTGCCGCGATAGGTGGGGGTGGCGGTGGCGAGAATGTTCTCGGTGTTGTAGACATCGCCCCTTACCAAAGCGGTCAGCGTGACGAGCTGGCCCATCGGCGTCACCCGCTTGAGGTCCCACTGCGCGCCGGCAAAGGCGCGGCGGGTGTCCTGCCCGTCGCGGCGCAGCAACGCGAGGCTGTTGGCCTGCACCATCAGATCGCCGCCCAGCACCTTGTCGCCGATCTTCTGGCGGTAATCGATCGCGGGCAGGGCGAGCGGCACCTGCCCCTGGTCGGCGGCGAGGCGCAGGGTCTGGGTCGCCCAGCCGGCGAGCGAGAAATAGGATCGGTCGGTGATCCGCTCGAGATTGACGGTCGAGCGCAGCCGGTCGTCGCGGCTGATGTCGTAGCGCCTTAGGAAGGTGCGGTCGCTGGCAAGGCGCACCGATCCGGTGAAGCTCCAGTCGGGCGAGAACTGGAAGCGGCCGTTGGCATCGAGATAGCCGCGCGGATCGCTGCGCACGGTCTGGCCGCCGATGAAATCGGTCGCGCGGTCGGAAAAGGTGACGTAGCCGGTCGCCTGGTAGGCGCCCTTCTCAGTGAGGTGCCGCCACTTCGCGCTCGCCATCGGGGCGGCGTTGGAGAAGACGTAGGCGCCCAGCTGCAGGTCGGCATTGTCGCGCAGGCGCCAGTAATATTCGCCCGACAGCTCGAGCCCGTTGACCTGGGTAAAGCGCACGTCGGGGACCAGGAAGCCGCTCTCGGCGCCGCCGTCGGTGCGGATCGAGAGGCCGGGCAGCGGGATGAGGCGCGCGCCGAATAGCTCGAGCATCCCGCCCTCGAAGCGGACCCGGCTCTCGGCCTTCTCGTAGATCACCCGGCGTGCGGTCACGCGCCAGGTCGGCTCGCGCGGGCAGCCCTCGGCATCGACCACCGGGCAGGCGGAATAGGCGGCCTCGACGAGCACCGCGTTGCCATCGTCGCTGCGCTCGGCCGAGCGGGCGGCGAGCCGACCCCCGGCGCGCAGCGCGATCAGGAGCTCGCTCATCGCCCCGGTGTCGAACGCTTCGGTGAGTTCGACCTGATCGGTGAACAGCTGGTTGCCGACCTCGTCGACCATGCGGATGTTGCCGGTGGCGATGATCTGCCCGGTCTTGCGGTCCCACGTCACCTCGTCGGCGCGCACCGACCGGTCCTCGCTGCGCAGGATCACTTGCCCGCGCGCGGTGACGGTCTGGGTCTCGTCGTTGTAGCCGATCTCGCTCGCCTCGAAATCGATGCGGCGCGGGGCCTCGTCCTGCGCGGCGGGCGGCTGGTCCGGGGCATCCTGCGCGGCGAGCGGCGCGGCGATGCCGAACAGCGCGAGCGCGAGCGCGAGACGCGAGGCAGGGACCGGCGCCGGGAGGCGCAGGCACGGGTCCGCGACGCTGCGCGTGTCCACTGAAGAGCCTCCCGACATGGCCTTGCCTATTGCACCGCTCGGGCCTAATCGCAATCGCCATTGCGCCCCCCGCCGGCGCGGCTTGTCGACGCTGGCGCGCGCCCTGTCAGCCGCACACCCCGGCCGTTCTTTCGGAGTCCCCATGCAGATCCATTTCGCTGCCACCCCGCCGTCCGACGTCCGCCTCCACGCGCGGCCCGTGAACCAGGGGCAGGCGCTGGCCGGTCTCGATCCGGTGATCACCGAGGGTGCGGCGGTCTCGAAGTTTACCGGGCGCACGGCGCAGCTGTTCGAGGGCTTCGCGATAGCCGATGGCGGTGCGGTCAGGCGCATCGCGCTGGTCGGCCTCGGCGAGGCGGGCGCGGCCGAGCGCCGCGCGAATTGCGAGAAGGCCGGCGCGGCGATCACCGCCAAGTATCTCGTTTCCGGCGAAAGCGCGCTGGTGCTCGATCTCGGCCATGCCGCGCTGTCGGCGGACGAGGCGGCGGCGGTGCTGCTCGGCCTCAGGCTGCGCGGCTGGCGGCACGACAAGTACCGCACGCGCCTTGCGGCCGACAAGAAGCCCTCGCTCGCCACCGTCCACGTCATCGGCGCGCCGGCCGGGACCGAGGCGGCCTGGGGGCGCGAGGAAGCGGTCGCGCGCGGCGTGGAGTTCACCCGCGCGCTTGTCGCCGAGCCCGCGAACACGCTGTACCCCGCAACCTTCGTCACCGCCTGCGAGGAGGCTTTCGCGGGCACGGGCGCCGAGGTATCCGTGCTCAGCGAGGCGGAGATGGCAAAGCTCGGCATGGGCGCGCTGCTCGGCGTCGGGCAGGGCTCGGAGCGGGAATCCAAGCTCCTTGCGATCCGCTGGAACGGCGGCGCGCCGGGCGAGGCGCCGACGGTGTTCGTCGGCAAGGGCGTCACCTTCGACACCGGCGGCATCTCGCTGAAGCCGGGGCCGGGCATGGAGGACATGAAGTGGGATATGGGCGGCGCGGGCGCCGTCGCCGGCGCGATGCTCGCGCTGGTGGGCCGCAAGGCCAAGGCGAATATCGTCGGCGTCATGGGCCTCGTCGAGAACATGCCCGACGGCAAGGCGCAGCGCCCCGGCGATGTCGTCACCACCATGAGCGGGCAGACCGTCGAGGTGCTCAACACCGATGCCGAAGGCCGCCTGGTGCTGTGCGATGCGCTGCACTGGGCGCAGGAGCAGTATGCCCCCGCGCGGATCGTCGATCTCGCCACGCTGACCGGCGCGATGATCATCTCGCTCGGCACCGAGCACGGCGGGATGTTCGCCAATGACGACACGCTCGCCGAGCAGCTGACGGCGGCGGGCAAGACTTCGGGCGACCGCCTGTGGCGGATGCCGCTCGGCCCGGAATACGACAAGCTGATCGATTCGCCGATCGCCGACATGAAGAACATCGGCCCGCGCGAAGGCGGCTCGATCACCGCCGCGCAGTTCCTGCAGCGCTTCATCAAGGAGGGCACCCCCTGGGCGCACCTCGACATCGCTGGCATGGTCTGGTCGACCAAGCCCGGCGCGACCTGGGACAAGGGCGCGACCGGCTACGGCGTGCGCCTCATCGATCAGTTCGTGCGCGATGCGCTTGAAGGTTGATCCGCGTTTGCGGCCTCAAGGTGCGAAGGGATAGGCCGGAAATGCCAAAAATGCGCAAAAAGGCGGACCTGCCCACGAAAACCTGCCTTGCCTGCGGGCTGCCCTTCACGTGGCGCAAGAAGTGGGAGCGGGATTGGGACAATGTGAAGTATTGTTCCGACCGCTGCCGCCGGGCTAGGTGAACCTCATGAAGTTGGACTTCTGGCAGGTCACCGACGATCCGGTCGAAAAGGTCGTCACACTGATCGCCAAGCGCGCGTGCGGACAGGGCGAGCGGGTGCTGGTCGTCTCCGCCGACGCGCAGCAGCGCGCCGCCGTCTCCGCCGCGCTGTGGCAGGCGGGGGCGGAAAGCTTCCTCGCCAATGGTGAAGCCGATGCGCCGGGGGCGGAGCGCCAGCCGATCCTCCTCGCCGCCGAACCGCTTGCCGCCAACGGCGCACGCCACCTGATCCTCGCCGACGGAACCTTCCGCGAGGCCGAGGGCTTTGCGCGGGTGTTCCTGCTATTCCCCCCCGATCTCGCCCCGGCCGCACGCGCCGCGTGGCGCGCGCAGGACGGGCGCGAGGGGGTGGAGCGGGCCTATTACGCGCAGGAACAGGGGCGCTGGGTCAAGAAGGGCTGACCGCTTGCCGCACGCGCCGCGATCGGTGATGATGGGCGCGGCATCACGATTGGGGCACACGGGCGATGCGCTGGGGGATTGGGGCAATCGCGGGGCTGATGCTGGCCGGCTGCGGCAGCGGCACCGGCGGCGATGCCGCGGCCGAGCGCCCGCTCGCCGAGCACACCATCGACCCTGAAACCGGCGAGACCCGCATCACCATCCCCCGCGCCGAGGGCACCGCCACCTTGCGCGCCGGGCCGCGGGTGCCGGTGGTCCTGCCGGACGGTCTTGCGCTCCCGGATGGCGCGACAATCCGCGATCACGCCCGGTTCGAGCGTGCGGGGGGCGAAGGCATTCTCGTCACCTTCGAGACCGATGTGCCCGCTGCCGACGTCGTCGCCCGGCTGCGCGATCAGGCGGTCGCGGCCGGCTTTGCGGTCACGCTCGAGAACGCGGCGAGCGGCACCCTGCTGCTGATCGGCGCACGGCCGCGCGACGGCGCGCGTCTGGCGATCAGCGCGACCGAGGGCGCACCGACCAAAGCCCAGCTGGTGTTCACCGCCTTCCCGCCCGGCTGACCCGCCCGCTCGCGCGCGCTTGCCATTTCGCACTGCAGCATCTAGGGGGCGCGCCAAGTTCTCCCCCAACATAAAAAGACGTTCACAGGAGCATTCCCATGGCGGTCACCCGCACCTTCTCGATCATCAAGCCCGATGCCACCCGCCGCAATCTGACCGGTGCGGTCACCAAGATGCTGGAAGAGGCCGGCCTGCGCGTCGTCGCCTCCAAGCGCATCCACATGACCCGCGAGCAGGCCGAAGGCTTCTACGCGGTCCATAAGGAGCGCCCGTTCTTCGGTGAACTGGTCGAATTCATGATGAGCGAGCCGGTGGTGGTGCAGGTTCTGGAAGGCGAAGACGCTGTCGCCCGCAACCGCGACATCATGGGCGCGACCAACCCCGCCGACGCCGCGCCGGGCACGATCCGCAAGGAACTCGCGCTTTCGATCGGCGAGAACACCGTCCACGGTTCGGACTCGGAAGAAAACGCCGCGATCGAGATCGCCTACTTCTTCAAGGACGAAGAGATCGTCGGCTGAGGTTTTCCGACCTGGCGACACGCAAAGGGCCGTCCCGATGGGGCGGCCCTTTTCGTTTGAACCCCGATTTCCGTTCGTGTCGAGCGTAGTCGAGACACCTGCATCGTGGCCTCTCGACTTCGCTCGAGGCGAACGGGGCCAAGGGCTAATCCGCCCCGGCGAACCGCGCGAGCTGCTCGGCGTGGGCGTGGTGGTGCCCGCCCTCGCTTGCGGCCATCACCTTGCGCATCGCCGCCAGCGCTTCGGGGGTGAGAGGGAGGCCGAGCTCGGCATAGACCCGCGCGATGGCGCTCTCCCAATCATCGTTCAGCGCATCGAAGCGCGCGCGCGCCACCGGCCCGTGCCAATCTGCCAGCACCTCGGCCATGCGGCCATCGCGCAGCGCGATCTTGTGCCGCCAGCGCGCCGCGATCGCATCGAGACAGCAGCTGTCAGACTGGATCGCCATCTGGTTCGCCGCGAGGCTGACGGCGCTCTTGAGCACCGCCGCTTGGTCCCGTTCGGCGATGACAAGCCGGGCTTGCGGGAACAGCGCGAGGATCGTCGCGAGGTCCTCGGAAAAGGCAGGCACCTTCATCACCCGCGGCTTGCCTGCGATCCCCCGGTGCGCGGCGTCGGTCTGGAGGATGCGCCGGAACTCGCGGTAGACGGGCGCAGGGTCACGCGCCTCGCTCCACGCCGAATAGGCGGGGATATGCCACTGGCTCTCGTAGATCGAATGGTGGAGCGCGGCGGAAATCCACGCCAGCTCCTCTTCCACCTTGGCGGGGGCCATCGGGTGGATCGATTGCATCCACGGGTTGAGCAGGCCGAGCATCGCCAGCTCCACCGCCGCCTTGACCCGGTTCATCCCGAAGCGCGCCGGGACGGGATGGTAGGCATCGCAATAGCGGGTGTGCGAATGCGCCGGGTCGGCGGCGAGCAGGGTGTGGATGCGGGTGGTGCCGCTGCGCATATGCCCGATGACGATGATCGGCGGGGCGAGCGGTGTGTCGAGCAGCTCGGGCCGCTCCAGCCACAGTGCCCCGAAGGCAAGGCGGTTCTTCACCACCCGCGCCAGCTGTCCCCACGCCATTGCGCGGCCCAGCGGGTTGAGATCGGCCTCGGCCTCGATTGCCGCGATCATCCGGGCGAGCCGCTCGCGGAAATCGGCGACGTCTTGCGCAGAGCGCCCGCCATGCTCTGCCGCCTCGGCGCGCGCGCCATGCGCCTTGGCGGCGAAGGCCCACAGTTCCTCGGGGTCGAGCACGGGCGGGGGGAGCCACCCGCGCTCCCACGCCTTGCCGAGGAAGTCGTTCGCCTTCTCGGCGAGCGGGCCTCGGGCGAGCAGGTGATCGCGGACCGGCGGCATCAGAACGCGTCCGCCGCGTCCATCAGACGCGTGAGGCGCTTGGGCGCGACGTTGCGCCAGCTGCGCTGGAGCCATTGAGCGACCTCGTCCCAGTCCACCCCCGGACGGTTGAGGATTATCCCCACCCACCCGCTCGCCCCGTAATAGGCGGGCTTGTAGTAGATATCGGGCTGGCTCTCGACGAGGTTCAAGAGCTCGTCCATCGATCCCGTGCGCACGAGGCAAGCGATGTGGGGCGTGCCGTGGTGCTGATCGGCGAAGTAGGCGAAGAACTTGCCCGCCTTCTCGCCGCCGACGCGAAAGCCCGGGCTGCCGTGGCTCTCGCGCTCGTCGGTCTCTGGCAACGCCAAGGCGAGGGCGCGCACCCGTTGGAGCAGCGCCGCCGGATCGCGCCAGCGCCCGACATAATCGGCCACCGCGCGCGGGTAGAGCTGGTGCTCGGCAAACTTGACGCGGTTCGCGAGGCTCTCGGGCGTGTCGCCCGGCACGATCGGCACGGCGAGCTGCGCCAGCACCTCGCCCGCGTCGAGTTCGGGCGTGACGAGGTGGACCGAGGTGCCCGCGTGGCTGTCTCCCGCTTCAAGCGCGCGGGCGTGGGTGTCGAGCCCCTTGTAGAGCGGCAGCAGCGAGGGGTGGATGTTGAGCATCCGGCCCGCCCAGCGCTCCACGAAGCCGTCCGAAAGGATGCGCATATAGCCGGCAAGGACGATATATTCGGCGCCCGCTGCTATCACGGCGGCCTCCATCGCGGCATCATGCGCCTCGCGGGTGAGCCCCTTGTGGGACTGCGCGAAGGTGGCAATCCCCTCGGCTGCGGCAAGTGCGAGGCCGGGCGCGTCCGGATCGTTGCTGGCGACGAGCGCCACATCGTAGGGGCATCCCTCAATGCGGCTCGCATAGACAAGCGCGGCCATGTTGGTCCCCGCGCCCGAAATGAAGACGGCGATGCGGGCCTTGTCGGTCACAGACCACCTCCGTTTGCCTCGAGCGAAGTCGAGAGGCCCGCTGCAATGTATCTCGACTGCGCTCGACACGCGCGGGGAGGGCGGAATTCAGCCAAGATGCGTCGCACTCCAGTCCGCCTTGGCCGACCACGTCTCGATCGAGCCGCGCACCGTGCAGCCCTTCTCGCCGCTCGCGATGCGGCCGACGATGACGACGGTCTCGCCCGCCGCTTCGAGCCGCGCGGTGACCTCGGCGACATTCCCCTCGCTCACGGCCAGCACCATGCCGACCCCGCAGTTGAAGGTGCGTGCCATTTCCTCGGGCTCGATGTTCCCCTGCGCCTGAAGGAAGGCCATCAGCCGCGGCTGGGGCCACAGGTCGGCATCGACATGGGCGTGGGCGCCGTCCGGCAGGATCCGCGGGATGTTTTCCAGAAGCCCGCCGCCGGTGATGTGGGCGAGGGCATTGACCAGCCCCGCACGGATCAGCGGCAGGAGGCTCGCGACATAGATGCGGGTCGGCGCGATCAGGGCGTCGATCAGGAGCACGTCCTGATCGAACAGGGCGGGGCGATTGAGCTTCCAGCCCTTGTCCGCCGCCAGACGCCTCACCAGCGAATAGCCGTTGGAATGGACACCGCTCGATGCGAGGCCCAGCAGCACGTCACCGGGCGCAACCTTGTCGCCCGTCAACTGCTCGCCGCGCTCCACCGCGCCGACGCAGAAGCCCGCGAGGTCGTAGTCCCCGGCAGCATACATCCCCGGCATCTCCGCCGTCTCGCCCCCGATCAGCGCGCAGCCTGCCATTGTGCAGCCTTCCGCGATCCCGGCGATGACCCGCTCGGCGACGCCGTTCTCCAGCTTGCCGGTGGCGAAATAATCAAGGAAAAACAGAGGCTCCGCGCCCTGCACGATGAGGTCGTTGACGCACATCGCGACCAGATCGATGCCGACGGTGTCGTGCCGGTCATGCTCGATTGCAAGCTTCAGCTTGGTGCCCACGCCGTCATTGGCGGCGACCAGCAGCGGATCGGTGTAGCCCGCCGCGCGCGGGTCGAAGAACCCGCCGAAGCCGCCCAACTCGCTCGTCGCGCCGGGCCGCGCGGTGGCTTTCGCCAAGGGCGCGATGGCCTTGACCAGCGCATTGCCCGCCGCGATCGACACCCCGGCGTCCGCATAGGTGTAGCCGGTGCCCTTGGCCGGGCCGCTCTCGTTTGTCCCCGAAGTCATGCACGCCGCCATAGCTGTTCGCGCTTGGAATTCCACCTGCCTTTGGGCAAAGGACGAGGCCTGTCCCCATGAGCGCTTCGCTTTCTCCTCCGGGCCCCGCTGCCGCACCCGTCAATCCGCTCCGCCGCTGGATCGGCTCGGCGGCGCTGGCGCTCGCGCTGATGGGCGGCGGCTATGCCGTGCTCGCGCAGATCGCGGGCGACCGCGGCATCGCGCCGACCGCAGCAAGCTCGGACATTGAGGTCAAGGGCGTCAAGGTCGACGTGCAGGGCAAGAGCGCCGAGGACGCGCGCGCCAACGGCTGGCGCGAGGCGCAGAAGCTGGCCTGGGCGAAGCTCGGCGGGCCGCAGTTGTCGGAGGGCCAGCTTGCCGGCATCGTCTTGGCAATGGTGATCGAGCGCGAACAGCTCGGCCCCCGGCGCTACATCGCAAGCCTCGGCGTGGTGTTCGACCGGCAGCGGGCCGGCTCCTACCTCGGCGGGGCGCAGCAGGCGGCCCGCTCGGCGCCGCTGCTGCTCGTCCCGGTGGTGGAGAGCGGCGGGGCCTACATCACCTTCGAACAGCGCAACCCCTGGCAGCGCGCCTGGGCGGAGTTCAACCCGGGCGCCAGTCGCATCGACTACGTGCGCTTGAACGGCGGCGGGGGCGATTCGCTGCTCGTCAATTTCGGGCAGGCGACCCGCCGCAGCCGCGCCTGGTGGCGCACCGCGCTCGACCAGTACGGCGCGACCGACGTGCTGATGGCCTATGCCCGGCTCGACCACCAGTTCCCCGGCGGCCCGGTCACCGGCACCTTCACCGCGCGCTACGGCCCCGACAGCCGCCCGCTCGAGACCTTCACCCTCAAGGCCGACAGCGCCGAGACCCTGCCGGCGATGCTCGCGCAGGCGGTGGAGCGCTTCGACGGGATCTTCACCGCCGCGCTCAATGCCGGCAAGCTGCGGCCCGACCCGACGCTGAGGCTGGGCGGCGGGGGGCAGATCGACCCGGCGATCCAGCGGCTGATCGAGATCGGCCGCGCCTCACAGGCGCGCCGGGCGGCGGAGGCGGCGGCGCTCGCTTCGGGCGCGCCGCGGATCGAGGCGGTGCCGGTCACCGGGATCGAGCCGAGCGAGGCGCAGCTGCGGCTCTTCACCGTCCAGTTCGCGACCCCCGATGCGGCGGCCTTCGATGCCTCGCTTAGCGGCGTGCGTGCGGCGGGCGGCGTGCGCAGCGTGGGCGTGACCAGCACCGCGATCGGCGGCACCTCGGTGATGGCGGTGACCTATGCCGGCACCCTCGAGGAGCTCGCCGGCGCGCTCGAGGCGCGCGGTTTCACGGTGCGGCGAGGGGCGAACGCGCTCGCCATCAGCCGCTGAGGCCGGGGCGAGCGGCGATGCGCGAGCCCTCCCAGATCGCCCTGCCGCTGGCCGCGCATCGGCCTGCGGGGGCGCAGCGCATCGTGGTCGGCGCCGCCAATGCCGCTGTGATCGAGGCGCTGCGCACGCCCGAGCGCTGGCCGTTCCATGTCGCCGTCCTCACCGGTCCGCCGCGGTCGGGCAAGTCGCTGCTTGGCCGCTGGGCGGCGGGGCTGAACGACGCGCTCGAAGTGATCGACGACGCCGAGACGCTCGAGGAGACCGCGCTGTTTCACCGCTGGAATGCCGTCCAGCAGGGCGGCACGCGGGAGGGCGGGGCGCTGCTGCTGATCGCCAACGCCGAGGAGGAGACCGGCGGCTGGCGCATCGCGCTCCCCGACCTTGCCTCGCGCATCGGCGGCTCGCTGCAAATGCGCATCGGCGCGCCCGACGATGCGATGGCGGGCGACATGATCCTCGCCCATGCGGAGGCGCGCGGGCTCAGCCTGCCCGAGGGCGCGGCGGATTACCTCGCGGCGCGGACCACCCGCAGCTTTGCCGCCATCGAGGCGCTGGTCGCGGCCATCGACCGCATCTCCCTTGAACGCCAGCAGCCTGCCACCATGTCTGTGTGGCGCGCGGCGCTCGAGGCTCTTCACGGGCCCGAGCAGCAGCGCCTCTTGTAACCCATGCGATTGCATCGGCGGGACTTTGGTGGGAAGGTGCGGGGCGATGTTCGAGCAACTGGTCAGCTATCTGGACTCGGTCCGCGCCCGTGACCCGGCGCCGCGTTCGCGCTGGGAGATTCTGCTCTACCCCGGGGTCTGGGCGCTCGGTTTTCACCGCGTGGCGCACTGGCTGTTCGAGGCGCAGCTCTATTTCCTCGCGCGGCTGGTCAATCACCTGTCGCGGCTGCTGACCGCAATCGACATCCATCCGGGCGCGCTGATCGGGAAGAACTTTTTCATCGACCACGGCTTCGTGGTGATCGGCGAGACCGCCGAGATCGGCGACAACGTGACGATCTACCAATGCGTGACGCTGGGCGGCACCAACCCCGCCAACGGCAAGGGCGGCAAGCGCCATCCAACCTTGCGCGACAATGTCATCATCGGCTCGGGCGCGCAGATCATCGGTCCGATCGTGGTCGGCGAGCGCGCCCGTGTCGGCGCCAATGCGGTCGTCACCGACGATGTGCCCGCAGGTGCGACGATGGTCGGCATCAAGGCCCGCTCGACGCTGGTTCCGGCTGAGGCGTGGATGCGCGAATTCGTGCCTTACGGCACCCCCTGCGACGATCCGCCCTGCGACGACCAGGGCCGCCCGCGCCGCGACTGCATCGAGAAGCTCGAGGGCGAGGTCGCGCAGATGCGCGAGGAGATGGCGGCACTGCGGGCGCTGCTGGCCGAGCGCGAGGCCCCCGCGCCCCCGCCGCCGCTCGAACCCGCGCCCGAGCCGGTGCGGCTGCGCAAGCGCGCGGTGAAGGAATAGGGTAGCGCATGGCCGCCACGCACACCCCGGGGCTCCCCGGTCAGGTGGTTCCCTTCCCGGCGCGCGGCGCGGACCAGGTCGGGTTCGAACGCGCCGAGCTGATGCGCATCCTCGACCTCTACGGCCGGATGGTCGCCGCCGGCGAGTGGCGCGACTACGCGATGGACTTCACCCGCCAGGCCGCGACCTTCGCCGCCTTCCGCCGCACCGCCGAACGCCCCCAGGCTCGCGTGGAAAAGCGCCCCGCACTGCGCGGCAAGCAGGGGATGTGGACCTTGTTCGGCGAGCACGGGCAGGTGCTGAAGCGAGGGCATGATCTGGCGAACGTCCTAGCGCCGATGGAGCGGCGGTTGCTGAAGGCGGTGGAGGAGTAGGCTCGTCTCATTGCGCAATATGGTGGCGAAAGTGGCAGCTTTCAGGCATCTCGGCTGCCTCCTTGAATGGCTGAAGCTGGGTGGTTTGCGGAAGGTCGACTATCGCTGCCCCGACAACCTACTGGTCCAGCGTATCATTCTGCGATTTCGTGGCACGCTCGGCTTCGGCTTCGGCTGCCGAGCGAGCGATGTCATTGTAGGCGCGCCGTGCAGAGGAGTTGCGGGACGCGTTGTACAGCTCCGCGACCAGCGCCCGATCGAATGATGTCATTTCGGCAGGCGGTTCCGCATCGTCGAACAAGGACAAAATCGTGGAAGCTGGGACAGACCCATCCCGGGAAGGCGCAGATGTGCCGACGAGCGTTCGCACAGTCGCATAGTCGGCCAGTTGCGCCAGCGTGAAACCATGCGCTGCTTCGCGCGAGATCAGGAGCGCTGCCCCGGTGATTTCGGTGGTAACGATCGGGTCGGACGAATTGAACGCCTCTACCTCCGCATATTCCGGGAAACGAAGCTGGTCTCCCAGACGGACGCGGAACGCTCTTCCGTTGACATCGCGAACCGCTACCCGGTTCCATCCCCGCACCGGCCCTGCCTCGCTCAACACCTGCTCGCGCTGGTATCCGGCGAGGTGCGCGATCGAGGGCGAGTCCGCAGAGAGCCAGCGCTCCGGCGGACCGGCCTCGGGCGCCATGAAGGCAACCCTCACTGTCGCAATGCAATCGGGGTTGTCGTCAGAACCGATGCCGAAGTCACGGGCGTGGGCACGAATGCGTTGCGCGATAGCCTCGGCGTCGGGCGCTGCAAGGCCAAGCACCTTGACGCACACCGGGTGGAGAAACTTCGCCACCGGCTGCCTCAGGCGAGGAGAGCGGATGATCTGCTTGGTGAAATCGCGCAATTTTCCGCGTCGTTCGCGTTCGGTCGGTGGCGGCGTCACGATGATGGTGGGGCCCTGCGGTGCCGGCGGCTCAGCGGATTGCGTAACTTCATGCGTCGCGGGCGACACGGCTGCCAAGGCAAGCGCGAAGGTGATGATGTCCAACGACATGGGGAGCATCATAACCGTTGAATGATAAAGCGGAAATCGTTTCGCCGTTGCGCGAACGGCCACTTCTGGGTCGCTTCCTTAACGGCTGCTTTTGACGGACGATGAGCGTTCCCGCCGTTTCCTACAGCTCTACCCAGCACTACAATTCGCGGTGGTTCTTTCCCATCGTTGTGCCCGGCCTGCGACGGCGTTTGGTCGCCGGGGCGCGAAACAAGGCCCCGCTACCCTGTCCGTCCGCTTCGCGAAAGCGGGTGCAGGCGATTGAAAAAATTGGATTATCCGCGAACGAGCAAAGCGGACGGGGTGTCCGCTTTGTCCCCCTGAAAGCGAAAGGCCCGCCCCCTCGCGGGGACGGGCCTCCAGCGTTCGGTTACGAGAAGCCGGATCAGCCGCGCGCGCTGGTCGGCCCGGTGCCCGTCACCTTCTGCATCGCGCGCAGGATGTTGCCCGATTGCTCGCTGCCCGATTGCGGCGCGATGAGGTTGGTGAACGAATTGATCTCCTCCCAGTGCGCCGCGAAGCCTTCGACCGTGCGCTCGCCCTCAGGCAGCCACACCGCGTCGTTCATCACCGTCCACGAGGAGTGGAAGCCGCCCGCGCCCGCGCCGACGATCGCGTTGGTCGGCGCGTCTTCGGAGACGAGGAACAGCGCGGCCGGGACCACGTTCTCGGGTGCGAAGAGCTTGAAGGCCTCCTCCGGGAAGAGGTCCTCGGTCATGCGGGTGCCCGCGACCGGCGAGAGGGTGTTGACGCGCACATTGTACTTCGCGCCTTCCAGCGCGAGCGTCTTGGTGAGGCCGGCGAGGCCGAGCTTGGCCGCACCGTAATTCGCCTGGCCGAAATTGCCGAACAGGCCGGTCGACGAGGCGGTCATCAGGATGCGGCCGTAGCCCTGCTCGCGCATCAGCTCCCAGCACGCCTTGGTGGCGAAGGCGCTGCCGGTGAGGTGGACCTTGACGACGAATTCGAAGTCGGCGGGCTCCATCTTGACGAAGGTCTTGTCGCGAAGGACGCCCGCGTTGTTGATGAGGACGTGGACGCCGCCCCACTTCTCCTTGGCCTGGGCGACCATGGCTTCCATCTGCTCGAATTCGGTCACCGAGTGCCCGTTGGCGATCGCCTCGCCGCCCGCCGCCTCGATTTCCGCCACGACCTGCGCGGCGGCGTCCGAGGTGCCGGTGCCGTCGCGCGCGCCGCCCAGGTCGTTGACGACGACCTTCGCGCCGCGCCGGGCGAGTTCCAATGCATAGGCCTTGCCGAGCCCGCCGCCGGCGCCGGTGACGATGGCGACCTTGTCCTTGAAGCTGATGGTCATGTGTCTCTCTCCTTGCGCGTGTGAGAGGGCGTGCTTTACGCCCGCGTAAACCGTTGTGCGGCGCGCTGCGTGGCACTTTCGCGGGCCGCTTGCAACAGCCGAACTGACAGGGGGCTGTGCCGTAGGGTCAGGGGGCCGGACGCAGGGCGGCGAGGGCGGGAATCAGCTCGCCGAACGAATCGATCACCGCGTCCGCGCCGAGCTCGTGCGGGGGCCTGTCGCAGTAGCCATAGGCGGCCGCGACGACCGGCACGCCCGCGCTCCGCGCCGCGCGCACGTCGTAGGTGGAATCGCCGATGAACACGAAGCGTCCGCTTCCCGTGACCTCGCGGGCCTTGAGGACCGGGGCGGGGTCGGGCTTGGCGAGGAACTGTCCGTCCTCGCCCCTGCCCATGCTGTCGCCGCCGATCACCGTCTCGAAGGCGCCGACGAGGTCCAGCGCCGTCAGCACCTTGCGCGCGAAGGCCTCGAACTTGTTGGTGACGACCGCCATGCGGACCCCTTGCGCGGCAAGCCTCTCCAGCGTCTCGCGCACGCCGGGGTAGGGGACAGTGTGGACCGCGTTGTTCGCCTCGTAGAAGGCGAGCATCGCCTTGTAGAGCCGCCGGAACTCGTCCTCGGGCAGGCCGCCCTGCGCCTCCACCGCGCGGGCGAGCATGATCTTGGCGCCGCCGCCGATCAGGTCCTTGCTGGTTTCGACCGACACCTCGGCAAGCCCCCCGAGCGTCAGCGCATGGTTCACCGCCGCCCCGAGATCGCGGAAAGTGTCGAGCAGGGTGCCGTCGAGGTCGAAGCCGATCGCGTCGAAGGGGATGCGGGTCATGATGTCTCCCGGATTTGGTGGCGGCGTGGCGGAAGCTTCTTCAATCTGCAAGTATTTGCTGGCAAGCGCAGCTTTCCCTAAGGACAAGCGCATGACCACGACGACGACGACCTCTCCCTTCGCCGCCATCATCCTTGCCGCAGGCAAGGGCACCCGCATGAAGAGCGACACGCACAAGGTGCTGCACAAGATCGCCGGCCTGCCGATGCTCGAGCACCTGATGGCGAGCGTCGCCGAACTGGGCCCGGAGCGCACGGCGGTGGTCGTTGGAGCGGGGCGCGCGCAGATCGAAGCGGCGGTGGGGGAGCGCGCCGTCACCTGCCTCCAGGAGCCGCAGCTCGGCACCGGGCACGCGGTCCAGCAGGCGGAGAGCGCGCTGGAAGGCTTCGAAGGCGACGTGCTGGTGCTCTACGGCGACGTGCCCTTCGTGAAGGCGGCGACGATGCGCGCGATGCTGGAGCGGCTGCACGCGGACGACAGCCCGGCGGCGGTGGTTCTCGGCTTCGAGCCCGAGGACCCGCTCGCCTATGGCCGGGTGATCGCGGACGACGAGGGGCGCATCCTCAAGATGGTCGAATACAAGGACGCCGACGAGGGTGAACGCGCCTGCCGACTGTGCAATTCCGGCCTGCTGGCGGCCCGCGGCGCGGACCTGTTCGCGCTGCTGGCGCGGGTCGGCAATGACAATGCGCAGGGCGAGTATTACCTCCCCGACATCGTCAACATCGCCATCGCCGACGGGCGCACCTGCGCGGTGATCGTCGCGACAAGTGCGGACGAGGTCGCCGGGATCAACAGCCGCGCCGAACTCGCCGCAGCCGAGGCGCGCTGGCAGGCCGCGCGGCGCCTGCGGGCGATGGATGAGGGCGCGACCCTGATCGCGCCCGAGACCGTGTTCTTCAGCCACGACACCGTGCTGGGCCGCGACGTCACCATCGAGCCCAATGTCTTCTTCGGTCCCGGCGTGACCATTGCCGACAACGTCCTGATCCGCGCCAACAGCCATATCGAGGGCGCGCGGCTTGCGAGCGGCGTCAAGGTCGGGCCCTTCGCGCGGCTCAGGCCCGGCACGGTGATGGAGGAGGACAGCTTCGTCGGCAATTTCGTCGAGGTGAAGAACGCGGTGCTGCACCAGGGTGCCAAGGCGAGCCACCTCACCTATCTGGGCGACGCGACCATCGGCGCCTTCGCCAACATCGGCGCGGGGACGATCACCTGCAACTATGACGGCTACTTCAAGTACCGGACGGTGATCGGCGAGCGGGCCTTCATCGGTTCCAATTCGGCGCTGGTCGCGCCGGTCACCATCGGCGCGGATGCGATCGTCGCGGCAGGCTCGACGGTCAGCCGGGATGTCGATGCGGGCGAACTCAGGATGGTGCGCGCCGATCAGCTGGTGAAGCCGGGCTGGGCGGACCGCTTCCACGACACGATGAAGAAGAAGAAAGCGGAGAAGAAGGGATGATGACGAGGGCGCTCGGCCTCATGGCCATTGCGATTCTGGTGGGGTGCCATGGGCAGCCGGGAGACAGCGCAGCTGACGGGGCGGTGGCAGCGGCCACGCCGACCGCAGCTGCGACCGCATCCCCGGCGGCGCCTGCCTGCGCTGCGGGGGAGACGCCGGTCTTCGCCTGCAAGTTCAAGGACGGCAAGCGCGTCGCGGTATGCGGCACCGCGCCGGGCACGGCCGAATACCGCTTCGGCGGCGAGACGAGCGAGCTGGTCCTCAAGGGCGGGGAACGGGCCAACGTCATGTATTCGGGCGGGGGCGAAAGCCAGCTCGCCTTCGCGAACGGCGACACCCGCTACGTCGTCTTCAGCCGCATGGTGCGCACCGGCTTCGGGCCGGAGGGCAACAATCCCGCGATCAGCGACGGCATCGTGATCGAGCGCGCCGGCGCGTTCCAGGCGATCCGGGTGTGCGAGGATTCCGATGTGCTCGCGGTCGACGTCAACGCCGCCGAAACCTTCCTGCCTGCCGCCAAGGCATCGGACGGGATGGAGCTGTTCACCGAGGAGACCATCCGCGCGGACCCGCCGTCCCAGTGAGCGGGGAGCAGGCCCTTATCTGCTGGCTGTGCGACCGGCCGCTGGGCGACATCGTCCAGTGGCACCACCCCGTGCCCAAGTCCAAGAAGGGCAAGATCAAGGTTCCGGTGCACCCGATCTGCCACAAGACGATCCACGCCAACTTCACCAACAACGAGCTCGCCCGGATCGGCGCCGACGCGGACGCGATCCGCGCCAACCCGGCGATCGCCAAGTTCGTCGCCTGGGTGAGCGGCAAACCGCCGGATTTCGACGCCCCGACCCGCTAGGCGGAACCGATCGTGCCATGTGACGCTCTCTTGCCGTAGCCAGGAGAGACGCCATGAAAGCCGCCAGATGGATCGCCGCCGGAGCCGGCATCGCCGCCGCTGGGGCGGTCGCCGCGATCGCCCATGCCCGCCAGACCGAGGAGCCGGACTACCGCGTGCTGCGCGCCGATGGCGACGTCGAGGTGCGCGACTATCCCGCGCTGGTGGTGGCCGAAATCAGCAACACCGGCAGCCGCGAAAGCGCGAGCGGGGCGAGCTTCCGCCGGCTTGCCGCCTACATCTTCGCCCAGGACCGCCCCGCGGGCGGCGAGAAGATCGCCATGACCGCGCCCGTCCTTCAGGACGAGATCGCGCCCGGCGCGTGGCGGATGCGGTTCGTCATGCCGGCCCGGTACACGCTCGCGACCCTGCCGCCCGCGCCCTCGGACATCCGCCTTGCCGAAATGCCCGCGCGGCGCATGGCGGCGGTGCGCTTCTCGGGGAATGCCACCGGCGGCGATCTGGCGCTGATGGAGGCGCGCCTCAGGGACTGGATGCGCGAGGCGGGCCTGATGCCGGCGGGCGAGGCGGAATACGCCTTCTACAATGCGCCCATGGTGCCCGGCCCCCTGCGCCGCAACGAGGTGCTGATCCCGGTGGCCACAGCCGGCTAGGTCACGCGTCCTGCATCCGCTCGGCCGCGTCGCCGCCGCCCGCGAGGTAATCGGCTTCCCACTGCTCGAACTCGCTGCGGCTCAGCAGATAGCGCTCGCGCGCCTCGTGAAAGCTGATCGCGCGGTCGCGCACCGCGCGCACCACCTCGTCTTTGCGAGCCTTCGACCAGTGGACACGGTGGGTCTTGGGCAGCTTGTAGTAGCTCTTGATCGCATCGGCGATCGAGACGTCTCTGGGGTAGGCCATCGGTGATGCTCCTCGTCGGTAATGTCGCCCCCGATGACCCGAATGTTGACGCGGGCGCTTAACAGCTTGCTGCCGGACATGGTTAAGCGCGGCTTGATGAAACGCACCGTGCCACCCCTGCGACGAATGGAGCGCGGCCGTTCAGACGGCGATGAAAAAGGGCGGCTCTCACAGGGAGAGCCGCCGTTCTTCATGCCGGTTGAGGAACCTCAGCGCGGGTCCATCAGGCGCTGCATCAGATAGATGAATTGCAGCGCCTGAAGCTTGGCCCGCTGGTCGTTGTCGACCCCGCCGGAGTGGCCGCCGGTGGTGTCCTCGAAGTAATAGTAGGGCTGGCCCAGTTCCTTGAGCTTCGCCGCGCCCTTGCGCGCGTGCGCCGGGTGCGTGCGGTCATCGGCGGTCGAGGCCCACAGGAAGGGCGCGGGGTAGTTCACGCCGGCGACGATCTTCTGGTAGGGCGAGTAGCCCTCGATCCACTTGCGCTGTTCGGGGATGCGCGGATCGCCGTATTCGCCGATCCACGAGGCGCCGCGGCCGATCAGGTGATAGCGCAGCATATCGAACAGCGGGATCTGCACGATCGCCCCGCCGAACAGATCGGGCCGCTGGGTGAAGGCTGTGCCGACCAGCAGCCCCCCTTGCGAGCCGCCCTGGATGCCGAGATGCTGCGGCTTGGTGAAGCCGCGCTTCACGAGGTCCTCGCCCACCGCGATGAAATCGTCCCAGGTGCGCTGCTTGTTCTCGCGGATCGCGGTCTGGTGCCACTGCGGCCCGAACTCCCCGCCGCCGCGCATGTTCGCGAGCACGTAGGCGCCGCCCTTCTCGACCCACAGCTTGCCGGTCGATCCGAGATAGGCGGGCAGGCGCGGCACCTGGAAGCCGCCGTAGCCGGTGAGCAGCGTGGCCGTGGAGCCGTCCGCCTTCATCCCCTTGGGCTTGACGATGAAGTAGGGGATTTTCGTCCCGTCCTTGCTGGTCGCCTCGTATTGCTCGACCGTCGCGCCGTCAGGGTCGAAATAGGCCGGCGAGGTCTTGAGCACCGCAGGGGGCGCGCTGCCGTCCGAATAGTAGAGCGTGGTCGGCGCGAGGAAGCCAGTCACGGTGTACATGATCTGGTCGGTCTCGTCCGAGGAAGCGGCGATGCCGAGCGTCGCGTTGTCGGGCAGCGGGACCTCACGGCTGCGCCATGCGCCGTCCTCGAAGTTGAACTCGAGCACCTTGCCGACCACGTTGTCGAGCAGCGTCACGTAGAGCGAATTTGCCGTCACCGCGCCGCCCTGCTTTGTCTGGCGCGGGCCGGGCGACCAGACGAGCGTCTTCTTCGCGCCGTTCGGATCGGCCTTCCACTCCGCGAGGTTGACCGCGATCAGGCTGTCGGCGGGGAAGGTCTGACCGTCCACCGTCCAATCCTCGTCTGTCGAGATCATCACGTGACCGTCGAAGATGCCGTAGATCCCGCCCTTACGGGGCAGGTCGAGCTGGAGCCACTTGCCGTCCTTCTCGACGAAGTTGATCGTCTCGTGGAAGCTGATCCCGCGGAAGGCGGTGCGGGCGTGGATCGTGCCCTTGTTGTCGCGCAGCAGGGTCGCGCCCGCCCACACGTCGCTCGCCTCCCCGCGGAAGATCTCCGGCGCGTCCTCGATCCGCGTGCCGCGTTTCCAGACGCGGCTGGTGAAGGGATAGGCGCTCTCGGTGAGCGTGCCTTCGCCGAAGCCGCGGCCGACGAGCAGGGTGTCCTCGTCGATCCACTCGATGCCGCCCTGGCTCTTCTGGTCGAGCACGAAGCCGCCTTCCACGAACTGCTTCGTGCGCATGTCGAACTCGCGCATGATGGTGGCGTCCTCGCCCCCGTCGCTGAGCGCGATCATGCACTTGTTCTGCGCCGGGGGGAGGCAAGTCGAGCCCTGGTAGACCCACTCCTTGCCGTCCGCCTTGGCGAGCGCGTCGATGTCGAGCACCGTCTCCCACTCGGGCTTGGCGCTACGATAGCTCTCGAGCGTCGTGCGGCGCAGCAGGCCCTTGGGGTTCTGCTTGTCCTGCCAGAAATTGTAGAGCCCGTCGGGACGGATCGAGACGAAGGGAATGCGGTCCTCGGAATCGAAGATCGCCAGCGCCTCGGCCTTCAATTGCTGAAAGCGCGGGTCGGCCTCGAAGGCGGCGAGGGTGCGGGCGTTCTCCTTCGCGACCCAGTCGAGCGCCTCGGGGCTGCGCGCCTGTTCGAGCCAGATATAGGGGTCCTGCTCGGGGCCCGGAACGCCGGGAACCGGGGTCTCTTCGGCGGCCGCTGCGCCCGTGGTCGAAGCGATGGTCATTGCGAGTGCCAGTGCGAAAGTGGAGACAAGTTTCAAGCGTCCTCTCCTCAGGGGAAATGCCGACGCGTGTTGTGCCGGGGGCGAGGCGCAAAGTGAAGGGGATAAACGAAAAAGGGCGGACCCTGCGGCCCGCCCCCTTGGGTGTGTACGATATCGGAAGGGCTCAGCCCTCCACGTGCTCGGCGAGCACGGTGAGGCCCTTCTCGTTCACCTCGGCAAAGCCGCCGCGCACCTGGATGATTTCCGGTGCGGCGCCCGCGGCGCGGAAGACCTGCACCGCGCCGTCGCGGATCGTGCTCATGAAGGGCGCGTGGCCCTCGAGCACGCCGAATTCGCCCTCGGTGCCGGGGACGACCACCATGTGGACATCCTCGGACCGGACGAGCTTGGCAGGGGTGACGAGTTCGAAGTGGAGGGGCATTGTCTCTTCCTAACCCCCCTCCCGCTTGCGGGAGGGGCTGGGGGTGGGAATGGGCGAACGAAGGCCCACCCCGCTGCGACTAAGCCCCGGATCAAGTCCGGGGCAAGTCTCGCTCCCCTCCCGCGCGCGGGAGGGGAAACGCATCAGGCTTCCTCGGCCATCTTCTTGGCCTTCTCGACCGCCTGGTCGATCCCGCCGACCATGTAGAAGGCCTGCTCGGGCAGATGATCATATTCGCCGTCGACCACCGCCTTGAAGCTCTTCACGGTGTCCTCGATCTGCACGAACACGCCCGAAATGCCGGTGAAGACTTCCGCGACGTGGAAGGGCTGCGAGAGGAACTTCTGGATTTTCCGCGCACGAGCCACCGTGAGCTTATCTTCCTCGGACAGCTCGTCCATGCCGAGGATCGCGATGATGTCCTGCAGGCTCTTGTACTTCTGCAGGATTTCCTGGACGCGGCGGGCGGTCTCATAGTGCTCGGCACCGACGACGCGGGGCTCGAGCACGCGGCTGGTCGAGTCCAGCGGGTCCACCGCCGGGTAGATGCCGAGCTCCGAGATCGCGCGCGACAGGGTGGTCGTCGCGTCAAGGTGCGCGAAGGAGGTCGCGGGCGCCGGGTCGGTCAAGTCGTCCGCGGGCACGTAGATCGCCTGCACCGAGGTGATCGAGCCCTTGGTGGTCGAGGTGATGCGCTCCTGGAGCTTGCCCATGTCGGTCGCCAGCGTCGGCTGGTAACCCACCGCCGAGGGGATGCGGCCGAGCAGCGCCGACACTTCCGAACCCGCTTGCGTGAAGCGGAAGATGTTGTCGACGAAGAACAGCACGTCCTGGCCTTCGACGTCGCGGAAATACTCCGCCATGGTCAGGCCCGACAGGGCGACGCGCGCGCGGGCGCCCGGGGGCTCGTTCATCTGGCCGAAGACGAGCGCCACCTTGGAGCCTTCCGAGGTCGCATTGCCCTCGGCATCCTTGGCGATAACGCCCGCGTCGAGGAATTCGTGGTAGAGGTCGTTGCCTTCGCGGGTGCGTTCACCCACGCCCGCAAAGACCGACACGCCGCCGTGGCCCTTGGCGATGTTGTTGATGAGTTCCTGAATGAGCACGGTCTTGCCGACGCCCGCGCCGCCGAACAGGCCGATCTTGCCGCCCTTGGCGTAAGGCGCGAGGAGGTCGATCACCTTGATGCCGGTGACGAGGATCGCCGCTTCGGTCGACTGGTCGACGAAGGCCGGGGCATCGGCGTGGATCGGGGCGGTCTGATCGGCACCGATCGGGCCGCGCTCGTCGATCGCCTCGCCGACGACGTTCATGATGCGGCCGAGGACCTTGGGGCCGACGGGAACAGAGATCTGCGCGCCGGTGTTCACCACTTCGCTGCCGCGCACGAGGCCTTCGGTCGCGTCCATCGCGATGGTGCGCACGGTGTTCTCGCCGAGGTGCTGGGCGACTTCGAGCACAAGCGTCTTGTCGCCGTTGCGGGTTTCGAGCGCAGTGAGGATCGGCGGCAGCTCGCCTTCGAACTGCACGTCGACGACGGCGCCGATCACTTGGCTGATCGTGCCGTTGGTGGTCTGGTTGAGAGCGGCGGTGGCCATTTCTAACTTCCTATGGCTTCACTGCACTTGGCAGTTGTTGGGCAGGTCAATCAGGACGAAGGTATCGGCGTCCTTGGCGATGATGGTTTCGGAGGTGGCTCCGGCTTGCTGCGGCTCTTGCGTGTAGCTGCACTTGAACTCGGTCGGATCATCGAGCGCGGTGCAGCTGGCCGATGCGATCCTCGGCTGGCCCGGGCAGGTCTTGTCGAACGCTGCCTGAAGCTCGGCAGCGCCGGGCAGATCGCCCGTTGCTGCCGCCGCGGCCTCCGCTGTCGCCGCTGCCGCAGGGGCTTCCTCGGCAGTATCGGACGCAGCCGGAGCGCAGGCCGTGAGCGACACGGCAAGCAAGGCGATGAGGCTCCTCAAAGCGCTTCGGCCCCCGCGATGATCTCGATCAGTTCGGTGGTGATCGCGGCCTGGCGGCTGCGGTTGTACTGGATGGTGAGCTTCTGGATCAGCTCGCCCGCGTTGCGCGTGGCGTTGTCCATCGCGGTCATCGAGGCGCCCTGTTCGGAAGCCTCGCGCTCGAGCAGCGCGCCGAACAGCTGGGTGCGCACGTAGCGCGGCAGCAGTTCTTCGAGGATTTCCTCCTCGCCCGGCTCGTATTCGACCACGGCGTCGGCAGCCACGGCTTCGGCCGGGGCGGGGACAGGGATCAGCTGGGTGACGGTGGGGTCCTGCGCCAGCGCCGACTTGAACGTCGGGTAGACGAGGTGGGCGACATCGAACTTGCCGGCATCGAACAGCGCGATCAGCTCGTTCGCGATGACCTCGGCTTCCTCGAAACCGGGGGTGCGCACCGTGCTGGTGTCAAAGCCGCCGGTGATCTGGCTCGCATAGTCACGGCGCAACGGCGCGCGGCCCTTCTTGCCGACGAGGTAGAATTCGACGCTCTTGCCCTGTGCTTCCAGCTCCCGCGCCTTGGCCTTGGCGGCCTTGACGAGGTTGGAGTTGAGGCCGCCGCACAGACCCTTGTCGGTGTTGACCACGACGAGGAGGTGCTTCTGATCAGCGCCCGTGCCGGCCAGCAGCTTGGGCGCGGCCGAGCCCGAGACCTTGCTCGCCAGCGAAGCCATCACCGCACTGAGGCGCGTGGCATAGGGCCGCCCGGCCTCGGCCGCAGCCTGGGCACGGCGCAGCTTGGCCGCCGCGACCATCTGCTTGGCCTTGGTGATCTTCTGGGTCGACTTGACCGAGTTGATCCGGCCCTTGAGTTCCTTGAGTGAGGGCACGTCAGGGCGTCCTTACGCGAACTGCTTGCCGAAGGCTTCGAGCGCGGCCTTGGTCTTGTCCGCGACTTCGCCTTCGAACTTCTTCGAGGTGCGGATTTCGGCCAGCACGGCGCCGTGTTCGCGGCGCATGAAGTCGAGCATCTGCGCTTCGTATTCGTTGACGCGGTTCACCGGGATCGAATCGAGGAAGCCGTTGGTGCCAGCGTAGATCGACACGGTCTGCTCTTCGAAGGGCATCGGCGAGAACTGCTTCTGCTTGAGCAGTTCCGTCAGGCGCGCACCGCGGTTCAGCAGCTTCTGCGTCGCGGCATCGAGGTCCGAGCCGAACTGCGCGAAGGCCGCCATTTCGCGGTACTGCGCAAGGTCGAGCTTCATCGAGCCCGAAACCTTCTTCATCGCCTTGGTCTGGGCAGCGCCGCCGACGCGGCTGACCGACAGACCCACGTTAATCGCCGGACGGATCCCTTGGTAGAACAGGCCGGTCTCCAAGAAAATCTGGCCGTCGGTGATCGAGATCACGTTGGTCGGAATGTATGCCGACACGTCGCCGGCTTGCGTTTCGATGATCGGCAGCGCGGTGAGCGAGCCGTGGCCGTTTTCCTCGTTCATCTTCGCAGCGCGCTCGAGCAGGCGGCTGTGGAGGTAGAACACGTCGCCGGGGTAAGCTTCGCGGCCCGGAGGGCGACGCAGCAGCAGCGACATCTGGCGATAGGCCACGGCCTGCTTGGAAAGGTCGTCATAAACGATCACGGCGTGCATGCCGTTGTCGCGGAAGAATTCACCCATCGCGCAGCCGGTGTAGGGCGCGAGGTATTGGAGCGGGGCGGGCTCCGAAGCGGTCGCGGCGACGACGATCGAATATTCCATCGCGCCGTTTTCTTCGAGCTGCTTGACGATCTGGGCGACGGTCGAACGCTTCTGGCCGACAGCGACATAGACGCAGTAAAGCTTCTTGCCTTCATCGTCGCCCTGGTTGGCTTCCTTCTGGTTGATGAAGGTATCGATGGCGACGGCGGTCTTGCCGGTCTGGCGGTCACCGATGATCAGCTCGCGCTGGCCGCGGCCCACGGGGACGAGCGCGTCGATCGCCTTGAGGCCGGTCTGGACGGGCTCCGAGACGGATTCGCGCGGGATGATGCCGGGTGCCTTCACTTCGACGCGGCTGCGCTTTTCAGCGACGATCGGGCCCTTGCCGTCGATCGGGTTGCCGAGCGCGTCGACCACGCGGCCGAGCAGGCCCTTGCCGACCGGCACGTCGACGATGGTGCCGGTGCGCTTGACGACATCGCCTTCCTTGATTTCGGCGTCCGAGCCGAAGATCACGACGCCGACATTGTCGGCTTCGAGGTTCAGAGCCATGCCCTGCACGCCGTTGGCGAATTCCACCATCTCGCCGGCCTGCACCTGATCGAGGCCGTGGATACGGGCGATGCCGTCACCCACCGACAGCACGGTGCCGGTTTCGCTGACTTCGGCTTCGGTGCCGAAATTGGCGATCTGGTCCTTGATGACCTTCGAGATTTCTGCGGCGCGGATTTCCATGGTTCTTATCCTTTAGGCCTGCATGGCCTTGGCGAGCGAGTTGAGACGGGTGCGGATCGAGGCATCGATGCGCTGCGATCCGATGGTGACGACGAGGCCGCCGAGCAGGTCCGGGTCGACCTTGGCGGAGAGCATGACGGTGCGCCCTTCGCGCGCGGTCAGCTTGGTCTTGAGGGCGGCGAGCTGATCGTCGCTCAATGGGTGGGCGCTGGTGACGGTCGCGGTGACTTCGCCGCGCTGGGCGGCGGCAATCGCCTTGAAGGCGGAGATAATCGCAGGCAGCTTGCCGAGGCGGCGATTGGCCGCGAGCACGCCGAGGAAATTGGTGGTGAGGGGCGAGAGCTTCAGCTTCTTGGCCACCGCCGCCATCGCGGCGCCTTGCGCGCTGCGGGCGAGTTCCGGGTTGGTGGTCAGCGCGGCAAGATCGCCCGAATCGGCCAGCGCGGCGCCGAGCGTCTCGAGGTCTTTCTCGACCGCGGTCACCTTGCCATTTTCGGCAGCCAGATCGAACAGGGCCGAGGCATAGCGTCCAGCCAGGCTAGCCTTGATACCGGCGGAAATATCCACGCGCGTCTCGTCCTCTCGGAAAACTCGTAAGGGGTCTTGCTTGAGCCTCGGGCAAGGGCGAGCGCAGGGGCTCCCCTCAAGGCTGGCGCGCGCCTAGCAATTGATTCCGGTTCCTGCAAGCCGTGTGGGCCGCGAATTGTGCAGGTGCGAAGATCGCCGCGCGTCAATCGTCCACGCGCTGTCCGACCGTGGCATCGACCAGATGACGGGCAGGCACAAGGTCGCGCCGGGTGACGTCGAGCCTCACTTCGACGCGGCGCAGGAGTAGACGAGCCGCTCGTTGGGGCGATCGGGCAGGGCGGCGATCAGCGCGGATTGCTGTTCGCCGAGGGTGCGTGCGGCATCGCTCGTCCCACAGGCCGGCGGGGTGTAGCCTGCCCGCGCCTTGCGCGCCGCCGCCAGCGCCTCCTGGCCGAGCAGGTAGCGATCGGTGCGCAGGGTGCGGGCCTCGGGATCGAAGGTGTTGACCGCCACCGACGCATCGTCCTCGGCGGCGAACACGCGCTGCCACGCACCGGCGGGGCCAAGGCCGTATTGCGTGCGGGCGTTGACGCAGCCGTCGGCCGACCAGTCGAAGGCGATGTCGTCGGTGCGGGCCGAGGTCACCCGGCTGCGTTCGGGGACGAGCGTGCAGATCAGCGCGCCCTCGGTCGATCCGGCAGACGCGGTCGCCGGCGGGGCGCGGCCCTCGGCCTTGGCGATGGCGGCGGCGACGCGGTCCTCGATCGCGGCGAGGCCGGGGCGGGTGACCCACAGCAGCACCGCAGCGACGAGCAGGGTGCCGGCCAGCACCGCGGCGATCCGCGCGTGGCGGCGGCGGGCCTCATCGTTTCTCGACGCCCACGCCGCGTAGCCCGCGCCGATGGCCCCGAAGAGCGCGATCAGCGCTAGCGCAAGGCGGTTCTCGCGCGCTGCGATCACCTCCATCTGCGCGGTGAGCCGGGCGGTCTCGCGCACTTCGCGCAGTGCCTCGGCGCGCTCGGCCACCCGGGCGCGGGCCTCGCTCTGCTCGGCCTCGAGCCGCTGGCGCTCCTCGGCGTTCAGCTCGTCGATCGAGCGGCAGGGCAGGGTGTTGGTGACCGGCACCACCCCGTTGGTCTGAAGGAAGGGGACGAGCTCGCGCAGGCTGACCGCGAAAAAGAATTCCGCATCGCCCGCGGTCGAATCCGTGCTGAAGGAATTGACCCCCACCACGCGCCCGCAGGCGTCGAGCAGCGGCCCGCCCGAACTGCCCCGGGCGATCGGCGCGGTGTGGAGAATCGTGTCGAACTGGCGCGAAGGGCGCACGCCGGACAGGAACCCGCGCGACTTGACCGGCGGCTGGGCGCGGAAGATGTCCTGCATCCCCAGGCCCTGAGCGAGGTCTACGTTCATCGGGTAGCCGACGGCCGTGACCTCGCCGAGGTTGGCGATGCTCCCCCCGGCGAGCGCCAGCGGCGGCAGGCGCAGGCTGCCTTTGGCGATCTCGAGCAGGGCGAGGTCGTTGCGCGGCGAGACGGCGACGATCCGCGCGAAGGCGCCGCCTTCGCCCTCGGCGGGGACGATGCCGATCCTCAGGGTGTCGTCCTGCGCCGCCTCGCTCACCACATGGGCGTTGGTGACGATCCGCGTCGCGCTGACCGCAAAGCCGGTGCCGTGGGAGACGGGCACGGGCTGGCCGTCCTCGGTGCCGATGATCACCACCCGCACCACGCCGCGCGCCGCCGCATCGACATCGCCGGGGTCGGCGAAGGCAGGGGCGGCGCTGGCGAGCAAGGCGAGGAGCAGCGCGAGCGCGCCGAGGAGCCGGGTCATGCGCGCCTCTATAGCCGCTTTTGCGCAGCGCGCGACATTGAACGCAAGCTGGCGGGGTGCGGGCGCACGGGGATCGGCCTATCCCGGGGATCGACCATGCGGAGAACGCCGATGAACTACGTGATCGAGGGGATCGACCCTGCACCTTTCGCAAGCCTCTTCAGCCTCGGGGATGCCGAGCTGGCAAACCGCGGCGCGGTGCGGATGTTTGCCGATGCCGCACCCGGCTATCCATGCCGGGTGACGCTGGAAGATGCGCAGCCCGGCACCCGCGTCCTGCTCGTCAACCACGAGAGCCGCCCGCTGCCCGGGCCCTACCGCACCGCGCACGCGATCCTCGTCACCGAAGGCGCGGCCCGCCCCGCGCGGTTCGTCAACGCCCTCCCGCCGGTGTTCGGCCCGCGCGTGCTGTCCTTGCGCGGCTTCGGTGCGGACGGCATGATGGTGGACGCGCTCATCACCCAGCCGGGCGACGCCGAGGCGGGCCTCGAGCGGCTTTTAGCCGACGCCCGCATCATCGAGGTGGACGTGCACAATGCCGTGCGGGGCTGCTTTGCGGCGCGCGTTCGGCGGGAGGGGAATGTTTCACGTGAAACATTTTGAGAACCTCACCGACGAGGTGCGCTGGGAGGCGATGCTTGCCAAGGACCGGCGCTTCGACGGGGCGTTCGTCACGGGCGTCCATTCGACCGGCATCTACTGCCGCCCATCCTGCCCCGCGCGGGCCCCCTTGCGCAAGAACGTGCGTTTCTACGCCGGGCCTGCCGAGGCCGAGGCGGCGGGGCTAAGGCCCTGCAAACGCTGCTCTCCTGCGAGCCAGAGCGCCGAGGAGGCCTGCGTCCTTGCCGCCGTCGCGGCGATCCGCGCGGCCGTCGGGGCCGGGGAGGCGGCGCCGACCCTCGATGCACTTGCCGCGCTCACCGGCTATGCCCCCACGCACTTCCAGCGCCTGTTCAAGCGCAGCGTCGGCCTGTCGCCCGCCGCCTTTGCCAGGGCCTGCCGCGAGGAGCGCGTCAAGGCCGCCCTTACCGGGGGGCAAGGTGTGGGCGAGGCGGCGCTGAGCGCGGGCTACGGGGGGTCTGAAGCCTTCTACGCGGCCGTGAAGGGGAGGCTGGGAATGACACCGAAGGAATGGGCGAAGGGCGGCGCGGGCAAGGTCATTTACTGGGCCGAGCTTGCCACATCGCTCGGGCCGATGCTCGTCGGCGCGACCGACAAGGGCGTGTGCTGCCTCGCCTTCCTGCCGCAAGGCCGCCCGCCGCTGGCCGAACTGCGCGCCCGTTTCCCCAAGGCCGATCTGCGCGCCGCTGGCGAGGCGTTCCGCGCGCTGTTCGAACGGGTGGTGGAGGCCGTCGAGCAGCCGGGGCCGGGCAATGCCGCGATCCCGCTCGACGTCGCCGGCACCGCCTTCCAGCAGCGCGTCTGGGAGGAACTGCGCCGCATCCCGCAAGGCGAGACGCGCTCCTACGGGGAGCTGGCTGCCGCCCTGGGCAATCCGAAAGCCAGCCGCGCCGTGGGCGGCGCCAACGGGGCGAACCATGTCGCGGTGCTGATCCCCTGCCACCGGGTCATCGCCAGCGACGGGTCGCTGGGCGGCTACGCCTGGGGGCTGGGGATCAAGGCGGAGTTGTTGCGGCGGGAGCGGGGGTGAGGACAGATCTTCCTTCGTCATTGCGAGCCGAAGGCGAAGCAATCCATGGCCTGACCTTCCCCGAAGCGGCTCGGTCCGTCCCTGGATTGCTTCGTCGCCTGCGGCTCCTCGCAATGACGAGGTAATGTCTCAATCCAGCTTCGGCGGCATTCCCGGCTCGCACTTTGCCATCGCGCGTTGATAGGCCTCGCGTTGGCCGATGCGCGCAAGGTAGGCCTTGAGGTTCGGCAGGTGGTCGATGCCCATGCCGCTCATCGCTCTGGAGGTGGTGAGCTGGAAGCCCATCATGATGTCCGCCGTCGTCAGCTGCGCGCCGCCGAAATAGTCCGCCTCGCCGAGGCGCTTCTCGACGATCGTCCAGCCTTTCTGCACCCGGTCGGCGACGAAGGGGGGAAGCTCCTGCGCGCCCATGAACTGTGCGACCAGCGCCATCATCCCGTTGGTCATGAAGGTCGCGTTCGCCCAGTGGTAGTAGAACAGGTGATCGGGAAAGTCGGGGTGATCGACTCCTGGCACGAGCGGCGTGCCGGGTGCATACTTCGCCACGATGTAGTCGATGATCGCCCCGCTTTCGCCAAGCACCAGATCGCCGTCGATGATGACCGGCGCGATGCCCATCGGGTGCAGCGCCTTGTATTCGTCGGGCGCAAGGCGGTTGTCGGTGCGGCGGTTGTAGAGCTTGAGATCGTATTCGAGCCCCAGCTCCTCGGCGAGCCAGACGATGCGTTCGGACTGCGACAGGCGCAGGTGGTGGATGGTCAGCATGGTGCGTCTCGCTCCCGTCGGTTGTGTCGCATCAGGCCTAGCCAAGCTGGCGGCGCTGCGCCATCTTTTGCTTTCGACGTGAGGGGGAGTCGCCGATCATGGATACCGCTGCCACGACCACCGACACCATTCCCGCATCCGCGCACGCGCCCCCGCTGTGGAAGCGCATCTGGAACTTTCCGCTAGTTGCCATGCTGGTGGCGCTGGCGGCGGCGGTCGCGGCGATCGCGGCTGCGGGCATCACGAGCGAGGCGCTGGCACCCTTCATCGACCGCCGGCTGCTGGCACCCTTGCAGGTGACGCTCACCATCGGGCTGCTGGTGCTGGTGCAGAAACTGCTGATGCGGCGGCTGGGAGAGCGCAAGCATGACGATCTGCCGCTGGCGGGGGCTGCGCGCGGGCTCGTCACTGGCACGGCCACGGCCTTCGTGCTGTTCAGCACCATCGTCGGGATTGCGGCGGTGCTGGGGGCCTATTTCATCGTCGGCTGGGGCACGCTCAAGGAATGGGTGCCGGTGCTGTTCTTCGCCGGGTTCAACGCCGGTTTCATGGAAGAGCTCTTGTTCCGCGGCATCCTGTTCCGCTGGATCGAGGAGTTCGCCGGCAGCTGGGCGGCGCTGTTCGTCACCTCGGCGCTGTTCGGCCTTGCCCATATCGGCAACGACAATGCGAGCCTGTTCTCCTCCTTCACCATCGCGGTCGAAGCGGGGCTGATGCTCGGCGGGGCCTATATGCTCACCCGCAGCCTGTGGCTGCCGATCGGCATTCACTTCGGGTGGAACGTCACGCAGGGGCTGGTGTGGGACGTGCCGGTTTCGGGCAATGATGTCGACGGGCTGGTCGATGCGCGGCTGACCGGCAACGAGCTGATCTCGGGCGGGGCCTTCGGGCTCGAGGCCTCGGTGATCGCGCTGGTGCTCGCGGGCGGCTTCGGGGTGTGGCTGGTGTGGCGCGCGGCCGCCAAGGGCGAGGTGATGGCGCCCTGGTGGGTGCGGCGGCGTCAGGCGTCGTAGCGCGACCACGCCCGGCTGGCAGGCGCGAGGCTGGCGAGAAAGGCCTCGGCGCTTTCGAGATACTCGGCCTGCTTCGCCTCACCCATCCTGTCCCAGGTCGCATAGATGCGGCCGATGCGGTGGTTGCTTTCCAGCCGCTGCCGGTTCGCCACCATGAAGTGCCAGTAGAGCGGGTTGAAGGGGCAGGCGTCGGGGCCGGTCTTCTCAGCGACCTTGTAGCGGCAGCCCTTGCAGTAGTTCGACATCCTGTTGATGTAATTCCCCGACGCCGCATAGGGCTTGGTCGCGAGCCTGCCGCCGTCGGCGTAGAGGATCATGCCCGCGACGTTGGGCAGCTCCACCCACTCGTAGGCGTCGGCGTAGACGACGAGATACCAGTCGGCGACCTCTTGCGGCGCGATCCCGGCGATCAGGCAGAAATTGCCGAGCACCATCAGCCGCTGGATGTGGTGTGCGTGGGCGTCCTCGCGGGTGGTGCGGATGCAGTCGGCGATGCAGGCCATGTCGGTCGCGCCGGTCCAGAAGAATTCGGGCAGGGGGCGGGTGGCGGCGAGTGCGTTCGCCTCGGCGAGCCCGGGCATGGTGTGCCAGTAGAAGCCGCGCACATATTCGCGCCAGCCGATGATCTGGCGGATGAAGCCCTCTACGGAATTGAGCGGAGCTCTGCCTTCTTTGTAGGCAGCCTCGGCGGCGCGGCACAGTTCGAGGGGGTCCAGCAACCCGCAATTGATGCTGGTCGAGAGCATCGAGTGGTAGAGATCGTCCTCGCCCGCCACCATCGCATCCTGGTAGGGGCCGAAGAGTTCGAGGCGGCGCGCGAAGAAGGCTTCGGCCGCTTCGAGCGCCTGGGTGCGGGTCACCGGCCAGCCGAAGGGCTCGAGGTCGCCGAAGTGATCGGCGAACCGCTCGCCTACCAGCGCGATGACCTCGCGCGTGATCGCGTCGGGCGGGAACTTGGGGGCTGGGGGCGCCTTGAGGCCCTGTTTGGGCGGCTGGCGGTTCTCGGCGTCGAGGTTCCAGATACCGCCCTCCGGCTTGCCGTCGGGGCGCATCAGGAGCCCGGTCTTGCGGCGCATCTCGCGGTAGAAATACTCCATCGTGAGGTGCTGGCGTCCTTCGGCGAAGGCGCGGAAATCGGCATGGGTGGCGATGAAGCGGGTGTCGGGGAGGATCGAGACCGGGCAGGGGAAGCGGCCCGCCCATTCCTCCATCGCTTGGGCGACCCGCCACTCGCCGCCTTCGGTGACGCGGATCTCGGACGGGGCATGGCGCTCCACCGCGCGGGCGACCTCGCCGGTGAAGCTGCCGGTGTTGGCGGGATCGTCCAGCCGGATGTAATCGACCTGCCAGCCATCGGCGCGCAGTTCCTCGGCAAAGTGGCGCATTGCCGAAAAAATGAGCACGATCTTCTGCTTGTGGTGTTTGACGTAGGTCGCCTCGTCCCACACCTCCATGAGTAGGAGCACCGCCTCGTCGGGGGTGAGGCCTTCGAGGCTGGAGAGATTGCGCGACAGCTGGTCGCCGAGGATCGGCACAAGAACGGGGCGGGTCATGCGGGGGGATACGCGGAGCCGCCCCGTTTGGTTTCCCGCACCGCCTATTGCGTCGCCTCCAGCGCGCGCCACGCCACGCCCTGGAAGACGGGATCGTTGAGCATGGAGATCAGCAAACCACGCGCCGTGCCCTTGTCGCCGCGCCGGCTGAGCGCGGTCGCATAGGCATAGCGCAGATCGCCGACGCCCGCATTGGTCAGGAACGCCTGCTCCAACTGCCTGAAGGCGGTCTCCGGCGGGGTGCGCCCCTCTTCGATATAGGACTGGAAATAGAGCGCCGCAGCCAAGGGCTCGCGCTCGGGCTCGCGGGCCAGCGGGGCAAGCAGCGCGCGCACCGCGTCATACTCGTCAGCTTCGGCCAGCTCGCCCGCGCGCACCAGCCGCGACAGCATGATCTCCGCCTTCAGCCGCTGCGCCTGCCGGTGCGCGGGATCGATCGCCAGCGCCCTGTTCACCGCGCGCCATGCCTCGGCATCGGAATAGGGGTTGGCCATCACGATCAATTCGCCGTTGGAAAAACCGAAGCCCCGGAACACCGGCCGCCCGCCGAAATCGCTGTGCTGGACCCGGGCATATTCGGCGGCGGCATATTCGTACCACACCGGCGCGCTGTCGGGAAAGCGGCCGGTCAACCGTCTCAGCGCGGAGGCGGTCGGCTTGAGGCGCGTTTCGAGCATCCGTTCGATGCGCAGTTCGATCAGCGCGACCTCATCGCGGGTCATGGGCCGGACGGCGACCTTGGCCACCACTTCCGGCTCGATTTGCACCCAGCGTGTCGGACCGGTCGAGGCGGGCCGGTCAAGCTGCGCCGCCAAGATCGCCGGATCGCCCAGCTCGCGCGCTGCGTCCTCGACGGTGCGCCCGGTCACATAGGCATTGATATAGCGGTCGAGCACGCCTGCATATTCTTGCTCCAGCAGCAGCGGCGCTGCGATCATGCGGCTGACATCGAGGAACCGGGCATATTCGAGCTCGGACCTGTGGCGGACCGTCACCCGCAGGGCATTTGCAAGAGCGGTCGGCGTGACGCGCACCTTTCGCATCCTCGGGCTTCCCGGCGCACCGATCACGAACATCTTCTTCTCGTTGCGATAGGCGGTGGCGAAGAACTGCGATAACCCGCCCCTCAACCACATGGGCTTGGGCCGGAAGAAGGCGTTGCCGAGATGGTATTGGGTCATGCAGTAGAAGATGTCGGCTTCCCGCATTCTTTGCGGTGCGAACGGGTCGAACCACGCCTTGGTGACCGGCAGTTCGGCATGATCCTGACACACCGCCGTCGCCCCGAAGTCGATCACGTGCGCGATGCGCGATGCATCGCTCGAAAGATAGAACTCCGGCTTGCGACCGTGCCGCGTCTCGCCCGGCATCAGGCCATGCAGGACCCGATCGAACTCCTCGATGGTCTGCATCAGCTCGCGCAGATCGCGCTCGGAGAGCGCGGCGTGAACGACATAGTGCTCACTCTCGGCGCGCAGCCATCCGGTGGCACGGGCCGGGACCGCAAGGCTGACCGCGATCAACAGCAATGCGACGAGGCGCGACACCATGCTGTGCACCATATCACCGCGCAATCGCCTGTAAACGGATCGGTTTCGCGACTTCGCTGGAGGTGCGCAGGGCCATGGCCCTTCGCGCCTCAGGGCGCCGCCTCCAGCGCGCGCCGGGCGGCGGCTTCGAACTTCGGATCGTTCAGCATCGAGGTCAGCAGGCTGCGCGCTTCCCCGACCCTCCCCAGCCGGCTGAGCGCCACGGCATAGGCATAGCGGAAGTCGGTCACACTGGCGTTGGCTCTGAACGCCTCCTCAAGCTGCTCGAAGGCTTCCGGCGGCGGCGCGATGCCCTGTTCGACATAGGACTGGTGGTAGAGCGCCGCCGCGAGCGGATTGCGCCGCGGATCGCGCGCCAGCGGCGCAAGGGCCGCGCGCACCTCGCCATAACCCGCCGCATCGTCGGGATCGCCCGCGCGCACCAGCCGGTTGAGCAGGATCTCGGCACGCAGCCGCCGGGCTTCGGGCATGGCGGGGTCGATCGCCAGGGCCCGGTTCACCGCCCGCCACGCCTCGGCATCGGGATAGCGGTTGGCGGTCACGATCAGCTCGCCGTTCGCGAAGCCGAAGCCGCGGAACAGCGGATCGCCGGCGAATTCGCTGTTCTGCACGAGGCCGAACTCGGCGGCGGCATATTCGTACCACACGAGCGCGCTGTCGGGCATCCGGCCGGTCAGCGCGCGAAGCCGCTGCGCCGCCTGCTTGCGACTCTTCTCGCGCAAGCGCTCGAAGCGCAGGTCGATCAGCGCGATCTCGTCACGGCGCATCGGCCGCAAGGCAATGGCGGCAGGAGGCCCCGGCGCCAGCTCGAATCGGCGCAGCTTGGGTCTCTTCCGTTTGGCGCGCTTGTCGATCCTGTCCAGCAGGGTCTCGAAATCGCCGAGCTCGGCTGCCGCCTGCTCCATGGTCATGCCCGAGGCGTAGGCGCGGACGTAGCGCTCGAGGACACCCGCGTAGGCGGGTTCCGCGAGGAGTGGGGCGGTCACCGCGCCCGCCACGCTGTAGAACCGTGCGAACTGCTGCTGATTCCTGGGCGAGGTCTTGTCGGTCAGGGCCGTCCTGACCTCCTCGGCCGCCACCGGATGGATCAGGGGCCTGCGGTAGTCGGGCGCTCCGAGGATGAAGTGCCCTTCCTCGTCCCTGTATGCGGTCGCGAAGAACTGCGGGAACCCGCTGCCCAGCCAGGGCGGCATTGGCTGGAAGTAAGCCTGTTCGAGATGCCGGTCCGCCGCGTAGAAGAAGGCCGCTTCGTATCGGATGCCGGCCGGTTCGGCGAAGCTGAACCTGGCGAAGGCCATCATGCTTTCGGGCGAATAGGCGGGGAAGCCGGATACGCGCATGCCGACGATGCCGGAGATGCGATCGTATCCGGGCGTGAGGTAGAGTTGCAGCTTCTGGCCGGGCTCGATCCTCGGCGGCATCAGCGCGCGCAGCACCCGGTCGAGATCCTCCAGCGTCTGCACGATCTCGCGCAGGTCGGCTTCGCGCATGTCGGCGTGGACGATGTAGTGCTCGCTCTCGGCGCGATGCCATTCCGCGAGGGCCGGCGCCGCAAGGCAGAGCGTCCACAAGAACAGGCAGAGGCGGGCAATCACCGGCCGAGCTTATCAGGAGCCAACTGCCAGTAAAGGCTCGTCAAACGAAGCTATAAGGGTCGATGTCGACGCCCACGCGCACCCCCGGGGCGAAACTCACCGCGCCGATCCATTCGCGCAGCACGCCCTGCACGTTGGCGCTGCGGCGCGCGTTGACGAGGAAGCGGTAGCGGTAGCGGCCGCGCAGCAGCGCCATGGGCGCGGGGGCGGGGCCGAGGATCTGGACATCCGTGAGGCGCGGGCGCACGTCGCCGAGGCGCACCGCGGCCTCGCGCGCTTCCTTCTCGTCCTCGCTGGAGAGGATGATCGCAGCCCAGCGCCCAAACGGGGGCGCGCCGGCATCGCGGCGCCCCTGCGTCTCGGCGGCGTAGAAGGCATCGCGGTCGCCGTTCGCCAGCGCGGCGATGACCGGCGCATCGGGGTGGCGGGTCTGGATCAGCACCTCGCCGGGCTTGGCCCCGCGCCCCGCGCGCCCGGCGACCTGCGCGATCTGCGAGAAGATCCGCTCGCCTGCGCGCAGGTCCCCGCCCTCGAGGCCGAGATCGGCGTCGACCACGCCCACCAGGGTCAGCTCGGGGAAGTGGAAGCCCTTGGTCACCAGCTGGGTGCCGATGATGATGTCGATCGCGCGCCCCTCGGCCATGGCGATGAACTCCGCCGCGCGCTCGGGGGTGCCGAGCGTGTCCGAGGTGGCGACCGCGGTGCGCGCTTCGGGGAACAGCTCGGCCACTTCGGCGGCGATGCGCTCGACTCCGGGGCCGCAGGCGACGAGGCAGTCACTCTCGCCGCATTCGGGGCAGGCCTCGGGCACGCGCGTCTCGAAGCCGCAGTGGTGGCAGGCGAGACGGGCCGACAGCCGGTGCTCGACCAGCCACGCGCTGCAACTCGGGCACTTGAAGCGGTGCCCGCAATTGCGACACAGCGTCAGCGGCGCGTAGCCGCGGCGGTTCAAGAACAGCAGCGATTGCTCGCCCTTGCCCAGCCGGTCGCGCAGGGCCTCGACCAGCGGCCCCGCCAGCCACCGCTGGCTGCCCGGCTTCTCCTCGGTGAGGTCGACCAGCCGGACCGTGGGCAGCGTCGCGCCGCCATAGCGGGCCGGGAGGTCGAGCTTCTCGTAGACCCCGATCTCGGCCATGTGCAGGCTCTCCAGCGCGGGGGTGGCGCTGGCGAGGATCACCGGCAGGCCCTCGAACCGCGCGCGCATCACCGCCACGTCGCGGGCGTTGTAGCGCACCCCGTCGTCCTGCTTGAAGCTGATCTCGTGCGCCTCGTCGACCACGATCAGGCCGAGCTTCGCGTAAGGCAGGAACAGCGCCGAGCGCGCGCCGACCACCACCTGCGCGCTTCCGTCCGCGATGGCGCGCCACGCGCGCCGGCGCTCGGTCGATTTGAGCGAGGAATGCCACAGCACCGGCGGCGCCCCGAAGCGGGCGGCGAAGCGCGCGAGGAAGTTCTCGGTGAGCGCGATTTCCGGCAGCAGCACCAGCACCTGCCGCCCCTGCCGGATCGCGGCGGCGACGGGTTCGAAATAGGTCTCGGTCTTGCCCGATCCGGTCACCCCGTCGAGGAGAAAGGGGGCGAAGGCGCGGGCCTCCACTGCCGCGACCAGCCGCTCGGCGACCGCGCGCTGGGCGGGCGAGAGGTCGGGCTGATGGTGGCCGGGATCGGCGGCGGGGTAGGGGCGGTCGATCTTCACCGTGACCGGCGCGATGAGGCCGGCCCCCGCCATGCCGCGCAGCACGCCTTCCGAGACACCCGCCTTCGCCGCCAGTTCGCGCATCGTGCCCTGTTCGCCGGCGAGCTTCTCCAGCGCGGTGCGGCGCTGCGCGGTCAGCCGCCCGCTGCCTTGCGCCCCCGTCAGCCGGTATTCGGTCATCGTCGCCGGGCCTCCCAGCGCGCCGCCGCTCGCCAGCGCCATGCGCGCGACGCTCGCCAGCGGGGCGCAGTAGTAGTCGGCGGTCCACTCGATCAGCCGCCGCAGCGGTTCGGGAAGCGGCGGGACCGGCACCACCTCGAGGATCGGCCGCAGCCGCTCGAAGGCGATGGCATCGCCCGGCAGGCGGCCTTCGTCCCAGACGATTCCCATGACCTTCCGAGGCCCGAGCGGGGCGACCACCACGCTCCCCGGCGGTGCGTCCACGCCGTCCGGCAGGCGGTAGTCGAGCGCACCCAAAGCTGCGTTAAGGACGAGGAGGCGCACACGGTTCATCGCAGGGTTATATGGAGAGGCCCATGGTGGAAGGGCAAGCTTGGAGACACGACCAATGACCGCAATCGTCACCCATCGCCCGACCCGCCGCGCGCTGCTTGCGGGCGCGGCCGGCGCGGGCACGCTGCTGCTGCTGCCCGCTTGCGCGACCTATGGCCCCGCCTTCACGCTCGAGGAGGCGGTGCGGCGGATGCTGCTGCTCGCGTCCGAAAACGCCTTCGCGCGTCTCACCCAGCCGGGCGGCTACTGGGACGAGCAGGTCGCGCGCGTGGGCCTCGGCACCATGCTCGGCACGCGCGGCGACGTGCTCTCGCGCATCCTCACCTCGGCGCTGTTCAAGCAGCGGCTGGAGGAGCGGTTCGCCACCCTCGCGATCGACGCCAGCTACCGCGCCGCGCCGGTCGTCACCGATGCGGTGCGGGTGATTGGGGTGCGCAATGCCATCGATCTGGTGCGCGGCGGCCCGACCGCGGCGAGCGCCTACCTGCGCGCCGAGGTGGGATCGCGGCTGATCGATGCGGTGGTGCCCGAGCTCGGCCAGGCGATCCGGGTGAGCCGCGACCCGCTGCTCGGCGAGGCGCTGAACGCCGTCACCGGGGTCGATGTCGCGGCGGTCGCGGAGCGGGTCGGGCGGGTGGTCGACGATGCCGTGTGGGGCGAGATCGCCCGTGAGGAAGCCGCGATCCGCGCCAACCCGCGCGCCACCCGCGATCCAGCGATCATTGCCGTGTTCGGCGCGGCGGGCGCGGTGTGAGGCGTCAGAAGCGGTAGGTGAGTGCGAGCTGGGGTATGTGACTGGTCTGCGCTGGCCTGGGTCCGCGCGGGAATATCACGTGCCAGTAGATCGCGCCCACATCGAAGTACTTGCTGAGGCGGTGGGTCACGCTCGCCTGAAGGCGCCACTGCTCGGTGGAGGCCCCCTGGTCGGCCCTGCGCGACTGCATGATGCCGAGCCACTCCACGCCCGCAGACGCGCGCCATTCGGTGGCGATCGGCTGGTTGTAGGTGACGCGTTGGCGTAACCGGAGCTCCATCCGGTCTGCGCCGTCGAAGAAACGCTCCTCGAGACGGGTGCGCGCCTCGATTCTGCCGATCGTGAAGATCGCCTGCTGGTGCAAGCGGATCTCGGTCAGCCCGGCGGTGTCGAACAGCATGACGCCGCCGCCGATCCGGGTGCGCTCGGCGACCTGTTGCTCGGCCATGACGCGGATCGTCTGCTGGTCTGCGCCCGTCTCCTGATCGCTGCGCCAGCGCTGGGTCGCGTCGATCGTCAGGGTCGTCTTCTCGGCGATCTTGCCGGTGGCAAAGGCGTTCAGCCAGAATTGCGTATCTTCTTCCGCTGCCCACGCTTTGGACGGTTGCCAAGCCGCCGCGAGGGCGGCAAGCAGCATCGCGCATCGGATTGCCCCGCGTGTCATGCTCGCCCTCTAGGCGCCGCGCGCATGACATGGCTATCGCAAAAGTTTGGAGTGAACACATGAAATTCTTCGTCGACACCGCCGATATCGAGGCAATCCGCGAACTGGCGGCGACGGGCCTCCTTGACGGGGTGACCACCAACCCCTCGTTGATCGCCAAGTCGGGCCGTGATTTCAAGGAAGTGACGGCCGAGATCTGCAAGCTGGTCGACGGTCCGGTGAGTGCCGAGGTGGTCGCGCTCGATCATGCGACCATGATGAAGGAGGCCGAGGTTCTCAGGAAGATCGCCGACAATGTGTGCATCAAGGTGCCGCTGACGGTCGATGGCCTCAAGACCTGCAAGGCACTGACCGGCGAGGGCACGATGGTCAACGTCACGCTGTGCTTCTCGGCCAACCAGGCGCTGCTGGCGGCCAAGGCGGGGGCGAGCTTCATCTCGCCCTTCGTCGGCCGGCATGATGACAACGGCTTCGACGGCATGGACCTCATCGAGGACATCCGCCTGATCTACGACAACTACAGCTTCGCGACCGAAATCCTCGTCGCCTCCGTGCGCCACACCACCCACGTGCTTCAGGCGGCGAAGATCGGCGCCGACGTGATGACGGCACCGCCCAAGGTGATCCACGACCTCTTCAAGCACGTCCTCACCGAAAAGGGGATCGAGGGCTTCATGAAGGACTGGGCCGGGACCGGCCAGAGCATCCTGTAACGCCGATGGCCGACCAGTCCCCCCTCGACCGTTTCAAGCAGGCGCTGACCGGCGCCAGCCGCGCGATCGCGGGCGATCCGGAGGTCGAGGTCGCGTGGAGCGCCGACGTGCCGGGCTCTGCGGGCAACCGCTTCCGCGTGCCGCTGCCGGGGCGGGACTTGCCGGCCGATCAGGTGACCGAGGCGCGCGGCTTTGCCGACAGCTTCGCGTTGAAGCTGCGCCACCACAACGCCGCGCTCCACGCCCGCTCCGCGCCGCCCGAGCCGATCGCACGGGCCTGCTACGACGCGATCGAGCAGGTGCGCTACGAGGCGCTGGGCGCCAACCGCTTCGGCGGCATCCGGGCGAACCTCGACGCCGCGACCGAACTGCGCACCGCGGGCGACAAGATCGTGCGCGCGCAGAATTCCGCCGAGGTCCCCTTGCAGACCGCGCTCGCGCTGCTGGTGCGCGAGGCGCTGACCGGCGAGGCGGTGCCCGAGCGCGCGCGGGGCGGGATCGAGCTGGTGCGCGATTTCCTCGAGGAGAAGGTCGGCGGCGACTTCGCGGGCCTCGCCGAGACAATCGCCGATCAGGAGGCTTTCCAGAAGCTCGCGCTCGACATGCTGCGCGAGCTCGATCTCACCCGCCCCACCGAGGCGCCGGACGAGACCGACAGCGACGAGCCCGACGACGAGGACGGCCCCGACGACGAGAACGAGGGCGAGGACGAGAACCAGGGCGAGGGCGATCCGCAATCGGCCGAAATGGCCGGCGACATGGCCGAGGGCGAGGGCGAGGGGGAGCAATCCTCCGACACCGAAACCGACAGCGAGATGTCCGAGGGCGACGCGAGCGACGATGCCGACGCCGCCAACGCCCCCGTCCGCCCCAACCGCCCGCAGGCCGAGGTGCCCGCGAGCGTCGACTACAAGGCGTTCACCACCCGCTTCGACGAGGAAGTCGCCGCGCCCGACCTGTGCGACGCGGAGGAACTGGACCGGCTGCGCGCCTATCTCGACAGCCAGCTGACGGGCCTTCAGGGCGTGGTGACGCGCCTCGCCAACCGCTTGCAGCGTCGGTTGATGGCGCAGCAGAACCGCAGCTGGGACTTCGACCAGGAGGAAG
This sequence comes from Erythrobacter sp. WG, assembly GCF_026586795.1. Lineage (GTDB taxonomy): Bacteria > Pseudomonadota > Alphaproteobacteria > Sphingomonadales > Sphingomonadaceae > Erythrobacter. The sequence continues at coordinate 54,912 of NZ_JAPFGY010000004.1, forward strand.
GCGTGCTCGATGCCGCGCGGCTTTCCCGCGTGATCGTCTCGCCCGGCACGGCGCTCTCCTACAAGGTCGAGCGCGATGTCGAGTTCAAGGACACGATCGTCACCCTGCTGATCGACAATTCGGGCTCGATGCGCGGGCGGCCCATCTCCATCGCGGCGATCAGCGCCGACATCCTTGCGCGCACGCTGGAGCGCTGCGGGGTCAAGACCGAGATTTTGGGCTTCACCACCCGCGCGTGGAAGGGCGGGCAGAGCCGCGAGGCGTGGCTCGCCGACGGCAAGCCGCAGAACCCCGGGCGCCTCAACGACTTGCGCCACATCATCTACAAGCAGGCCGACGAGCCGTGGCGCCGCGCGCGCCGCAATCTCGGGCTGATGATGCGCGAGGGGCTACTGAAGGAGAACATCGACGGCGAGGCGCTGATCTGGGCGCACTCGCGCCTCCTCTACCGCCCCGAGGAGCGCCGCATCCTGATGGTCATCTCCGACGGCGCGCCGGTGGACGATTCGACCCTGTCGGTGAACTCCGCCGGATATCTGGAGGCGCACCTCAGGGGCGTGATCGAGTGGATCGAGAAGGTCTCGCCGGTCCAGCTCGTCGCCATCGGCATCGGCCACGACGTCACCCGCTACTACCGCCGCGCGGTGACGATCATGGACGTCGAGCAACTGGGCGGCACGATCATGGAGCAGCTCGCCGAACTGTTCGAGGACGAGAAGGGCGTGAAGGGGCGGCGCTAGCCATCATCCGCGCTATTTTGAGGGGTTGCAATTCGCAACTCGATTGCCGCATTGGTTCACCTCGTCGACAGACTGCGCCACGCGCGCGTGCCACCGGGGAACCACAATGAACGTCACCGAAGCCGTCACATCCCGCCGTTCGATCCGCGAGTTTCTCGAGAAGCCCGTGCCGCTCGACGTCATCACCCGGGTGATGGACAAGGCGCGCTGGGCCGCCTCGGGGTGCAACTACCAGCCGTGGGAGGCGACGATCGTCACCGGCCAGCCGCTGCGCGACCTGCAGGCGAAGATCACTTCCACCCCGCCGCAGAAGCTCGAATACGACTGGGACGCGCCCAAGCAGGAGGAGGCCTACAAGCAGCGCCTCCACGGCATTTCGCGGGGGATGTTCGACGCGCTCGGCATCGCGCGCGATGATGGCGCGGCGCGCATGGCGGCGATGGGGCGCAACGCGACCAGCTTCGGCGCGCCGGCGGTGATGTTCGTCCATTTCCCGCGCCTGATGAAGGAGCCGCAGTGGTCGGACACCGGGATGTGGCTCGCCACCATCGCGCTTTTGCTGCGCGAGGAGGGGCTCGATTCCTGCTTCCAGGAGTTCATGGCCTACTACGCCACCGTGATCCGCGACTTTCTCGGCCTCGACCACGAGCGCACCATGTTCTTCTGCGGCATGGCGATCGGCTACCGCGACCCAGAGGCGCCGGTGAACAATTTCGTGCGCGAGCGCGTGCCGCTGGAGGAACAGGTGCGGTTCGTCGGGTTCTGATGTCCGTCGTCATTGCGAGCCGCGAAGCGGCGCGGCAATCCAGGGCGTCGGGCTCGCCGCTCTGGATTGCTTCGCTCAGCTAGCAATGACGAGGGAATTGACGTTGTGCGCGCCGCTGGCCAAAGCGCGGCCCATGACCGACGTCGCCCCCAAACAGAAGTTGAAGCTGTTCAACTCGCTCACCCGGCAGACCGAGGTGTTCGAGCCCGTCCACCCCGGCGAGGCGCGCGTCTACACCTGCGGGCCGACGGTCTACAACTACCAGCACATCGGCAACATGCGCGCCTATGTGTTCGCCGACACGCTGGGGCGCACGCTCCGCTGGAAGGGCTACAAGCTCACCCATGTCGTGAACATCACCGACGTCGGCCACCTCACCTCGGACGCGGACGAGGGTGAGGACAAGATGGAGCGGATGGCCGCGCGCGAGGGCAAGAGCGCGTGGGACATCGCGGCCTTCTATCAGGCCGATTTCGAGGCGGACCTCGCGCGCCTCAACGTCGAGCCCAAGCAGCACCCGCGCGCGACCGAATATGTCGAAGCGATGATCGCATGGGGCAAGTCGATCGCCGAGAGGCATTGCTACGAGCTCGAGAGCGGGCTCTATTTCGACGTGTCGACGGTGGCGGATTACGGCCGGCTGGCGCGCGCGCAGACGGACGATGGCGAGAGCCGCATCGGCGACGTCGAGGGCAAGCGCAACGCTGCCGACTTCGCGATCTGGCGGCGCACGCCGCCGGGCGAGACGCGGCAGATGGAGTGGGACAGCCCGTGGGGCCGGGGCGCGCCCGGCTGGCACCTCGAATGCTCGGTGATGGGCGAGGCGCTCTTGGGCTTCCCCTTCGACATCCACACCGGCGGGATCGACCACCGCGAGATCCACCACCCCAACGAAATCGCGCAGAACCAGGCCTATTGCTGCGCGGGCGGGCTCGACGATCCGCGCAATTCGGGCGCGCGGATCTGGATGCACAACAACTTCCTCGTCGAGCGTTCGGGCAAGATGTCGAAGTCTTCCGGAGAGTTCCTGCGGCTGCAATTGCTGGTCGACCGGGGGTATCACCCGCTTGCCTACCGGCTGATGTGTCTCCAGGCGCATTACCGCTCGGAGCTGGAGTTCTCGTGGGACGGGCTGGGCGCGGCGCTGACCCGGCTGAAGCGCATGGTGATGGCGGCCGCGCCGCTAATGGAGGTGCAACCGGCGCCCGACGCCGCGCATCCGAAGTTCGCGCCCATCCGCGCGGCTTTCGCAGCGGCGATGAGCGAGGACCTCGGCACGCCCAGCGCCCTCACGGCTCTCGAGGAAGCGCTGGCGGTGAAGAAGGTCGACGCCGAGATCAAGCGCGCGGTGGTCGGGGAGATGGACGCCGTGCTCGGTCTGGGCCTGTTCGGCCTCACCCGCGCCGACCTGCGCATCCGGCCCAAGTCCGCCACCATCACCGAGGCCGAAATTGAAGCCGCGCTCGCCCGCCGCAAGGAAGCCCGCGCCGCGAAGGACTTCGCCACATCCGACGCGATCCGCGAGGAACTCGCGGCACAAGGCGTCGAGGTGATGGACGGCGATCCGCTCGGCTGGGATTGGAAGCTCTAGCACCGTTCGTTTCGAGCGCAGTCGAGACACCTGCGCACTGCCTCTCGACTTCGCTCGAGGCAAACGGCGGGAGAGGCGTGGATCTGGACAAGCCCCCAGCCTTGCGGTTAAACCAGTTGCATGATGCAACCTATCCTCTGGCTGATCCTCGCGGCCATCCATGCCACGCCTGCGCTGGCGCTGTTTCGCCCCGCGACGCTCACCGCGCTCTACGGCCTCCAGCCGGACAATCCGCTGTTCCTGCTGATGCAGCACCGCGCGGGGCTGTTCCTTGGCGTTTTCGTCGCCTGTATCTGGGCCGCCTTCGTGCCGGAGGGGCGGCGGCTCGCGGTGCTGGTGGTGGGGATCAGCATGGTGAGCTTCTTTGTCCTTTACTGGCAGGCCGGATCGCCCCTGCCGCTCAAACGCATCGCGCTTGTGGACCTGGCCGGCCTGCCTGCTTTGGCAGGGGTGGCGTGGCTCGCTTTCCGGCAGTAACGCTGGTCTCATGACCACACTTGCGATTTCCGGCTTGATCCGCCCGATGCTCGAACCGCGCTTGCCCGAGGGCCTCGACGTGCGCTGGTTCATGTCCGCCGAACAGGCGAAGGAGGCCGTTGCGGACGCCGAGATCGGCTGGTTCGACATGAACGACAAGGAGGCGATGGCCGAGACCTTGCGGGCGGCAACACAGCTCAAATGGCTGAACTCGATCTACGCCGGGCTCGATTTCCTGCCGATGGACGTGCTGATCGAGCGCGGGATCACCGTCACCAACGGGGTGGGGATCAACGCCGTCACCATCGCCGAATACATCGTCATGGGGATGCTCAACATCGCCAAGGGCTACGCGCAAGTGATGCGCGCCGCCGACCGGCGCGAGTGGCTGTTCGACAGCCCGGGCAAGCGCGAGCTTGCCGGGTCGAAGGCGCTGCTGCTCGGCTACGGCGCGATCGGCAAGGCGGTCGCCCCGCGGCTTGCCGCCTTCGACGTCGATGTGACGGTGGTGCGCCGCTCGGGCGGGGAGGGCACCCTCGGCCCCGACGAATGGCGCGCGCGGCTGGGCGAATTCGACTGGGTGATCCTCGCCGTCCCCGCCACGCCCGAGACAGAGGGGTTGATCGGCGCGGCCGAACTCGCCGCGATGAAAGCGGACGCGGTGATCTGCAACTTCGCTAGGGGCTCGGTCATCGACCAGCCGGCGCTGGTCGAGGCGCTGAAGGCCAAGACCATCGGCGGCGCCTTTCTGGACGTGACCACGCCCGAGCCTCTGCCCGCCGACGATCCGCTGTGGGACTGCGAGACCGCGCATATCTCCATGCACCTGTCGGGCCGCGCGCAGGACAAGATGTTCGTCCGCTCCGCCGACCGCTTCCTCGACAACCTCGGCAAGTATCTGAAGGGCGAGCCGCTCGCCCCGCTGTTCGACCCGCGCCTCGGCTACTGATCGCGCCGGCGCGATTGCGCCGCGGCGCTTTTCTGCAATACTCCCCGCGCGCGCGCCGGCATGACAGGCCCGCAAGAGAGGGTCCGGCATGAGCGACACGAAGAAGGCATCGGACCTGTTCATCGAGTGCCTCGAGGCAGAGGGCGTCGAATACATCTTCGGCGTGCCGGGCGAGGAGAACCTCGATTTCCTCGAGAGCCTGTCGAAATCGACGAAGATCAAGCTGATCCTCACCCGCCACGAACAGGGCGCGGGCTTTATGGCCGCGACTTACGGCCGCCATACCGGCAAGGCCGGGGTGTTCCTCGCGACATTGGGCCCGGGCGCGACCAACATGGTGACCGCGATCGCCTATTCGCAACTGGGCGGGATGCCCACGCTGGCGATCACCGGGCAGAAGCCGATCAAGCACTCCAAGCAGGGGCGCTTCCAGATCCTCGACGTGGTGGGGATGATGAAGCCCATCACCAAGTTCACTCACCAGCTGGCGAGCGCCGACAACATCCCCAGCCGGGTGCGCGAGGCGATCCGGCTGGCCGAGGAGGAGAAGCCCGGCGCGACGCATCTCGAACTGCCCGAGGATATCGCCGAGGAACAAACCCGCAGCCGCCCGCTCGCCCCGAGCCTCGCCCGGCGCCCCTCGGCCGAGGAGAAGGCGGTGCGCCAGGCGGTGCTGGCGATCGAGGAGGCCAAGGCGCCGATCCTGGTGATCGGCGCAGGCGCGAACCGCAAGATGACGGGGCGGATGCTGCGCCAGTTTGTCGACAAGACCGGCATTCCCTTCGTGACCACCCAGATGGGCAAGGGCGTGATCGACGAGCGCCACCCGCTGTTCCTCGGCTGCGCGGCGCTGTCCGCCGGGGACTTCGTCCACCGCGCGATCGAGGACGCCGATTGCATCGTCAACATCGGCCACGACGTGATCGAAAAGCCGCCCTTCTTCATGAAGAACGACGGCGAAGGCGCGGTGGGATCGGACAGCAGGCCCAAGGTGATCCACGTCTCGACCCGCACGGCGGAGGTCGATCCGGTCTACTTCCCGCATATCGAGGTGATCGGCGACATCGCCAACGCGATCTACCAGATCAAGGAGGACATCGTGCCGCAGGGTCGGTGGGATGTCCGCAAGATGCTCGGCTACCGCGCCGCCGAGGTGGCGCACACCGAGGCTCTCGCCGCCGACACCCGCTTCCCGATCTTCCCGCCGCACCTCGTCAAGCGGGTGCGCGCCGCGATGCCCGAAGACGGGATCATCTGCCTCGACAACGGGGTCTACAAGATCTGGTTCGCGCGCGGGTACTCCGCTTACCTTCCCAACACCGTGCTGCTCGACAATGCGCTCGCCAGCATGGGGGCGGGGCTGCCGTCGGCGATGATGAGCGCGATGCTCTATCCGGAGCGCAAGGTGATGGCGGTATGCGGCGACGGGGGGTTCATGATGAACAGCCAGGAGATGGAGACCGCGGTGCGCCTCGGCCTCGATCTCACCGTGCTGATCCTGCGCGACGATGCCTACGGGATGATCCGCTGGAAGCAGGCGAACATGGGCTTTGCCGATTTCGGGCTGACCTACGGCAACCCCGATTTCGTCAGATATGCCGAAAGCTACGGGGCGATCGGGCACCGGGTGACGTCGGCGGAACACCTCACCGACTTGCTCGCCCATTGCCTCGCCACGCCGGGGGTGCACCTCATCGACTGCCCGGTTGACTACACCGAGAACGACCGGATCCTGAACAAGGATATCAAACGGCTGAGCGCGGAGCTCTAGCCCTCACCATCGCCTCGTCATTGCGAGGAGCGCAGCGACGCGGCAATCCAGAGCCACGCGCGATCCGCCCTGGATTGCTTCGCTGCGCTCGCAATGACGATCGGAAAGAGGACGCCATGCCCGAGCTCAAGGACACCTACCCGCTCTACCTCAACAACAAGGCGGTGCAGCCCAACACCGATCTCGAGGTGACCGACAAGTACACCGGCGAGATCGCCTTCCGCACCGCGATGGCGACGCCGGACATCATCGAGGAGGGGATCGCCGGGGCGGTGCGGGCGGCGGAGCCGATGGCAAGGCTCGCAGCCTACGAGAGGCAGGATGTGCTGATGCACTGCGTCAAGCGGTTCAAGGAACGCTCCGAGGAACTCGCCTATGCCCTGTGCGTCGAGGCGGGCAAGCCGATCAAGGATAGCGAGGGCGAGGTCAGCCGTCTCATCGACACCTTCCGCATCGCCGCCGAGGAGGCGGTCAGGAATTACGGCGAGGTCCAGCCGCTCGACATCTCGGCGCGGGCCAAGGGCTATATGGGGATGTGGAAGCGCGTGCCGATCGGGCCGTGCAGCTTCATCAGCCCGTTCAACTTCCCGCTCAACCTCGCGGCGCACAAGATCGCGCCCGCCATCGCTGTTGGTTGTCCCTTCGTGATGAAGCCCGCCAGCCGCACGCCGCTGGGCGCGCTGATCATGGGCGAGGTGCTGGCCGAGTGCGACATCCTGCCCGAAGGCGCGTTCTCGATCCTCCCCGCGCACCGCGACGGGGCGGACATGTTCACCGAGGACGAGCGGCTGAAGCTGCTCTCCTTCACTGGTTCGCCGGGGGTGGGCTGGGACCTGAAGGCCAAGGCGGGCAAGAAGAAGGTGGTGCTGGAACTGGGCGGCAACGCGGCGGTGATCATCGACCGCGACGCGGACCTTGCCGACGCGCTCGAGCGGGTGATCTTCGGCGCCTTCTATCAGTCCGGCCAGTCCTGCATCGGGGTGCAGCGCATCCTGATCCACGCCGAGGTCTACGACCGCTTCAAGGCGATGCTGGTCGAGCGCACGAAAACGCTGGTGGCGGGCGATCCCAAGGACCGCGCGACCTTCATCGGCCCGATGATCTCCGATAGCGAAGCCAGGCGGCTCAAGGGCTGGATCGACGAGGCGGTCGAGGCGGGCGCGACCCTGCTGTGCGGCGGGGGCCTCAGCCGCGGCAACATGCTGGAAGCGACGCTGCTCGAAGGGGTGCCGGGGGATGCCAAGGCCAAGAACGAGGAGGCCTTCGGACCGCTCGCGATCCTCCAGAAGTTCGACGACTTCGCCGGGGCGCTCGAGGAGGTGAACAATTCCAGGTTCGGCTTGCAGGCGGGGATCTTCACCCGCGACCTCTTCAAGATGTTCGCCGCGTGGGACCGGCTCGAGGTCGGGGGCGTCGTCATCAACGACGTGCCGAGCTACCGGGTCGACAACATGCCCTATGGAGGCGTGAAGGATTCAGGCCTCGGCCGCGAAGGGATCCGCTTCGCGATGGAGGACATGAGCGAGATCCGGAATTTGGTGGTGCGGCGGACCTAGGCTAACTCGTCATTGCGAGCGCAGCGAAGCAATCCAGAGACCTGAGCGTGACGCTCTGGATTGCCGCGCCGCTTCGCGGCTCGCAATGACGGCAACTTTCCTCACCCCTCCTCGAGCAGCAGCAGCACCGCGGTCACCTCGAGCCGCTCCATCGCGCCGAAGCGGTGGTCGACCTTGGTGATCGCCGCGTCGGCAACGAGCTGGCCGGGGAGGGCGAATTCGTGGTCGGGCAAGCGCTCGATCAGCTCCTCGCCCGCCGCAACCGCCTCCGCCCCGCAGAACTCGAGCACCACCTCGTGGCGCGTGCCGGCGAAGGTGATCGAGGCCCAGGCCTTCTCCGCGTGGCCGAGCACCGTGCCGTGCCCGCCGGTAAGCTGCATCAGGCCGGCGCGCACCCGGTCGGCAAGGCTGCGGCGCGGGCGCAGCGCGGCCGGGGCGGACACGGGCAGGGGCTGCGACTTCACCTCGATCTCGTCGAAGGCGGCGAACAGATGCGCGTGAGGATCGCGCGCGGAGCGGGTGAGCAGCATCAGGCCATCTCCCCCGTCCTGGCGTCGCCGGTCTCGGCGCTGACGCCGTCGGCATAGCCCTGCATCCACGCGCGCGTGCGCAGTTCGGTGTCGCGGCGCGGGGTGCGGCCCATCCGGAGGTCGAGGACGAAGCGCGGGTCGTGAGCGGCGAGGCGGCCGAACTTGGTGGCGGGCATCGCGTGAGCCCTGAGAAAGGTTTCGATGGTCCGTAGCAGCATGGTTTTGCGTCCCTGTTGAATGCTGATCCAGGCGGTTGTTTCCACGAAGCGAATCAGCCCCGTGTTCCCTTTTTGTTTCACTACATTTCCTACTTGTCTAGGAAAAATCCTTCATGTAGGAAGGGCGCATGGCCAAACCTGCTCCCGCCCCCCGTGAACCTCTGGCCGGACCGCGCGCCCGGCTGCTTCAGCTCTCGCAGGAGCGCGGGGCCAGCCTTGCTGCCCTGTCCGAGCTACTGGGCCGCAACCCGACCTATCTTCAGCAATTCATTCGCAAAGGAAGTCCCCGCAAGCTTGAGGAGCAGGACCGCGCGACGCTCGCCCGCTTTCTTGGCGTGGCTGAGGAGGAGCTGCGCGAAGCGAAGGATAATTCCTATGCTCAGCCCGTGAATCGTGACCCTGCCGGCGAATGGGTCGAGGTCCCCCGCCTCGACCTCGGCGCCTCGGCGGGGCCGGGACGGGTTCCGGGCGGGGAGGCGGCCTTTGACACCTTCCGCTTCTCGCGCCGCTGGCTCGAGGAGCAGGGCCTCGCCCGCGCCGAGCTTTCCGCGATCCGGGTGGAGGGGGATTCGATGGAGCCGCTCCTCAACGACGGCGACGAGATCCTCGTCGATCGCTCGCCAAGGCCGTTCCGCGACGGCCTCCACGTGGTCCGCCTCGGCGACACGCTCATGGTCAAGCGCGTCGCCAGCGCCGGGGCGGGGCGGATCGCGCTGCTCTCGCAGAACCTCGCCTACCCGCCGGTCGAGGTGGCGGCCGAGGAGGTCGAGATCATCGGCCGGGTGGTGTGGAAGGGGGGGCGAGTTTAGATCGAATTCATCTCTTTGTGGCAACAACTGCAACGCGAAACTCGGGCGGATTCATGATTGCTGTGGCGGCGGTTTTCGTCGCTCCTTCGTTCTTCGGCAGGGCCATCATTGGCGGAGATTGGCGGCAGGTCGCGGTTGCCTACGCGCTCTGGTTGGGTTTTTCTCGCAGTTGCATTCCTGCTCTCCAGAACTTGCGCATTGGCGCGAGAAAATTGGTCGGATAACAATCTCGTCGATATTTCTGTCCATGGTCGCGGTGCCCGTGCTGACGCGGAATCAGCGGATTGCAGACTTCGCTTTGGGCAGCCCCGGCTGATGAGCGCAGCTCGGATTGTTCGGGTCGTATGAGAAGGACGTGGGTGTGATGGCACAACTTGGTAACGCGATGAGCCTTGGCGGAGCCCTCTTCATAGTGCCAGTGCTGGCCACGCGGGCCTTCGTCGGAGCCACATGGCTTGAGGTTGCGATTGCGATACCGCTTTACTGGTTGTTGCTCATGCTCCTGCTCGGCTTCGGACGGATCGATCAGGAAGTATTGGGTTTCACCTTGATCGTATCCATGTTTACGTCATGGGCCGGGGTGCCCCTTGTCACATTGGTTCTTCGGCGGTTTTCCATCCCGCAAATGTTCTTGTAGTTTCTGCCCCATCTCAGCCGAGTCCATTATGACCGATACTCCCACACCCCTTCCCATGCGCGCCGCGATCATCCCCGTGACGCCGCTCCAGCAGAACTGCTCGCTGATCTGGTGCACTAGGACCATGAAGGGCGCGCTGGTCGATCCGGGCGGGGATCTGGACAAGCTCAAGGAAGGTGTCGCCAAGGCCGGGGTGACGCTCGAGAAGCTGCTCGTCACTCACGGGCACCTCGACCATTGCGGGCAGGCGGGGATGCTGGCCGACGAACTGGGCCTGCCCATTGAAGGCCCGCACGAGGATGACCGCTTCTGGATCGATCAGCTCGACGATGACGGCCCGCGCTGGGGGATGGTGGCGAAGAGCTTCACGCCGACCCGCTGGCTGAAGCACGGCGACACGGTGACGGTGGGGGAACTCACCCTCGATGTGATCCACTGCCCCGGCCACACGCCCGGCCACGTGGTGTTCTTCCACGCGCCCAGCCGCTTCGCCATCGTCGGCGATGTGCTGTTCCAGGGCTCGATCGGCCGCACCGACTTCCCGCGCGGCAATCACCAGGACCTCATCGACAGCATCACCCAGCGCCTCTGGCCCTTGGGCGAGGACGTGACGTTCATCCCCGGCCACGGCCCGACGAGCACCTTTGGGCGCGAGCGCAAGACCAATGCGTTTGTGAGCGATTACGCGCTGAGCTGATAATCCTCCCCTTAAGGGCAGGGGGGACCACCGGAGGTGGTGGAGGGGCAGGGGCCACTTTCCGGAGAGCCGCACCCGCCACGCCACCATGCTGCGCCCTTCGGCTGGCTGGCAAAGCCAGCCGCTCAGGACAGGCATGGTCCCCCTCTTTCAAGGGAGAGGATCACAGCACCCCCATCACGATCAGGATCGCCACCACCGCTAGGCCCAGCTGCACCAGCATCGTCATCAGCGTGCCGACCATCCGTCCGATCTGCGCCTTGCCGCCGTCCATGCCGAAGCCGTGGGCGATGCGGCCGATGAAATAGGCCGCCGCCAGGTAGGCCAGCCACCAGCTGCCACGCCCGGCGAGCTCGATCGCCGCGATCAGCAGCAGCACGAAGCCGGTGTTCTCGACATAGTTCAATTGCGCGCGCATCCGCCGTTGCAGCGCCTCGCTGCCGCCGTCGCCGACATTGATCTGTAGCGCAGTGCGCAAGGCGCCGATGCGGATGCCCAGCCACAGGTTGAGCACGGCGGCGGCCGCCGCCGCGGCGAGCGTCACAGGAAGCACGATCATGGCAGATATCCCTCGTTGATGGCCGCCCCGTGCTAGGAGGGGCTCGCCCGGCTTGCAACGCAGGAATTTTTCGCTATAGCGCGCGCCTTCCCGCCGCTGCTGGCCAAGGAACACGTGCACCTGCTGCTGCTTGTGCGCGCACGCTCCTTGCCGTAAGGGCGGCCGTCGAGAATCGCAGCGCCAGCCCGCGCTACACGTCAGTAATTCGAGGAAATGGTGCCGCCATGGCTGTCCCCAAGAGAAAAGTATCGCCCTCCCGCCGCGGTATGCGTCGCTCGCACGATGCGCTGAAGGTCGAGGCCTTTCACGAATGCCCCAACTGCGGTGAATTGAAGCGCCCGCACAACATCTGCGGCCACTGCGGCTACTACAACGGGCGCCAGGTCGTCGCCGTCGGCTGAGTGCCGCGAGGCGACGTGACACAGCGGAGACCAGCACGATGAGCCTGCCCCGTATCGCGGTCGATGCGATGGGCGGCGATGAAGGCGTGCGCGTGATGGTCGAGGGCGCGGCCCTCGCGCGCCGTCGGCACGAGGGCTTCAAGTTCCTGCTGGTCGGCGATCAGGCGCGGATCGAGGCTGCGCTCGACAATCACCCGAACCTGCGCGCGGCTTCCGAAATCCTCCACTGCGACGATGTGGTGGGCGGCGACGAGCTCCCCAGCAAGGCGATCCGCCGCGCCAAGACCACGTCGATGGGGCTTGCCGTCAATGCGGTGAAGACCGGCGATGCGGGCGCGGCTGTCAGCGCAGGCAACACCGGCGCGTTGATGGCGATGAGCAAGCTCGCCCTCAGAACCATGCCCGGCATCGACCGGCCGGCGCTCGCCGCGATCATGCCGACGCTGCAATCGCACGACGTGGTGATGCTCGACCTCGGCGCCAACACCGAGGCTGATGCGAGGAACCTCGTCCAGTATGCGGTGATGGGCGCAGCCTATTCGCGCATCGTCAACGGCTTCGAGCGGCCCGTCGTGCGCCTCCTCAACATCGGCACCGAGGAGATCAAGGGCACCGAGGAACTGCGCGAGGCCGCCGCGATCCTCGCCGCCGCCTCGGCCGAGGGCGAGGGCGGGCTCGCGCTCCAGTTCGACGGCTTCGTCGAGAGCGACAAGATCAACCGCGGCGAGACCCACGTGGTCGTCACCGACGGCTTCTCGGGCAATATCGCATTGAAGGCGATCGAAGGATCGGCGCGCTTCGTGACCGATCTGCTGCGCCAGGCTTTCACCTCCTCGCTGCGCTCCAAGATCGGCTTCCTCGTCTCGCGCCCGGCGACCGAGCTTCTCAGGCACCACCTCGATCCCAACAACCACAACGGCGCGGTCTTCCTGGGGTTGAACGGCGTGGTGGTGAAGAGCCACGGCAGCGCCACCGCCAAGGGCGTCGCCCATGCGGTCGCGGTGACCGCGCGGCTGCTCGAGAACAAGCTCACCGAACGCATCGCGCAGGATCTCTCGCGGCTCGGCGAAGGCACCCTGCGCCGCAGCCCGCGCGCCGCCGCGGCCGTAGCCCCGCCCGCGCCCGACAGCGAGGCGACTGCGTGACCGGTTCGCGCCTGCTCGGCACCGGTTCGGCACTGCCGCGCAGGATCGTCACCAACGCGGAGCTGGCGACACGGGTCGACACCTCGGATGAATGGATCACCGCGCGCACCGGCATCCGCCAGCGCCACATCGCCGGGGACGACGAGACCACCGCCACCCTTGCCACCGCCGCCGCCCGCGCGGCGCTCGTCGATGCGGGGGTCGAGGCGTCGAGCATCGGTCTGATCGTGCTCGCCACCGCCACCCCCGACAACACCTTCCCCGCCACCGCCACGAAGGTGCAGGCCGCGCTCGGCTGCCAGGGCGGGGTCGCCTTCGACGTCGCGGCGGTGTGCTCGGGCTTTCTCTATGCGCTCGCTACCGCCGATTCGCTGCTCAAGACCGGCATGGCGCGCCGCGCGCTGGTGATCGGCGCGGAAACCTTCAGCCGGATCCTCGACTGGGAGGACCGCACCACCTGCGTGCTGTTCGGCGACGGGGCGGGAGCGGTGGTGCTCGAGGCCCCGTCCGGGGATGGCGGGGGCGCCGGGATCCTCGGCACGAAGCTCCATTCGGACGGCGACCACCACGATCTGCTCTATGTCGACGGCGGCCCGTCGAGCACGCAGACCGTCGGCCATGTGCGGATGCGCGGGCAGGAAGTGTTCCGCCACGCGGTCGTCAACCTGTCCGCCGTGCTCAAGGAAGTCCTTGAGGACACGGGGTTTGTTCCGGCCGACCTCGACTGGGTCGTGCCCCACCAGGCCAACGCCCGGATCCTCGATGCCACCGCGAGGAAGCTCGGTATCGCGCCCGAGAAGGTGGTCGTCACCGTGCAGGATCACGCCAACACCTCGGCCGCCTCGGTCCCTCTCGCGCTCGACGTCGCGCGCAAGGACGGGCGCATCAAGGCGGGCGATCTCGTCATGCTCGAAGCGATGGGCGGCGGCTTCACCTGGGGGGCGAGCCTGATCCGGATGTAAGCCGGAAACAGGTCCTCGCTTGTCTCTTTTGCTAACAGGTTTGCGGAAAACACAATAAACCGCACAGCATCACTTTGCAAAACGGCGCAAAAACCGTAAGCGATACGCCTTCTTTCGGGTCGCTTCCGCGAAGGAGATTTCGCATGATGCGTTCGGTTGGCACTTTGACCCGCGCCGATCTGGCGGAGACCATCAATCGCAAGATGGGCTTCAGCCGCGCGGAATCGCTCGATCTGGTCGAGGCGATCCTCGGCAAGATGAGCGATGCGCTCGCCCGGGGGGAGAACGTGAAGATTTCCGGCTTCGGCAGCTTCGTGCTGCGCGACAAGAACGAACGGGTCGGCCGCAATCCCAAGACCGGGATCGAGGTGCCGATCACCCCGCGGCGGGTGATGACCTTCCGCGCCAGCCAGCTCCTGAAGGAGCGGATCGCCAAGGGGTGATCCTGAAGGAGGCGAGGCCTGATGAGCGCTTTCGATGACGGCAAGGATGCAGGCGCGCTGCGCACCATCGGCGAGGTCAGCGAGGCGCTCGGCATCCGCCCTCACGTGCTGCGCTATTGGGAGGCGCAGTTCCCGCTGCTGAAGCCGCTCAAGCGCAGCGGCGGGCGGCGCTACTACCGACCCGCCGATGTCGAACTGATCAAGACCATCGACCGGCTGGTCAACCGCGAGGGCTACACCCTGAAGGGTGCCGAGGCGGTGCTGCGCGCCGCCGCCCGCTCCCCCCTCGACCGCCGCGGCGGGGAGCGCCGCGCAGGCGACCGGCGCGCCGAGGAGGGCGAGGATGCGGCGCCCGGCGTCAGGCTGATGGTCTCCGAAGGCCCGGACATGGACGAGATCATCGCGGGCCTGAAAGCGGTCCGCGCCAAGCTCGCGGCGGCGCTGGGGGGCTGACCTACTCCGCCGCCAGCAGCGCCGCTTCGCCCAGATCGACGCTCACCAGCCGCGAGACGCCCTTTTCCGCCATCGTGACGCCGAACAATCGGTGCATCCGGCTCATCGTCACCGCGTTGTGGGTGACGATCAGATAGCGGGTGGTGGTGGTCGCGACCATCGATTCCAGCAGATCGCAGAAGCGCTCGACATTCGCGTCGTCCAATGGCGCGTCGACCTCGTCGAGGACGCAGATCGGCGCGGGGTTGGTGAGGAACAGAGCGAAGATCAGCGCGGTCGCGGTCAGCGCCTGTTCGCCCCCCGACAGCAGCGAGAGGGATTGCAGCCGCTTGCCCGGCGGCTGGGCGTAGATCTCGAGCCCGGCCTCCAGCGGATCGTCCGAATCGACCAGCGCAAGGTGTGCGCTCCCGCCCTCGAACAACCGGGTGAACAGCAAGCGGAAATGTCCGTCCACCGCCTCGAAGGCGGCGCGCAGCCGCTCGCGGCCCTCGCGGTTGAGGCTGCCGATCGATCCGCGCAGCCGCGCGATCGCCTCGACCAATTCGGCCTGCTCCTCGGCGCTCGATCCGTGCTCGGCCTCGATCCGGGCGAGCTCGTCGGCGGCGACGAGGTTGACCGGGCCGATCCGCTCGCGCGCGGCGGTGAGCTTTTCGAGCTCCGCGGATTCCTCGGAAGCCGGGGCGAGGCTGTCCTCGGCAAAGCCGAAGCGGTCCGGCAGGTGCGGCGGCGGGCACTGAAAACGCTCGCCCGAGATGCGGCCCATCTCGGCGCGGCGCAGTTCCTCGTTCTCGGCGCGCGCGACGAGGCTGGCGCGGGCTTCGCGGGCCTGGGCGAGCACTTCGGTGATCTGCGCGAGCGCGGTGTCGACGGCGCGGCTTCGCGTCTCGGCCTCGCGCATCACGGCCTCGGCGGCGGCGAGTTCCGCGGCCAGACGATTGCGGGTGTCCTCGCCCGCTTCGATCTCGGCGACGAGTGCGACGGGCTTGGCGGCGTGGACGGCGTGTTCCTCGGCGATTTCCGCCAGCCGCCGGGTGGTTTCGGCCATGCGCCGTTCGGCATCGGAGGCACGCGCCTGCCAGCCGGCGTGATCGGCTTGCTGCCCGGCAAGCCGCTCGCGGGCGACGGCAAGCGCCTGATCCTGCGCGGCAAGCTCGGCGAGCGCGGCCTGCACCGCAGAGCGCGCGGCGGCATTCCTGGCCTGCGCCGCCTCGAGCGCCTGCCGACCCGCATCCCGGGCCGGCAGCGTTTCCCGCGCGGCGCAGGCGGTGGCGACCTCGCTTCGGGCAGCGGCCAGCTGGCCGTCGATATCCGAGGCGCTGGCCGCCAGTTCGGCGAGGCGCGCGGCGAGGCGTTCCCTGGCGGCCTCGGCCTGATCGAGGCGGCGGAGCGCCTGCCGCTCGGCCTCGCTGGCGCCCGCGATCTCCCGTTCCCGTGCGATCAAGGCGGTCTGGAGCGCGGAGAGTTCCTCGCGCACCGCCTTGTCCTCGGCTTCGGCGGCGGCGGCAGCTTCGCGCAAGGGGGGGAGGGCGGCGTCCAGTTCGGCGAAGCGGTTCGCGGCCTCGAGCTGCGCGGCCTCGGCGGCGCCTTCCCCGCGGGCGACGAAACCGTCCCAGCGGCGCAAGTGCCCGGCGCGCGTCACCAGCCATTCGCCCGGCGCGAGGGCGCGACCATCGTCCGTCTCGACACAATGCACCAGCGCGAGGCGGGCGGCGAGTTGGTCGGGACATTGCGAGAGGCGCTTGGCGAGACTGTCCGCCACCGGCGTGGGCGCGGCCGCTCCCGTCCAGAACCGCCCGTCGGGTGTCCCCGCAGGCGCGCCCAGCGGCGATTTCCCGTCACGCCCCAGCACCGCGGCGAGCGCGCGTTCGTAGCCGGGGGTCACGGTCACGCGGTCGAGCGGCGTCGCCATGCCCTGCCTCCCGGCCTCGCGCTTGGCGCGCGCCTCGCGGTCGCGGGCGAGGGCGGCGTGTTCGCGCTCCACCCCGGCCAGTTCGGCGCGCGCGGCGGCGAGGGCGCTCGCGACTTCGTCGCGTCGCGATTGCAGGTCGGCCTTGCGTGCCTGATCCTCGGCGAGCTTTGCGCGCAGTCGCGCGAGGTCGTCGGCAGCTTCGTCGGCCGCATCGCGCGCGGCGATGACATCGGCTTCGGGGTCGCCCGCGCTCTCGAGTTCGGCGCGGGTGCGGGCGATGCGCGCGGCCTCGGCCTCGATCCGGGCGAGGCGGCTTTGCGCCTGATCGACCGCGGCTTCGGCGACCCGCCACTCGGCCTCGACCCCGGCCTGATCGGCGGTCGCTTTCGCCAGGGCGAGTTCGGCGGCGCGGCTGGCGCGCTCGCGGTCCTCGGCCTTCGCGGCGAGGCCCGGGCGTGCGGCTTCGGCGGCGGTGACGGCCTCGCGGCTCGCGGCGACCTCGTCGGAGAGGCGGGCCAGCGCCTCGACCGCCGCGCCGGTCAGCCGGTCGGCATCGGAGCGGTCCTCCTCCAGCCGCTTCCTTTGCCGGGCCAGATCGGCAAGCCGTGCCTCGGCCGCCTCGAGCTTTTCGGCCAGCGCGGCCATGCGGTGCCCGTGCGCGCTGGCGTCGTCGCGGCGGTCGGCGAGTTCGTCGCGCGCTTCGGACAGCGCCAGAGCGGCCGCCGCCTGTTCCTTCTGCGCAATCTCGACCGCGCCTTGCGCCTCGGCGACCTTGGCCTCGGCCGCCTCCGCCGCCGCGCGCGCTGCCTTGGCTGCGGCGGCCGCCTCGCGCCAGCGGGCGAAGAGCAGCCGCGCCTCGGCGGCCTGGATCCGGGTGGTGAGTTCGGTGTAGCGCTCGGCCTGCTTGGCCTGGCGCCTCAGACTGGCAATTTGCGCGTCGAGGCCTGCCATCAGATCCTCGAGCCGCGCAAGGTTCGCCTCGGCGGCGCGCAGCTTGCTCTCGGCATCCTTGCGCCGCACGTGAAGCCCGGCGATCCCTGCGGCCTCCTCCAGCATCGCGCGGCGCTCGGCCGGCCTTGCGGCGATCACCTGCGCGATCTTGCCCTGGCTGACGAGCGCCGGGGAATGCGCGCCCGTGGCGGCATCGGCGAAGGTCAGCGCCACGTCCTTGGCGCGCACGTCGCGGCCGTTGACGCGGTAGGCGCTGCCCGCCCCGCGCTCGATCCGGCGGGTGACGACCAGCTCCTCATCCCGGTCGTCGGAGGCGTGGAGCACCACTTCGGCAAAGTCGCGGGGTGGCCGCGTGGAGGTGCCCGCGAAGATCACGTCCTCCATCCCGCCCGACCGCATCGACTTGGCCGAGGTCTCCCCCATGACCCAGCGGATCGCTTCGAGCAGGTTCGACTTGCCGCAGCCGTTGGGGCCGACGACGCCGGTCAGCCCGGGCTCGATGCGCAGTTCCGCCGGCTCGACGAAGCTCTTGAAGCCGCTGAGCTTGAGCCGGTGGATCTGCATCGGCCGATCTGGCGCCCCCGCCCGTCAGCCTCAGCGCGCGCCGGCGCGCTGGAGCTGCGGTTCGACCTCGGCCCAGCTCGAGCCTTCGATCTTGCTGCCGTTGAGCGTGAAGGTCGGCGTCTGGGTGATGCCGTCTTCCGTGCCGTAGGCCTCGGAGACCTTGGACAGGCGCTCGAGCGAGGCGAAGTCGGCGAGGCAAGTGCGCGCCTGGTCTTCGCTGATGCCGCGTGCGGCGAAGAATTCGTAGAGGCCGGTGATCGTGCCGAACTGCACGTAGCGCTGGTTTTCGGGCAGGGCGTTGATGTTCTGGATCGCCGCCTGGTTGGCATAGGCGCGCTCCTGGATCGGGCCGAGGTTGGCCCAGATCTGGTCGGCGAGCGGCAGCGCGGCTTCGGGCGCGGAACAGCCGATCAGGCGGGTCAGCGCGAGATCGAGGGGCCCGTGGATGATGAAGCTGCGGAACTCGAAGCTGACGCGGCCCGAATTGACGTATTTCGCCATCAGCGGCTCCATGCCTTGCTCGGCGAAGTTCGCGCAGGCCGGGCAGGTGAGCGAGCCGTATTCGACGAGCTTCAGCGGCGCATCGGGATTGCCGACGCGGTAACCGCCCTTGTCGGTGGTGGCGACCGTCTGTGCCCAGGTGGTGCCCGCAGGCGGCGCGACCACCGGCAGCGGCTCGCTGCTGGCGGCGGGGCCATCGGCATTGTCGCCGCAGGCCGCGAGCAGCATCGGGGCGAGAAGCATCAGGCACAGGGAAAAGAGGCGGGTCAGGGTCATCTTCGTCGAAATCCTCGGGGGGTTGTCGGGCGGCAGGATAGCCGTGCAGGCGCCCTTGCAGCAAGCATGGAGGCGCCGGGCTGTGAACAAGTCTCCTCAGGGGGTGCGCTTGGCAAAGCGCGCGGATAGGACGGGGTAGAGCGCCTCCCAGTCGTGGACGCCCGCAAGCGGCTTGCCGTCGAGCGCGAAAGCCGGGAGGCGGGCGCCAAGGGGAGTGGCCGCCTTGCGCAGCATCGCGGCGGCGGCATCGTCGGACACGCAGGCGTCGAGCGCGGCGGTGGACCGGCCGGACCTCGCCAGCAGCGCGGTGAGGCCGAGCGCGTTGGCGGCGTTCATTCGCGCCGCCTTGTCGGCGCGTTCCCAAATCGCCTGCTGGCTGGCCGGGGCGCCGCGCGCCTTGGCGAGCCAGCGGCCCTGCGCGGCCATGAGCGCCCGGTGGCGCGCCCGGAACCCCGCCGGATCGCCGCACCGGGCGAGCAGGGTGGCCGTGATGTCGAGGCCATTGCGGATCGCGGGCCGCAGCTCGAGGCTCATCTCGCCCGGCATGACCAGCACGAGATCGAGCGCCTGCTCGCCGCGCGCGGTGAAATCGGCGCATTCGGGACAGGTGTAGCTCAAGGTGGCGGTGAGGCGGCCCTTGGCCTCGGGGTTGCCGATCAGGAAGCCGCCTTCGGGCGTGGGGCTGACGATGGTCTGCCACTTGCCCGCGCGGCTCTTGGGCGCAAAGCTGCTGCCGGGGCGCGCGAGGTCGGGCTTGCTCTGCTGCTTCTGCTGCTGCTGCTGCGCGCCCGCGGTCACGGCCAGCACCAGCGCCAGCGCGGCGGCGGTGCCCGGCAGGGGGTGCCGCCTCACGCCTCGCCTTCGGGAGGCGTCTGGGGCTCGCTCGCCGACAGGCTGCGGGCGAGGCTTTCGAGCACGGTGCGCAATTCGGGGTCACCGATGTCGCGCAGGCTGTCGCCGAGTTCGAGCGGGATCGGCTTCAGGGACGGCGGGGGCTTGGCGGGCTTGTCGGCGGCGGGCGGCGTGACCGTGCCTTGCCTGAGCTTGACGCGGGCGACGGCGCGGTAGCCGAAGAAGCAGTTCACTCGCTCGATGATCTCGGGGATCACCTGTTCGATCAGCGGCGCATGGGCCGGGACGACGACGAGCTGGAGGATGCCCTCGGCCTTCTCGCCCGGAGGAAAGCGGATCGCCTCGGGGCTGCACACGCGCGCGTGTCGGGGGCCGACGATCTCGGGCCAGCGGGTGACGACCGAGCTTTGCACGAAGCCGAAGCGGCGGAAGGCGGTGCGGCCGATCTCGGGCATGAGATCGCCGATCGCCCTGGCCCCCTGGCCGCGGGGCCGGGCATAAGGTTTGGGGGCGCCTTTGCGGCCTGCCGCTTCGCTCCTTGAGGCCGGGGGGGTCTTGTCGCTTTTCATGGGTGAGGCGGCCATGCCATAGGCGGCGCGTGACCGCCAGCATCTCCGCCCTGCTTCTCGACTGGTACGACAGGAACGCCCGCGACCTGCCGTGGCGCCATCCGCCGGGCGCAGCCCTGCCGCAGGACCCGGACTGGCCCTACCGCGTGTGGCTGTCCGAGGTGATGCTCCAGCAGACCACGGTGGCGGCGGTGAAGCCCTACTTCGCCAAGTTCGTGAGCACCTGGCCGAGTGTGGAAGCGCTCGCCGCGGCGCCGGAGGATGACGTCATGGCGGCGTGGGCTGGGCTCGGCTACTATTCGCGCGCCCGCAATCTCGTGAAATGCGCGAAGGCGGTGGCGGAGCGGGGCGGGTTTCCGGGCAGCGAGGCGGAGCTTCGCAAGCTCCCCGGCCTCGGCGACTACACCGCCGCAGCGATCGCCGCGATTGCCTTCGGCCAGCGCGCGGTGGTGGTCGATGCCAATGTCGAGCGGGTGGTGGCGCGGCTCTTCGCGATTGGCGATCCGCTGCCGGGGGCGAGGAAGGCGATCCGCGCGGCGACCAGCAGCATCACGCCGGACAGGCGCGCCGGGGACTTCGCGCAAGGGATGATGGATCTGGGCTCCCACATCTGCACCACGAAGGCGCCGCGCTGCCTCATCTGCCCGCTCGCCGATCCCTGCGAAGCGCGCCGCCAGGGCGAGCCCGAGCGCCTGCCGGTCAAGCCGAGGAAGAAGCCGGTGCCCGAACGGCGCGGCACCGCCTTCTGGATCACGCGCCCTAATCCTTCAGACGGGGGGAGCGAGGTGTGGCTCGTCACCCGCCCCGGCACCGGGATGCTCGGCGGGATGCGTGCGCTGCCCGACGACGGCTGGAGCGCACGCGCCGATGGCTCGGGCGAGCCGCCGCTGGAGGGTGAATGGCGCAGCCTCGGCGCGGTGCGGCACGGCTTCACCCATGCGAGCCTGACGCTCGCAGTGCTGGCGCTGGAAACGGGCGAGACGCCGCCGGGCGAGGGGCAGTGGTGGCCGCTCGCAAGGATCGGCGAGGCGGGGCTCGCCACCCTCTTCGCGAAGGCCGCCGCCCTCGCGATGGCGGGTTAGAGCAGGCCGCCGCCGAGCGACAGGCGCACCGCCGCGATCAGCAGCACGACGAGGCAGAAATTGCGCCCGCCGGTCTTGGACGACAGCGCGCCGAGGATGATCCCGACCACGATCAGCGGCAGGGCGAACCAGTTCGCCCAGCCCAGGAGCGGGATCTGCGCGGGGATGACGATCACCAGGCTGACAAGGCCGATGAGGAAAGCGAGGGCGTTCAGCATCTGTCTTATATGGATAAGGCACCCCGCCATTGCAAGCCGTGCCGCCGCAGCGTTGACGATGCCAGCCGCCTGCCGCAGACATGGCGCGACACGGACCGGAGATTCTGCCCTATGCCTGCCGACCTGATCGCCGCCTCCCAGGTTTCGCGCCGCGCGCTGCTGCGCTACAGCATCCTCGCTGCCGGGGGCGCGGCGCTCGGCGGGCTGCCGTTCGGGCGCATGGCCTTCGCTCATGACGTCGGCGAGGACTGGCCGGCGGTCGCCGCGCTCGCCGACAAATACGTCTCGGGCCGCAAGGTGGCCAACCTGCTGCTCACCTTCGGCTGGGGCCAAGAGGATCACGCCCACACCGTCGGCGGGGGCAGCCTGTCGTTGGCGAAGCCCGCGCCGGTCGACGAAAATTCGCTCTACCGCATCTATTCGATGTCGAAGCCGATCACCGGCATGGCGACGATGATCCTGATCGACGAGGGCAAGCTCGGGCTCGACCAGCCGGTCGCGGAGATCCTCCCCGCGTTCCGCAACATGCAGGTGCTGCTGAAGCCTGACGGCCCGCTCGAAGAGACGGTGCCGGCGAACCGCCCGATCACGATCCGCCAGCTGCTCACCCATACCGCCGGGCTTGGCTATCAGATCATCAGCAAGGGGCCGCTGCAACAGGCCTATAGCGAGGCAGGGCTTGTCGGCGCGCCGGTCAGCCGGATGCCGATCCCGGGTGTGCCCAAGGTCACCCCGGCGCCCGATCTGGCGACCTTCGCCGATCGCCTTGCCGGCTTGCCGCTGATGTATCAGCCGGGCACGAAGTGGAGCTATTCCTGCTCGCTCGACCTGCTCGGCCGGGTCATCGAGGTGGTGAGCGGGATGGAGTTCGAGGCCTTCCTCAAGGCGCGCATCTTCGACCCTTGCGGCATGACCAGCACCTTCTTCCAGGTGCCCGCGAGCGAGGCCGGGCGCCTCACCGACAACTACGGCATCCTGGGCGGCAACGTCTTCCCGCTCGATCCGGCCCCGGCCTCGACCTTCCTCGATGCGCCGAGCGTCAAGAACGGCGGCGGCGGGCTGGTGTCGAGCCCGAAGGACTACGACCGCTTTCTCAGGATGCTGCTCGGCTACGGCACCTTGGACGGCAAGTTCGTGATGAGCGAGAACGCGGTGCGGGTCGGCACCTCGAACCTGCTGCCGCCGGGCGTCGACACCAAGGGCACCTTCATCGATGCCGAGGGCCATGGCGCAGGCGGACGGGTCAAGGGCTCGACCTTCGGCTGGGGCGGGGCGGCGGGCACGCTCGCCAGCGTCGACTACGGCCTCAAGCTGCGCTCGTGCCTGTGGACGCAGTACATGCCGTCCGAGGCCTACCCGATCCGTGAGGAATTCGTCGCCGCGATGGAGAGCGACCTTACCGCGATGCGCGCCAAGATGGGCAGGAAGGCCGCCTGATGCACGCCCCCGCCGCTGCGCCGGGCATGGCCTTTTCGGGCTCGCCGCTCGACCGCGCCGATCACATCCGGGTCGATCCCGAGGCGCTCGCGGGCCTGATGAACTGGCGCGCGCGGGTGCTGCTGCTCGACGGGCTGCTGCCGGGGGTGGACGAGACGGGGGGCCTCGTGTGGGGCAGCCTCGCCGACGTGCCCGAGGAGGCGGAACTGGTGTTCCTCGGGATGCTGGACGGCAAGGCGCATTTCGTCCCCGTGCCAGCCGAGGGCGCGGAGGGGCCGGCCTACGCCATGCCGCGCGCGTGGCAGTTGATGAGCCTCCTCGCGCCGCCCGATCTCGCGATCTATGGGGGCGCGCGCAGCCTTGCCGACTGGCACGCGCGTCACCGCTTCTGCGCGCGCTGCGGGGCGCCCACCAACCTCGTCAAGGGCGGCTGGCAGCGGCACTGCGACAATTGCGGCGCCGACCACTTCCCGCGCACCGATCCGGTGACGATCATGCTGGTCGAGCATGAGGACAGGCTCCTCCTCGGCCGCCAGCCGCGCTTTCCGCCGAAGATGTATTCCGCGCTCGCGGGCTTCGTCGAACCGGGCGAGACGATCGAGGAAGCGGTCGCGCGCGAGATTCACGAGGAAGCGGGCGTGCGGGTGCGCGATGTCACCTACATCGCCAGCCAGCCCTGGCCCTTCCCGAGCCAGCTGATGATCGGCTGCCACGCGGTTGCCGACGATCCCGAAATCACCCTCGACACCGCCGAACTGGAAGACGCCCGCTGGTTTACCCGCGCCGAGCTGGAAGAGGCGCGTGCGGCGGGGGAGAAGGGGACCGACCTCCTCTACTTCCCGCGGCCCTTCGCCATCGCTCACCACCTCGTCACCTGGTGGCTCGACCGGTGACGGCGCAGACGCTCACCATCGACATCTACTCTGATGTCATGTGCCCGTGGTGCCTGATCGGCTACGGACAGCTCACCAAGGCGCTCGCGCAGCTCGAAGGCGAGATCGCGGCCGAGATCCGCTGGCGCCCGTTCGAATTGAACCCCGATATGCGCCGCGAGGGCGAGGAGCAGGAGGCGCACCTCCGGCGCAAATATGGTCGCCCCGCCGAGGAAGGCGCGAGGCTGCGCGGGCAGATGAAGGCCATCGCCGAAGGGGCGGGGGTCTCGCTTGCCTGGGAAGGCGAGGGGGAGGCCCCGCCCGCGATGATGTGGAACACCCGCGATTGCCACAAGCTGCTGGCCTTCGCGCTGGAGCAGGCGGGGCCGGAGGTGCAGACCGCCTTGAAGCTCGCGCTGTTCCGCGCCCATTTCAACCAGCGCCGCGACCTCTCCGACACCGCCCTGCTGCTCGACCTCGCCGCGTCCGTCGGCCTCCACCGCGAGGCGGCGAGGGCAGCGCTCGCCGACCCGGCGCTCGAGGCGCGCGTCGTCGCCGAAGAGCAGCAGGCGTGGGACATGAACATCTCGGGCGTGCCCGCGATGATCGTGGAGGGCAAGTTCCTGATTCCCGGCGCGCAGGCCCCCGAGGTCTATGTCAACGCGCTCAGGCGGGTGGCCGAGAAGGCGCGGGCGATCCCCTAGTTCCGCGCGGCGCGGGTGCAGACCTCCCGCGACCACCCGCCCCAAAACCGCGCCGCATGGCGCGCCGTCACCCACCCATGTCAGCGCCGCACACCCGCCTGCCCTGCGAGGAAGAGCCACGCGATCCGGCCGAGAAGCCGGACGCTCCAATCCAGCAGGAGAACAGCCATGTCCAAGGTATCCGCGATCTTCGACAGCCATGAGGAAGCGAACCGGGCGGTCGCCGACCTGAGGTCGCTCGGCCTCACCGACAACGACATCTCGGTCATCGCCCATCACAAGGGCACCACCACCCACCGCGCCGGTGACGGCGAGGTGACCGACGAGGATCACCGCAACGTGCTGCGAGGCGTGCTCGGCGGCGGTGCGCTGGGGGCCGGGCTCGGCGTTGCGGCGCTGGCGATTCCGGGCGTCGGCCCGCTCGCGGCGGCCGGGGCCATCGCCGCCGCCGCCGTGCCCGAAGCGATCGGCGTCGGCGCGGTGATCGGCGCGATCGGCGGGACGCTCAACGAGACCCTGACCAAGCACGGCGTCAGCGAGGAAGACGCGACCTACTACAACGACCGCATCAAGAACGGCGGCGTGGTGGTGACGGTCGAGGACATCGGCGTCGACGAGAGCGCCTTGCGCGACGTGCTTTACCGCAATGGCGGCCACAACGCGGGCAACGCACGCGCCGTCGGCTTCTGATCGCATTTCATTCGACAAAGGCCCGGGCGGCACCTTCGGGTTCCGCCCGGGCTTCATTGCCTTCCGAGGAGACGCACAGGCATGGCCGCCTATCCCAAGTCGCAATACAGGACCACGCACAGCCCCGCACCGATCCGGCGGACCGAATTCATGGTGCTCGGCGCGCTGCTGGTGGTGGTGGGCGTGGCCGCGCTCGCCTTCCCGCTGGTGGCGGCGCTGTCGTTCAACCTGCTGGTGGGCGTGACGCTGCTGGCGGGCGGGGTGCTGACGCTGGTCCATGCCTTCAGGGTGCGGCGCTGGCAGGGCTTTGCGGTGCAGATCCTGCTCGGCCTGCTCTATGTGGGCGGGGGGCTGATCTTCCTCGCCAATCCCTTCGCCGGCCTCCTCGCGCTCGGCTTCGCGCTGGGTGCCTTCTTCGCCGCCGATGGCGTCGCGCGGGTGCTGCTGGCCTTGCAGATCCGCCCGCAGCCGGGCTGGGGCCTGTTCCTCGCCTCGGGCCTGGCCTCCTTCGTGCTCGGCGCGATGGTGCTGTTCAGCGTGCCGAGCGGCTGGTCGATTGCGATCCTCGGTCTTGTGGTCGCGATCAACATGATCCTCACCGGCGCGGCCTTCCTCACCTGCACCGGCACGCTCGCCCCGCGCCGCCGCCCGGTGACGATGACCCGCCGGATCTAGACGAGCCCGAGCCGTTCGAGCTTCATGGCGAGCCGGCCGGGGAGCGCATCGCCGATCACCTCGCCCTCGGACACGTCCTGCGGGGCCTTGTCGGCGGCGAGGTAACGCCAGCCCTGATGCGCGCGTTTGCCCTGCTGGTGGACCCGCACGAGGCGCGGCTCCAATACGATGTCCCAGCGCCCGTCCTCGGTCTTCTCGAAGCCGAGGATGGCCGAGCGCGCGACAATCGCGTGGTTGATGATCCAGTAGAGCGATCCGCCCACGCATTCGGCATGGCGTGTCGGGCGGTTGCGGGTGGTGGGGCGGATGCCGGTGCGCCCGCGATACCAGCCCTCGAGATCGGCATAGTTCTTCGCCCCGTAGGCGATCTTGGTGAGGTGCAGCGGCATGGGGCCAATGTGGGCCGAAGCCTGCGCCGATCAAGCGAGCGGGGTGCAGCCGTCCACAACCCAGCGCCGCGCCCCCCGCCGAAGGGGCCGTCAGGCGACGAGGCCGCTCACCACCGCGAGGCCGAGAAACACGAGGAAGCCCATCGAATCCGTCGTCATGGTGACGAAGATCGAGGAGGAGATCGCCGGGTCTGCCTTCAGCCGCTGGAGCGTCAGCGGCACCAGCACGCCGGCAAAGCCCGCGATCACGATGTTGCACAGCATCGCCGCGCCGATCACGCCGCCAAGCAGCGGGTTCTGGAACAGCACCGCCACGATCCCGCCGATCACCACCGCCACCGTCCCGCCGTTCAATGCCGCAATCGACATCTCGCGCCGGATCGCGCGCCAGGTGTTCGCCTCGGTGAGCTGGTTGGTGGCAATCGCGCGCACCGTCACCGCGAGGGTCTGCGTGCCCGCATTGCCGCCGATCCCGGCGACGATCGGCATCAGCACCGCCAAGGCCACCATCGTCGCGATCACGTCCTCGAACTGGGCGATCACGGTCGAGGCGACCGAGGCGGTCAGCAGGTTCGCCAGCAGCCAGCGCACGCGCGCCTTGTAACTATCGACGATCGGCTCGTTGATGTCCCCGTCGCCCGCGCCCGAGAGCAGCAGCGCGTCCTCGCCCGCTTCTTCCGAGATGATGTGGACGATATCGTCGACCGTCATCTGGCCCACCAGACGCCCGCTTTCGTCCACCACCGCGGCCGAGATCAGCGCGTATTTCTGGAACATCAGCGCGACCTCTTCCTGGTCCATCGTCACCGGGATCAGGGTCTGGTCGCGCTTCATCACATCGGTCAGCTTCACATTGCGCGGCGTGGTCAGGATCCACGACAGCGCGCATGTGCCGACCGGGTGGTGCCGCTCGTCGATCACGAAGACCTCGAAGAAATCGTGCTCGAGATCGCCCTCGTCGCGCAGGTAGTCGATGAGGTTGCCGACCGTCATGTGCTCGGGGACAGCCACGAAGTGCCGGCTCATCAACCGGCCGGCGGTTTCCTCGGGATAGGCGAGCGCGCTCGAGACCGCCTCGCGCGTCTCGGGCTCGAGCTCGGCGATGACCGCGGCCTGATCGGCGGCGTCGAGGTCCTCGATCAGCTGCACCGCATCGTCGGTATCGAGCTGTTCGGCGATGGTCGCGACCGCCTGCGCGGGCAGGGCCTCCATCAGGTCCTCGCGCACGTAATCGTTCAGTTCCGCGATGACGTCGCTGGTCATCAGGTCGCTGATCGCGCTCGCCAGCTGGGCGCGCTCGGCCCGGCCGAGGAGTTCGATGAGGTCGGCAATGTCAGCGGCGTGGAGCGGCTCGACGAGGTCATAGACCGCGCCCTTGTCCCCCACATCGAGCGCATCGCGCACCGCGCCGACATAATCGGCCTTGAGGCGGTTTTCCTCGTCGTGGCGCTCGTCGTCGACGCGGTCGTCGGGGCGCACCTCGGCCTCCGCCGGATCGGCGGCGTGAAGATCGTCCTCGAGGATGCGCTCTTCGGCCATAGCGAGGCGTTTACGGAGGGGAGGGTGAAAAGCAAGGCTGGAGGGTGACAGGCGGGGAATGGCTGCTAAAAGCCTGCCCCGAACAACCCAACCCGTTCGCCCTGAGCTTGTCGAAGGGCTGCACTTCTCTTCATGCCCGGCGCGAAGAAAAGCGGTGCTTCGACAAGCTCAGCACGAACGGGTGTCATGACCCGGAGTATCGAACCATGGCCGAAACCCTCACCTTCACCCTCGACAACGGCACCGGCGAACACGGCGATGTCGTCATCCGCCTGCGCCCCGACCTCGCGCCCGGCCACGTCGCGCGCATCACCGAACTGGCGCAGGAAGGCTTTTACGACGGCGTGATCTTCCACCGCGTGATCGCCGGCTTCATGGCGCAGGGCGGCGATCCGACCGGCACCGGCATGGGCGGCAGCGACAAGCCCGACCTCGCCGCCGAATTCAACGCCGAGCCGCACGTCGAGGGCGTGTGCTCGATGGCCCGCGCGCAGAACCCCAACAGCGCCAATTCGCAGTTCTTCATCTGCCTCGACGACGCGCGCTTCCTCGACAAGCAGTATACCGTGTGGGGGCAGGTCATCAGCGGCATGGAACACGTCCACGCCATCCCCAAGGGCGAACCGCCGCGCAGCCCCGGCAAGATCGTCAAGGCGACGGTCGCCTAAGTCACCATGCGAGGCAAGGGGGCGGCAGTCCGGGCAACTGCGGCAGCGCTTTGCGCGCTGCTGGCGTCCGCCTGCGCGACTTTGCCCGACATCTCGCAATCGCGTTCGCCCTGCCAGCTTGAGCCGGGCGGGTGGTGCAGCTTCGTGCGCGACGCGGCGGTAGAGGCGTGGCCCTATGCGGTCGCCTCGACCAACGCTTACACCGGCGACGACGATCTTTTTGCCAAGCCTGGCCGCGTGCTCCAGCGGATCGAGCATATGCCGATCGCGCCCGAGGATGCGGGGAAGGGCTTCAGCTACGAGCTGTTCAATCAGTATGCGCCGGGCTCGGGCAGCGATGCGGCCCGCAAGCCTGTTGCGCGCGTGCTCGCTTTCCGCGGCACCGATTTCAAGGGCCTCTCCGACATCTTCTTCGGCACATTGCGCAATGACCAGATCGAACTGGCCCTGCGCTATTTCGATGCCGAACGCGCGCGTCTGGGCGATGATCTGCCGTGGGTGGTGGTCGGCCATTCGCTCGGCGGCGCATTGGCGACCGAGGTGTCCAACGCGCATCCCGAAGTGCGCGCCTTCCTGTTCAACACCTCGCCTTTCTATCGCGACGAAGTGCGCGCCAACGCCCTGCGGCGGACCGTATTCAACGAGCGCGGCGAGTTCTTGCGGCGGTTTGCACGCAGCAGCGAGCCGCCCGCGGCCAATGTCTTCACCATCAACTGCGAGCCGCGCA
This sequence comes from Erythrobacter sp. WG, assembly GCF_026586795.1. Lineage (GTDB taxonomy): Bacteria > Pseudomonadota > Alphaproteobacteria > Sphingomonadales > Sphingomonadaceae > Erythrobacter. The sequence continues at coordinate 84,239 of NZ_JAPFGY010000004.1, forward strand.
AGGGCACGATCACCAAGCACAAGGTCCGCCCGCTCGCCGACTGCATCACCTGGATTGCGGCCTACGCCAGCCTCGACGCCTTTGAGGTGATGAAGGCCAATGGCATTACAAAGCCCTTTGTAGAGTGCGGGGCGGAGGACAAGCCGCACCCCGGGCCGGGCAGCAAGCCGGACGAACCCTGCATCCACAACAGCCTGCGCCGCGAGGCGGGCGGGAAGGGCAAGGGCGATAGCGGACGCGACGGGCAGCGCTGATCGCAAGCCCCGCAAGGGGTGCGCTTGCCGGCCCCCAGACCCCCGCCAGACCCCTGCTTGCCCCCGCCCAGACCCCGCTCGCCCGCCCCTCGACCCCCGCTTGCGGCGGTGTTTCACGTGAAACACCGCTGGTGCGGCAGGCGTTGAACGGGAGGCAGCTTGGCGCTATGGGCGGCCCCCTCATGAAACCCGCCGCACCCCCCCGGACCTACAGGGTCAAGAGCTTCGGCTGCCAGATGAACGTCTATGACGGCGAGCGCATGGGCGAACTGCTGGCAGAGCGCGGGATCGCCCCTGCAAGCGAGGGTGAGGAGGCCGATCTGGTCATCCTCAACACCTGCCATATCCGTGAAAAGGCTCAGGAAAAGGTCTATTCGGACATCGGCCGGCTGGTCGCGGCGGGCAAGGAGAAGGGCAAGGCCCCGCTGATCGCCGTGGCGGGCTGCGTCGCCCAGGCCGAGGGCGAGGAGATCATGGCCCGCGCGCCCGCAGTGAGCATCGTGGTCGGCCCCCAGGCCTATCACCGTCTGCCGGAAATGCTTGATAAAGCAGAAAAAGGCGAGCGCGCGACCGACACCGACATGCCCGCCATCGCCAAGTTCGATGCCCTACCGGCGCGCCGCAAGCGAGGGCCGTCGGCGTTCCTGACGGTGCAGGAAGGGTGCGACAAGTTCTGCACCTATTGCGTCGTCCCCTATACCCGCGGCGCCGAAATCTCGCGGCCTTTCAAGGATCTCGTCGCCGAAGCGCACAAGCTGGTCGAGGCAGGCGCAAAGGAGATCACGCTGCTCGGCCAGAACGTCAACGCCTGGGCGGGCGAGGACGAGAGGGGCCGGCCCGTGGGCCTCGGCGGGCTGATCCGGATGCTGGCGCGGATCGACGGCCTCGCCCGCATCCGCTACACCACCAGCCACCCCAACGACATGGACGACGACCTGATCGCGGCGCACGGCGAGGTCGAAAAGCTCATGCCTTACCTGCACTTGCCGGTGCAGGCTGGAAACGATCGCATCCTGAAAGCGATGAACCGCCAGCACACTGCCGAGGGCTATCTGCGCCTCATCGAGCGGTTCCGCGCCGCCCGACCGGACATCGCGCTTTCGGGCGATTTCATCGTCGGCTTCCCGGGCGAGACCGAGGCCGAGTTCGCCGACACGCTGAGCATCGTCGACGCCGTCCGCTACGCGGCGTGCTTCAGCTTCAAGTATTCCCCGCGCCCCGGCACGCCTGCTGCCGCGTTGGAGAACCAGATTGCGCCCGAGGTCATGGACGACCGGCTCCAACGCCTCCAGGCGCGGATCGGGCAGCACCAGCTCGCCTTCAACCGGGCGAGCGTCGGCACGCGGTGCGAGGTGCTGGTCGAGCGCAAGGGGAGGCACCCCGGCCAGTGGCTCGGCAAGTCGCCGTGGTTGCAATCGGTATGGATCGAGGGCGAGGCCGCGATCGGCGATCTTGTCGCGGTGGAGCTCGCCGAGGCGGGCCCCAACTCGTTGAAAGGGCTGCCGATCTACTGACCGTTCGCCCGTGTCACGCGCTTCGCGGTCTCGACGAAAATCTGTCCGCTCGGTCCGTTTGCCCGAACCTTGTAGACGCTTTCGAGAAAGGCCATGTCGATGGCGGTCAGCCCGGCCGGGGCGGCGTCCGGGGCCTGGAACAGCGTCATGATCGTGGACGGGCCACCGGCGCCCGCCGCGGGCAGTTCCCCGATCGGCGCGATCAGCCGCATTGTCGCGTAATCAGCGAGTTGCTCGGCACTCTTGCCATCGATCCGGCTTCGATCGATCACCACCACCGATGTCTTGGTGACCAGCGTGTCCGGCGGGCTGAGGCGGCCGGTTGCCGGGGTGCGCAGCACCGGAACGCCGGTCAGGCCGAGAAGCGGGCTCGGTCCCTTGTCGAGTTCCCGGCCATCGACGTCGGCGATCTCGTTGATCTGCCACGCATACACCCCGTCGCGTGAGGCGATCATGGTCTGGAACTCGGAACGCGGCATCTCGCCAAACAGGTCGCGCTTGTGCTTGCGCAGCGAAATCAGCTGCTTGCGGCTGTCCTCGGCGAACATGATCATGGCGTTGGGACGGCAGCCCGGCTTGGCGATGGTCAATCCGGCGATCCGCGCATTCTCGGCGACGCGCCGGACGAAGCCGTCGCGGTATTCATCCTTCAGCCCTGCCACATCGAGGCACAGCGGAGCGTTGAAACGCGGGAAGGGCCGCAGCAGATCGATCTTCGAACCGATCTTGCGGGCGAGCGACTTGACCTCTTCGGCCGAATAGGGCCGGTCGGCCTCGACCACGATCGGGTCGGACCCGGACGGATCATAGTCCTGGGCCCGAACGGGAGCGACAATGGCTGTCAGCAGACTTGCGGTGATCGCCATCTTCATCATCATGATGATTCCTACCTGTCTGTGTCTGATGACCGCGAACGAGGCCCGATGTTGCGGCACCGGGAAAGCCCATGCCGTTCCGTCCAGTCTGCCAAGAATACAATCGCTTATCGCTTAACCTTGCATGAATGATCCGATCGGCGAGAGCCGGTGGCGGTGTGGCCGCAAGGCCTTTGCGACCGCCTCCGGCCGAGTTTCCCCCACCATCTCGCCGCACCCGCCTTGCTTTGGGCAAGGGCCTGATTACCTTCCCGACTCAAGGACGAGGGATTGTCCCGCGGCCTGTCAAGCAAAGGACCTCATGGGCCGACGACCTTCCCGTGCCGGACACCCGGCGCTCTCGCCCGATCCCCGCGGCATCCCGGCCCAGCGGCGCGCCCGCGTCGACCTCACCTTCGAGAACCAGGCCCTGCTCGGCCCGCTGTTCGGGCAGTTCGATGCCAATCTGGTGCAGGTCGAGAACCGGCTCGGGGTCTACATCCACGCGCGCGGCCATCAGGTGGTGATCGAGGGGCCCGAGGACGACGTCGCCCGGGCGCGCGAGACGCTCAAGACCATGTACGACCGGCTGGCGCGCGGCGAGGCGCTCGATAGCGGCGCGATCGATGCGATGATCGCCATGTCGGCCGAGCCGACCCTCGAGGGGATCATCGCGGGCGACCAGGGTGCGCCGCCGATCATGATCCGCACGCGCAAGAAGACCATCGTGCCGCGCTCGGCGACGCAGATCGACTATATGCGCGCGCTCGCCAGCGAGGACATCATCTTCGCCCTGGGCCCGGCGGGGACCGGCAAGACCTATATCGCGGTCGCGCAGGCGGTGAGCCAGCTCATCACCGGCTCTGTCCAGCGCCTGATCCTTTCGCGCCCCGCGGTCGAGGCGGGGGAGAAGCTCGGCTTCCTGCCCGGCGACATGAAGGAGAAGGTCGATCCCTATCTGCGCCCGCTCTACGATGCCCTCAACGACTGCATGCCGCCCGAACAGGTCGAGCGGCGGCTGGCGAACGGCGAGATCGAGATCGCGCCCATCGCCTTCATGCGCGGGCGCACGCTGGCCGACAGCTTCATCATCCTTGATGAAGCGCAGAACACCACGCGCGAGCAGATGAAGATGTTCCTCACCCGCTTTGGCCAGAACAGCCGCATGGTGATCTGCGGCGATCCGCGCCAGGTCGACATCCCCGGCGGCCCGCGCATGAGCGGCCTCAATGATGCGGTCGAGCGGCTGGAGGGCGTCGAGGGCTTCGGCACGATCCGCTTCTCCGCCGCCGACGTGGTGCGCCACCCGATCGTCGGTCGGATCGTCGAGGCCTACGAGGGCAAGGACGAAGAAGAGGGCTGAGCCGCGCTGGCATGGACCGCCTGAGCCCGCTAGGGCGCGTCTGATGCAGATCGATATCGACATCGAGGACTGGCCCCCGGGCGACTGGGAGGCGCTTGCGAGCCGCGCGGCTGCGGCGACGGGCGAGGGCGAGCCGCTGCTCGCCAATCCGCGCCTCACGGCCAGCCTGCTGTTCACCTCCGACGCCGAGGTCCACGCCCTCAACCGCGAGTGGCGCGGGCGCGACAAGCCGACCAATGTTCTCAGTTTCCCCATGCTGGAGCGTAAGGAACTCGAAGCACTCGCTGCGGATGGCCCGCCCGAAATGCTCGGCGACATCGCGCTCGCCCATGAAACCTGCGCGCGCGAGGCGGCGGAGAAGGGCGTCACGCTCGAAGCCCATGCCGCCCACCTGATCGTCCACGGCCTGCTGCATCTTGCCGGCCACGACCATGTGGAAAGCGACGAACAGGCCGAGGCGATGGAGCGGCTCGAGACCCGGATACTTGCCAAACTGGGCATCGCTGACCCATATGGCGACTGAAACCGCGTAGGAGCCACACACAAGGCCATGGCCGATTCCCATTCGCCCGCATCTCAAGCCGGAGACGCGGACAGTAGCAGCGGGCTGTGGCCCGCCTTGCGCAAGATCCTCGGGCTCGAGGCCGCGCGGTCTCTGCGCGAACAGCTCGAGGAAGCCATCGACGAGCACGAGGACGACGAGGGCTCGGCACGCTCGGACACGGGCAGCCAGGCCGGGGGCGACCTGTCGCGGGTGGAGCGGCAGATGCTGCGCAACCTCCTCCACTTCTCCGAACACGATGCCGACGATGTCGCAGTGCCGCGCGGGGAGATCATCGCGGTCGAAGCCTCGATCAGTTGGGACGAGATGGTCGCCGCCTTTTCCGAGCACGGCCATTCGCGGATGCCGGTCTATCGCGACACGCTCGATTCCGTGATCGGGATGATCCACATCAAGGATATCTTCCCCTTCCTCGCCAACGGCACCCCGCCGCCGCCCGACTGGACGACGCTGATGCGCCAGCCGCTTTACGTGCCGCAGGCGCGCGGCGCGCTGGACGTGCTCGCCGACATGCGCACGCAGCGCGTGCACCTTGCGATCGTGCTCGACGAGTTCTCGGGCACGGACGGGCTCATCACCATCGAGGACTTGGTCGAGGAGATCGTCGGCGAGATCGAGGACGAGCACGACGAGGCCCCGCAGGAGCTGATCACCCCCATCGGCGAGGGCATGTGGGACATCGACGCGCGCGCAGAGCTCGACGATATCGCCGAGAAGATCGACCCGCGCCTCGCCGAGGTCGAGGAAGCGGTCGACACGCTGGGCGGCCTCGCCTTCGTGCTGGCGGAGGCGGTGCCGCCGGTCGGCACGGTGCTGGAACACGCCAGCGGCTGGCGCATTGAAGTGACGGCGGGGGACGAAACGCACGTCACGCGCCTGCGCCTGCACCCCCCTTTGATCGAGGACCAAGTGCAGTAGGCGCAACTTTTCGCGTCCCGACGCTTTTTTCCTTCGATTTTTTGCATCCAATCTGCTTGGGGCGCGTATCTCCTCTCAAGGAGAGAGATCATGCCTGCACGTCGTCTGCCCCCCCTGCGCGCCCTCGAGGCCTTCATGCGTACCGTGCGCCTCGGCTCGGCGCGCGCGGCGGCCGAGGAGATCGGGCTCAGCCCTTCGGCCCTGTCGCGGCGGATCAGCAACCTCGAGGAATTCGTCGGCAAGAAGCTGTTCACCCGCGCGCGCCAGTCGATGCAGCTGACCGACGAGGGCCAGGCCTTCTACGAGGCGGTGAATCCGCACATGGAGGCGCTCGCCCGGGCGGTTGAGAGCCAGTCGGACAATATCGCGCTCTTGCGCCTCAGATTGGGCGTCCTGCCGATGTTCGGGAGCCAGCGGCTGTTCCCGCGGCTGGGGGAACTACGCAAGCGCCACCCGCTGCTGCACATCGACATCGACACCGCGCCGCATCTGGAGGACCGGGTGGGCGACACGCTCGATGCCGCGATCATCCTCTCGCGTGGGCCGGCGAGCGGGCTTCACGCGGTGCGGCTCGACCACAACCTCGTCCACGCGATCTGTTCGCGCGATACCGCGCGGGGGATCGGCCCCGACATCACGCCGGAAGCGATGTCGAAGCAGACTTTCCTGATCCACAACGAGCTGCCCGAAAGCTTCCAGGCGTGGAAGAAGGCGAACGGGCTCGAACAGATGGACCCGGCCGCGATCGACCACTACGATTCGGGCGCGCTAATGCTGGAGGCGGCCGCGCAAGGCCTCGGCATCGCGATCATGCACGACGATCATCTGCGCCGCGCCAACGACAACCGGCTGACCAACCTGCCGGGCAAGCCCGTGGAGAGCCCCTATTCCTACTGGTTCGTGTGCAAGCCCGTGGCGCTGGAAAGCCGCCCGGTGCGGATCTTCCACGACTGGCTGGTGCGCGCGGGACTTTAGTCCGCCGCTGCGGCCCTTGCCTCATAGCGCACCGGCGGGACCGAGTGCGCGAAGGGGCGTAAGGGGTGGCCCCTGATCTCGATCAGCGCCTCCTCGATGCGGCGGCGCGATTCCTGGCCGATCGCCTTCCGGCCCTTGAAGTCCTCGGGGCTGAACGGCTCGAGGTAGTGGAGCGCCACCCGGAAGCTGCCCTTGCGCGACAGCACCCGCTTGGCGTTGTTGAGGCCGCCTTCCTCGCCGATCCAGCCGATCCATTCTGCCACCGGGCCGTAGTCGAGGATCACCGGCTGCACGAGCACGCCCGGCGGCGGCGGCTCGAGGACCGAGAGCATCGAGGTCTTGAACGGCAACAGCGACTGCCCGTCGGTGGTGGTGCCTTCGGGGAAGACCGTCACCGACCAGTTGTCGACGAGGGCCTCCTTCAGCGCGTTGATCTGCTCGGCCACGCCCATGCGGTGCTCGCGCTTGACGAAGACGGTGCGGTTGAGGCTCGCGAGCCAGCCCACCACCGGCGCCTCGGCCAGTTCCGCCTTGGCGACGAAGGCCGTGCCGCTCGCACCCGCCAGCGCGAGGATATCGACCCAGGAGATGTGATTGGCGACGAAGAACACATCGCGTTTGAGATGCGTGCCGTGGACCTCGACCCGCGCCCCGCACACCCGCGCGGCATAGCGCAGGAACAGCATCGGGAAGGGGGAGCCATAGGCGAACAGGCGGTAGAGGTAGTGGAGCGGCACGAACACGGCGAGCAGGCCGATCAGCCCCGCCGCCCGCAGCGCGATCCGCAGCCAGCCGGCAAGCGAGATCGGCGTCGGCTCGCCGCGCGCGGCGGCCTGCCGCAGCGCCCAGTCGGTCATCGCGCGCCGTCAGTCATTGCGGGACAGCCGCACGCCGTAAAGCTCCATGCGGTGATCGACCAGCCGGTAGCCCAGCCGCTCGGCGATCTGGCGCTGGAGCGCCTCGACTTCCGGATCGACGAATTCGACGACCTTGCCGGTCTCGACGTCGATGAGGTGATCGTGATGCGCCTCGGGCACGGGTTCGTAGCGGGAGCGGCCGTCCCCGAAGTCGTGCCGGTCGAGGATGCCGGCTTCCTCGAACAGCCGCACGGTGCGGTAGACGGTCGCGATCGAGATGCGCGGATCGACGGCGGCGGCGCGGCTGTGGAGCAGTTCCACGTCCGGATGGTCGTCGCTTTCCGAGAGCACCTTGGCGATCACCCGGCGCTGTTCGGTGATGCGCAGGCCCTTTTCGGCGCACAATTGTTCGAGATCGATCTTCTGGGTCAATCGCCGCTCCATCGCCGGGCCTCGCTGCGCCGAGAGCACAGCAGCCTCATTCCTACAGGGGTGAGGCTGCTTGCTCAAGCGTGCCCTGCCGCCCTGTGAACAGGGTCGGCCGGGGCGCGCCGCTTATGCGGTCTTGCGCGGGCGCCGGGTCTTGGGCGCGGCCTCGCCGGGCTTGCGGCCGAGGCCGATCTTCTTGGCGAGATCGCGGCGCTTCTCGGCATAGTTGGGGGCGACCATCGGATAGTCGGCCGGCAGGCCCCAGCGCGCGCGGTATTCTTCCGGGCTCATGTTGTAGTTGGTGCGCAGGTAGCGCTTGAGCATCTTCAGCTTCTTGCCGTCTTCGAGGCAGACGATGTATTCGGGCTTTACCGAATTGCGCACCGAAACGGCCGGCTGCGGCTTGGCTTCTTCGACGACCGGGGTTTCGCCAAGGTTGGCGAGCGCGGTGTAGACGTTGGTGATCAGCGCCGGCACGTCGGTGACGGCGACATCATTGTTGCTGACGTGCGCAGCGACGATGTCGCTGGTCAGGGTGATCAGTGTTTCCTTCATGTCGATTTCCATGTTTTCCATGAGTTCCTCGCGCAGCGGCGTGCGACAGGCGCCGTTATTGCCACATGACCGAAACATGCAGTCGATGCAACCGGGTTGCTTTGCCTATATGCCGATTTGCGACAGACGGTGTGCTATTCGATTGTCGTGGCGAAAGTAATGGCGTCGATCCGTTCGCCATTAGCCATCCGATAATAGTTTCGCCGCTCGCCGATCGGTTCGAAGCCGAAATTGCGATAGAGATGGATGGCGGGGTTGCCGCGCCGCATTTCTAGGAAGATGCGGCTGGTGCCTCTCTGCCTTGCTGCGGCGAACAGCTGCGCGATGAGCGCCGAGCCCACGCCGCGGCGGCGCACGCCCGGGACGACGGCGATAAGCAGCAGTTCTTCCTCGTCAAGGACATGGCGGGTGAGGACGAAGCCCGCCGGCGCGGCGGCGCTGCCTTCGTCGATGGCGGCGCCGTCGGCATCGATCACCAGCGCGTGGGTGTTGGCGAGCGTCAGGGCATCGGCGACCTGGCGGCGGGTCCAGGCCTCGCCATAGGCAGGGTCGAAGGCTGCTTCCATCACCACCATGATCCGGTCCACCAGTGCGGGGCTCGGAGGGCCGGAAGCGGGGGTGGCGGCGGTCATGCCGGCAGGCGCCCGGCCATCGGGGTGGCATCGGGGCCGCGGCCATAGATCGGGGCGAGCGCGGCGGTCAGCAGGCCGGGGGCGAGCAAGGGCAGGGCGCGGGCGTCGGGGAGGATCGGCAGCGCCTGCCGCTTGCCATCGAGCAGCGCGGCGAATTCGGCGGCGCGGTTGCCGGCTATCACCCCTTGCGCCCCGCGCGCGGTGGCGGCGGCAGGGGCGAGCGAGCGGCTCTCGCCGAGCGGCTCGCCATCCGCGCCGAAATCGGCGACGAACCATTCGCCGTGCCCGCCGTTCATGCACACCGTTACCGGCGTATCCGCCTGGGCCATGGCCGCGACCAGCGCGAGGGTGGGGTAGCCGAGCACCTCGGCGCCCCAGGCAAAGCCCAGCGCCCTCGCGGTGGCGAGCCCGATCCGCACGCCGGTGAAACTGCCGGGGCCGCGGCCGACGCAGATCCGCGCCGCGCGGCCCTTGTCCGGCAGCGCGCCGATCATCGGCACCAGCGCCTCGGCATGGCCGCGCCCGATCACCCGGTGATCGTGGGCGACGAGGCGCGCGCCGTCAAACAGGGCGACGGAACACGCCTCGGATGCCGTTTCTATCGCCAGGACCCGCATGAGCTGGGCGATGCCTTACCGCGCGCGGGCGCGCAAGCGGGCATTGTGCCCGGCCCGTGGCTTGTCAGGCGATGGTGTTGAAGCGGGCGAAATCGGGGCGCGGGGAGCGCGGGAAGATGCTGGCCGGATCGCCATAGCCGACCGAGCAGATGAAATTGACCCTGTGGCGCGGCGCGTCGGCGAAAAAGGCGGCGTTGACCGCCGCCGGATCGAAGCCCGACATCGGTCCGCAGTCGAGCCCCAGCGCGCGCGCGGCGAGCATCAGGTAGGCGCCCTGAAGCGAGGAATTGCGGAAGGCGCCCTCCTCGCGGCCCTTCTCGTCGCCCTCGAACCAGCTCTTCGCGTCGGTGTGGGGGAAGAGCCAGGGCAGCTCCTCGTGGAAGTCGATGTCGTAGCCGATGATCGCGGTGACGGGCGAGGCGGCGACCTTCTTCTTGTTCCCTTCCGAGACGCATTCCACGAGCTTCGCCTTGGCTTCTTCGGACTTGACCCACACGATGCGCGCGGGCTGCATATTGGCCGAGGTCGGGGCCATCTTCACGAGGTCCCAAATCGCGTGGAGCTGTTCGTCGCTGACCGGCTTGTCGAGCCACCCGTTGTAGCTGCGCGCCTCGGTGAAGAGCTGGGCAAGCGCCTCGGGCGCCAGCGCGTGATCGTGAAACTGCTGGCTCATGCCGCGCGCACCTCGGTGACTTCGGGGACGTAGTGCTTCAGGAGGCCCTCGATCCCGTGCTTCAATGTTGCGGTGCTCGACGGACAGCCCGAGCACGAGCCCTGGAGCGTCAGGTACACCACCCCGTCGCGGAAGCCCCTATAGGCGATGTCGCCGCCGTCGCCCGCCACGGCCGGGCGCACGCGGGTTTCGAGCAGTTCGTTGATCGCGGCGATCACCTCGGCGTCCTCGGGCCGCTCCGCGATCACCATGTCCTCCTCGGGCGGGGGAACGGCGATGCCGTTGCCGGTGGGACCTGCGAAGAGCGGGGCCTCGGAGACGAAATGGTCGAGCAGAACGGCGATGACCTGCGGCCGGAGCGCGCTCCAGTCGGCGCCCGGCGCGGCGGTGACGGAGACGAAGTCGGCGCCGAAGAACACGTTCACCACCTCGCCAGTGTCGAAGATCGCCTGCGCCAGCGGGCTCGCCTCGGCGGCTTCGGGGGTGGCGAATTCGCGGGTGCCGCTCGCCATCACCGGCTGGCCGGGGAGGAACTTGAGGGCAGACGGGTTGGGGGTGGTTTCGGTCTCGATGAACATGGGGCGCAATCTAGGGGCGCGAGGCCCGGGCGGCAAGGTGCCAATCCCGGAGGAGGGGCCGAGCATTCACTATCGCTTCACATTTTGCCGCCCTATAAGCCCGGCCCATGACGTCGTCTTCCCGCGCGGTTCGCGCTCTCGCCCTCGTTCTCGCCCCGCTCGTTGCCCTGCAGCCGCTGCTTGCCGAGCAGGCGCAGTCCGGCAGCGCCGCCGCCCAGCAGCACGCGCCCGGCCACGCGACCCCGCCGCCGGCCGTTCCCGCGCCGCAGGCGCTTCAGGCGGCCGGACAGGCATGGCTCTACAAGGGTTCGGACGTCCCGCCCGACGAGCAATGGCTGTTCGGCGAGATGAAGAATGGCGTCCGCTATGCCGTGCGGCGCAACGGCGTGCCGCCGCGCCAGGTCTCGATCCGGGTGCGGATCGACGCGGGCTCGCTCTACGAGCAGGACAACGAGCAGGGCTTCGCGCACCTGCTGGAACACCTCCTGTTCCGCGAGAGCAAATATCTCGGCAAGGCCGAGGCGATTTCCGCCTGGCAGCGATTGGGTGCGACCTTCGGCAGCGATGCCAATGCCGAAACCAGTCCCACCCACACCGCCTACAAGCTCGACATTCCCAACATCGACAACGCCAAGCTGGCCGAAAGCTTCAAGCTCCTTTCCGGCATGATCCGCGAGCCGGTGCTGAGCGACGCCAATGTCGCCGCCGAACGCCCGATCGTGCTCGCCGAAAAGCGCGAGCGGGGCGGGGCGGGGCTGCGTATGGCGGACCTCACCCGGCAGACCTTTTTCGCCGGGCAGCGGCTGGCAACGCGCAACCCGATCGGCACCGATGCCACGCTAAACGCGGCGACCGGAAAGGCGGTGAAGGCCTTCTACGACCGCTGGTACCGGCCGGAGAACACCGTCATCGTCGTCGCCGGGGATGCCGATCCGATGGTGCTCGCCGGGCTGGTCGAACAGTGGTTCGGCGACTGGAAGGGCACGGGCAAGGCCGGCACCGCGCCCGATTTCGGCGATCCGGCGCCGCCCGCTGGCGCAGGCGATCCGGCCGGCCCCGCAACGCCCATCGGTCAGCTCGCCGTCGGGGTGGAACCCGACCTTCCGCGCAGCCTCACCTACGCGGTCATGCGCCCGTGGCGCCAGGTCGAGGACACCATCGCCTACAACGAAGACCTGCTCACCGATGCGGTGGCGCAGGCGATCATCAACCGCCGGCTGGAAAGCCGTGCGCGCGGCGGCGGGAGCTTCCTTTACGCGCAGGTCCAGCAGGACGACGTCTCGCGTTCGGCGGATGCGACCTTCGTCACCTTCGCGCCGCTCTCCGCCGACTGGCAGGCGGCGCTCGCCGATGTCCGCAGCGTGATCGCCGATGCGCTCGCCAACCCGCCCACGCAGGAGGAGATCGACCGCGAGGTCGCGCAGTTCGACGTGGTGTTCGCCAACCAGGTCGAGCAGGAGAGCGTGCAGGCCGGATCGACGCTCGCCGACAACATCGTCAACGCCGTCGACATCCGCGAGACCGTTGCCGCGCCCAAGGTGGTGCTCGACGTGTTCCGCGGGATGAAACCCAGGCTCACGCCCGAGCGGGTGCTGAAGCGCACCCAGGGGCTGTTCGAGGGCACGGTGACGCGCGGGGTCTATGTGACCCCCGCGGCGGGCGAGGCCGATGTCGCCTCGTTCCGCACCGCGCTCGCCAGCGAGGCCAAGGTCGATGGCACGGCCCGCCTCGCCGCCAAGACCATCGCCTTTGCGGATCTGCCCCCCGTGGGGGCGCCCGGCACGATCACCGCGCAAGGGCCCGCAGGGGCGCTCGAGGTTGAGCGGATCGACTTCGCCAACGGGGTCAAGGCGTTGGTCTGGGCCAATGATGCCGAACCTGGGCGCGTCACCGTGCGGGTGCGCTTCGGCGCCGGCCAGCGCGCCTTCGACAAGGACAGCGCGGTCTATGCCGCGCTGGGCGAGCAGGCGCTGGTCGGCTCGGGGATCGGCGAGCTCGGGCAGGACGAGCTCGACCGGCTCGCCACGGGCCGCAAGCTCGGCTTCGAATTCGACGTCGGCGGGGCGGCCTTCACGCTGACCGCGCAGACCCGCTCGGAGGATGTCAACGACCAGCTCTACCTGTTCGCCGCCAAGCTCGGGATGCCGCGCTGGGACAAGGAACCGGTGCTGCGCGCGCGGGCGGCGTCCGAACTGGCCTACAACACCTATTCGACCAGCCCGGGCGGCGTGCTGTCGCGCGATCTCGAATATCTCGTGACCGGCAAGGACCCGCGCTTTGCCACCCCCGATCCGGACGCGCTCAAGGCGGCGACGCCGGAAGGCTTCCGCGCGGTCTGGGAGCCGCTGCTGAAGCAGGGTCCGGTCGAGGTGCTGGTGTTCGGCGAGTTCGACAAGGCCAAGGTCACCGAGCAGCTGCGCCTCACCTTCGGCGCGCTACCGCCGCGCGATCCGATCCCGGCCGATGTCGCCGCGCGCCTGCCGGGCTTTGCAGCGCCCTCGGACAAGCCCACTGTCGTTACCCATCGCGGCGATGCCAATCAGGCCGCCGCCGTGGTCGCCTGGCCGAGCGGGGGCGGGACGGCGGGGCTGCCGGAAAGCCGCCAGCTGGAAATCCTCACCCAGCTGTTCAGCAACCGCCTGCTCGACGCGCTGCGCGAGCGCGCCGGGGCGAGCTATTCCCCGCAGGCCTTCTCGAGCTGGCCCACGGACCTTGCCGGCGGCGGCCGGATCACCGCCGTCGCGCAGCTCACGCCGGAAACCGTCCCGGTGTTCTTCGCCGAGGCCGACCGGATCGCCAAGGACCTCGCCGCCAACCCGCCCACCGCCGACGAGCTGGCGCGGGTCACCGAGCCGCTCGGCCAGCTGATCCGGCGCGCTTCGACCGGCAACCAGTTCTGGCTCTACAACATCGAGGGCGCGACGCAGGACCCACAGCAGATCGCGCAGCTGCGCAGCCTGCTGCAGGACTATTCGCGCACCACGCCGGCGGCGATGCAGGCGCTCGCCGCGCGCTATCTGGCGGGCGGCGCGGCGTTCCGGCTGGCGGTCATCCCCGACGGGCAGACTCTCGCTACGGCGGCGAAGGGCGCGGCGCAGGCGCAGCCGGCAGGAGCGCGCGGCAAGAGGCGGTGATCGGCTCGGTCGTTCAGAGTGGCCGGGAAATAATGTTGTGCCCGCGCCCTTTGCGGCTTTACAATTCATGCTCGCTGCCTGTAGCGGGCCCCGCCTTGTGCGCAAAATGACGAGAAAGAGTGACGCGACGTGCCAGAGACCTGGACCCCGGAAAGCTGGAAGGCCCACGAAGCCCGCCACCTGCCGCATTACGAGGATGCCGCGGAGCTTGCGGAGGCGGAGAAGACCCTCTCCTCCTATCCCCCGCTGGTCTTCGCTGGCGAGGCCCGGGCGCTGAAGGCCGATCTGGCCTCGGTTGCCAGCGGCCACGGCTTCCTCCTTCAGGGCGGGGACTGCGCGGAAAGCTTTGCCGAGTTCCACCCCAACAACATCCGCGACACCTTCCGCGTGCTGCTCCAGATGGCGGTCGTCATGACCTTCGCCAGCAAGCGCCCGGTGGTGAAGGTGGGGCGCATGGCGGGCCAATTCGCCAAGCCGCGCTCCTCGCCGACCGAGACGATCGATGGCGTGACCCTGCCGAGCTATCTCGGCGACAACATCAACGGGATCGAGTTCGACCCCGCCAGCCGCCGCAACGATCCGGCTCGAATGGTCAAGGCCTATTCGCAGGCAGCCGCCACCTTGAACCTGCTGCGCGCCTTCGCCGGTGGGGGCTATGCCAACCTCAGGCAGGTCCACCAGTGGACGCTCGATTTCATGGGCCGCACGCCCTGGACCGAGAAATTCGCCGAGATGGCCGACCGGATCGGCGAGGCGCTCGATTTCATGGAGGCCTGCGGGGTCGATCCCGGCACCGTGCCACAGCTCAAGGGTACCAGCTTCTACACTAGCCACGAGGCGCTGCTGCTCCCCTACGAACAGGCCATGACCCGGCAGGATTCGCTGACCGGCGACTGGTATGCGACCAGCGCGCACATGCTGTGGATCGGCGACCGGACCCGCTTTCCCGGCAGCGCACACATCGAATTCGCGCGCGGGATCGGCAACCCGCTCGGCATGAAGTGCGGGCCCAGCCTCGAACCGGACGCGCTGCTGCGGCTGCTCGACGATCTCAATCCGGGACGCGAAGCCGGGCGGATCACGCTCATCAGCCGCTTCGGCCACGACAAGGTGGAGGAGGGGCTGCCCAAGCTCGTGCGCGCGGTTGAGCGCGAAGGTCACCCGGTGGTGTGGTCCTGCGATCCGATGCACGGCAACGTCGTCAAGTCCGACTCGGGCTTCAAGACCCGTCCCTTCGACCGCATCCTTCGGGAAGTGAAAGGCTTCTTCGCCGTCCACCGCGCCGAAGGCTCGCACCCCGGCGGTATCCATATCGAGATGACGGGCCAGGACGTGACCGAATGCGTCGGCGGGGCGGTCGCGATCACCGAGGAACGCCTCGGCGACCGCTATCACACCCATTGCGATCCGCGCCTCAACGCCGAACAATCGCTGGAACTCGCCTTCCTCGTCGCCGAAATGCTCAACGATGCCGCAGGCGGCGCACGCGAAGCCGAGGTCAGCGCACACGCCGCCTGACGCCGGGCAAAAGCTGATCGACGTGATGATTTGCCGATATCTTGTGAGGTATCGAGCGGCTTTCCTGCGGAATCGCAGCGGGGCATGATGGCCACGTCCGACGGCAACGCAAAAGGGGGGAGAGCCAGGTGCAGCGCAGCGATCCGATCACGGGAAAGGCAGGCCTCGGGGCAGCGGTGCTCGCGGAGCGGTTCGGCAGCACCCGCGCGCTGACCGAGGCGCTGGCCCTGCCGCTCAGCGATGCCGATGCAAGCCTTCAGTCGATGGAGGACGCAAGCCCCGCCAAGTGGCACCTTGCGCACACCACATGGTTCTGGGAGACCTTCCTGCTGCGCGAGCACGCGCCGGGATACCGCCTGCACGACGAGCGCTGGCCCTTCCTGTTCAATTCCTATTACGAGGCCGAGGGCGCACGCATCGCGCGGACCGCGCGCGGCCTGCTGTCGCGCCCGACCCTCGCCGAGGTGCTCGAATGGCGCGCCGCTGTCACCGCGGCGATGGAGCCATTGCTTGGGGACCCGGCGCTCGCCCCGCTGATCGCGCTCGGCATCGCGCACGAGGAGCAGCACATCGAGCTGCTGCTCACCGACATCAAGCACGCGCTGTTTCAGAACCCGCTCGGCCCGGCGATGTGGCAGGGTCCCCCCTCCCGCTCGCCGGAGGGGCTAGGGGTGGGCAGGGCGAGCCCGCTCGGCTGGCACGATCACCCCGGCGGGATCGCCCGCGTCGGGCACCAGTCGGACGGCTTTGCCTTTGACAACGAGGGCCCCGCGCACCGCGTGCTGCTCGAGCCCTTCGCGCTTGCCGATCGGCTCGTCACGAACGCCGAGTGGGAGGCCTTCATCGCCGAGGGCGGCTATCGCGATGCGCGCCTGTGGCTCTCCGACGGCTGGGCGTGGGTGCAGCGCGAGGGCGTGGCCGCCCCGCTCTACTGGGGCGCGGATGACACCCATTTCACCCATCAGGGCTGGCAGCCGCGCGACCCGCACGCGCCCGTCACCCACATTTCCTTCTTCGAGGCCGACGCCTACGCCAGCTGGGCAGGCGCGCGCCTGCCGACCGAGTTCGAATGGGAGGCGATCGCGCGCGGGCAGAACGGCGCCTCGCCCGCCCCGGCGCATGATCCGGCAGGCGGCGTGCAGCTCTCTTGCGCAGGCCCCGTCCAGCCGATCGGAGCGCCCGGCCTGTTCGGCGATTGCTGGCAGTTCACCCGCTCCGCCTACCTGCCCTATCCCGGCTTCCGTCCCGCGGAGGGAGCGGTGGGCGAATACAACGGCAAGTTCATGAGCGGCCAGGTGGTGCTGCGCGGCGCGTCCTGCGCCACGGTGCGCGGCCATTCGCGCCCCTCCTACCGCAACTTCTTCTACCCCCACCAGCGCTGGCAGTTCACCGGGCTGCGCCTTGCCAAGGATTGCTGACATGGCCGTGACCAAGAGCCTCAAGCTTGTCGACCGCGACGCCGACGGTGTCGACCTCGCCTTCCGCGCCGACGTTCTGGCGGGCCTCGCGGAAGCCCAGAAGGCGATCCCCGCGCGCTGGTTCTACGACGATGCGGGCTCGGCCCTGTTCGAGGACATCACGCAGCTTCCCGAATACTACCCGACCCGCGCGGAGACCGAGATCCTCCATTCCCGCGCGGGCGAAATCGCCGATCTGGTCGGCGAGGGCCGCGCGGTGGTGGAGTTCGGCTCGGGCTCCTCGGTCAAGACCCCGCTGCTGCTTTCCGCGATCCGTCCAAGTGCCTACGTCCCGCTCGATATCGCGGGCGATTTCCTGCGCGCCTCCTCGGCGGCGCTCGCGGCCAAGTTCCCGGGGCTGCCGGTCCACCCGGTCGAGGCCGATTTCATGCGCCGCGTCGAGCTGCCCGGCGAGGTCGCGGACCTGCCGAAGCTCGGCTTCTTCCCCGGCTCGACGATCGGCAACATGATCGCCCGGACAGCGACCGACCTGCTGCGCTCGATGCGCGCGACGCTGGGCGAGGGGTCGCTGCTGCTGATCGGCATGGACCTCGTCAAGGACGTCGATGCGCTGCTCGCCGCTTATGACGATGCCGCCGGGGTGACGGCGCGCTTCAACCTCAACCTTGCCGAGCGGATCAACCGCGAGCTCGCGGGCGACATCCCGGTGGAAAGCCTGCGCCACGAGGCGCGCTGGAACGACACCTTCGCGCGCATCGAGATGCACCTCGTGGCGCGCGAGGACATCGCCTTCACTGTCAGCGGCACGCGCTTCGCGATGCAGAAGGGCGAGAGCATTCACACCGAGAACAGCCACAAGTTCACCCGCCGCTCGTCCCAGCTCTTGCTGGCGGCGGCCGGCTGGGAGCCGCGCGCGCGCTGGACCGACGAGGGCCGGCAGTTCTCGCTGGTGCTCGCCGAGGCCGCGCGCCCGCGTTCGGCACCTTGAAACCGGACCGCCCCTCGCGCATGGGCGGGCGATGGACGACACGGCCGACATCCTGATCATTGGCGGCGGCATCGCCGGCCTTTCCGCCGCGCGGGCCCTAGCCCCAGCCGGACACCGCATCCTCGTGCTCGACAAGGGCCGCGGCCCCGGCGGGCGCATGGCGACGCGGCGGGTCGAGGTCGGCGGGGCGACCCTGCGCTTCGATCACGGCGCGCAGTATCTCACCGCCCGCGATCCGTCCTTCCGCGCGGTGGTCGCAGCGTGGGAGCGGGATGGCGTTGCCGCGCGCTGGCCCGCAGCGGGCGCGGACACGTGGGTCGGAACGCCGGGGATGAACGCCTGCGTCAGGGCGATGGCGGACGGTCTCGACGTGCGCTGGGGTGTGCGGGCCGAGCGCCTGCGGCGCGAAGGTGCGCTGTGGCGGGTGGAGGCGGGCGAGGCGGTTTTCGCCGCGCCCACGCTGCTCGTCGCGGTGCCGGCTGAACAAGCGGCGGTGTTGCTCGCCGACGCCGCTCCCCACTTCGCGGCGCGGGCCGCCAGCATCCGTTCGGCGACGTGCTGGGCGGTGATGGCAAGCTTTGCCGAGGTCGTGCCGCTCCCCGATACCTTCCGTTCCGACACCGGCCCGGTCAGCTGGGCTGCGCGCAATTCCGCCAAGCCGGGGCGTGGGGGCCCGGAGGCCTGGGTAATCCACGCCAGTCCCGATCGCAGCCGCGCACTGATCGATCAGCCGAAGGAGGCGGTCGCGGCGGCGCTGCTCGGCGACTTCTTTGCGGCCGCCGGTATCGCCCCCGCCGCGCCGCTGCATTGCGAGGCCCACCGCTGGCTCTATGCCCTGCCCGAAGCCCGGCAGGGCGAGGGCCCGCTCTTCGACCCCGCCCTTGGCATCGGCATCGCCGGCGACTGGCTCCACAGCCCGCGTGTGGAGGGGGCGTGGCTCTCCGGCAGGGCGCTCGCGCAGGCGACCGCCTGCGCGCTCTAGGCCCCGGTGGCAGCCGCTTCCGGGAGAGCGTCCTCGATCGCGCCCACGATCAGGTCCATGTCGGCGGCAAGCTTCGCGGTCATCGCCGCGTCGTCCATCGCGTCGAAGGCGGTGACCTGCGGCATCGACAGCCCGACCCTGAGCGTCGCCCCCCAGCGCCCGTCGGGGAGCTTCACGCACTTGACCGGCTGGCCGAGCCGCACTCCCCGCGCCACCAGCGCCTTGTGGAGCCGCACCGCCGCGTCGAAATCGGGTGATCCCGGCAGGCCGCGCAGGTCGATGGTCGACAGCGTGCGCATCTCCACCGGGTGCGCATCCCCCTCTGGCCGTGCGCCCGGCTCGTAGGGGGCGAGCCGCCGCCCGCCGAGCCGCTCGACGAAGGTGGCGCGCACCGCCGCATGGAAGGCCAGCACCACCCGCTCGACCCGGGGCAGCGGGATCGCCTGGAAGCGCTCCAGTTCGAAGACGCTCGCCTCGAGCCGCATCAGCAGGCCGAGGTTCGCCTCTGCCTCGAGCGCCTGCGCGCCGGGCCATTCGCCCGGCCATTCGGCCCGCGCGAAGATCGCCGCGAAGCCGCGCGGCAGGTCGGCGGCGTTCTCGAGCGCGCCGTGCGGCACCAGCGCGAAGCCGCTGAACGGCGGGCCGCCCATGAACTTGGAGCCGGTCAGCATGACGATGCACCCGCGCGCCAGGTAGTCGTGGATCGCGCGCGAGGTGATCCGCGCCTGGCAGGCGTCGACGATGAAGCTCACCGCCTCGCCGTGCCGCGCCAGCAGCGCGTCGATGTGATCGAGGTGCGGGACGACCAGCCCGGTCTTGCTGCCGTGGAGCACGTGGACCAGCGTGTGCTTGCCCGCCGCTTGCGCCTCGGCGACGGCGCGGTCGATCGCCTCGGCCATCTCCGCCGCCCTGAAGGCGCGCCCGGCATCGTCGCGCACCGGGATGTTGTAGAGCTCGATCCGGCCCGGCAGGGTCCCGCCGATCGGCTCGCCCTTGGTCGCCGGCAGCCCGCGCGCGGTCTCGCTCGCGAAGAACTCCCCCCGGGCCGAGAACACGCACCCCGATCCGACCTCGTCCGCTCCGAGCAGCACGTTGCGGATCGGCCGCCCGCCCGCACGCCCCTTGGCATGGGCGAGGCCGACATATTCGAGATCGGTGCCCGAAGCGGCGAAGACCACCGTCGCGGGCAGGCGCACTTCGTAGGCGGCGAGGATGCGCAGGCGCAGGTCGCCGAGCGCGGCGGCGTAGGCTTCGGGCGAAAGGACGCCGCCCGGGGCAAGCTCGCCGAGGCGCTTCAGGCCCACCGCATAGGCATCGGCCGAGATGTCGTTTGCGGTCGAGGAGGCGTACGCCACGGTCGCGGCCGGCCAGGGCGAGCTCATGTATGGGTTGCGCCCGGTCGCCGGGTCGATGCGGATGCGGGCGTCGCCGCCCTGGCTGAGGACATGGCCGAGGCGGTCGGCGTGGGGGAGCGGGTCGGTCACGGGCGGGCGCATGGCAGCGGTGTTCGTGACGGTTCTCTAATCTAGATTAGGATATTGGCGCGGGCGATTGATTATCGGCGCGCACGCTCCACATGGGGCCAACCCCCTCTCCTCACCCCCGGACCCCTTCTGTGACGCAACCCATCATCCCCACGCGCATTCCCGATGAAGCGCGCCAGCGCCTCACCACGCTGTTCATCGCCAAGCACGCCCTGGGTGACGGTTCGCTGCACCCGGAGGACGGCAATCACGCGATCTACCATCACGAGGTGCGCACCATCCTCGAGGGTCTGGGCATCGGCCTCGAGGTGGCCAACAGCTACGATGCGCTGTTCGCGCGGCCCGAGGGCGTCGACTTTGTCTTCCCGCTGCTGAACCGGGGCGGCTTTCTCAATTCCGAGATGATGCTGCCGCTGCTCTGCACCCGGCTCGGCCTGCCCTATGTCGGTGCCTCGCCGATCCTGCGCGGGCTGTCGGACGACAAGCACCTTTCCAAGCTCGAGGCGCAGGCGCGCGGCGTGCCGACCGCGCCCTGGGCGATCTTCCGCCGCGGTGCGCCGGTCGATGTCGGCATCGTGCCCCCGGCCGCGCGGTGGGTGATCAAGCCCAATGCCTCCTCGGCAAGCTGGGGCGTGCAGGATGCGTGCGACGCGGCGGGGCTCGAGGCGGCGATCGCCTCGGTCCACGCCGACGGGCACGATGCGATCGTCGAGCCCTTTCTCGTTGGCAGCGATGTCGAGGTGCCGGTCATCACCATCGGCGGCAAGCCGACGATCCTGCCGATGCTCCAGTTCCTCCAGGCGGACCCTGCGCACCTCAGAACCTATTACGAGAAGCGCGATCTCGTCGACCGCGCCAACAAGTACAGCCTCGTTGCCTATGACCGGCCCGAGATGGTCGCGCGCATCGCCGCGATGACCGAGACGCTGTTCGGCATCTTCGCGCCCTTCGATTACGGCCGCTTCGAATTCCGGGTCGACGACGAGACCGGGCGGATCGACTTTCTCGAGGTCAACCTCAACTGCAACCTGTGGTCCGAAAAGGTGTTCGGCCGCGCGGCGATCCTCGCCGGGATCACCCAGGAAGAGCTGATCGAGACGATCCTTGCCGAAAGCATGAAGCGCCAGGGGCTGTTCGCATGAGCGGCGGGGTTTTGGGCGCGGCGAGTGCGCTGGTGCTGGCGGGCCGGCGCGAGGGGAGCATCGACCCCCTCGCCGCCGCGCACGGAGTGGCCGACAAGTGCCTCGTGCCCGTCCTCGGCACGCCTTGCATCGAACACGTCCTGCGCGCGCTCGAGGCCGCGCCGGAGATCGGCGATATCGTCGTCTCGATCAACGATCCGGCGATCCTCGAGGGCCTGCCCACCGCCGACCGGCTGGCGGCGGCGGGGCGGCTCAAGGCTTTCAAAGCCGAGCACAACCTCGCCGAAAGCGTGCTCGCCGCCGCCGCGCACGCGCGCTTCCCGATGCTCGTCACCACCGCCGACAACGTGCTGATGACGCCGGAAAGCATCGCACTGATGATCGCCGGCGCGGGCGATGCCGACGCGGCTGCCGCCTTCGCGCGCAAGGCCGATATCCTTGCCGCCCATCCCGAAGGCCAGCGCCGCTTCTACGAGTTCTCGGACGACGGCTATTCCAACTGCAACACCTATTGGATCGCGCGCGCCGAGGTGCTGCGGGTGGTCGAGATCTTCCGCGAGGGCGGGCAGTTCGCCAAGAACCCGGCCCGCGTGATCAACGCTTTCGGCCTCATCAACACGCTGATGTTCCGGCAGGGCTGGCTGAGCCTCAAAGGCGCGCTGGTGCGCATCTCGAAGCGGATGAAGGTGCGGCTCGTGCCGGTGGTGTTCGCCGATGGGTCCTACGCGATCGACGTCGACAACGAGCGCACCCACGCCTGTGCGAGCGAGATCATGGCGCGGCGGATGGCGATCCCCGCCTAGGGCAGCACGATCTCGAAGCCCTGCGGCATCGGGTCGAGCCCGTCGATCACCGCCTGCAAAGCTGCCTTGTCGCCGGTGACCTGAAGCCCCGCCTTTTCGAGCGCGACGACCGGCTGCTTCAGGAACAGCATCGCCAGCAGCATCGCGCGCGGCCCTTTGATGCTGGCGGCGGGGGAGGGCGGCAGCGCGCCGACCCGCCCGATCATCGCCTGCGGCGTGATCTCGATCATCGCCAGCTCCTGCCGGTCGGTCAGTTCGATGCCGATGGTGATCCCGCGCGGGCCCGGCCGTTCGGGGGCGAAACGGGTCGCGGCCGAATCCAGCAGCTCCTGTGTCGCCAGCGCGGTGATGAGCTCGTTGGGCTGGGTGGGGGTCATCAGCGTCCGGCCGCGCCTCAGGTCGCTTGCCGCGGCGAGGAACGGGTTGCGCCAGATCGCGCTTTCGGCCTGGTAGCCCTGCTGTTCGTAGCTGTCAGCGAGCAGCGCCTTGGCTGCGGCGTTGTCGGGCGCGGCGAAGACGAGGCTTTGCAGGAGGTCCGAGGACCAGCGGTAGTCGCCCGCGGCATAGGCGTTGCGCGCCAGGGCGAGCGTGCGGTCCGCGCCGCCCAGCGCCTCGACCAGCTTCTTCGCCCGCTCGACCGGCGGATGGCGATGGAGGTTCGCCGGCACCGCGTCGTACCAGCCGAGGTAGAACTGGTAGATCGCCTTGGCGTTGTGGCTGATCGTCCCATAGTAGCCGCGCGTCGACCACTCCGCGCCGTTGACGGGGGGCGGGGCGCTGTCCAGGCCTTCCGCGATCTCGTCCATGGTCTCGCCCCGGTTCATGCGCCGCACGGTCTGGTCGTGGAGCCAGCGGTACTGGTCGCGCTGGGCGGCGAGCCATGCGGTTCCGGCTGCGCGGCCGAAGATCGGCCAGCAGTGGCTCGAGATGACGGTGTCGGCCTCGGGCGCGTAGCGGGTCACCGCCTCGTCGAGGTAGTGCGCCCAGGCCCGCGCGTCGCGCACCTTGGCGCCGCGCGGGGTGAGGATGTTGTGCAGCGTGCAGGTCGCGATCTCCGCGGCGAGGAAGGTCTTCTCGGGCTTCACGAAGACGTTGAATTCGGCCGGCGCCTCGGTGCCCGAGACGATCTGGAATTCGAGCGCGACGCCGTCCACCACGCGTGTCTCGCCAGTTTTGGCGACCGTGTCGGTGGGCGGGATCAGCGAGAGCGTGCCGGAGGACAGGCCAAGGCCGATGCCGCTGCCCATCTGCCCTTTCGCCCCCGGCTGGAGCCCGGTGCCGAACTGGTAGGCCGCGCGGCGCATCATCGCGCCCCCGGCCATGACGTTCTCCGAGGTCGCCTCCTCCATGAAGCCCGCAGGCGCGATGATCGGCACTTTCCGCGTGGCCGCATCGGCCGGATCGACGACGCCCTTCGCGCCGCCGAAATGGTCGCCGTGGCTGTGCGAATAGATGAGGCCGGTCACCGGGCGCTTGCCCAGCGTCTGCTCGACCAGTTCCATCGCCGCCTTCGCGGCTTCTACGCTGGTGAGCGGGTCGATGATGATCCACCCCGTGCTCCCACGCACGATCGTCATGTTCGAGACGTCAAAGCCGCGCACCTGCCAGACGTTCTTCGTCACCTCGAACAGCCCGTGGCGCTTGAGGTGCCCGGTATGGCGCCACAGCGATGGGTTGACGGTGTCGGGCGCCGGGCCGCTGACGAAGGCATAGGCCTCGAGGTTCCAGACCGGCCTGCCGCCCGGGCCGAGAATCACCGGGTCCTTGCGCGTCGCGAGGAAGCCGCGCTGCGAATCGGCGGCATCGCGCGTCCCCTCCGGCGGGAGCGCGGCGACGACCGCTTTTTGCGCGGCGCGGGTGTTGGCGCTTGCCTCGCCCGGCGCCTGCTCCTGCGCCCGGGCGCCCGGCGCGGCGACGAGTGCGCCGGCAACGGCGAATACCAGTGCGCGCGCAGCGCACCAATCGGCCATGCTCATGTGACGTTTTCCCCCCGTGTCTCCCCAAGGCAGGATGCCCGGCAGGGCCGGCCAATGCAAGACGCCGTGCGGGCGGAGGCCGTCAGACGGATTGATGCATCCAGAAAGTCGAACGAGGCCAACAAAAGATTGAAGTTTCGCGTGCGGCGCTTCGCGCGTAATAGCCGGCCGAATCCTTGGCGAGGCGTGAGGATCGGGGCAGATGGACCACACCAGCGACAGGCCGCGCCGGCCTCCTGCGGCGCACGCCGCAGGGCCCGACTGCGCGCCCGGCCTCGCGCTGGTGGGCGGGGCCTTGCGGCTCGCAGAATGCGCCAACCGCGCGCCGGGAGCTTGGCGTGCGGCGCTCGGCGCATTGCTCGACTGGCTTGCCATCGAGCCCCGCTTCGTGCCCGCACCCCACCGACGACGGCTGGCGGGCTGGCCCGGCGCCGGTCATGGCAAGGAGAGCGATGCGCCGGTCTTCGCCCCGTGGACCGCCTGGTGCCCGACCGCTTTCCAGAACGGCGGCCTGCCGGGCCTGCCCAAGGCCGATTTCGTCGCCAGCTACGCCCTTGCGCCCACCGGCCCCGCACCCGATTCGCCCTGCGCCCTGACCGACATCCTGCTCCTTTCGCCCCATCCGATGCGCCTCACCGCCGAGCAGAGCCATGGCGACTGCCTGCCGCAGGCCGGGATCATGCGCGCCATGATCCGCGCCGCCTGCACGGAGGGTCGGACACGCATCGCGATTCTCGTGCACGCCCGTCACCGCGCGGCGATCGGGCGGCTGCGGCTGGGCGAGGACCTGCGGCTCTGCCCGGCGGGCACCACGCTCGAGATCCGCACCCTCGAGGAGGCGCTGCCTATGATGATGGCGGGCGCGGCGCGGTGGGACGCGATCATCGCCATGCCGGACCTGCGCGGCATGGTCTTCGCGGTGTTGGCCGAGACCGCCGGGGTGCAAGGCGGCTGGCCGATGCTGTGGTGGACCCGCAAGGGCGTGGTGCGGATCACGGCCGAGGCACTGGACGACAGCGCGAGCTCCGCGCCGCTGGATGCGCGGCTGGCGGTGCAGGCGCTCGCGCTTGCCCTGCGCGAGGCGGGACTTGACGACGCGGCCCGATGCCTTCACGGGGCTTGGGCGCAGGCACCCGGCTGTGTTGCCGCGAGCACCGATGCCGGGTCCATCGCGCGGCTGACCGGCGAGCCAGCTCCCGGTCAGCGCTTCGAGCCACAGTGGCGTGCGCTCGAAAACAAACAAATGTCAGTTTTCGGGAACCGGACCCCCACTCTGCGCATTGTGCCTTCAAATCTCGCTAGCTCTTAACACAAGCAGGAAGAGGTGCCCTGATGCCGAGCCGCACAATCGTTGCGAATGAACTGGCGCACGTCCTGCGACAGATTTCCCATCCCGACCGGATTCGCCTGCTGCTGAAGCTTCAGGCCGGTGAGCAGACCGTGAACGAGCTCGGCGATATCCTCCAGATTTCGCCGACCCGCGTGTCGCAGCATCTCGGCGTGCTGCGCGCCGTCGCACTGGTCGAGACGCGCAACCTGGGGCAGAAGCGCGTCTATCGCCTCGCGCAGCCGGCGCTGGCCGAATGGCTGATCGGCGGCATCGATTTCATCGCCCACCGCCTCAGCCGCGCGACCCCGGCCGACATCGCCCAGGCCAAGCGCCTGTGGGAGGCCGAAGGGGTCGATCCGCCCGCCGAAGCGGCCTGATCCGCAAACCTCTCGCCCCCGGGCGGGCCGTGTTCGCCGGCTGCGAGGCGGTTTGCTCCTCTTATCCGCCGCGTGCTCCTCATCCCGAGGGTGACAGGCCGCGTAATGTGTGGTGTCAGGGGCGCCGCACTCATCGCGGATGAACGGGGACGAGGACCTATGAATTTCGAGCTCGATCACGAACACGCCATGCTCAAGGAGCTGGTCGGCAAGTTCGTGCGCGACCAGTTGATGCCCTATGAAAGCGCCGTGATCGCCCGTGAGAATATCGGGCAGGGCACCTACCTCACGCCGGAAGAAACCGCGAAGGTCGATGCCGCCAGCCGCGAGCTCGGTCTGTGGGGCCTCGACGCGCCCGAGGAGGTGGGCGGCATGAACCTGCCGATGGTGGCGATGGTCGGCGTCTCCGAGGAGCTCGGCAAGACAGTGGTGCCCTATTACCTCCCGCCCGACAGCCCGAACCTCAGGATGCTGATGGTTGCCGCCGACGAGCGGCAGCGCGAAGCCTACCTCGAACCCTATGTGCGCGGCGAGACCATCTCCGCGATCGGCATCTCGGAACCCGGCGCGGGCGCGGACCCGCAGGGAATGCGCACCACTGCCGTGCAAGACGGCGACGACTGGATCATCAACGGCCGCAAGATCTGGATTACCAAGGGCGCCGAGGCCGACTTCACCATCCTTATGGCGGTGACCGACAAGAACCCCGGCGGGCGCAACGGGATGTCGGCTTTCCTTGTCGACAAGGGCACGCCCGGCTTCAACGTCACCCGCAAGATCCCGATGATCGACGGCACGGCCACCTACGAGATCGCTCTGGAGGATTGCCGGGTGCCGGGCTGGAAGCTTCTCGGCAAGCGCGGGCAGGGCTTTGCGCCGATGCAGGTGCGGCTCGGCACGCGGCGGATCGAGATGGCGTCGTGGTCGATCGGCATGGCGCAGCGCGCGATGGAGATGATGATCGACTACGCGCCCCAGCGCAGCACCTTCGGCAAGCCCCTGTCGGCGCGCCAGACGGTGCAGAACTGGATTTCCGACGCCGCCACCAAGATCCACGCCATGCGGCTGATGACCTACGACTGCGCGTGGAAGATCGACCAAGGCCGCGACACCCGCAGCGAAATCTCGATGATCAAGAGCTTCTGCACCGAAAGCGCCTACGAGATCGTCGACCACGCGATGCAGCTTTACGGCGGCATGGGCATGACCCGCGAGCTGCCGCTTTACCTGATGAGCAACAAGCTGCGCACCATGCGCATCTACGACGGCCCGAGCGAGATCCACAACTGGGTGGTCGCGCGCGGGCTCTTGGGGACCAGCGAGTAGGGCGACGCGCGCCCGCTCGGTCGAACGGGGGAGGGCACGAAAGCGAAGGCCCGGCCGCGCGCGTCGCGCGGCCGGGCCTTGCTCTTCCTGCCTCCCGGAAGGATCAGTACCTTGCGGTCACCCCGAGGAAGAACGCGCGCCCCATGCCCGAGACCGGATAGGCCGAGCTCGAGATGTAGGGGATCTCGTTCGTCAGGTTGTTGATCCCGCCGTAGAGCGAGAATTCGTCCGTCACGTCGAGGTTGAACGCGACGTTGTGGATCCAGTAATCGGGCGCGAAGCCCGCGGGGCCGAATTCGGTGTCGATGCGCTCGATCTCGATGGCCCCGGCGACGGCGGTGGATTCGATGTACTGCACGCCGTAGTTGAGGCTGAAGTCGCCGCGGTTCCAGGTCACATTGGCAAAGCCCGACCACTCCGGCGCGCCGAGTTCGCGCAGGCCCGGGTTGACGAAGTCGGTGCGCACCGGATCGAAGAAGCGGTCGAGCCGCTCGGTCCAGTTGCCGACCAGCGCGAGGTTGAAGTTGTTCTTGCCGAGGCTGAACGCATAGTTCGCCTGGAAGTCGATCCCGCGCGTTTCGAGCTTGGCGAAGTTGATTTGCGTCTGGGTCAGGAAGTTGAAGCCCCGGTTCCCCGGGTTGCGGGTGAACAGCGTGCAGAAGTTGTTGGGGAAGGTCGGCAGGTCATAGCAGGTGTTGACGATCGTCTGCGCATCGACCGCCTGGATCGCGTCGGTGATCTCGATCGCGTAGTAATCTGCCGAGACCGAGAAGCCGGGGATAAAGCGCGGCTGGATGACGCCGCCCACGCTCCAGGTGGTGGCGGTTTCCTCCCTGAGGTTGGGGTTGCCCCCCGAGGTGCCCGAGAAGCGCGCGGTGAGCGGGTCCTCGTAGCCGACCGGGATGTTGTCCGCCCGGCAATTGCGCAGGCGGGTCTGCGCGTTGGGCCGGTTCTCGCGGATCAGCTGGTCGATCAGCGACTGGTTGCACGGGTCGTTGGGACGGAAGGTCGCGCCCTGCTGCGGGTTGAACAGTTCCGCGATGTTCGGCGCGCGCACCGCGCGGGCATAGCTGCCGCGCAGGCGGATGTCGCGGATCGGCGCCCACACCCCGTTGGCGTTCCAGGTGAAGTTGCCGCCGACAGTCGAGTAGTCGGCATAGCGGCCCGCCGCGCCAAAGCTCAGTTCGTGGAAGAACGGCATATCGGCGAGCAGCGGCACGCGGATTTCGCCGAAGACCTCCTTCACGTCGAACGAGCCGCCGGCGTTGAACTGGCGGGTGGTGGGATCGAACACCAGCCGCTGGTTGCGCGACACGTTGCCGATGAAGGTGCCGGCCGGGCCGGCGGGCGAGCCGGCGGGCAGGAGGCCGAGGATCAGGTCGTCGAAGCGCGAACGCGAGGACTCGTCGCGATATTCGCCGCCGACGAGGAACGAGATCGGACCGCCCGGCAGGTTGAGGAACGCGCCGGTGTCGCCGTTCAGCATCCCGGTGATGACCGTCTGCTCGAGGCGGAAGCGGTTGGTGGTCGGCGTGGTGATCCAGTTGGCCGCTTCCGGGGTGACCGAATTCACGCCGCGGAACAGGTTGACCGGCACGCAGCCCGAATTGGCGCCGGGCGTGAAGGTGAAGAAGCCGGGCGCGATGACCGGGAAGAACTCCGAGCCCGGGTGCGGGGCGGCGGTGGGGTTGAGGGTCGAGCGGCAGGTCGGGCCGTTGGGCCCCTGGACGACATCGATCGCGGCGAACAGACGGTCGTAGCGCACCGAGTTGCTGGAGGTGTTGACGTTGTCCGTGCGGCCGTAGTTGCCGACCAGCTGGTACTTGAGGTGCGGGGTGATGTCGCCGTCGATCCCGCCAACGATCCGGTAGGTGTCGCGCTCGGCGGTCGAGATGCCCGGCCCGAGGTCGAGGAAGTCGCGGCTGATGCGCAGGCCGCGCGCGGCGGTGGCATCGGCGCGCAGCGCCTGCGGGATGAAAGGGTTTTCCGGGAAGATCAGCAGCGTGTCGTAGAAGCTGTTGTAGTTGTTGCGGCTGACCGTGTTGTTGCGGGTGTACTTGGCATCGATCCAGATCCGCGCCGCATCGGAAAACTCGTAGCTGGCGCGCAGGTTGGCATAGATGCGTTCCGAGCCCGGGATCAGCGAGGTCTGGTTGGTGCGCTCGACCGAGCCGTCGCCGCCGAACTGGTTGGTGCCGGTCGAGATCACCCCGTCGCGCACGATCCGCACGTTGCCCTGGGTATCGGTCACGTAGCACCCGCCGCCGCCGCCGGCGAGGCGGCCGGTGAAGGTTTCATTGCAGTCGCCCACCCCGTTGCCATTGATGTCGGCGGAAAAGAAGCCGAAGTCGCGGCGGTAGATCAGGCCGGCGTTGGACGAGATGGCGAAGCGCGGGTCGCCGCCGATGACGAACGTCGGGGCCGACGCCGCGCGCGCGATCAGCGCCTGTTCGGCCGCGGTCAGAGCGACGCCCGGGAACTGCGTTGCAGCCTGGGCGGCAGTCGGGATCACCGCGCCGTAGGGAAAGCGGGTCGCCGATGCGCCGGGGCCGCCGATGCGGTAGAAGTTCGCGAAGTTCGGCGTTGCCGCGGCGGTGATTTCGCCGACCTGGAAGCGCCGCAGCGGGTTGGCGTAGGTCGTCGAGTTGTTGCCGCGCCCGTTGTCGCGGGTGAAGGCCCGCGCGCCCATCAGGATCTCGTTGTCCTTGGTGTAGCCGGCCGCGAGGGTCACGTTGCCGCGCCCGCCGCCGAAGTTCTTGCCGACCAGACCCTCGATCCGCGCGGTGCGCCCGTCGCCGGCGGAGGAGATGCCCATCTGCGCATCGATCTGGACGCCCTCGAAATCGCGCTTGAGGATGTAGTTGACGACGCCCGTCACCGCGTCCGCGCCGTAGATCGCGGACGCGCCGCCGGTGAGCACGTCGACGCGTTCGATGAGGCCGCGCGGAATGGTCGAGACGTCGACCGACTGGGTGCCGGCCACGCCCGAGACGTGCCGCCAGCCGTCGACCAGCACGAGGGTGCGGTTCGCGCCGAGCTGGCGCAGGTTGATCGAGGCCTGGCCGACCGTGTTGGCGCCGCCCGGCACGGCGGGCCCGCGCTCGAGCGAGTCGGCGACGGTGCTCGAGGAGATCAGCGCCGGGATCAGCCGCAGCGCGGCGGTCGGATCGCTGGCGCCGAAGTTCCTGAGCGAGGTCGCATCGACGGTCGTCACGGGCACCGGCTCGGTGGAATTGGGATCGCGCTTGAGGCGCGAGCCGGTGACGACGATCGGCGTGGAATCTTCCGCCGTCGCGGTGTCCTCCTGCGCCGCGCTGTCTTGCGCGTGCAGCGGTGCGGCCGCGATCAGCGCCGCGGCGATCGCCGGCAGCGAGGCCATGGAGAAAGTCGAGTTCGTGAAACGCATGATGTCTACCTCGCGAGATACAAGCCGTAGGACCGGCCGAAACCGCGGCTGGCGCGGCGTCGATCCTGTCGTCGCCAGGCGCGCTGTGGCGGGGAGCCCGTCGCTCTCCCCTACCGCGTCCTGCCGGTCCTTCCTGCGCGAGATCGGATGGCCGGGCTTTACGCCCTGTGCCTGCCCGCCCCCTGAAGCGGCGCGCCCCGCGTGGGGTGGCGCCGGGGATGACTATCGCAAATGACGCGATCCGCCGTAAGCGCAAACATATGTTAGTCTTCCGATATAGCGGTTTTGGCAGGCAGGTGTGGCCGCCAGGACACATTGTCCTGAGCGAAGGATCGGCGCTGCGTGGATGCGAAGTCCGGGCGCGGCGCGCCTGCTGCACTCGATCGGCTACAGCACCCGGCGATAGGGCTCGCCCGGCAGCACCGCGCGATGGGGATCGCCGATCACGGCTTCCTTGATGTCGACATGGCGCGGCCGGTCGCCGCGCAGGGCCAGCTGGCGGTTGACGCGGCGCACCAGATCGAAGGGCTCGAAGGGCTTTGAGAGGAAGTCCTGCGCCCCGGCGAAGATCGCCTGCGCGCGGTCCTCGTCGCCGCGCATCGCGGTGAACATCATCACCGGCAGATCGTAGAGCTCGGCCGAGAGGCGCAGGCGCCTGAGGAACGTGAGGCCGGATTCGCCCGGCATCCCCTGGTCGAGCAGCAGCAGGTCGGGCCGCTTGCGCTGCACGCAGCGCCACGCATCCGCCGCGCTCGTCACCCAGCCGCAGGCGTGCCCTGCGTCGATCAGCACCTCGCTGGCGAGTTCGGCGATCAGCTCGTCGTCGTCGGCAATCAGGATGCGGGCCATGTGCGGGTCTGCCATGCTCGAAGGGGATGGGAAACGCAGGGTTAACCACGCACGCCTTGGGACGGGCCTGCCGCGCCCCCTCGCACAAGTGCCTAGGGGATTTGCCGGAGGCCTGCTTGCCCCTGCGGGACCCGGCTGTAAGGGTCCGCCCCCATGACCAGCGATTCTCCCGCGGCCGCCCGGATCGGCCCCTTCTATGTCACACAGGGCATTCACAACCTTCGCGACTATGGCGGCTATCGGGCCGGCGGCGGAGGTCGGGTGAAGACCGGGCTGCTGTTCCGGTCGGGCCAGCACTTCGAGGCGAGCGAGGCGGACCTCGCGCTTGTCCATGCGCTCGGTATCCGCACCGTGATCGACCTGCGCGGCACCAGCGAGCGCACCGGCTTTCCCTGCCGCCGCCACCCGGACTTCGGCGCCGAGGTGATCGCCTACGACGGGGAGACCACCAACTCGCCGCCGCACGAGGGCGGAGGCGGCCGGGTGGAGATGACCGCGCAGAAGGCGCGCGAGCGGATGCTGGCGGTCTATACGCGGATGCCCGTCAATCCGGCAATGATCTGGGTGTTCCGCGAATATTTCCGCGCGCTGGACGCGAATGAGGGCGGCAGCCTCGTCCACTGCTTTGCCGGCAAGGACCGCACCGGCATGGCGGCGAGCCTGCTGCTCCACGTGCTCGGCGTCCACCGCGACGATTACACGGCCGAGTTTTTGCTCACCAACGAGGCGCCGACCCGCGCAATCCTCGAGCGCCAGTCGCTCCCCCGGATGCAGGCGCATTTCGGCACCATCGATCCCGAGGCGCTGCACAACCTGATGGGGGTGCTGCCCGAATACATCGACACCTACATCGCCAAGGTCGAAGCGGATCACGGATCGCTCGACACCTATCTCGAGGCAATCCTGGGTGTGGACGGGGCAAGAAAAGAGCGCCTGAGGGCCAAGCTCGTGGCGTGACTTTTCGCACCGGCCGCCCCATATCGCTCGCTCGAGATTCCCACCGCAAGGCGCACCCATCATGGCCACCCACACCACCAAGCTGCTCATCATCGGCTCCGGCCCGGCCGGCTACTCCGCCGCGATCTACGCCGCGCGCGCGATGCTGGAACCGATCGTCGTTCAGGGCCTCCAGCCCGGCGGGCAGCTCACCATCACCACCGATGTCGAGAACTACCCCGGCTTCCGCGATGTGGTGCAGGGCCCGTGGCTGATGGAGGAAATGCGCGCCCAGGCCGAACACGTCGGCACGCGAATGATCTGGGACACGATCGTCACCGTCGATCTCGAACACGGCTCGCCGTTCCGCGCGATCGGCGACAGCGGGGACGAATACATCGCCGATTGCGTGGTGATCTGCACCGGTGCGCAGGCCAAGTGGCTGGGCGTTCCCGGCGAGATGGCGCTGGGCGGCAAGGGCGTCTCGGCCTGCGCGACCTGCGACGGGTTCTTCTACCGCGGCAAGAAGGTCGCGGTGATCGGCGGCGGCAACACCGCGGTGGAAGAGGCGCTCTACCTCACCAACCACTCCGACAACGTCATCCTGATCCACCGCCGCGATTCCCTGCGCGCCGAGAAGATCCTGCAGGAGCGGCTCTTCGCCAATCCCAAGATCACGGTGCTCTGGAACAAGGCGGTCGACAGCTTCGAGGCGGGGGAGAACGGGATGCTCCACCATCTCGCGCTGACCGACACGGTGACGGGCGAGGCGAGCACGCTGGAGGTCGACGGGGCCTTCGTCGCGATCGGCCATGCGCCGGCGACCTCGCTGTTCACCGGCAAGCTGCCGATGGACGAGGCGGGCTACCTCCTCACCGAACCCGGCACGCCCAAGACCGCGATCCCCGGGGTCTTCGCTGCCGGCGACGTGACCGATCACGTCTACCGCCAGGCGGTGACCGCGGCGGGGATGGGCTGCATGGCGGCCTTGGACGCCGAACGCTGGCTCGCCAGCCGTGCGCACGCCGAGCAGCAAGCCGAGGCGGCGGAGTAGGTAGGGAGGAAGCCCACCCCCGGCCCCTCCCGCAAGCGCGAGGGGAGCATCAGCGCGACATGGTCCCCCTCCCGCCTGCGGGAGGGGTCAGGGGTGGGCCTGACCGGCCTCACCCGTACGCGTGGAACACCGCGATCCCCGCGTGCAGGATCAGCGCCATCAGCGCA
Source organism: Erythrobacter sp. WG (assembly GCF_026586795.1). Lineage (GTDB taxonomy): Bacteria > Pseudomonadota > Alphaproteobacteria > Sphingomonadales > Sphingomonadaceae > Erythrobacter. Next base: position 117,910 of record NZ_JAPFGY010000004.1, read on the forward strand.
AGGCTCGACAGCGCGAAGAGAGCGAAGCGCACCACGACCTTGTTCCACGTCGCCTGCACGATGCTGTGCAGGACCCTGAAGGCGACATAGGCCCAGGCGATCGTCGCATTCAGCCCGTCGCCCTGACCGATGATCGCCAGCACGATGGCCACCGCGTAGAACAGCGTCGGCGCCTCGTGGAGGTGGTTGTAGTTGTCCGCCTTCCAGCTGACCCGGTCGGGCAGCTGCGCCCGCAGGCTTGCGCCGGTCGATCCGACCATCCCCTTGGCGTCGATCCCCGCCTTGAGCATCGCCGGGATGCGGGTCGCATACATCCACACCCACATCACCATCGTCCACGCCAGCAGCGCGACGACGGGCCGAAGAATGTCCATTCCGATCATCGGGTTCGTCTCCTCAAGCCGGCAGGGCGGACGGGTCGGCGAAGGCGGTCGCCATCACCGCGCGGATCGCCAGGGTCAGCAGCACCAGCGCGCTGGCGCAGAACAGCGCGAAGCGCACGGGGATGGTGTTGACGAAGATCTGCCACAACGAATGCAGCACCCGCAGCGCAAGGTAGCCCCACGCCAGCGCCACATCGAGCGCGCCCGGCCCGGTGATCGCGAGGATCACCGCCACGGCATAGAACAGCGTGGGCTGTTCGTGGAGGTGAGTGTGGTTGTGCGCCGGCCAGTTCGCCTTGTCCGGGATCACTCCCTCGAGATCGTTGCCGCGCACGCCGACCTTGCGGGGCAGGGTGGATTTGTCCGCGACCTTGGCGATGGCGCCGAAGCGCGCCGGGATGATCGCGAACATGACGATGATCGTCCACACCACCAGCAGGGCGGCGGGCGCGAGTATCTGCGCTTGCATTCGAAGGATCCCCTGGGCTGGGCCTCTTGTGACAGCCTTGCTGCAAGAGCGCGGACCGATTGTCAAATGCAACCGATCCGCTAGCCTGGCGCGCCATGCACCTCCTCCACGATCCCGCCGCCCCGGCTGCCGCACCGATCGCCTTCGACGACTTCCTGAAGGTCGACATCCGCGCCGGCCGCATCCTCGCCGCCGAGCCTTTCCCGCAGGCGCGCAAGCCCTCGCTGAAGCTCACCATCGACTTCGGCGCAGGGGTGGGGGTCAAACGCTCCTCGGCGCAGATCGCCGATCTCTACGCGCCCGAGGCGCTGGTGGGCCGGATGGTCGCAGCGGTGGTCAACTTCCCCCCGCGCCAGATCGGCAAGTTCATGTCCGAGGTGCTGACCCTCGGCTTTCCCGACGCGGAAGGCCGCGTGGTGCTGTTCCAGCCCGACGCCGAGGTGCCCCCCGGCGCGCGGCTGTTCTGAGAGGGTTGTCATGAAAGCCCGCCTCGTGAGAGCGGCTGCCGCCGGGGCCCGAAGCTGAAGCACGCGGGCGCACTGGGCAAACTTCCGCCGCGCAGCGGACGACTGGTTCTGGGATCGTCCGGTCGGGGTTTCAATGACCGCAAGTGGGTGGTTACTCACCTTTCCGCCGTAACGTCCTATCCGCCATCCAGACGTGGAACAGTTGAACCGCGACGAAGATCGCACCGAGAGCGATGAAAGCCGGCACCACCATCCCTTCCTGTCCCGGTCGAGGTCGGGAATAAGAGAGCAAAAGAGAAAATCCAAAAAGCGAAGCGATCGAGATTGCCGGAAAGAATGCTAGTGCAATTGGGCGCGGAGCAGACCAAGTCACCTCGCCATTGAGCCACCACTTCATAGGCAATCGCTTCTCATTGGCAAAATGAGCATTCGCCCAGATCGCCACGCAAACGATGACAAAGCTGAAAACTACTCCGACGAAAAAAGCGCTCATGGCAACCTCCCACGGGTAGATATTAGCATAACTACAGCAGTCAGCTATGGGGTCGCTAGCGGAATGGCAGGTTTTTTGCTGCGACTGTGAATAGCGGACAAGATCAACCGACCGGTTCGCAAATGCGCTGAGGATCGGCGCCAGGCGCCGTGCCCGCTGCCCGTTGCGGCGCTGTCAGGGGTGTCGGGGCCGGTCGGCAAGGGGGCTAAGCCTCCGGCTCCCACTCGGGCGGGACGGCGAAGGCGTCGGCCCATTCGGGGTGTTTGCGATACTGGGCGCGGACATAGGGGCAATAGGGCAGCACCCGGAAGCCGCGCGCGCGGGCGTCGGCGACGAGGTGTTCGACGAGCGCGAAGGCCGCGCCCGTGCCCCTGAGGCTGTCGGGGGCGATGGTGTGATCGGCGCTGATGATGCCCTCTTCCCGGTGGGTGAAGGCGATGTACGCCTCGCCCTCGCGACCTTCGACCGTGGCGATGTAGCGGCCCTTGCGCGCCCCGTCCTCGAGGCGGATGGTGATGTCGCTCATCGTCAGAAGCCCTTGAATTCGGGGAGCGGGGTGAACTCGGTGTTGTCGTTCGGCGGGAGGGTCCAGCGCCCCTCGCGCCAGTCCTCGGCGGCCTCAGCGATGCGGTCCTTGGAGGAATGGACGAAATTCCAGAACATGAAGCGCTCCCCCACCGGCTCGCCGCCGAGCACCATGACGGTCGCCTCGGTTGTGGCGACCAGCGGCACGTCGCCGCCGGGCGACAGCACCGCCATCTGCCCGGCCTCGAGCGTCTGCCCGGCGACTTGAGCCGTCCCGGCGGCGACGAACACCGCGCGCTCCGGATACTCCGCCGGAAGCAGGCGGCGGGTGCCCGCGGCCATCCGCCAGTGGGCATAGAACTGCGGGGAGTGGGTCGGGGTGGGCGCGGTCAGGCCCTCCATCGTCCCGGCGATCAGGCGCCCGGTCAGCCCCGGCTCGTCCCAGGCGGGCAGCTCGGCGTGGTGCGAGAAGGCAGGCTCGGCCTCCTCGGCCTCCTCCGGCAGTGCCACCCAGGCCTGGATGCCGTGCATCAGCGCGCCGTGGAGGCGGGCGTGCTCGAAGCGTTCCGAATGGGTGATGCCGCGCCCGGCGATCATCCAATTGACCTCGCCCGGGTGGATCTCCTGATGCATGCCAAGGCTGTCGCGGTGGGTGATCGCGCCGTCATAGAGGTAGGTGACGGTGGCAAGGCCGATATGCGGGTGGGGGCGCACGTCGAGCTCGCGCGGGATGCCGGGGGCGAGCTCGACGGGGCCGATGTGGTCGAAGAAGATGTAGGGACCGACCATGCGCCGCGCGTGGAAGGGCAGCACCCGCCCGACGGTGAAGCCGCCGCCGAGGTCGTGGATGCGCTTGGAAATGATGCGTTCGATCATGGCGGGGCTCCTGTCGGTGTGCCCGCCGAACCTAGGCGCGGTGGGGCCGGATTGCACCCCCTGCACCGCGCTCGCCCGATCGCGGCCTGCCACGAGGCACGGGCATGGGTGGGGCCAGACCCCGCCAGGGTGCCGCTCGCCCACCGCCAGACCACTGTCAGACCCTGCCCAGACCCTGCCCAGACCCCTCCCAGACCCCCGCCAGACCGCCGCAGCGGCGGTGTTTCACGTGAAACATCGGAATGGGTCAGGCCGCCGCCGGAATCGCGGGGACGGTGATCGTCCGCTCCCCGCCGAAATCCTCGCGCACCACGATCCGGCCCAGCCGTTCGAGATGGTCGAGCAGGCGCCGCACCCGGCTGGGCGAGGCGCTGCCATAGAGCCGCCCCAGCTCCTCCTCGCCGGGCATCGGGCGCCCGGTGTGCGCAGCGATGAGGATCGCGAGGTAGGGGGCGAGGCAGTCCTCGTCGCACCCCTCCGCCGCCGCCTCGATGGCGCTGCGAGCCGGTTCCGCGACCGCGTCCAAGCCGCTGACGGCAAAGGCAAAAAGCCGCCGGAAGCGGGCGAGATCGATATGCGCCGAGGCGATGCCCTGCTGGCGGCAGCGCACCGCGAAGTCGCGGAAGCAGGCGGCGGCCGGGCGGAAAGTCGCGCCCTCTTCTGCGGCAAGGGTGCGAATGACCTCCTCGGCGCCGCCGGCAGGAGAGGGGGCCGGGGCGGTCGCAGGCGGCGGAGCGGGGCGCGGTGGCTCCGCAGGCTCGGGCAGGGGCGCCGCTGTTGGGATCACCGCGGGCGGCACGGGGGCGTGGGCGATCTTCTCCTCCACGTCGGCCTTGGGAAGCGGCGGCGGGGGTGCGCGGCGCGCGGGCTGCGGCTGGGTGGCGGCCTCGGCGAGGCGGTCGGTGAGGAGCGCCTCCATCGCCCCTTCCTCGGCCTGCGGGAGCGGGATCAGCCCCTGGCCGCCGCCGCGCCCGGCGGTCCGCACCGCGCCAACCTGGACCGCCACCGGGCGCCGACTGATCGCCGGGCCGAGGCCGAGGAACTGCCCGCGCTGGAGGTCGCGGATGCGCTCGGCCTGCCGCCGGTCCATGCCGAGGAGGTCGGCGGCGCGCTGCATGTCGATGTCGAGAAAAGTGCGCCCCATCAGGAAGTTGCTGGCTTCGGCGGCGACGTTCTTGGCGAGCTTGGCGAGCCGCTGGGTGGCGACGATCCCGGCCAGACCGCGCTTCCTGCCCCGGCACATGAGGTTGGTCATGGCCGCAAGGGTCATGCGCCGCACCTCGTCGTTCATCTCGCCCGCCGCGGCCGGGGCGAACATCTGCGCCTCGTCGACCACCACCAGCGCCGGATACCAGTGCTCGCGCGGGGCGTCGAACAGGGCGGTGAGGAACAGCGCGGCGCAGCGGATCTGCTGCTCGACCTCGAGCTCGTCGAGCGCCAGCACCACCGAGGCGCGGTGCTGGCGGACGCGCGCCGCCAGGGCCTCGATCTCGCGCGGGGAATAGGCGGCGGCGTCGATCACCACGTGGTCGAAGGCGTCGGCGAGGGTGACGAAATCGCCCTCCGGGTCGATGACGATCTGTTGGACTTGGCCCGCGCATTCCTCCAGCAGGCGGCGCAAGAGGTGCGACTTGCCTGAGCCCGAATTGCCCTGGACGAGCAGCCGGGTCGCGAGGAGTTCGGCGAGATCGATGCCGATGGCCTCGCCCCCGGGCCCGCGTCCGATGTCGATCCTTGCCGTCATGGCTCAGGGGATTAGGCACGCGGGCGCGGTGCGCAAAGGCGGAGGCGCGAGTTTTCCAGCGATTTGCGTTCAGGCGCCGGAAGCGGGCGCGATCAGCAGCTTGGTCGCCGCCTCGGACGCCGTGCGCGATACGGCGAGGGCGGCTGTGACCTGCCCCGCCGCCTCGGCGCGGTAGGTGCCGAAGGCGAGGCCCTCGAACAGCGCGAAGCCGTCGAAATCGGTCACTGCGCGCGCCGCCTCCCGGCCCGCCGCGTCGCGCAGCACCACGGGGACGCCGGAGCGCGGGGAGCGCTGGTCGCCGGCGACGAGCACCACCTGCACCTCGATGCTGCCCGTCGGGCGCAGCGGCACGGCAAGGTGGCGGACCTCGCCGGGGCGCAGCATCAGGCGGTCGCCGGGGCGGGCGGGGCGCAAAGTGAAGTCGGCGAGCGAGGCCATCTGGGTCTCGATGTCGACCGACGGTCCCGGGGCGATGCCGCCGATCAGCACCCTGCCGTCCTTGCCCGTCGCCTCGCGCCGCAGCGAGGCGCCGACGATGAAGCGCCCCCCTTCGACCGGTTCCTCGCCCGCATCGCGCGCGCCGTCGCCGTCCTCGTCGACGAACATCTCGGCCATGATCGCGCCCGAGCGCGCCACCCCGGCCGGTGCCGTGCGCCAGCGCCCCGCGCCCCGGAACAGACCGAGGGTGACGCCGATCCCCGCACGCCAGCCCGCCTCGTCCCGGCCTGCGGAGGCGCTGAGGCCCAGCGGGCCGAAGCTACGCGCGAAGGTCAGCCCGCCGCCCAGCTTGCCGCTCGCCGCCTGCCAGTCGAGATCGAGCGCGAGGTTGCCCGAGCTGCCGATCCGGCGCGCGGCGGAGAGCGACGCGCCGTCGATCCGCCAGCCTGGCCCAGCCGAGGCGGTGATGCCGCTGCGCAGCCGCCAGGCGCCGGCTCTTGCGGTGAGGCCGAGCGCGGCGGTCGGCTGCCAGCTCTCCGTCCCCTGGCGCACGGCGCCCAGCGTGAGGTTGGCCTGCCAGTCGGGCATCGGCAGCACGATCCGCGCGGCGGCGGCGGAGCGGGTCTCGCCGCCGCGCAGGGTGCCGGTCTGGTAGCGGGCCTGCCACGGCAGGCTGAGGCGCCCCACGCCGATGCGGCCCTGACCGCTCACGGTCATGACCTCGGCAAATTCGCGCACCAGCGGCGGCAGGCCGGCGCCCGTGTCGCGGCCGTGGCGGGCAAGGTCGAAGGCAAGGTCCTGTGCGCCGATCCGCCGGGCGAGCTTGAGGCCTGCGGCGAAGCCGCCGAGCCGGTCGCGCGCGCCGGTCGCCGCCCAGAGCGTGCCCGCCAGCGATCCGTTGAACCCGAGCGCCACCGCCGGCGCCCCGCGCGTGCCCGCGCGCACGTCGAGCCGGGCGGTCACGTCGGGGACCAAGCCATAGTCGAGGCTGGCGAAGAGCGCGGGCCCCGCAGGCTCGCTGGCGAGGCTGGCGCCGATCAGCGGGCGACCGCCGTCGACGATGCCGAAGCTGTAGCCCACCTCGTTCTCGGCGTTCATCTCGGTGCCGACGAGGCGGGTGAAGATCTGGACGTCGCTCTCGCCGCCGGGCCCGTAGAGGCGCACCTCCCAGCGATTGGAGCCGATCCGCACCGGTACGTCGGGAAATCGCCACTGGCCTGCGGCATCGGCCTCGCGGGCCACTGCGACGAGGCGTTCCTCGTGCCACAGCTCGGCCTCCCACCCGGCGGCGAGCGGGCCGGAGAGGGTGACGGTGTCGACCAGATCGGCCCGCCATGGCGCGCGGCTGGAGACGACGAGGCCCCGCCCCGCGAGCGCGTCGGCGATCAGCGGCTGGGCGGGGGCGGCGATGTCGCCGAGCGCGAGGCTGCGCGCCTTCAGTGGGCCAAGCAGGTCCGGGGTATCGCGCGCTTCGGAAAGGGTGAACCCAGGGGTGAGGTTGCCCTCGGCCGAGACTGCAAGGCCGATCCGGCCGGCGAGGCCGAACAATGTCCCGCTCGCCAGCAGTCCGGCCGAAAGCTGCTGGCTCCCACCCGTGAGTGCGAGGCCTGCGCTGATGTCGGCGCTCCACAGTGCGGCAGGTGCCTCGGGGAAGGGGAGGAGCGGATAGGCGGGGCGCACGGTCTCGGGCGCGAGGCGCGCCCGGCGCTCTTCTCGCGCGAGCCGCATCAGCACCGGCAGCGCTGCGGTGGCGACCAGCGCGAGGCGCTGGCCGACCGCGTCGTGCGTGAGCGCGAAGGGGAGGTGGCGCGGCACTTCGGTGAGCGGCAGGCACGCGCCGCTCGGGCTCGGAAGCAGCGCGGCGGCGGGGATGGTGACCCGCCGGCGGGGTTCGGGGAGGGTCAGGGCGATCCCCTCGGGCGCCGCCGCATGGACGATCTCGAGCGCATCGAGCAGGGGCACGATGGCGACGCAGCTTCCCCCCGCGTCGCCGAGGTCGTGGAGGGGGATGGCCTCGGCGATGGTGCGCCGGTCGGCGACCAGCGAGGGCAGGGCAAGGCCGTCCGCCGCCGCGCCGGCGCGCTCGGCGGCGGGGCTAGAGCCGAACAACCGGTCGAAAACGCCCTCTTCGTCCTTGGCTTCCTGCGCCCACGCCGGGACGGACCCTGCCGCCGCCGCGAGGGCGCAGAGCAGGGTCAGCCAGCGGCGGGGCCGGGGAACGGGACGGGGCATGGCGGGCGGCCCGGCGCATCGCGTGCGTCAGAGCGTGGCGGTAAGGGTGGCGAGGCGCTTCCCGAGGCTCGCCGGATCGGCCGCGTCGGTCCCGGTGTAGTCGATCCGCACCCGCTTGCCGGCAAGGCCCGCGCGCACCTCCGGCGGCAGCGGGACGATCACGTCCCGGGAGGTATTGGGGGTGTAGATCGCGACCCCGCGCACCACCCAGGCGGGCGCCTTGGCTCCTTCGGGGGTAAGGCTGACATCGCCATAGGTCGACCGCGTGCCCGAGCGGGTGAGACGCACCACCAGCTGATCGGACGCGTCCTTGGCCATCGCGGCGCTGTCCATGGTGACGCTCACCTCGAGCGTGCCGACGCGCAGGATCACCGGGATGGTCAGCGAGCGGATCGCGACAAGCTCGATCGACAGGCTGTTGCCGGCGGGGGTGTCCCCCGCGACGGCCGCCCTCCCGGCACTGACCGGCGCCGACATCAGCCTGAGGTGCGAGCGGTATTCGCCCGGCGCGAGATCGCCCGGCGCGCTCGCCATGATCCGCACCACCTGGCGCGCGCCCGGTTCGAGCACCAGCTGGCGCGGGGAGTAGCGCAGCTTGTCGTCGGCAAAGGCCTCGCCCGGCTGCGCGGTGGGGGCGTCCTCGAGGCTCCCGTCCTCGCGCATCCGGCGGTTTTCGAGGCTGATGCGGAAGGCGGCGGTCTCGCTGCCCTTGTTGACGAGCACGAGTTCGGACGAGCGTGTCTGGGGGGTGAGGACGACGCGGGTCGGGGCGACCAGCAGCTCGGCGGCGGCAGGCACGGGAAGGGCGAGCGCCGCGGCGAGCGCGGCGAGCAAGGGAAGGCGGCGCATGGTGGAAGACCTCACATTGGCAGGGGTGGTCTTGATAAAAGAAGGAGGGCGGGCCTTCGCTGGGGGATGTGTGGTCGGCCCGCCCCCGAGCCTTGGCGTGGCAGGACACCGGATCGGGGAGCCGCGTGCGGATCGACACGCAGCTCCCTTCACCCCCTGCCACGGAGCGCTTACTGGTACTCCACCGCGACGGTGAAGCTGCCGGTGTACTTGCCCGCTTCCTGGCGCACGCCGACATCCAGCGTGCCGCCCACGGTGAAGCTGTCCTCGCCCTTGAGGAGCTGGCCCTTGGCCTTCGAGCCTTCGAAGTTCGAGACGAGCATGGCGTTGCCGTTCTCGTTGACGATCTTGATCTGGCCCGGGAGCGAGATGGTGTAGAAGGCGTCGGCTTCGCCGGTCACTTTGAACGCCGCCGCGGTGTGGTCGGCGGTCAGGCAGGTCAGCGCCGGGCCGCACTTGCGCTCGCCGCCCGAGCTGACGACGACCTGGTCGGCAACCGTGGTCGAGGGCGCGATAGTGCCGAAGTAAAGGTCGGCCGTGTTGCTGATTTCGAGCGGGGCGACGATCTTGGCGCCAGCGCCGGCATCGGCGGTCGGGATTTCGGCGGCCTGCACGGCCGAAGCGCCGGCGAGGGTGGCAACGAGGGTCACAGCGGCAAACATCTTGTTCATAGCATTGGTCCTTTTGGTCTGGTCTCAGTCCAGCGGCGGGAACTGCCGTGGCTGAGCCCCAATGGCCCGGGACCGGCGGGCCTGTCATCGTCGCGGGGGGATAGGCGACGCGGCGCAAGGATGGCCGGCTGCCGCTTCTGGTTAAAGCCGATGCATCGTCCGCCTAGCGGCTTCGCCGGGGGGAAGGGGTGACCTATACGAAAGGATAAGGTTTGCTCGCCATAAGGCCGGATTGCGCGAAGGCAGCGTGCATGGGACGGGCAGGACCCTCCTCACGCGCCCCGACCGAAAGCCTGCGACCAATGCCGACGAACGACAGCCCGAACTATCCTCTCGGCCCCGACGAGCCCGGGCGGCTGGCGGCGCTCGCGGCGCTGGGGGTGCTCGGCACGCCGGCCGACGCGGAACTCGACGTCATCACCCGCCTCGCCGCGGACCGCTTCAACACGCAGATCGCGCTGGTCAGCCTCGTGGATGCCGATCGCCAATGGTTCAAGTCGCGCTTCGGCCTTGCGGCCTCCGAGACCTGTCGCCGCCACAGCTTCTGCACGCATGCCATTGCCGGCAAGGGCGTGATGATGGTCGGCGATGCGACCCGCGACGAACGTTTCGCCGCCAACCCGCTGGTGCTCGGCCCGCCTTACATCCGCTTCTATGCCGGCGCGCCGCTGGTGCTGAAGAGCGGCCACGTGATCGGAACGCTGTGCGTCATCGATTCCGCCCCGCGCGAGGGCCTGTGCGCACATGACTGCGGGATCCTGAAGCTGATGGCGAGCCAGGTCGTCACCTTCCTCGAAGCCCGCGAGATCCGCCAGCAGCAGCGCATCTCGGACCTCATCGCCCGCACCACCACCGACGCCTTCGTCTGCACCGACGCGCACAGCCGCATCACCTTGTGGAACCGCGGAGCCGAGACAATGTTCGGCTGGAGCGGCAGGGAGGCGATCGGCCAGACGCTCGACCTGATTATTCCGGACCGCCACCGGCAAGGCCATCACGCCGGCATTGCTCGCCTGCGCGGGCGCGGCGAGGCGAGGCTGGTCGGCAGCACGGTGGAGGTTCCCGCGCTCACCAAGGACGGGCGCGAGATCCCGGTCGAGCTCTCGCTCGCGATGTGGCCGGGCGAGGGCGAGGCCTGCGATCAGCCGGCAGGCTTTGCCGCGATCATGCGCGATGTCTCCGCGCGCAAGGCCGCCGAGGACGAGCGCGCCGCCACCAAGGCGCGGCTCGCCCGGCAGCTTGCCGCCGTCGAGGCTTCTGACGACGGCATCGCCATGACCGATGCGGCAGGGCAGTTCATCTTCATGAACCGCGCCCACGCGGCGATGTTCGGCTACGAGGATCCCGCGCTGCTGTTCGGCCAGCCGTGGAGCGTGCTCTACGACGCGCACGAGGCGCAGCGCATCGCCGAGGAAGCCATGCCGATCCTCTTCGCGCAGGGACAGTGGCGCGGCGACACGCAGGGCCGCAAGCGCGACGGCACCCCGATCGAGCAGGAGATCGCCCTGTCGCTCTCGCCCGAAGGCGGGATCGTCTGCGTCACCCGCGATGTGGGCGAGCGGCGCGCCATGGAGCGCGAGAAGGCGCGCCTGCGCGAGCAGCTGATGCTCGCCCAGCGCCAGGAGGTGGTCGGCCAGCTCGCAAGCGGCATCGCCCACGATTTCAACAATTTCATCACCGCCATCTCGGGCACGGCGGAACTTCTGCGCAACCTGGGCGACGACCGGGTGCTGCACCATGCGACCCGCATTCAGTCGGCGGCGGTCACCGCCGCGCGGCTGGTCGAGCGGATGCTGACGCTCGGACGCCGAGTGCCGCATCCCAAGCTGGTCGATCTGTCGCGCATGGCCCGCGACGTGCGCGATCTCGTCGCGCCAAGCCTTACCGATCCGCTCCACCGCATCGAACTGGCTGTCCCGTCCACGCCGCTGATGGTGCTGACCGACGACACCGAATTGAACCAGGTGCTGCTGAACCTCGTCCTCAACGCCCGCGACGCGCTGCGGCTGGGCGAAACCGGGCGCATCCGGCTCGAGGTGCTGACGGGCGAGGGCCGCGCGCCCGAGGGCAAGCTGGTGATCGGCACGCTGCCGTCGGTCCCTTCGGCGCTGATCCGCATCAGCGACACCGGCTGCGGTATCGCGCCGGAAGAGCTCGGGAAGGTGTTCGAGCCGTTCTTCACCCGCAAGGGCGAGGCCGGTACGGGCCTCGGGCTTGCCGTCGTCGCCGGGATCATCGCCGGCGCGGGCGGTGCGCTCGCTATCCAGAGCTGGCCCGGTGTGGGCACGATCTTCGAGGTGTGGTGGCCGCTGCACGCCCAGACCGGCGAGCCCGGCGACGAGGATGGCGCGCTGGCCCCGCGCGCGGCGTTGCGCGGACGGACGGTGCTGGTGGTCGACGACAATCCGGCCGTGGTCGACACGCTGGTGGCGATGCTCGAGGAGGTCGGCGCCGAGGCGGGGCCGTGCCTCGACCCGCGCGATGCGGTCACGGCGATCCGCGACGATGCGGCGCTGTGGGATCTCGTTATCACCGATTACGATATGCCGGCGATGAATGGCGCAGACTTCGCGCGCCGGTTGCGCAAGCTGCGGCCCGATCTTCCGATCCTGCTGCTCACCGCTCTGCCCCGCGTGCACAAGCTGCACCAGAAGCAGGTCGGACTGTTCGACGGGGTTCTGGGAAAGCCCGCCAGCACCGCCCAACTCGCAGCCGCCGCTGCCGAGGCCATCACTGCTGCCAGGGAAAGAACCACCTCATGCGTATCCTGATCGCCGACGATCACGAACTGCTGCGCGACGTGCTGCGCTCCTATCTCGAGGCCGAAGGCGGCTTCGCTGTCGAAACCGCCGCCGACCTGCCGGCCGCGCTTGCCAGCATCGCGGCGGCGGCGGAACCGTTCGATCTGGTGGTGCTCGACTACGGGATGCCCGGCATGGCGGGCTACGATGGTCTCCAGAAGGCAATCGCCGCCACGTCCGGGCGTCCGGTCGCGCTGATGTCGGGGCTCGCCCCGCCGGGCGTGGCGGAGAAGGTGCTCAGCGTTGGCGCGGCGGGCTATCTTCCCAAGACCCTGCCGGCCCGCTCGCTGGTCAACGCGATCCGCTTCATGGCGGCGGGCGAAGTCTATATGCCCCTGGATCTCCATCGCCCTTCGCAAGCTGCGCTGCCGGCGCCCTCGGGCCTGTCCCCGCGCGAGGTCGAGGTGCTGGCGCGGCTGTGCTCGGGGCAGGCCAACAAGGAGATCGCGCGCGAATTGAACCTGCGTGAGCCGACCATCAAGCTCCACGTCAAGACGATCTGCCGCAAGCTCGACGCGAGGAACCGCACCCACGCCGCGATGATCGCGCGCGAGCGGGCGCTGTGCTGATCGCCTAGCCTTACGGCGCGTGGTGGAGCACCAGCACCGACATGGCGAGCCAGGTGGTGAACATCGCGAGATAGGGCCAGCGGCGCGGCCACAGCCGGGCGACCAGCAGCGTCGCCGCCGCCGTCCCGCCGAGCGCCAGCAGCGGCGCCCAGGCCGCAAGCGTGCCGCCATCACCGAGCGCGGAGCGGACTGCCATGCTCGCCCATTGCGCGGGTAGCAGCGCGAGCAGCCACGCCGGCAGACGTCCGGGAAGCGCTGCGGCCGTTGCCAGCATCGCCGCCTCGCCCGCAACGATCGCCAAAGCGATCCACCAGCCCCTCGGCCCCGCCGAGCGCGCGAACAGCGCACCGCGCGCGGCGAAGCTGAAGCTGGCGACCGCTATCGCGAAAGCCACCGCCGGCAGGTGGCCGGCAGCCGTCCGCCCGAGCGCAAGCGCGATCAGCACGAGCCCCGCGCCTACCAGCCCTGCGGCCACCATGCCGACGCGCAGCCGGCCCGTCGCCGCAGCCGCGGTCATGCCGCTCGCCATCAGCCCCACAGCGACCACAGGCGCGGCGCGCGGAGCAAAGGGGAAGGGGTCGGCAGCAACCGCAAGCAGTGCGAGGGCGGGTGCCGCCGCACCTGCCACGCCCGCCACGGCCCACGCCATTGGCGACCTTGCCTGCGCGGAAGTGTCGATGGGCGCATCCATGTAGGGATGCCTGCGCAAAGCCGCGCCACTTGTCGAGCGCCCGCGCGTCATCGCCTGTGGCAAAGACACGCGCCTTGCGAGGGATGATGCGGTATGATTGAGATCAAGGACTCTCGATCCGGGAGTTGACAAACATCCGGCCAGCGTCAATTTGTCCGGACAACTTCGAGGTGCTGCCATGGCCAAGGATCTGCCCCCGCCCTACACCGCGCTCACGCGCCACGAAATGATGCCGCGCGTGACTCATGACGAGGCGGCGAGGTTCAACTTCCTCACGCACTTCAACCGCTACCTATCCGGGACCATCGGCGCGGGCAACAAGCTCGCCTACGAGAAGCGCGTGCTCCCCGCTTTCCGCGCCGAGCACGGGCGCGATCCCGAGCACCGCTACGAGGTGCGCGATGCGATGAACCGCGACGCGTGGCACCGGATGTGGTCGGCGCTCAAGCGCAATTCGATGGAGATGCGCCAGCACTTCGGCCGCCAGGTGGTGCTGCGCCAATTGGACGAGCTCGACGCGATGGCGCGGCAGTACAACGAGCACTCGGGCCAGCTCGAGCTCGATCCTGCGATCGAGCAGCCGCATTACCAGACCGCGGTCGACATCCACTGCCAGCCGGGCGGCTACCACGGCGAGGAGCGGCCCGGGGACGTGACCGTGGGCGCCAATTACGACGTCGGCCTCTTCGCCACCACAGGCGGGGCGCTCGGCGGGCTGAACGACGGGGGCGGACAGGCGGTCGTGAACTGGGTCAAGGCCGAGCGGCCCGACTGGTCGCCCAAGCGCATCCTCGATATCGGCTGCACCATCGGCCACAATGCCGTGCCGATCGCGCAGGCCTTCCCGGATGCCGAGGTGATCGCCATCGACACCGCCGCCGCGTCGCTGCGCTACGGCGCCGCCCGCGCCGCGGCGATGGGCGTGCGCAACATCCGCTTCGTGCAGGCCTCGGGCGAGGACCTGGCGCGCTGGACGGATGGCCATTTCGACTGGGTGCAGACCACCATGTTCCTGCACGAGCTTTCGACCAAGGCGATGCCGCGAATCCTCGCCGAGGCGCACCGCGTGCTCGCGCCGGGCGGGCTGATCCTCCATATCGAGCAGCCGCAATATTCGGACGCGATGCCCCTGTTCGAGCAGTTCATGCGCGACTGGGATGCCTTCAACAACAACGAGCCCTTCTGGTCGGCGATGCACGGGCAGGACTTGAAGCAGGTGATGGCCGATGCCGGCTTCCCGCAGGACGCGCAGTTCGTCGCCGGGGTTCGCGCCGTCGTCGACCCGGCGATCTTCCCGCCCTCGCCGGACGAGGGCAAGGAGGACTACGGCCGCGCCGCGATCTGGAACGCCTACGGGGCGTGGAAGCCGCTTGCGGCCGAAACGCAGGTGGCGGCGTGAGCGCGCCCGATGCGCCGCTCGACTGGGTCGAGCTTTCCGGCCGCCGCGCCAAGGGCCGCCGCCCCGACTACTTCGACAACCCCGCGCTCGACCGGCTCTATTCGACCGTCTTCGCGCTCGCCGCGGAGGTTTCGGCGCTGCGCGAGCGACAGGACACGATCGAGCGCCTGCTTGATGCCAAGGGCACGCTGAGCCGCGCCGACATCGAGGCCTATGAGCCCGACCGCGCGGCGGGCGAGGAGCGCGGCCTTGCCACCCGTGCCTATGTCGCGCGGATCATGCGCGGCTTCCAGCAGGAGGTCGAGGCGCTGGAGGCGAGCGACCCGCCGATCATGGACGTGGTCGAGCGGCTCTCGCGCGAATAGCGGCTTCGGGCTGAGGGGGCTGCGCGAAGGGACGCGCGCTGCCTCCGAAGGGGCCAAAGGGGGGATCATGGAATTTCTGATCGACAATGAACTCGCCATCCTGCGCTGGGTGCACATCCTCGCGATGGTCTACTGGCTGGGCGGCGAATGGGGCGTGTTCCAGACGAGCTACAACGTCACCAACCCCGCGCTCGCGCTCGACGAGCGGCGGCGGCACATGGAGACCGCCTACCGTATCGACATCCTCGCGCGCACCGGCATCGTGCTGCTGCTCCCGCTGGGGCTGCACATGGGCAAGCTCTACGGCTTCGTGCCGGTGCTTGAAGGCGCGGGCGTGTGGTGGATGTGGCTGTTCTTCGCTGTCTGGCTGGCGATGACCTGGACGGCCTTCCTAAAGCGCGAGACCGATCTCGGCATCGCCGTCACCAAGGCCGAGGAGCTGCTGCGCTACCCGCTCATCGCCGGGCTGTTCCTGGTGGTGGGCCTCGCCCTCGCCGGCAAGGGGCCGGTGGAGGTGGGCGAGGGGAGCCACTGGTACCCGGCCAAGATGGGCCTCTACGCCTTCGCCCTGTGCATCGGCCTGTTCCTGAGGGTGGTGATGCGCCGCTGGACCGCGCGCTTCCGCATCCTCGCAGCCGGGCCCGACGCCGCGCAGGAGGCCGCGCTCGCCCGCGAGATCGCGCAGGCGCGGATCGCCGCCTACATCTACTGGGTGACGATCGCCTCGGTGTGTTTCCTGGGCTCGGTGAAGCCGTTCTGAGGTGAAGGGAGGCGCAGCGTGGCAGCCTACATGATCATCATCGCCAGGGTCCACGACCGCGAGGCCTTTGTCGCAGGCTACGGCGCGGCCGCAGCGGCGCTCATCCCCCGCTTCGGCGGCGAATACCTGCTGCGCGGCCCCGGCGCGGCACTGCTCGAGGGCGACTTTGGCGAGGGGGCCTCGGTGGTCATCTCCAAGTGGCCCGATCGCTCCGCGGCGCAGGCCTTCTGGGACAGCCCCGAATATGCCGAGGTCAAGCGCCTGCGCGAGGGCCTTGCCGACGTGCAGGTGATCCTCGTCGACGGGCCGGAGCTGGGTGCCGCGCCCTAGTCAGCGAGGATCTGGTTCAGCTCGACGAGGATCCCGTCGGGGTCGAAGAAGTTGCAGCCCATCACCCGGATGTCCTTGCCCCCGTTTCTTCCGGGGTAGACCTGGAGCCGCGCCTCGGCAGTGAAGGTCACGCCGGGCACGCCCTTGACCTTCTCGCAGCGCGCCTTCGCATCGTCGGTGTTGAGCACCAGCACCACGTCGCCCGGCCCCATCCGCTTGGGGTACTCGCCTGCCGGGATCGGCGGATCGGTCCACTGCATGAGGCCGAGCCAGCCGACCCACGGATCGTTGGCGTTGAGCAGCACCAACCGCGCCTTCGCGCCCGGTTCGCCTGCGGGAAGCGCGACGCCCGAGGTCTCGACCACGGTGTCGTAATTGGTCTGTAGCCCGATCACGTCGCGGTAGAGCGCCAGGGACTTCTCCATGTCGCGCACTATGATCGTCGCGCGGCGGATGTCGGTGGGAAGGCGCTGGGCCAGCTTCTCGACGCCTGCGGCCTTGGGGGCGGGCGCTTGCTGTGCATGGGCACAGCCCGCCAGCAACGCGGCGATCGCCGCTCCGAACAGGATGTTTCTCATGCGCTCTCCTCCACTGCGCCCGAACTGATCAGTTCCGCGATCCGCGCCTCGTCGTAGCCCAGCCCTGCCAGCACCGCGCGGGCATCGCGCCCCGGCTTCGGCAGTTTCTGCGGGGCGCCGATGCGCTTGCCGTCCATCTCCAGCGGGATGGTCGGCAGGCGCACAAGGGTGCCGTTGTCGAGCGTCACGTCCTCGAGCCCGCCGTGCTGCAAGTGGGGATCGTCGAACATGTCCTCGGGCCGCCCGATGGGGGCGAAGGGCAGGCCCGTGCCGTCGAGCTTCGCGATCACCTCGGCCCTGGTCATCCTGCCGATCATCTCGCGGATGACCGGCAGGATACGCTCGCGGGCTTTCACACGAGCGTTGTTGACCCGGAGGCCCTCGTCGGCCCACAAGTCGTCGAGCGCGAAAAGCTTGCAGAACTTCTCCCACAGCGCGTCCGTGACGACGCCGATGAACACCGGATCGTCGCGCGTCTCGAAGACGTCGTAGATCGCCCAAGCCGAGACGCGCGCGGGCATGGGGGCGGCAGGCGTGCCGGTGACCGCATATTGCGCCATGTGCTGCCCGACGAGGTAGATGGTGGTCTCGAACAGGCTGGCGGTGACCTTCTGGCCCCTGCCGGTGCGGTGGCGTTCCTCGAGCGCGGCGAGGATGCCGATCACGCCGAACATCCCGCCGGTCACGTCGATCACGCTCGCGCCGGCGCGCAAGGGGCGGCCCGGCGGGCCGGTCATGTAGGCGAGCCCGCCCATCATCTGCGCGACCTCGTCGAGCGCGGTGCGGTTCTCGTAGGGGCCGGGGAGGAAGCCCTTCTCGCTGCAATAGATGAGCTGCGGATTGGCCGCCGCGCAGGCCTCGTGGCCGAGGCCGAGGCGTTCGAGCGCGCCGGGACGGAAGTTCTCGACGAGGACGTCGGCGCCGGCGACGAGGTCCTTGGCGACGGCAAGCCCGGCCTCACTCTTCAGGTCGAGGCAGATCGACTGCTTGCCGCGGTTGTACATCGGGAAATAGCCCGCACCCGAGCCGATCAGGCGGCGCGTCTGGTCCCCGCCGATGGGTTCGACGCGCACCACCTCGGCGCCGAGCCCGGCGAGGATGTGGCCGACGGTCGGCCCCATCACCATGTGGGTGAACTCGACGACGCGGAGACCTGCGAGCGGGGTCGGCGCGCTCATGCGGCGACCCTCTGCGCATAGTCGAGCATCGGCCCCGCATCGGGGGTGAAGCCGTAGAGCGGCTCGCCGGGCAGCGCCTCGGCGAGGATCGCGCGCACTTCGAGCAGTTTTGCAAGGTCGATGCCGGTCCTCAGGCCCATCGCGTTGAGCATCAGCACGAGGTCCTCGGTGACGAGATTGCCCGATGCCCCCGGTGCGAAGGGGCAGCCGCCGAGCCCGCCGAGCGAGGCGTCGAAGGTGGTGATCCCCTCTTCCAGCCCCGCGACCACATTGGCGAGGCCCAGTCCGCGGGTGTTGTGGAGGTGGAGGGTGGTGAGCCTGTCGGCGCCCACCGCCGCGCGCACCTTCCTCACGAGCCTGCGCACCTGCGCCGGGTCGGCATAGCCGGTGGTGTCGGAGAGCGAGAGTTCCTGCGCCCCCGCCGCGACCGCCTTCTCGGCGAGGCGCACCACCTGGTCCTCGCTCACCGCGCCCTCCATCGTGCAGCCGAAGGCGGTGGAGAGCCCCACGGCGAAGTGCACGCCCCCGGCGCGCGCGATCTGCGCGGCCTCGGCGATCTCGGCGAGCATCGCGGGGTGGTCCTTGCGCACGTTCTTGAGACTGTGGGTCTCGCTCATCGAGAAGGGGATGCTCATGGCGTGCACCCCCGCCTCGACGGCGCGCGCGGCACCTTTCGCGTTGGGCACCAGCGCGACGACGTTGAGGCCTTCGATGGTGCGCGCGAAGGCGACCAGTTCGGCAGTGTCGGCCATCTGCGGGAGGAGGCTCGGGGGCACGAAGCTGCCGACCTCGATCTCGCGCACGCCCGCGGCGGCCTCGGCGACGATCCAGCGCTTCTTGGCCTCGAGCGGCATGATCCGCTTGATCGATTGCAGCCCGTCGCGCGGGCCGACTTCGGAGACGAGGATGTCGATCATGGGGTGACGGATTCCTGTGTGCGGGCGGGAAGGTCGTAGACCCAGGGACGGGCCGTGCGGTCGGCGGCGGTCCAGGCGTCGATATCGGCGCGGTGCTGCAAGGTGAGGTCGATCGCGTCGAGCCCGTGAAGCAGCATCTGCTGCGCCTCGTCCTCGATCGCGAAGGCATAGGCTATGCCCTCGCAAGCGATGCTCCGGGCGGCAAGATCGACCGTCACCTCGCGGCCCGCGATCGCCTCCACGGCGGTGCGCTCGAGGACCACGGGGAGGAGGAAATTCCTGATGCAGTTGTTGCGGAAGATGGGCGCAAAGCTTTCCGCGACGATCGCCTTCACCCCATATTCCGCGAGCGCCCAGACGGCGTGCTCGCGGCTCGATCCGCAGCCGAAATTGCGCCCCGCCGCGATGATTGCCGCGCCGCGATAGGCAGGGTCGTTGAGCACGAAATCCGGGTTTTCCCTGCGCGTGTCCGCGCCTACATAGCGCCACGGGGCGAACAGCCCATCGGCAAGGCCGGTGCGCCCGGTGCTCCGCATCTCGCGGCTGGGGATGATCGTGTCGGTGTCGACATTGTCGCGCAGCAGCGGCGCGGCGCGGGCGACGAGGGGCTGGGGAAAGGCGCTCATGCCGGGTAGTCCCGCGGATCGGCGATGGCGCCCGCGAGGGCACTCGCCGCGACGGTCTCCGGCGAGGCGATGTGGGTGCGGATACCCGGACCCTGACGACCTTCGAAATTGCGGTTGGTGCTGGAGATGACGCGGCTTCCTGCCGGAAAGCCCTCGCCGCCGGCGTAGAAGCACAGCGAGCAGCCGCTCATCCGCCACTCGAAGCCGGCCGCCTCGAACACCTTATCGAGCCCCTCGGCCTCGGCCTGCCGCCGCACCGCCATCGAGCCGGGGACGACCAGCGCCTTCCTGATCGCGGGCGCGATGCGGCGGCCCTTGAGGATTGCCGCCGCGCGCCTGAGGTCGGCGATGCGGCTGTTGGTGCACGAGCCGATGAAGGCGGCATCGAGCGGCGTCCCGGCGAGCGGGGTGCCCGGCGCGAGACCGATGTAGTCGTGCGCCCGCTGCGGGCCGTCGGGGACGCGTGCCGTGACGGGGATGGTGTGCTCGGGGCTCGTGCCCCAGCTCACCATCGGGGCGAGCCCGCTGGCGTCGATCACGATCTCACTGTCGAACACCGCGTCTGCATCGCTGGCGAGGGTCCGCCAATAGGGATCGGCGAAGTCGGCGGGGGCATGGGGCCGCCCCGCGAGGTAGGCGAAGGTCCTCTCGTCCGGCGCGATCAACCCGGTCACGGCGCTGAACTCGGTTGCCATGTTGCACAGGGTCATGCGCGCTTCCATGTCGAGGCCGCGCACCGCCTCACCGGCGAACTCGACCACGTGCCCCGCGCCGCCGCCCGCGCCTTGGGCGGCGATCAGCGCGAGGATCATGTCCTTGGCGGTGACCCCCGGCGGGAGCGCGCCCGCGAAGGTCACGCGCATCGCGCACGGCCGCTCCATCCGGAGCGTGCCCGTCACCATCGCGTGCTCGGCCTCGGAGGAGCCGATCCCCCAGGCGAGCGCCCCGAAGGCGCCCTGCGTGCAGGTGTGGCTGTCGGGCGCGACCAGCGTCACGCCGGGGAGCACGATGCCCTGCTCGGGCGAGATGACATGGACGATGCCCTGGTCGCGGTCGTTCACGTCGAACAGGGTGATCCCCGCGGCCCGGCACGCCGCGCGCGTTTCGGTGATGAAGCCCTCGCCGCCGGGCATCAGCGTGCCGTCACCCCTGCCGGGGCGGGTGTCGACGATGTGGTCCATGACCGCGAAGACCCGCGCCGGATCGCGCAAGGTACGGCCCGTCTCGGCCATGCGCGCGAGCGCGGCGGCGCCGGTGCGCTCGTGGAGGAACACCCGGTCGATCGCGATCAGGTCCGCACCCCCGGGCAGGCTCGCCACCCGGTGCGCGTCCCAGATCCTGTCGAAGAGGGTGCGGGGCATGGTCGTTCCGCGCGGCCTCAGGCCTTCGCCTGAATCTCGGCCTCGACGGCGCGCCAGTCCTTCGTCACGAAGCGCTCCTGGATCGCGGTGCGGGTCTCGAGCTGGCCGTTCCTGATCCAGTGCCAGGTGCGGCAGCGGTGCTGGCCGCAGTCGGAGATCTGAATCTGCTCGTAGAGGTAGAGCGAGGGATCGCCGGTGCGCTGCCAGTAGAGCATCATGGTGCGGCCCAATTCGTCGAGCGGCACCTCGGCGGCCCAACCCTGGATCAGCTCGTTGTCCCACCAGATGCGCCCGTCGCGATAGGTCGCGGGGAAATCGCGCACCTCGGTGCGGCCGTCGGGCCAGGTGTAGAAATTGGTCTGGTGGTAGGGGACCGCGGGATCGTCGGTGATGCGGCACAAGAGGCGGCTGGCGTGCTCGTCGACTTTCTCGTTCGCGGCGTTGAAATAGCTGTAGGTGCCGTCCCAGACGCCCTCGTGGCGGGCGAGCAGCGGCATGGCGGTCTTCATGTTGGTCATCGGGTCCCTCCGGGGTTGGATGCAAGGATATCATGCCAGGCGCGCGCCGCCGAGCCGGCGCGCAGCCGGGCTCGGGTGCGGGCGGCGATGGCGTGCGGTGCGAGCGCGCCTGCGGCGAGCGGGATCGCGGCGGCGGGGGAGGCGGCGTACCACGGCGCGAAGATCGCCTCGGCGCGCGCGGCGCTCCACGCCTTGAGGAGGTGCCCGCCGAAGCGATCGGGCGCGAGGTCGGGGTAGAGGAGGTCAGGGTCCCCCTGCGGGAGAGCGGGCCAGGCGATCGCGCGCGCGCCGAGCGCCTCGCGGGCGGCGTGGATCGCGGCGAGCACGTCCTCCGCATCCTCCGACAGGCCGTGACCCGGCACATCGATGGCGATCTTGTCCGGCCCCGGCTCGGCCAGTTCGGCACCGGGGGCATGGAGGACCATCCGCGCCGCGCCCCTCGCGCCGCGCCAGTGGAGCAGCGCGCCCGCTGCCTCGATCCAGCCCTCGTCCGGGTCCTCGGCGAGGGCGGGGGGCGCGATGCCGCCGGCGTGTTCGCGCAAGAACGCGAGGCTCGTCGCCTGGTGCTCGGCGGGGGTGGCGACCTTCAGCGCCTGCCAGTTGGCCGGCATCTCTCCGAGACGGTCGATATGGGCCTGCAAGGGGTCGCCGTCATAGGCGCTGATGAGCACGGGCGGGGTCCGGGCGTCCGGCGGCGGGATGTCGCGCGGCGCGCGCAGCACCGCCCCGTAGCCCGCACGGTAGGCATTCCCTGCGTCGAGCATTTCCATCACCGCCTGCTGGACGCGCGGTAGGTCCGAATGGGCGACCGAGAGGCGCGCGGCATCGCGGGTGTCGAACCACGGGAAGAACCAGCTCTGCTCGAGCATCCGGTTCCAGAGCCAGGCAAGGTGCTCGCCGTAGGGGGAAGGGCGGAAAGGGGGGAGGTAGCTCTCCCCGAAGATCCGCATCTCCTCCGCCGTCCAGATCGCATAGCCGCCGATCGCGAGGCAGGCGAAGCGCTCCGGCGCACGCTTGAGGGCCGTCACGAGGATGATGCCCCCCGAATGGAAGCCGTAGGCCGGGCAGGCGCCGAGCCCGAGCGCATCCATCGTCTCGAGCAGCGCATCGGCGAAGGCGTTGATGTCGGGTTCGCCAGGCAGCGGGTCGGACTGCCCGAAGCCCGGCGTATCCGGCGCGATGCAGGTGAAATGCTCAGCCCATGCCCGCATCAGCGGCTCGTACTCGGCCGAGGAGCGCGGGCTCTGGTGCACCATCAGCAGCGGCGGCCCGGAGCCGCCGCGCCGGTAGTGCACCTTGCGGCCGGTGCCCGGAATGGTCAGCATGTGCCGCGTGATCCGCATCGGCGGGCTCTACCCCAAAGTTGTCCGGACAAATTTCACTCGACAACCCCTTAACCGCCTTTATGACTGGCTGTCAAAGCGGAATCGGGCACGGGAGGCGCGAGGGTTTCGATGCTGGGGACACGCATGATCGCGGACGGCAAGACCGCCCGCCAGCTCTTCGAGGAGGTGATGGCGAACCCCGCCCGCCGCAAGTTCGGCTTCGGGGAGAAGCTTGCGATCGTGAATGTCGACCTCCAGCAGGCCTACACTCGCACCGACCTGTTCAGGACCGCCTACGAGACCGACCCGCGCCAGATCGAGCATATCAACACGATCAGCCGGATGGCCCGCGAGAGGGGCATGCCGGTGATCTGGAGCCGCGTCGCCTACAAGGCGGATGCGGGGGATGCCGGCGTGTGGGGCACGCGCACCGACACCGAGGATTCCCTCCAGAACATCAAGTACGACAGCGAACGCCACGCCTATGATCCGCGCTGCGAGGTGGGCGAGCATGACCTCGAATTCACCAAGCGGATGCCGAGCGCCTTCTTCGAGACGCCGCTCGCGAGCTATCTCACCTTCCACCGCGTCGACACCGTTGTGGTCACCGGCGGTTCGACCTCGGGCTGCGTGCGCGCGACGGCGGTCGATGCGCTCTCCCACGGCTACCGCACCATCGTTCCGATCGAGACCTGCGCCGACAAGCACGAAAGCTATCACTTCGCGAACCTCACCGACCTCCAGCTCAAATATGCCGATGTCGAGCCCGTGCAGGCGGTGATCGACTGGCTGGAGGCGCGCTGACCATGCAGGAGGGCGCGCCCGATCCGGGGCTCTACGACTACCATCCCTACAACGCCCGGCCCCCGCTGCGCTGGCCGGGCGGCAAGACGGTCGCCGTGTGGGTCGCGCCCAATCTCGAATATTACGAGATCGATCCGCCCGCGCACCCCAAGCGCAAGGCGTGGCCGACGCTGCACCCGAGCGTGGTCGGCTTCTCGCACCGCGACCACTCCAACCGGGTGAGCCACTGGCGCATGGCCGAGGTGATGACGAAGCACGGCTTCCCCGGCTCGGTCAGCCTCTCGGTGGCGCTCTGCCAGCACCATCCCGAGGTGGTCGAGGACGCCCGGCAGCGCGGCTGGGAGTTCTTCAGTCACGGCATCTACAACACCCGCTATGCCTATGAAATGTCCGAGGAGCAGGAGCGCGCGATCATCGAGGACTCGATCCGCACCGTCCGCGAGGCGACCGGCCAGCGCATCCGCGGCTGGCTCGCGCCTGCGCTGACCCACACGCCGCGCACGCTTGACCTGCTTGCCGAATACGACTTCACCTACACCTGCGACCTCTATCACGACGACCAGGTGCAGGAGGTGAAGGTCGCGAGGGGCCGGCTCGCCTCGATCCCCTACAGCCTCGAGGTCAACGACCACTACGGCTTCTTCGTCTACAACATGAGCGGGCGCGAATATGCCGATGCGCTGATCTGCCAGTTCGAGCGGCTTGCGGCCGAGGGCGAGCGGTCGGGGACGGTGATGTGCATTCCCTTGCACGCCTACCTCATCGGCCAGCCGCACCGGATCGGGCCCTTCGCCGAGGCGCTGCGGCACATCGCCGCCGACGGGCGGGCATGGATCGCGCGCGCCGGGGAGATCGTCGACTACTGGCGCGCGGAAACGGGAGGGCAGGGCTGATGGCGCTCGATTCCGCCTATCTCGAATACCCCCGCCGCGGGCGCGGCTACGACCACGACCTCTACGAATGGTCCGCCCTGCACGAACGCCCGCCGGTGCGCTGGCCCGGGGGCCTGAGCGTCGCGGTGTGGCTCTGCGTCAGCCTTGAATGGTTCCCGATCGTGCCGGGCGGCCCCTTCGCCGCACCCGGCCACATGCAGACCGCCTATCCCGATTTCCGCCACTACACCGCGCGCGACTACGGCAACCGGGTGGGCGCGTGGCGCTTCCTCGATGCCTTTGCGGCCGCCGGCGTCAAGGCGAGCTTCGCCACCAACGCCGCCATTGCCGAGCGCTACCCCGAACTGGTCGCCGCCGTGATCGCGGGCGGGCACGAGCTCGTCGCCCATTCGACCGACATGAACGGCACGATCGATTCCTCCCTCATCCGCGAGGCGGAAGGCGCGCTGATCGGCGAGGCGATGGCGCGCATCGAGGCGGCGTCCGGCGTGCGCCCGACCGGCTGGCTCTCGATCGCGCGGCAGCAGAGCTGGCACACCGCCGATCTCCTCAAGGAGCACGGCCTCACCTTTTGCTGCGACTGGGTGAACGACGAACTGCCCTATCGCTTTGGCAACGGCCTCATCAACCTGCCGCTGAACCACGAATTGTCGGACCGCCAGATCATAGCCACCCAGCAGAAGTCGGCGGAAAGCTGGGCGGAATCGATGCGCGACGCCTTCCACTGGCTGGCGGGCGAGGGGAAGGCGCAGGGCGGGGCGGGGCGGATGCTGCCTATTCACCTCACGCCCTACATCATGGGCCTGCCCTACCGCATCGGCGCGCTCGAGGGCTTGCTGGCCGACCTCGCCGCGCGGCCCGAGGCGTGGTTCGCCACCGGCGCCGAGATCGTCGCGGCATGGCAGGCGCAGGAGCAGGCGCGTGGCTGAAATGACCGCGCTCGACCCGCGCACCGGCGCAGTGGACTACCGCTTCACCGCCGCGACGCGCGAGGACATCGCCGCCGAGGCGCAGCGCCTGAGAGCTATGCAGCCGGCATGGGAGGCGCTGGAACCCGAGGGTCGCGCGCGCATTCTGCTCGCCTTCGCGGAGGCGGTCGACGCGAGGGCGGAGGCGATCACCGCCGCGCTCGCCATCGATACCGGGCGCAGCACCATCGCCGCGATCGAGGTCCAAGGCTTCCTCGGCAACATCCGCCGCTGGGCGAAGCGCGGGCCGGAGCTTTTCGCGGCGCTCGACAAGGGGCCGCGCCCCTCCGCCTTCCCCGGCATCGAGATCGCGACGCACCATAGCGCCTACCCGCTGTTCGGCGCGATCGCGCCGTGGAACTTCCCGGTGATCCTCAGCCACATCGACGCCATCCCTGCGCTGATCGCGGGCTGCGCGGCGCTGGTGAAGCCCTCCGAGGTCACGCCCCGATTCGTCGAGCCGATGCGCGCCGCGCTCGCCGCCGTGCCCGACTTGCCGCTAGCCTATGTGCTGGGCGGGCCGGAGACGGGCGAGGCGCTGGTCGGCGCGGTCGACTATGTCTGCTTCACCGGCTCGACCGCGACTGGGCGCAAGGTGGCCGAGAGCGCCGCGCGCCACCTCATCCCCGCCAATCTCGAACTCGGCGGCAAGGACCCGATGATCGTCACTGCCAGCGCCGATCCCGTTTGGGCCGCGCAAGTGGCATTGCGGGCGAGCGTGGTCGCGACCGGACAGGCCTGCCAGTCGATCGAGCGGGTCTATGTCGCCCGCACCATCGCCGAGCCCTTCCTCGCCGCGCTCGTCACCGCGGCCCAAGCGGTGCGTCCCGCCTACCCGCCGGGCGAGGGCGGGGAGCTCGGGCCTTTCATCTTCCCGCCCCAGGCCGCCAAGGTGCAGGCCCAGATCGACGATGCGCTCGCCAAGGGCGCGCGGCTGCTCGCGGGCGGACGGGTGGAGACCCTCGGCGGCGGGCAGTATCTGCGTCCCACGGTCCTCGCCGATGTCACGCCAGAGATGGCGGTGATGCGCGAGGAGACCTTCGGCCCAGTCATCCCGGTGACGATGTTTGACGACATCGCGGAAGGCGTGCGCCTTGCCAATGGCAGTGACTACGGCCTCGGCGCCGCCGTGCTGGCGGGAAGTCTCGAGGAAGCCGCCGCCATCGCCCCGCTGCTCGATGCGGGCGCGATCTCGCTGCAGGACGGCGCGCTCACCAGCATCGTCGGGGATGCCACAAACCATTCGCGGAAAGGTTCGGGGCTGGGGCCGAGCCGCATGGGCGATTCCGGGATGCTGCGCTTCCTGCGCCAGCAGGCGTTGATCCGCCAGACCGGTACGCCGCTCCCGCTCGCCGCCTATGCCGAGAAGCCTGCTCCATGAGCAACCGCGCCGCGCTCGCCGCCGTCATGCCCGCGATGCTGCGGCACGAGGGCTGGTGGGACGGATGGTATCGCCACTATGACCGCGATGGCGCGCTGCTTGATGTGCACCGGGTGAAGACCCATTGCGAGTTTCCCGATGCGGGCGAGTGGCACTACGTCCAGCACAACTGGCTGACCTGGGAGGACGGCCGCAGCGCGCTCTACGAATTCGGCGGGAGGCTCGACGGCGAGCGGCTGGTATGGCGGACCGACCGTTTCAGCGGCTACGGCTGGCAGACCGACGAGGACACGCTGATGCTCAAGCTCGACCGGCTCGACGTGCCCGATGCCTGGTATGTCGAGATGATCAACATCGCGTCCGACGGGCAGGCCCGCGCGCGCACCTGGCAGTGGTTCCAGACCGGGCGCCCGTGGAAGCGCACGTGCTGCGACGAATGGAGGATCGACCCGTGAGCCTGATGATCGCGCTGATGGCGCAGGCCGCCGCAGCCCCGACCGAGACTAAGGCTGAGGCCTGCGACAAGCCCGTCTACATGGTCGTCGAGGGCCGCACGCTCGATCGCGAGCGGATGCTCGCCTACGGCAAGGCCATCGCCGAGAGCGAGATCTACCAGCGGCTCGGCGGCTACTACGTCAACGTGCCGCGCCCGGTCGCGGTGTTCGAGGGCGAGGTGCCGCCCGATTACGTCAACCTCACGGTGCGCTTCCCCTGCCTCGCCAACGCGCGGGCCTTCTGGAACAGCAAGGTCTACCGCGAGAAGATTCTGCCGCTGCGCCAGAACCCGGCTGCGGGCGACTACACGGTGACGGTCTATGCCGAGATGCCGCTGCGCCCCGACATGGTCGGACGGGTCGAGGCGGGGCGCTATCTCGCCGACTTCCCGAGCGCGAACGAGCCGCAGGTCGAAGAGGGCCGGCGATGAGGGCCTGGCAACTCGGGCCGCGTCCTGCCGCCCCGCGCGAGGCGGGCGAGGCCATCGATTTCCTCACCCTGACCGAGCGCCACGATCCGGCTGCCGGGCCGGGCGAGCTGGTGGTGCGGGTGACCGCTGCCGGGCTCAATTACCGCGACCTGATGGTCCTTCGCGGCGTCTATGGCCGCGACCTGCCGGAGCACCGCATCCCGCTCACTGACGGGGTCGGCGTGATCGAGCAGGTCGGCGAGGGGGTGACCGGCTTCGCGGTCGGCGAGCGGGTGATCGCCGCCAACTTCACCGACTGGCTCGGAGACGGTGGCTATGGCTATCACGTCTTCGCGAGCGATCTCGGCGTCACGCGCGACGGGTGGCTGGCCGAGCGCATCGTGCTTCCCGCTGCCGCCGCGATTCGCGTGCCCGATGCGGTGAGCGATGATACCGCTGCCGCCACCGCCGTCGTCGCGGGCACGGTGTGGCACGCGATGGTTGCCTTCGGCCAGGTGCAACCGGGCGACCTCGTGCTCACGCAGGGCACCGGCGGCGTCGCGCTCTACTCGCTGCAACTCGCCAAGGCGCTAGGCGCGACAGTCGCGATCACCTCGTCGAGCGAGGCGAAGCTCGCCCGGGTGCGGGACATGGGCGCGGACTACACGGTGAACTACCGCGAGCGCCCCGACTGGGCGGCGGCGCTGCTCGAGGCGACGGGCGGGCGCGGGGCGGACGTGGTGGTCGACACCATCGGCTTTGCTCAGTTCGGCCAGACCCTCGCCGCGACCGGCGTCGAGGGCCGCATCGGCACGCTCGGCGCGCTCTCGGGAAGCCCGCAGGACCGACCCGATTTCGACCAGGGCGCGCTGATCGGGAAGAACGTGACGGTGAAGGGCATCGCCTCGGGGCACCGCGGGATGATCGAAGCGGCGCTCGGCGTCATGGCCGAGCACGGCATCGCCATGGTGATCGACCGCAGCTTCGCCTTCGAGGAGGCGCCTGCCGCCTACCGCCACCTCCTCAGCGGCGCGCACCTGGGCAAGGTGCTGGTGCGCGTCAGCGGCTGAGTTCGACCAGCTCGTAACGGTTCATCATGTAGCCGTCGATCGAGCCGTAGACGAGGATCGAGTCCTCGTCCGCCGTTACCCACATGTCATAGTCCGGGTGCCGCTCGCCGCCCATGCCGCCCTCGCTGTCGTCGACATAGCGGAAGTGGCGGCAGGCGAAGGTGCCGGCGGGGACGGTCTTCTCCTCCTCGCCGACATACTCCATCGTCATCGTCACTTCCGAAATCTGCGGCGCGGTCGCCCCGCGGTGATCGGGCGAGGGGAGAAAGAAGCGCAGCCTTCGGCGGTGGGGACCTTGGCTCACATCCATCATCCGCGTCGAGAAGCCGTCGCCCACCACCGGGTGGGTGCCGAAGGCGTCGAAGGTGCCCGCCTCGCGCACCTCAGAATGGCGGCCCAATGCCGGGCTGTCGCTCTCGCAGGAGATGGTGCCCTCGGCGGGATCGTAGTTCATCCAGCCCGAGCCGAGGAATTCGTCGCCCACGGTGAGGTGCACCAGCAGGTTGCGCGGCATCCGGTCCGGCCCGACGTGGAGCACGAGATCGCGCATCACCGTGGGATCGGGTTCCTCGATCTCGCAATGGGCGCTCATCACCACCGAGCCGTCAGAGTGATGGGTGAAGATAAAGCTCTCGCGCCCGCGCTCGGTGCCCTCGCGGCCCGGCTTCATCGAGACATAGCGGATCTTTCCGCTGATGGTGCGGTGCTTCATCAGATGATTCCTGCCTTGTCGAGCCGCGCGATCACCTCTTCCTGCGCGCGCAGGAAGTGATCGCGGTCGGGGATGGTGGGCTTGCCGCCCTGCATCATGCCGTCGGGCCCGCGGAAGGGTTCTGCGGCGGCGGCATAGGCGGCGGCGAAGAGCTGCGGGCGCTGGCGGGCGAGGTAGTTGGTCATCGCCGGTGTGCGCCGCGCCTTCCGAAGGCTGGCAAGGTCGATGCCGGCGAAGGCGGTGAAGGTCTCCCCGTCGCCCGATTGCGCAAGGATACGCCCCTTCCAGTCGATCACCTGGCTGTTGCCGTCAGCGCTCGCCAGCGGCATCGCGGTGCCTGAAATCCCGGCGGTGTTGGCCGAGACGACATAGGCGAGGTTCTCGAAGGCGCGGGCCTGCTTGGCGATATCCTTGTTGGTCGCAAGCGGCGAGCCGATCTCCGAGGAGGAATGGCAGAACACCTCGGCCCCGCGCAGCGCCAGCGCGCGGGCGATCTCGGGGTAGAGGATCTCCTCGCTGGCAATGGCGGCGAGGTTGCCGATCTCGGTTCGGGCGACGGGGAAGACGCCCTCGATCCCGTATTTGTCGAGATAGGCCTCCCACACATCGTGCGGGGAGGGTGCGAACATCGAGAGGAGGCGGCGGTAGCGCAGCACCACCTTGCTATCGGGGGCGACGATGAAGCTCGTCTGGAAGTAAAAGCCGGGAAAGGCGGCGTCGGTCTCGTAGGCGTTGCCGGCGAGATGGACGCCCAGTTTTTCCGCCAGCTTCCCGAGCGCCGCGTATTCCGGCCCGTCGGCGGCGAAGCCGACCCGCGCGGCGAAATCGGGAATGGAAATGCGCCCCGGGTAGGACGTGAAGAGATATTCGGGGAGCACCACCAGCTTGACCGGGCTCCCGGCATATTGCTGCACGAAGATGGAGCTCGTCCGGATCGCCCCCTCGAGTTCGGCGATGTGGGCGAGGATCGCGGCGCGGGCGGCGGCGGTGTCGGGCAGCTTCTCGAGCGAGCGTGCGGTGAGTTGCATCGCCATTGCGCAGAAGGGTGCAGGGTCGGTCACGTTGTCGTCCTTCGCTTGGGCGGCCACGGCGGCAAGCGGCGCGAGGCCTGCCGTTCCGGCCAGCATACCCGCTGTGAAGCCGGCCGCCAAAGTGCGCCTGCGGTCACAGGTCCAGTCCACGCCGCCTACAGACCGAGCGCGCCGGGGTTCATAAGCCCTTGCGGGTCCACCTGTCGCTTGAGCGCACACAGGACATTCCAAGCGGCCGGATCATGGCCGTCACGCAAGGGGTAGGTGCGGGCGATCTGGAGATGCGCCGCTCCAAGCCGCTGGAACACCCCGATCACTTCCGAGCGCAGCTGCTCCACCAGCGCATCGGCGTCGGCGTCCTCGGCAAGGCAAGGGAGGCGGGCAAGGTGATCGGACTCGATTGCATTGCGGTGGAGGGGATTCTGTGCGCCCGGCCAGTAGAACACCGGCTCGATCAGGCAGGCATTGCGGCCCACGGCGGCGATCAGCGCCCCGGTCTCGACCTTGAGACGGGCCATCTCCGCAGCGTTGGCGTCCCACAGTGCCTGAAGCGCCTGCCAGCCCTCCGCGAGGCGTGAATGCGGCAGGAAGCCGTGCACCGGAACCCACCGTTCGCCCCCGGGGCCGAGCATCGAATTGGGCGGCGGGAAGGGATTGGCGCGCAGGATCTTGGGGATCGTGTGTTCGACCTCAGACCCGCCATGCGCGCGCACGATGCGGGCGATCTCCGCCATGTCGGCATCCACGCCGGCCTGATGGCGGCCTTCGGCGATGCAATGCAGGCTGAACGGCACGTCATCGAGGAAGCTGCGGCCGGCCAGAGCGACCTTCGCCCCGGCCTTGAGCGCGCTCAGCACCCCCTTCGACCGGGCTTCGGAGACCATCATGTTGCCCAGCTGGCGCGCATCGCCCGCCAGGCTGTCGCGCTTCATGCGCTGGGCCTGGAGGAAGGGATCGAAGGCGAAGCTTTCGGACGCCAGTTCCTCGCGCGCGATCGCACTCATCGCGGCGAGCAGGCTCTCGCCGTCCATGAAGCTGAACGAGCCATAGGCCTGCGCACGGCCGGCACGCACCAGCTTGAGCCGGACCCGCGCCTTGACGCCGAAGGCGCCGCAGTCGGCCGCGAACAGCCCGGTGAGGTCGGGACCGTAGGGGCGGAAGAAATCCGAGCCCGTCGAGACCACGCTGCCGTCAGCCAGCACCACGTCGAAGCTGATCGCCGCGTCGACCACCGTCCCCCCGCGCGCGCCCCAGAACACGCCGTTCTGGCTCATGCCGCCGCCGACCGTCGCCCTGATGCCCGACAGCGTTCCCCACGCGAGTGCGCGCAGGCCGCGGGGTGCGAGCTCGCGGTGGAGCGCTTCCCAGGTGCAGCCGACCTCGACGGTGGCGACCATATCGGTCTCGTTCACTGCGACGATCCGGTCCATGCCGCCCGTGTCGACGCAGATGAAGGGCCCGCCCGAGTAGATATAGCCGCCGGTGTAGCTCATCCCCCCGCCGCGCGGCACCACGGCGAGGCCGGCGCGGGTTGCGGCGCTGATCCCGGCGGCCAGTTCCTCGACGCTTGCGGGACGGAACACCGCGAGCGGCTCTTCGCCGCGCGAATAGACGTCGTGGCTGAACAGCGCGAGGCTGTCGGCGTCGGTCAAGAGGGCCGCGCCGCCCGCAGCTGCGCGCAGCATGGCCAGAGGATTGTCGTTCACAAGGGTCGCCATCACGCCGGCTCCATCGCAGGCAGGGCCGCCTCATCCGCGTCCGCCTCGGGCAGGCTCGCCGGATAGCGCCCGAGCAGCAGCAACACCGCGCCGCCTGCCATGAACATCACCATCGCAGCCTGCAGCATCGCATCGTAGCTCCCGGTGCGATCATAGACCTGCGCATAGACGATCGGCGACGCCGCCGAGAACAGACCGAACGGCATATAGAGCATCCCGTAGATCTTGCCGTAATGCGCCATCCCGAAATAGCGTCCGGCGAGGTAAGCGATAAGGTCGCTCTCCGCCCCTGCGGCGAAGCCGAGCAGGAACCCGGCGGTCGCAGCGAGCGGGAAGGTGAGGCTATCGCCGAGCAGGATCCAGGCCGAGATCGCCGGCAGGCACAGGAGCGGGAAGGCGACGACGCCCTGCCACAGCCGGTCGAGCAGCGCACCGGTCAGGATGCGGCCGGCGAAGATGCCGATCCCGAGGATGCCCATGACGCTCGCCGCCGTCTCGGCATCGACGCCGCTCAATTGCAGCATCGTGGGCATGTTGATGAAGGCTCCGCCGAAAGCCATCGCGATCAGGGCGATCGACAGCCAGATCAACCAGAAGCGGTGATCTCTCAGTGCCTGCGACAGGGTGACTCCGGTGAGCCGCCCCGAGGCGCTTTCGATCGCCTTCGGCCGCTCCTCGGGCCTCGGCTCGCGGAACAGGAAGAAGGCGATCACCAGCGCGGCCGCCGGGAGCAGGGCGACCAGCATGAACATCGCGCGCCAGCCAGAGGCCTCGATCGCGCGCACCGCGATTTGCGGGACGACCATGGCGGCAAGGCTCGTTCCCAGCAGGAGGATGCCGAGCGCGAGGCCTCTCTGGCGGAAGAACCACAGGTTGATCGCCCGGCTCCAGGTGACAGGGGTCGATCCGATTCCGACGAGGCCGACCGCGACCCACAAGCCATAGTAGATCGTGAGCGTGGAAGGGCCTTGGCTGCGGGGTGTAAGGCCGATGGCGGCGAAGGTGACAGCGAAAGCGAACAGCGACCACAGCGCCACCTTGCGAACGCCGTGGCGGTCGGCCATCCAGCCGAACACCGGGGCAAGCAGCGCCGCAATCACCCCGAAGAGGGTGATGGGGAGGAGCACCTGCGTCTGCGACCAGCCGAATTCTGCGCGCAAGGGAGCGGCGGTGAAGCCGATGATGTTATAGGGGATCGGCGAGGCCCCGCACATCACCCCGAGCACCCCGGCCAGAAGGACGCGCCAGCCCTTCTTGAACTCCCCCTGTTCGGGCTCCGGAAGCGCGGCGTCTGTGTTCACTCGGTCTCTCCCCGTCGCGCCGGTCGGGACCGGCGGGCCCGTGTCACGATAACCCGCTCGCCCGCCGGGTGCCAGTGGGCTCGCCGCCGCACCGGACGGCGCGGCGGCGCGGAGCGCATCAGAAGTTGTACCGCGCCCGGATCAGGAAGGTGCGCGGCGGATTGAGGTAGCTGGCGTTGGCGAGCGCGGATTCGATCGCCTCCTCATCGAGGCAGTTGCGGCACTCGGCCGACAGCGACCAACCCGACACCGAGGCCAGCGCCAGCGAGGCATTGACGATCCAGCGCGCCTCGCTGAACGAGCCGAGGTTGGGGACCAGCCGGTTGCCCTGGCCGATGGTATTCGACGGATAGAGCGTGCCCGAGGGGCCGCGCACGGCTGCGTCGAAGAAGGAGACGTTGCTCGTGCCCACCTCGCTATCGCTGCGCCAGCTGCCGTTGATCGACGGGGTGAGCGTCAGGCCCCCGCCGAGCTGCGCGTCGTAGCTCGCGCCGAGGGAGATGGTCCAGTCGGGCGTGCGGACGGGGGTGGAAATGTCGCCGGTGGGCGTGATGATCCCCACCCCGCAGGCGACCGCGTTGTCGGTGCCAGCGGTGTTCGGGATGCGCCCGGCGGCTAGCTGCGCACGGCACGTCGCCTGCTGCGCGGCGACCGACTGCACGCCGAAGCGGTTGAAGGCCGGCGCACTGCGGTCCACCCGGTACTCGTCGTCCTGATAGCCGAGCGTCGCGAAAAGATTGAGCCCCGGCGTCGGCACCGCCGAGATTTCCACCTCGACGCCCTTGTTGCGGTAGCCCGCGAAATTGCCGGTCAGGAAGCCGATCGACCCGTCGGCCCGAACGAAGCCGCCGAGCACCTGGAGATCGGTGATATCGAGCCAGTAGCCGGTGACGTTGAAGCGCAGGCGGCGGTCGAAGAGGTCGGTCTTGGCGCCGATCTCATAGCTCCACGCGGACTCGGGACCGAAGGGGAGCAGTTCGCCCACCGCGGTGGCGCGGGCGTTCCAGCCTCCCGACTTGAAGCCTTGGGTCGCCGAGGCATAGAGCAGCACCTGATCGTTGGCGCGGTAGTTGATCGCGAAGCGCGGGTTCCAGCGTCGCACGGTCTGTTCACGCGGGATCGCCGTGCCATTGGGGGCGAAGAGATTGGCGTTATCGATGCAGGTCGAGGGGCCAAGGTTGTTTGCGGCACGGCACAGCACCCCGCCGACGCGCGGGCGGTTGTCGGTGATGTCGATGCTCTTGGTCTCGTCGGTGTAGCGGATACCTGCGGTGAAAGTCAGGCGCTCGGTCGGGTGGATGTCGGCCTGCAGGTAGCCGGCTATCGCCTCGGCGGTGTTCTTGAGGCGGCGGTCGGCGAGCAGCAGCGGAAAGCCGGTGCCGAGGGTGAACAGGTCGCCGAAGTCGGTGTTGTTCTTCTCGTGAAAGTAGAAGACGCCGCCGACCAGATCGACAAGGCCATTGGCCAGCGAACCGTTGATCTTCACTTCCTGGGTGAACTGCGTGTGGCTGCCTTCGTTGGCGATGGTGAAGCCGCCGAACGGGAAGCCGCGCACCGGCGGGCGCGGCGCTGCGGCGGCGGGCAGGGCGCGGCCGTCGGCGAAATCGAGCACATAGTCCTGCGAGATATCGACGAAGCCGGTGATGACGTTGAGCGTCCAGTCAGGCCCGAGGTCGAACTCCAGATTGGAGGAAACGAAATCCATCGCGGTGCGGCTGCCGTTGCCGAAATTGGCCTTGTTGCCCGCAACCAGCCGCCCGAGTGTCGGGCTGATGAGGTTGCCCCTCGCGGTGAGGCCGGTGGTCGAGAAGCGCCCGTCGCACTGGGTGGGCTGAGCCGGGTTGCAGTCGAAGTTGAGGACGTTATCGGATTCGGCGAAGGTGTGGATGTAGGAGGCGTTCCAGCGCGCCCAGGAGGCCAGCTCGCCGCGTGCGGCAAGGCGCACGCCCCAGTTGTTGTTGGGGTTGTAGCGCTCGTTTGTGACCGTGTTCCTGACGTAGCCGTCGTCCTCCATCCAGAAGCCGGAAACGCTCACCGCGAAGCTGTCGGCGAGCGGCAGGTTGACCGAGGCGCGGGCGAGGTACTGGTTGTAGCTGCCGTAGCCGACCTCGGCATAGCCGCCGATCCCGGATGTGCTCGGCTGCTTGAGGTGGATGCTGACCGCGCCGCCGGTGGTGTTTCGCCCGAACAAGGTGCCCTGCGGCCCGCGCAGCACCTCGATGCGGTCCACATCGAACAGCATGAGGTTGTTGGCGTTCTGACGCGAGAGGTAGATGTCGTCGATATAGGTGCCGATCGGCGGATCGAAGGTCGCCACCGTCTCGGTGCTGCCGATCCCGCGCAGGTAGTAGGCATTGGCGGTGCCAAGGCCGGTGTTGTTGAGACCGACCATGTTGGGCACGAACAGGGCGACGTCGAGCGCATTGATCGCGGCGCGGCGGGCGAGGGCGGTCTCGTCGAAGGCGGTGATCGCGATCGGCACGTTCTGCGCGCTTTCGGCACGGCGCTGGGCGGTGACGATGATGTCGGCGACGCCGCCTTCGGTTTCGGCTGCCGGCTCGGCGGACCTGTCCTGCGTCTGCTGCGCGAACACCGCCGAGGGAAGGGCGGTCAGCGCGACGATCGACGTCATGCAGGCAAGGGCGCGGAGGCGTGCGGACCTGGAGACCGGTGAGACTGCGGCTTTCCTCATTGTGCTTTACCCCTTCGACTGGTGATCGGTGGCTATGCCCGGCCGTTGCCGTGGCAAAGGGTGCTCCTCCTGCGTCGCCTGCGAAGTTGTCCGGACAAAGTCTTGCTTGTCAAGCTCGGAAATGCAATTTGTCCGGACAAGCGCAGCACAATGCGTGCGCGTTGCGCCCAAGGCGCAACAAATGATCGGAAGCGGAGCATCGCGCCCATGCAGGATTACGCTTACCCGCTGCTCGTCTACGCGCACCTGCTGCTCTTCGTGCTGTGGCTGGGCGCAGACGTCGGGGTGTTCATTCTCGGGCAGCACTTCCGCCGCCGCTCGGCCTACACCCTCGACCAGCGGATCGCGCTCCTCAAGCTGCTGGTCGAGGTGGACATGATCCCGCGCAGCGCCTGGGCACTAATGGTGCCGCTGTCGCTAAGCGTCGCAGCGGCGGGCCGATGGTGGGCGGTGCCTTCGTTGGTGCTCTGGCCGGCCTGGGTGGTGGGTCTCGGCTGGCTGTGGCTGGTGTGGGATTCCCACCATCACGACCAGACCCCGCGCGCCGCGCGCAACCGTCGCATCGAAGGCTGGCTGCGCTGGCTGATCGGCGGCTTCTACCTGTTGCTCGGCAGTCACAGTCTCCTCACTGGAGCCCCGCTCGCACCGACGTGGCTGGCGCTGAAGGCACTGCTCTTCGGGCTCATCTTCGTCGCAGCGATCATGATCGACGTGACCTTCAAGCCGGTCGGCGCGCAGCTTGCCGCTGTCCTCACGCAAGGATCTGACGATACGACGGAAATTCCGCTCCGCAGGACCATGGACCGGACCCGCATCTGGGTCTGGGCGGTGTATTGCCTGCTGCTTGCCACCGCCTTCCTCGGGAACGTCAAGCCGCAGTGAAGGCACGGCACGAGGCCACCTTTTGCGTGTGCCTTCTTGGCCGAAAATTTGTCTGGACAAATTTGTCGGTGCTGCGAATTATACAACACAAGGGACAGCAACGCGGTCGCTTGGCCGCGCTCAGGGAGGGGTCAGAAATGAAGCACATCATCCGCAGCGTTTTGCTCACCGCGACGGCGCTGACGCCCGGCATGCTCGCGGCGCAGGACAACGCCGCCCAGTCAGACGCTGGCGCTAGCCAAAACTCCAGCGCGGCGATCGCGCCCGACGAGATCATCGTCACCGCACGCAAGACCGAGGAGCGCCTCCAGGACGCCCCGCTCGCGGTCTCGGTGGTGACGGCAGCGGCCATCGACCGGCTCGGCTTCAACAGCATCACCGACCTCACTCGGGCCACCGCCGGCCTCGTATTCGACGACAGCTTTGGGCGCGACGCCAACCGTCCGGTGATCCGCGGCCAGGCCAACATCCTCGGGGATTCGGGCGTCGCCTTCTTCATCGACGGCATCTACTTCAATGGCTCGATTGCCGATTACGACATCGATTCCATCGCCCGCATCGAGGTGGTCAAGGGCCCGCAAAGCGCGCTCTACGGCCGCAACACCTATTCGGGCGCGATCAACATCATCACCCGGCAGCCCGGCGACCAATGGCGCGGGCGCGTGCAGGCCGATGTGTCGGAAGGCGCGACCTACGACATCAGCGCCAATGTCAGCGGGCCGATCGCGCGGGGCCTCGGCTTCATCGCCGGCGGTCGCTACTTCAAGAACGAGGGCCTCTTCACCAACCAGTTCGACGGCACCCCGATCGGCGTCCAGGACACGCGATCGGGCTTTGCGATGCTGAAGTACGACGACGGCGGCGCGGTGCGCGTGGGCCTGCGCGCGAACTACACCCGCACCCGTGACGGCCAGCCCGCGATCTTCGCCACCGACGCGAACGACAACAACTGCCTGCCCGATCGCGGTGCGCTGTTCGCCGGGCGTGGGCGCTACTTCTGCGGCACGATCCGGCCGCGTCCGATCAGCACCGATTACAGCCGCCAGTTCGCGGGCGAGTTCGTGGGCAACAAGATCGCCACCTGGAACACCGGCCTCAGCGTCGAGATCGACCTCACCGACAAGCTGACCCTCACTTCGCTGACTGGCTACAACCGCCGCACCTCCACGCAGCGTACCGATGGCGACTATTCGCCGACCCGTTATCAGGGCGTCATCTTTTCGACGATCCCGGTGGGGTCGCCGGTCGCTCCGTCGATCCCCTTCGGTTTCGCCAGTTCGCAGACCGACTTCTCCTTCTCCAACGCTTCCAAGCGCGAGGACTGGTCGCAGGAGCTGCGCCTGCAATACACCAGCGACCGCGCCCGCATCCTGCTCGGCGGCTACTACTGGGATCAGGATACCGACAGCCGCGACAACCGCGTGCTGCCCCCGGGGGCCCAGGCCGAGGCCAACGCCAACATGCTCGCCGCGCGACAGGCACGCTGCGCAATCACGCCGCGCTGCGGCTCGCTCAGCCCCGCCTTCCCGCTCGGCTCGCTGACCGAGAGCCGCAACAATTCGCAAGACAACATCCGCAACGTGGCGGTGTTCGGCTCGGTCTCCTTCGACATCACCGACAAGCTCTCGATCAGCGCGGAAGGGCGCTATCAGGAAGAGCGCATCCGCACCGTCGCCAACAGCGCGACCGTGCAGGCCGGCCTCATCAGCACCGTGCGCGCCGAGCGGACCTTCAAGGAGTTCCTGCCGCGCATCACCGTCGATTATCAGGTCACCCCTGATAACCTGCTCTATGCCGTATACTCGGAAGGGCAGAAGCCCGGCGGCTTCAACGGTCCGGCGGCGATTTCGGTGGGCCGCGATGCCTTCGGCGCCGAGGACGTGAAGTCCTGGGAGATCGGTTCGAAAAACACTTTCATGAACGGCGCGCTCGTCGCCAACCTCGCGCTGTTCCACAACGAGATTACCGGCTATCAACTGACCCAGCCTGTCGAAGTCCTGCGTCCGCCGCTGGCCCCGCAGCAGGTTACCGCGATCAACAATGCGGGCGATGTGCGGATCCAAGGTTTCGAGTTCGAACTGGTCGCCAAGCCTTCGCGCGAGCTGACCCTCACGGCCAACTACGCTTTCGCGACGAGCCGCTTCAAGC
This sequence comes from Erythrobacter sp. WG, assembly GCF_026586795.1. Taxonomy (GTDB): domain Bacteria; phylum Pseudomonadota; class Alphaproteobacteria; order Sphingomonadales; family Sphingomonadaceae; genus Erythrobacter. The sequence goes on from NZ_JAPFGY010000004.1 coordinate 156,979, forward strand.
GCGGGACCGACGAAAACCAGGGTGTGCTCAACGACGTCGCCGACAATGGCCTTGTCGACTGCTCGACCGGCGATCAGCTGCCCAACATTGCCGGGTGCCAGTCGCTGTTCGGCGACATCACCGGCAAGAGCCTGCCGCGCGCGCCCCGGCACACGGTGTTCGTCGACCTCGACTATCGCCGCGACATCGGAAGCTCGGGCTGGCAGGCCTTCGCCGGGATCAACGCCTACCTCACCTCAAGCAACTTCGCGCAGGTCCACAACCTCGCCAAGACCGGGGATGCGGTGGTCTCGGACATCCGCCTCGGCGCGCAGAACGATAACTTCCGGCTTCAGTTCTATGTGCGCAACCTGTTTGACGAGGACGCGATCAACCAGATCATCCGCTACGCCGATGCCAACCGCGACTTGCGCCGCAACTTCATCGCCGGCCTGCGCCCGCCGCGCCGCTTCGGGGTGATTGCCGAAGTGCGCTTCTGATCGCGCGCATCGTCTGGGTAGACGAAGGGGGGGGGGGGGGGGGGGGGGGGGGGGGGGGG
>NZ_JAPFGY010000050.1 GCF_026586795.1 Erythrobacter sp. WG
CCCCCCCCCCCCCCCCCTTCTCTTTTTGTACCTAGGCCCGAGCCCTACTGCTCGGGGACGCGGAAGGTCGGCTGCGGCGCCGGCGCCCGGCGCGGGTCGCGGGGCTCGCGCGGCGGGGGGCGCTGGCCGGCCTGCGGCAGCGCGCCGCCGGTCGCCTGCTCGAGGAAATCCTGGCTCGCGGCGGGCGGCGGATTGGGGCCCCGCTCGCCATCGGGAGGGAACGGGGCCGGCTGGCCCGGCTCGCGCCGCCCGCCCTCGACCATGTTGCCCTGCTCGTCGATGTAGTAATAATCGTCGGGCTCACCGAACATTGCTTCCTCGTCGGGCTCGAGCTGCCAGTCGGGAAGCGTCAGCGTGACGTCGAAGGGTTCCACCGGGCGGTTCTTGACGGCGAAGCGCATATAGGCGGCAAAGGCCTGCGCCGGGGCGCGGCCGCCCTGCAGGCCGGGCACCGCCCTGGCATCGTCGCGGCCCATCCACACGCCGGTGGTAATGCCGGAGGAGAAGCCGATGAACCAGCCGTCCTTGTTCGAACTGGTGGTGCCGGTCTTGCCCGCCACCGGACGGCCGATGTCGGCAGCCCGGCCCGTGCCGGTCTGCACCGCCGCCTGGAGCAGGTCGGTCATGCCCGCGGCGACGTAATCGGGGATCGCCGCCGCCGACTTGGACGGCTGGCGGCTGTAGAGGACGTCGCCACTCGCCCCGGTCACCTTGACGATGCCATAGGGCTCGACCGGCACGCCCTTGGCGGCGATCCCGGCGAAGGCCTGCACCATCTCGATCACCCGCATTTCCGAGGACCCGAGCACCATCGAGGGGAAAGTGTCGATCTTCGAGCTCACCCCGAAGCGCCGCGCCATCGAGGCGACCGTGCCGAAGCCGACTTCGTTGCCGAGCTGGGCGGCGACGGTGTTGATCGAATAAGCGAAGGCGGTGCGCAGATCGGTCTCGCCGACATTGCGCCCGCTCGAATTGCGCGGTGTCCAGCCTTCGATCGTCACCGGCGTGTCGACCACGCGGTCATCGGGCTTGTAGCCCGCTTCGAGCGCGGCGAGGTAGACGAACAGCTTCCACGCCGAGCCCGGCTGGCGCATTGCCGTGGTGGCGCGGTTGTAGTTGCTCGCCACGTAGTCCGTGCCGCCCACCATCGCGAGGATCGCCCCGTCGCGGTCGAGGCTGACGAGCGCCCCTTGCGCCCCCTTGGGCGTGTTGGCTTCGATCGAGGCGGTCGCGGCGCGCTGCATCCCGATGTCGAGCGTCGTCCACACCTCGAGCGGCTCGTTGGTCTCGGGCAGGATGATGTCGAGCTGCGGCAGCACCCAGTCGGTGAAGTAGCGCACCGAATTCTGGCCGTCCTGCTGCTTCAGCTGCACCGCGCTGACATCGACGCTGGCCTGATCGGCGCTGATATAGCCTTGCTCGCGCATCAGCGAGAGCACCACCTTGGCGCGGTCGACCGCGGCCTGGACGTCGGCGGTGGGCGAATAGTGGCTGGGCGCCTTGACCAGCCCGGCGATGATCGCCGCCTCGCCCACGGACAGCTCGGTGCCGGGGTGGCTGAAGAACTTGCGCGACGCGGAATCGATGCCGTAGGCGCCGCCGCCGAAATAGACCTTGTTCAAGTAAAGCTCGAGGATCTGGTCCTTCGAGAACTTCCACTCGAGCGCCATCGCCAGCACCGCCTCGCGCGCCTTGCGGTCGAGCGAGCGGTTGTTGTTGAGGAAAAGGTTGCGGGCGAGCTGCTGGCTGATCGTCGAGGTGCCCCCCAGCCGCTTGCGCGAGCCGGTGATCCCCTCGACCATCGCGCCCGTCAGGCGCACCGGATCGACCCCCCAGTGCGACCGGAAGCGCTTGTCCTCGGTGGCCACCATGGCGTTGGTCATGTTTTCGGGAATGTCGCGGTAATCGATCCACTCGCCGAAACTCGGCCCGATCTCGACCAGCTCGCGCCCGTCGCGCGCGCGCACGATGATGGTCTGGCCCGGCTGGGTGGCCTTCAGTTCCTGGTAGCTCGGCAACGACTGGGCGGCAAAGCCGACCGCGCAGACGACGAACAGCACCGCGAGCAGCAGCAGCGCACCGCCCCACACCACCAGCCGCTTGAACCATACGGCCGCGCGCGAGGGCGACGCAGGACCATCCGGCCGATCGCCAGCCCGCTGCGCCGCTGTTCGCCGCGTGCCGCGCGCGTCCCTGTTCTGCAAGCGCTCACCCCGTTTCGACATGATCCCTGCCCGATTGATACCCACCATGACGCACCATCACGCGAGGGGGGACCCGGCCCTTGCATAGGCAAGTTGTAACCGGGGGTGAACCCGCCGATTGCACGGCCCTCCCCGTCTCGCGAAGGCGGGGATCAGCTTTCCGCCGGCGTGAAGATCAGCGCGGCCGAGTTGATGCAATAGCGAAGGCCACCCTGCTCGGGCGGGCCGTCGGGGAATACATGGCCGAGATGGCTGCCGCACTTGCCGCAGCGCACCTCGGTGCGGATCATGCCGTAGCTGGTGTCGCGGTGCTCTTCGATCACCTCCTCGTCGGCGGGCTTGGTGAAGGCCGGCCAGCCGCAGCCCGAATTGTACTTGGCGGTGGAATAGAACAGCTGCGTCCCGCAGGCGGCGCAATGGTATTCGCCCTCATCGTAGAACTTGTCGTATTCGCCGGTGAAGGCGCGCTCGGTGCCCGCCTCGCGCAAGACGTGGTATTGCATGGGCGAGAGCCGCTCGCGCCATTCGGCGTCGGTCAGGCTGCGGGGATCGGGATTGTCCATCGAATGTCCTCTCTGCTCGCGCGCAATATCGGCGCGGCAGGGTCAATTCGCAAGCGCCGGGGCCCGCGTTACCCGTCCAGCAACGCGTAGTGCGCCGGAGGCTTGATCACGTCCATCCGCTCGGTGAGGAGAGGGCGGAAGCTGGGGCGGCTCTTGAACACGGCGTACCAGCCGCGCGACTGTTCGTGCCCCGTCCAGTCGATCCCGCCAAGGTAATCGGCGACCGAGATCTGCGCGGCGGCGGCAAGATCGGCAAGGCTCATCGTCGCGCCCGCCACCCAGGGGCGGTTGTCGATCAGCCAGTCGAGATAGTCGAGGTGCCCGTGCGCCATCTTCATCGCGTCGCGCAGCGCGCGGCTGTCGGGGGGCTGGCGCAGGATGCGCTTCTTCATGCGCTCGGAGAGGAGGGGCGCGGTGACGTCGGCGTAGAAGTTCTCGTCGAACAGCGCGACCAGCCGGCGGATCTCGGCGCGCTGAGCGGCGGTTCCGTTGATCATCGGGTTGCGGTCCACCGTCTCCTCGAAATACTCCGCGATCGCGCGACTATCGGGGATGGTGATGGCCTTTTCGCGGTTGACGATCACCGGGGTGCGGCCTGCGGGGTTCAGATCGAAGAACATCTCCGAGGCGGCCCACGGATCCTCGCGGACAAGTTCGAAGGGGATGTTCTTTTCGCTCAGCAGCAGCCTGATCTTGCGGCTGAACGGGCAGAGCGGGAACTGGTAGAGATGCCACATGGTGGGCGATGCCATGCCCCAACATGGACGGCAAATCCAGCACTCGGCCCGGTGCGCGCGGGGATATGTCGGCGGTTCACAGCCCTGCGGCGGATTTCATCATCTGGCAGGCCGGCATCAGCGCCGCAACCCGCTCCGCGCCGCCCGGACGGTCGTGATCCTCGACCCCGCGCGTGGCGAGCGCGACCACATCATCACGGCTCAAGCCTGCCCTTTCCATGAGCTTGGCCATCACCTGCACGAAGAATTCTCGTCCCCCGTCAGTATCCGCCGCCGGATAGGCCGCCCCGCGCGAATCGCCGGCGCGCTGCCACCGGCCGATCGTCGCGAAGGCGATCGCGCAGCGCGCCGCAGCCGCCTGTTCCAGCGGAAGCTGCTCGAGCGTGACGGCAGAAGCGGGCGATTCCGGCGGCGACGCGGCGGGAGGAGCGGGTTGGAGCGCAAGCGCAGCGCCAAGGAGCAGGATGGGCATGGCCCCTCCTATGGACCGCGACATGAACCTGAGGCTACCGCAAAAGCACGTTGCCGCGCGGGCCGATAAGTTTTACTCCGCCACTCACCTTTTGAGAGGAGAGGCACAGCCATGTTCAGCCACGTCATGCTCGGGACGAGCAATTTCGACCGCGCCAAGGAATTCTACGACAAGGTGCTCGCCACGCTCGGGGCGGGACCAGGCATGATCAATGTCGCAAGCACGGGGCACAAGCGTGCTTTCTGGATGCACAAGGGCGGGATGTTCTCGATCAGCGAGCCGATCAACGATCAGGAAGCGACCTGCGCGAACGGCTCGACGATCGGCTTCGCCTGCGACAGCCTCGAGCAGGTGCAGGCCTTCCACGATGCGGCAGTGGCGGCCGGCGGCACGTCGATCGAAGACCCGCCGGGCCCGCGCACGGGGGCGATGGGAACCCTGAACCTCGGCTATGTGCGCGACCTCGACGGTCACAAGCTGTGTATGCTGCACCGGGCGTGACGGGTTTGCGCGCTCGCTGATGCGGGCGGGGGGTCTGCGCCACCAAAGTTGGCTTACCGGCTCAATTCGAACACCGCGAATTCGGCGCGCCAGTTTGCTGCTGGCGCGCCGATCTGCATCTCGTTCGAGAAGAACCACGCCCGCTCGAGCTTGGCCCGCTTGAGCCGGGCAAGGTCGCGGAAGTCCTCGACTGTCACGTGGTGGATGTTCTGCGTCTCGTACCAGCTCACCGGCAATGCGCGGGTGACCGGCATCCGCCCGCCCAGCAGCAGCGCCAGGCGGGTGCGCCAATGCGCGAAGTTGGGGAACGAGACGAAGGCCCGCCGCCCGACGCGCAGCAATTCGTCGAGCATCAGGTCGGGCCGTGTCGCGGTCTGCAGCGTCTGGCTGAGGATCGTGTAATCGAAGGCCTTATCGGGGTAGTTGGCGAGATCGAGATTGGCATCGCCCTGCACCACGCTGAGGCCCCGCGAAACGCAGCGCTCGACCATCGCTCCGTCCAGTTCCATCCCGCGCGCATCGCACCCGCTCGCGGTTTCGAGTTCGGCCATTAGCGCGCCGTCCCCGCAGCCGATATCGAGCACCCGGCTGCCGGGCACGACATGGGCGGCGATGACGGCCAGGTCGGGGCGCAAGGTCATTCGATGAAGCCCTTCACCACCCGGTCGAGCTGGTCGTGCTCGAGGAGGAAGCTGTCGTGCCCGTGCGGCGCGCTGAGCTCGACGAAGCTGACCTTGGCGCCCGCCGCGTTCAGCGCGTGGACCACATGGCGGCTCTCGGCGGTGGGGTAGAGCCAGTCGGTGTCGAAGCTGACGATGCAGAACCGCGCCTGCGTACCGGCGAAGGCGTCGGCGAGCTTGCCGCCGTGTTCCTCGGCGATGTCGAAATAGTCCATGGCGCGGGTGATGTAGAGGTAGGAGTTCGCGTCGAAGCGGCGGGTGAAGCCGCTGCCCTGATAGCGCAGGTAGCTCTCGACCTGGAAATCGGCGTCGAAGCCGAAGCTCTTGGCGTCGCGGTCCTGGAGGCGGCGGCCGAACTTCTCGGTGAGGCCCGCTTCCGAAAGGTAGGTGATGTGCGCCGCCATGCGCGCAACGGCGAGGCCGTTGTCGGGCTTGGCGTCGGCGGCATAGTAGTCGCCCCCCGCCCAGGCCGGATCGGCCATGATCGCCTGCCGCCCGACCTCGTGAAAGGCGATGTTCTGCGCCGAGTGCCGCGCGGTCGAGGCGATCACCAGCACGCGCGCGGCCCGTTCGGGCCAGTTGGCGGCGAGGCTCAGCGCCTGCATCCCGCCCATCGAACCGCCGACGACGGCGTGCAGGCGCGCAATCCCCAGCCCGTCGAGCAGGGCGACGAGCCCGCGCACCATGTCGCGGATGGTGATGACCGGGAAGCGCATGGCATAAGGCGCACCATCTGGGGCGAGGCTGGCGGGGCCGCTCGATCCCAAGCACGAGCCGATGACGTTGGCGCAGATCACGAAGTGGCGATCCGTGTCGATCGGCTTGCCCGGCCCCACCATGCGGTCCCACCACCCCGGCTTGCCGGTGATCGGGTGCGGGCTGGCGAGGTATTGGTCGCCGGTCAGCGCGTGGCACACCAGCACCGCGTTCGAGGCGTCGGACGCGAGCGTGCCGTAGGTCTCGTAGGCGATCTCGGCGTCCTCGAGCACCTGCCCGCTGTCGAGCGGCAGGGGCTGGGGGATGCGGTAGACAGGGGAAACGGGGTGCGGCGACATCGGGTGGCAAGCCAAAGAGCAAAAACAGCCCTTCGACAAGCTCGGGGCGAGCGGTTAGGGGATTTTTTCTAGACTCTGTCCGTGCTGAGCTTGTCGGAAGCGAAGCTGGGCTTGCCCAACCACTGCCTTTTCTTCAAGCGGCGCATCACCATGACGATGGCAAGACCACAGCCCAAGCCTTGGATCGCCGAGATCCACGCCTACGTGCCCGGCAAGTCGAAGTCGGCGAGCGGGAAGCCGCTGGTAAAGCTCTCGGCCAACGAGAACCCGCTCGGATCGAGCCCGGCGGCGCTGGCGGCGCTGGCGCAGGGGCATATTGCAGCGGACTATCCCGATCCCGATGCGCGGGCGCTGCGCGAGGCCATCGCTGCGGTGCACGGGCTCGACCCGGACCGGATCGTATGCGGCACGGGATCGGGCGAGCTCCTCCATTGCGCGGTGCAGGCGCTCGCCGGGCCGGGGGACGAGGTGCTCGCCTCGCGCTATTCCTTCTCGCTCTACCCGCTGCTGGCGCAGAAGGTCGGCGCCACCCCGGTGCTCGCCGAGCCCGAGGGCTACGGCGCGGGCGTCGACAACCTGCTGGCGGCGGTGACGCAGCGCACCCGCGTGGTGTTGCTCGACAACCCCAACAACCCCGTCGGCACCTTCCTGCCCCCCGCCGAGGTTGTCCGCCTCCACGCCGGGCTCCCCTCCGACGTGCTGCTGGTGGTCGACGAGGCCTATGGCGAATATGTCGATCCCGCCCTCCAGCGCACGGGCTTCGCGCTTGCCGCCGCGCACGAGAACGTGCTCGTCAGCCGGACTTTCTCCAAGGCCTATGGCCTTGCTGCAGAGCGCGTGGGATGGATCACCGGCGCCCCGCACCTCGTCGACCTCGTCAACCGGCTGCGCGGTGCCTTCAACGTCTCGGTGAGCGGCCAGAAGGCAGCGCTCGCGGCGCTCGGCGACCAGGACTTCGTCGCCGCCAGCCGCGAGCACAACGCCCGCGAACGCGCGCGGCTGGCGGACGCCGTCGCGGCGCTCGGCAACCACGGCATCTCCGCTTCCCCGAGCGAGGCCAACTTCCTCCTCGTCCACTTCGAGGGCGACGTGACAGCCGCCGCCGCGCTCGAGGCGCTGTCGGACGCCGGGTATGCCGTGCGCCACCTGCCCTCGCAGGGCCTGCCGCGCTCCTTGCGCATCACTATCGGCACCACGCAGGCGACCTCGGACGTGATCGCCACCTTGCGCAAGCTGTGCGGAGAGGCGGTGTGACGATCCGGCGTCTCGCCATTATCGGCCTTGGCCTCCTCGGCGGCTCGATCGGCCTCGCGGTCAAGGCGCGCGGGCTTGCCGTCACCACCACCGGCTGGGACCGCGACGCGAGCGTGCGCGAGCGGGCCGCGGCGCGCGGGCTGGTCGGCACGGTGTATGACACGCCCGAGGCCGCCGTCGCGGAGGCCGATCTCGTCATACTCTGCGTCCCTGTCGGCGCGATGGGCGATGCGGCGCGGGCCATCGCAGCGGGGCTCAAACCGGGCGCGATCGTCAGCGACGTCGGCTCCTCCAAAGAGGCGGTCGCGACCGCGCTGGCCGAGGCGCTGCCGGGCGTCACCATCATCCCCGCGCACCCCGTGGCAGGGACCGAGCAGAGCGGGCCGGAGGCGGGCTTCGCCACCCTGTTCGCCGGACGCTGGTGCATCATCACCCCGCCCGAGGGCGCAGACGCGCAAGCAGTTCAAGCACTTGGCGACTTCTGGACGCAGCTGGGCTCGAAGGTCGAGATCATGGATGCCGCGCACCACGACCTCGTCCTCGCGGTGACCAGCCACATCCCGCACCTCATCGCCTACACCATCGTCGGCACCGCGAGCGATCTCGAGGACGTCACGCAAAGCGAGGTCATCAAGTATTCTGCGGGCGGATTCAGGGACTTCACCCGCATCGCTGCCTCGGACCCGGTGATGTGGCGCGACGTGTTCCTGACCAACAAGGGCGCGGTGCTCGAGATGCTGGGGCGCTTCACCGAGGATTTGACCGCCCTTCAGCGCGCGATCCGCTCGGGGGACGGGGACACGCTGTTCGACCTCTTCACCCGCACCCGCGCGATCCGCCGCCAGGTGATCGAGCAGGGCCAGGACGACGAGCGGCCCGATTTCGGTCGCGAACACGGGAGCTGACCCGCCAGCCGATGTTTCACGTGAAACATCGGCCGCAGAGGGGGGTCTAAAGGGGGTCTGGCGGGGGTCTGACCGGGGTCTGGGGCTGAGCAAACCGCCGCGAACGGGGACCAAACCCCGGCGGCGCACCAGGTACGCCCACCCTGTTAACCCGGACGGTTCAGCGCGTTGATCGCCGCGTGGACCCGCGCCTCGATCTCCTCGCGCGGGAGGCCCGCGGGGATCGTCTCACCCACCCGATAGGTGATCCGCCCCGGCCGCTTGACCAGGCGATGATAGGTCGCCCCGCTGTCGACCGCGATCGGCACCACCGGCAGGCGGAGCAGCTTGTAGAGCCCGGCAAACCCGGCTTGCAGCGGCGGCTGCTGGCCGTGGGGAACGCGGGTGCCTTCGGGAAAGATCACCAAGGGCCGTCCCGCTTCGACCCGCTCCTTGGCGGTCGCGATCATCATCCTGAGCGTCTTGGCCCCCTCCTCGCGCGCCACGGGCACGAGGCCATAGACCAGCGCCGAATAGCCCCAGCCGGGGATGCGGAACAGTTCGTGCTTGGCGAACACCGCGGGGAAGGCGAACAGCCGGGGGGTGTCGATCGCCTCGAAGAAGGCCTCGTGCTTCATCGCGATCAGGACCGGGCCTTGCGGAAGCGCGCCGTCGAGCACCACGTCGATCCCGAGCACACGGCGCACGCACCACAGATGCCAGTGCCCCCAGCGCGCGACGATCGGGCGCAGCCAGCGCCGCTGCGCGATCACCGCCACCACCGAGGCGATCACCAGCACCGCGCTGACCCCGTAGAACAGCACGTAGAAGGCACAGCTGCGAAAGCCGGCGATCAGCCACCTCACAGGTCGATCAGCCCGGCCGCACGGCTCGCCAGCAGCTTGTGATATTCGAGGAACAGGGTTTTGAGATCAGGGTGCGAAGGCACCGCATCGCGGATCACGGTGACGCTGGCGGGCAAGGTTCGATCAAGCTCGCCCGCGGCGCGGCGCATATGCCAGTCGGTCGTCACCAGCCGCAATGAGCGGACCTCGTTCTGCGCCACCCACTTGGCAGTCTCGGCCGCGTTGGAGCGGGTATCGACCGCCGCGTAGCCCAGGGTGACGCAGCACGCCATTTCGCGCGGGGAGACGCCGAACTCGGCGGCGAACTCCTGCGGGCGGACCTCGGAACCGACCCCGCTCACCAGCAGCTTCTTCGCCTGCCCGCGCCCCAGCACCGCAAGCCCGCGCGGGATGCGACCCGGGCCGCCGGTCGGCACGATCACCGCATCGGTGGCGATCCCCTCCTCGGCCGGGCGCGGAAGCGCGACGACGAACCACAGGAAGCCGAGCGCCCAGGCGAGGAACATGAGGGAGAGGGCGCGCCGGATCATCGGCAGGCCCTAGAGCATGGCCTTGAGGGCAAGCGCAATGGTCATGCGTGCGGTAAGCAGCGCAAGCAGCACACCGGCCACCGGAATTGCGGCGAGCAGCAGCCAGTCCTGGGCGAGCAACCCGCCGCCGCTCACCATCCCGCTGTCGAGCGCGGCGAACTGGCGGCCGAGCACCCACACCGCCGCCGCCCCGGCGATCCCGCCGAGCGCCGCGCCGAAGCTCGCCTCGCGCACCACGTCGCGCAGGAACACCGCGGCGATCTGGCCCTGGCTCGCGCCGAGCAGGTGCATGATTTCCACGGTATCGCGCGCGGCGGCGAAGGCGTTTCGCGCCGACAGTCCCACCGCCGCCGCCGTGGCAAGCGCGACCAGCGCGACGAGGCCGAGCGCCAGCCATTGCAGCGCGGCGAGCGCGTTCTGCACCGGGCGCAGGAAGGCGCCCTGCGCGTCGACGCGGGCGGCGGGGACCTGGGCCTTGAGCGCAGCCTCGATCCGCGCGACCTCTGCCGGCGAGGCGCTGCGGGACAGCTCGACATCGATCAGCGCCGGGATCGGCACGTCGCCGCCCGCCACACCCTGCCCGAGCCACGGTTCGAGCATCGCGGTCAGTTCGGCCTCGGGCACCAGCCGCACCGCCTGCACGCCCGGAATGCCGGTCAGCACCCTGACGGCGGCCGCCCCGCCCGCCGCGCGCAGATCGGGGTTGGGCTCGACCACCTGGACGCTGAGGGCGCGCGACAGCCCGTCGTCGGCGCTGGACGCGAGGTTGCGCAGGGCAAGGCCGCCTGCCGCCGCGATGACCACCAGCGCGATGAGGATCGCGATCACCCAGGGGATCGGCCCGGTCAGCCGCGTCGGCGGCAGCAGCCGCGCGGCGGCGCGCCCGCGCGGGC
>NZ_JAPFGY010000051.1 GCF_026586795.1 Erythrobacter sp. WG
CGCCGCCCCCGTGCCGGGCGAGGCGCGCCGCGTGCGGGGGGCTGGTGAGCGAAAGGGGTGCGGGGGCGGGCCATGATCCGCGTTGGGCCTTACGCGCGAGGCGCGAGCGCGGCGAGGGCGGCGGGGCACCGCGTCCCATCGGGGGACAGGCCGCACGCGCGTCTTAACCCGTTGCGCCGTTTCGAGCGCCGCCCTATCGCCCGGGCACGGGACATGGCGCGCATTCGCATCACAACAGCGCGGACAAGGCGGGGCGGCGCGGCGCTGCTGGGCGCTGCGTGCCTGCTGTCCGGCTGCGCCCCGGCCGCGGTCGCCCCCGAGCGGCCCCGCGATGCGGCGCACCCGACGATCGTCAGCCTCAACCCCTGCCTCGATGCGATCCTCGTCGAGATCGCACCCCCTACGCAGGTCCTCGCCTTGTCGCATTACTCGCGCGATCCCTCCTCGAGTTCGCTCGCGCCGGGGGTGGCGGCGCGCTACGGCGTCACCGGGGGCACTGCCGAGGAAGTGATCGCCGCGCGGCCCGATCTCGTGCTCGCCTCGATCTACATTCCCCAGCCGACCAGATCCGCGCTCGAGCGCGCAGGCCTCAGGGTCGCGACCTTCGGGAGCCCGACCACAATCGCCGAAAGCCTCGCGCAGGTCGGCGAGGTCGCGGCGCTCGCCGGGCGCCGGGCCGAGGGGGCGGCGCTCGCCCGCCGTATCGCCGCGCCCGCCGCTCTGCCGCCCGGCGCGCCGATCGACACACTGCTGTGGCAGCCGGGCGAGATCGTTGCGGGCGAGAACACCCTGATCGCCGAGCTGCTGCGCAAGGAGGGCTTCGCCAGCCACGCCGCGCGCCGCGGCCTCGGACAGGCGGATGCGGTGCGGCTCGAGACCGTGCTCGCCGATCCGCCGCGCCTGCTGCTGGTCGCGGGCGATGCGGCGGGACAGCGCCACCCGGTGCTGGCGAGGGCCTCGGCGCGGATGCAGGTTGCCGCCTTCGATCCCTCGCTGATCTATTGCGGCGGGCCGACGATCCCGCGCGCCCGCGCCCGGCTGCGCGCGATACGCGCCGCGGTGGAAGGGCAGGGATGACCCGCGCGAGCCTCGTCTTTGCGCTACTGCTGGCGCTGCTCCTGCCGCTCTCGCTGCTGGCGGGCAAGGTGTGGATCGCGCCCTGGGCCGCCGACGCCCCCGCCAACACCGCGCTGATCCTCGCCGAGCTGCGCCTGCCGCGGGCGGTGCTGGCGATCGTGATCGGCGCGGGGCTGGGTGCGGCCGGGGCGGCGATGCAGGGTTATCTCAGGAACCCGCTCGCCGATCCCGGCCTGTTCGGCATCGCCCCGATGGCGGCGCTGGGCGCGGTGGCGAGCTTCTGGCTCGCGCCCGTCCTGCCGCCGACCGTCGCCGCGTGGAGCCTTCCCGCGATGGCGCTCGCCGGGGCTGCGCTCGGGATGGGCGCGCTCGCGCTGATCGCCGGGCGGACCGCAAGCGACGCGGCTGGCGGGGCGGGGGGCGGCATCGCGCTCTTCACCCTTGCGGGCCTCATGCTCGCCAGCCTCGCCGGGGCGCTGACCGCGCTCGCCATCACGCTGGCGCCGAATCCCTTCGCCCTCTCCGAGATCGTGATGTGGCTCAACGGGGCGCTCACCGACCGCTCTTGGCGCGAGGCGATGATCGCCGCGCCGCTCACCGCCGCCGGGATCGCCGTGCTGGCGCTCGCCGCGCGCAGCCTCGACGCGCTGACATTGGGCGAGGAGGCGGCGCGCTCGCTGGGGCTGGATCCGGGGCGGCTGTTGATCCTGTTGGTGGCGGGCGTGGGCCTTACCGTCGGCGCGGGGGTGGCGGTCGCCGGGATCATCGGTTTCGTCGGTCTCGTCGTCCCCCACCTGGTGCGTCCGCTGACCGACCGCCTGCCCTCGAGCCTGATCGGCCCAAGCGCGCTCGCCGGGGCGTGCCTCGTGCTGGCGGCGGACAGCCTCGTGCGGGTGCTGCCCTTCGTCACCGAATTGCGGCTCGGCATCGCGCTCTCGCTGATCGGCGCGCCGTTCTTCGGCTGGCTGCTGCTCAGGATGCGGCGGGGGCGTCTATGACGCTCGCGGCGCAGGACCTGACCCTTGTGCGGGGCGGCGTGCGGGTGCTGGAGGGTGTCTGCGCCACTCTCGTGCCCGGCACCGTCACGGCCATCGTCGGCCCCAACGGGGCGGGCAAGTCCTCGCTGCTGCTCGGCCTTGCGGGCTTGCTGCCGACTGCCGCAGGGGCAGTGAGCCTCGAGGGCGCAAGCCTCGCCGCGCTCGGCCCGCGCGCCCGGGCGCAGGCGATCGGCTACCTGCCGCAGAGCCCCGACATCGCCTGGGACGTGGCGGTGGAGAACCTCGTGGCCCTCGGCCGCTTGCCTTGGCGCGACCGGGGCACCGCCGCCGTCGACGCCGCGCTCGCCGCGCTCGATTGCGATCATCTGCGCGGGCGTCCGGTCAGCCGCCTGTCCGGCGGCGAGCGGGCGCGGGTGCTGCTCGCCCGGGTGCTCGCCGGCGAACCCCGCTGGATCCTCGCCGACGAGCCGCTCGCCGCGCTCGATCTGGCGCACCAGATCGCCCTCGTCGCGCATCTTCGGGCCTGCGCGGCGGCCGGACAGGGCGTGGTGGTGGTGCTCCACGATCTCGCCACGGCGATGAACCACGCCGACCGGGTGCTGGTGCTGAAGGAGGGCCGCCTGATCGCCGACGCCGCACCGGAGGCGGCGCTCGCACCCCATGTCATCGCGCGCGGCTGGGGCGTTGCAGTTCGCTGGCTCGGCGAAGCGGGTGCGCGGGCGCTGGTGGCAACAACCGGGCCGGACCGTCCTTCTGAGGTATTGGGGTAGCCCCGCAAGGCACGATCCGGCCCTGATCGGATCTCGACGTGGCGACCAGGTTGCGACCCTGAAAGGCCCCGGCCGGAGAACCGAAAAGTTGACCCGCCATGGGCGAAACGGCATCTTCTGGCGACTTCAGATTTTCTGTAGCCCCGTGAAAAGAGGCGGATTTCGGCCCTTTTTCGCTGAAAAATTGCAGCAAGTCCGGCGCCATGTACTATGCCGCGCATGGGGTTTCGCTGGAATTGTCTCGAATCGCTCACCGGCATCGGCATCGGCGTTGCCTCGATCGGGGCGGCGACCTTTCTGCCCGGGGCCGAGATCGGCGTCGCCAGCGCCGCCACCGGCGCGGTGATCGGCGGGGCGGGTCTGCTCGCGCGGATCAAGGAGAACGGGCGCAAGGCTGGGCTCGAGGATGAGACCCTGATCACCCGGATGCAGGCGAGGCTGCTGCGCGATCTGGAGCACTGGGACCAGCGCGCGGAACGCGAGGCCGCGCAGCGGGCCGATGCGGCGATGACGCGGTTTCTGCCGCAGGTCATGCTCAGCCGGCAAGAGCTCGCCGCGACCGCGCTCGAATGCCGCGGGGCCGAGGACCGCTACCCCGCCATCGCCGCGCAGCGCGTGGTCGACGAGCTCGCCCGCCACGACGATCTGTTCCGCGCGGCGCCTGCGGGCCTGCCCGAGAGCTTCGAGCGGCAATTCGCCCGCGAGGCCGTCACCGCGGCGCTGCTCGCCGCCAAGGAAGACCCGCAATACGCCGCGCTGATGACGCTCGACGTGACGATCGAACTGGGCGCGGCGATCCGCGAGACGATCGATGCGGTGCAATCGCTCCGCGACAAGGTCGAACGCGGTTTTGCTGCCTTGCAGGACCGCGCGCAGAGCGACGATGCCAAGCTTGCCCGCCTTTCGGAAAAAGCGATGCGGGGCGCCATCGCCCGCTTCATCGCCTTTAGCCCGAGGGCCGGGACTGACGAGATCGTCGAGGCGGTCGAGCAATTCGCAGAGGATTACGACGCGCTGCTGGGCCGCGTGCGCGAACTCGACGCCCACGACAACCGCGTTCGAGGCCTGCAACGGGCCGCCGAGGAGGCGCTGGCCGAGGGCGATCTCGATGAGGCGCGCAGGCTCCTGCGCGAGGCTAGCGATGTTCGGGTCGATGCAGCGACAGCGGCGGTGCGCGAGGCCGCCGAGACGCTGTCGCGGCTGGCGGAGACGGACTTGCTGGCGCTCGATTGGGAGAGTGCGGCAGCGAACTGGGAGCGGGCGGCGGCGATGTTGGCGCCATTTGATGGTTTCGAGCAGGCCCGACTCCTGGCGAATGCAGGTGCGGCGCTTGCAGCATTCAGTCGAACCAGGGGTGGCCTTGCTCTTGATCGCGCGCTCGAAATTTATCGCTTGGCGGTTAGCCTTGCAGAACGAGATAAAGATAAGACGATATGGGCTAAAGTTCAGAACGATCTAGGGATCTCTCTTCAGGTGAAGGCGGCGCGGATTGGTGGCGCGCAAGGGAATGAGCTTCTTGATGAAGCTGTCAGGGTTCATCGCCTCGCTCTCACCGTGTTGACGCGCGAAACGTACCCGATCGATTGGGCCCTGATAGTAACGTGCTTGGGCGAAGCGCTAAAGAAGAAGGGTGAGTGGATCGGTAGTGCCGCTGGAATTCAGCTCTTAGAAGAGGCTGCTGAGGCGCACAGATTGGCATTGCAGGTTCGCACGCAAAGGGCGATGCCAATCGAATGGGCTGCTACGCAGCACAATTTAGGGCTTGTTCTTGCATCACACGGCGAGCTTCTGGGGGCGGAAGTAGGGCATTCGCACCTTCAAGAAGCAGTGCAGGCTTTTCGCTCTGCTCTTCTCGTTCGCACACGCGAAGCCTTCCCAACCAGCTGGGCCATGACGTTGAACAACCTTGCGAACGCTTTGGTGACCATGGGCGAATTCACGGGTGGCGAGGAGGGCGAGCGGCTGATCTGCGAAGCTATTAAGGCGTACTCGTCGTCCCTTGAAGTTCAAACGCGCGACTCGATGCCTCTCCAATGGGCAATGGTACAGAATAATCTTGGCTCTGCATTCGAAGCTCGAGCCAGCAGATATGACGGTGCAGTGGGGCGTGATTTCTTGAATCAAGCGATAGCTCACTATCGCCTATCTCTGTTAGTTCGAAAATCAGCTCATTATCCTCTCGCCTGGGCAAGAACACTTGAGAATATTGCGTCGGTTCACTACCGGATGGCCCGCATAGAAAAGCAGAACCCGTGCAAGCATTATTTCGAGGCAAGAGAATGCCTCCGTTTGGCACTCGGCATTTTTTCACGAGATCATATGCCTTTCAATTTCGAAAAGGCTAGTCGCCTGTTCGAAACGATTGAGACCGCCATCGCCGAGCACTGCCCCGCCACCCCCTGACTTGCGCCCACCCGCCGGGCACCAATCCCCGCCTCACCCGTTGCACTTCCGCGCCTTCTCACCATCTGGGGACGACCGGCGCGCTCCTCTCCAAGCGGCCTTGACCCACGCGAACATTTCCGGAACACGTCACGCCCATGAGCCTCACCACCATTTCCGTGCGCGGTGCGCGCGAACACAACCTCAAGGGCATCGACATCGATCTGCCGCGCGATGCGCTGATCGTGGTCACCGGGCTTTCGGGGAGCGGCAAGTCTTCGCTGGCCTTCGACACCATCTATGCCGAGGGCCAGCGGCGCTATGTCGAGAGCCTCTCGGCCTATGCGCGCCAGTTCCTCGAGATGATGCAGAAGCCCGATGTCGAGCATATCGACGGGCTCTCGCCGGCGATCAGCATCGAGCAGAAGACCACCAGCCGCAACCCGCGCTCGACCGTGGCGACGGTGACCGAGATTTACGACTATATGCGCCTCCTGTGGGCGCGGGTCGGCACGCCTTACTCGCCTGCCACGGGCGAGCCGATTTCTGCGCAGACTGTCAGCCAGATGGTCGACCGGGTCATGGCGCTGCCCGAAGGCACGCGCGCCTACCTGCTCGCCCCCGTGGTGCGCGGGCGCAAGGGCGAATACCGCAAGGAAATCGCCGAATGGCAGCGGCAGGGCTTCACCCGCGTGCGGATCGACGGGGAGATCTATCCGATCGAGGAGGCCCCCGCGCTCGACAAGAAGTTCAAGCACGACATCGAGGTGGTGGTCGACCGGATCGCGGTGCGCGAGGGGATCGAGACGCGGCTGGCGGATTCCTTCGAGCAGGCTTTGAAGCTGGCCGAGGGGCTCGCCTATGTCGATCTCGCCGACGGCGTGGTGCCGGGGCGCGAGGACGAGGGCAAGGGCGGCGCAATGAAGGGCGCTGGCCTGCCGCCCAACCGCATCGTCTTCTCCGAAAAATTCGCCTGCCCGGTGAGCGGCTTCACCATCGAGGAAATCGAGCCGCGCCTCTTCTCTTTCAACGCCCCGCAAGGCGCGTGCCCGGCGTGCGACGGGATCGGCGAGAAGATGCTGTTCGACCCGCAGCTGGTGGTGCCCAACGAGGCGCTGACCCTGAAACAGGGCGCGGTGGTGCCCTGGGCCAAGTCCAACCCGCCGTCGCCCTATTACATGCAGGTGCTCGCCAGCCTCGCCAAGGCCTACGGCTTCGACCTGACGACGCCGTGGAAGGACCTCGCGCCCGAGCAGAAGCTCATCATCCTCCACGGCACGGGCGGAATGCCGGTGCCGCTGACCTTCAAGGACGGGCGGCGCGAATACACCGTCCACAAGCCCTTCGAGGGCGTGATCGGCAACCTCAACCGCCGCATGATGCAGACCGAGAGCGCGTGGATGCGCGAGGAGCTGGAGAAGTACCAGACCGCGCAGCCCTGCGAAGTGTGCGGCGGCAAGCGGCTCAACGAGAAGGCGCTCTCGGTGAAGATCCCCAGCGCCGCGGGGCCGACCGATATCGCCACGCCCGTGCAGATGAGCGTGGCGGACGCGAAAGCATGGTTCCTCGACCTCGACCAGTACCTGACCTCGCAGCAGTCGCAGATCGCCAAGGCCATCCTCAAGGAGATCAACGAGCGCCTCGGCTTCCTCGACAATGTCGGCCTCGACTACCTCAACCTCGACCGCACCTCCGGCACCCTCTCCGGCGGCGAGAGCCAGCGCATCCGCCTCGCCTCGCAGATCGGCTCGGGCCTCTCGGGCGTGCTCTACGTCCTCGACGAGCCCAGCATCGGCCTCCACCAGCGCGACAACGACCGGCTGCTCGAAACATTGAAGCGCCTGCGCGATCTCGGCAACACCGTGATCGTCGTCGAGCATGACGAGGACGCCATCCGCGCCGCCGACCATATCGTCGACCTCGGCCCCGGCGCGGGCGTGCATGGGGGCGAGGTGGTGGCGCAGGGCACCCTCAAGCAGATCCTCAAGGCCAAGGGCTCGCTCACCGCCGACTACCTCACCGGCAAGCGCAAGATCGACGTGCCGGCCAAGCGCCGCAAGGGCAACGGGCACCACATTGTGGTCAAGAACGCCCGCGCCAACAACCTCAAGGGCGTCACCGCCAAGATCCCCCTCGGCACCTTCACCTGCATCACCGGGGTGAGCGGCTCGGGCAAATCCTCCCTCACCATCGACACGCTGCAAGCCGGAGCCTCCCGCGTCCTCAACGGCGCGCGCGTCATCGCCGGGGCGCATGACGAAATCACGGGCTTGCACCACTGCGACAAGGTCATCGAGATCGACCAGTCCCCCATCGGCCGCACCCCGCGCTCCAACCCCGCCACCTACACCGGCGCCTTCACCCAGATCCGCGACTGGTTCGCCGGCCTCCCCGAATCCCAGGCCCGCGGCTACAAGCCCGGCCGCTTCTCCTTCAACGTCAAGGGCGGCCGCTGCGAGAAGTGCCAGGGCGACGGCCTCATCAAGATCGAGATGCACTTCCTCCCCGACGTCTACGTCACCTGCGAGGAATGCCACGGCAAGCGCTACAACCGCGAGACGCTGGAGGTGAAGTTCAAGGGCCACTCGATCGCCGACGTGCTCGACATGACGATCGAGGACGCCGAGGAATTCTTCAAGGCCGTCCCCCCCATTCGCGAAAAAATGCGAATGTTGAATGAGGTAGGGTTGGGCTACGTGAAAGTCGGACAGCAGGCGACGACTTTATCGGGCGGCGAGGCCCAGCGGGTGAAGCTGGCGAAGGAACTTGCCCGCCGCTCGACCGGGCAGACGCTCTACATCCTCGACGAGCCGACCACGGGCCTCCATTTCGAGGACGTGCGCAAACTGCTCGAAGTGCTGCACCGGCTGGTGGACGGCGGCAATTCGGTGGTGGTGATCGAGCACAACCTCGACGTGATCAAGACCGCCGACTGGATCATCGACCTCGGCCCCGAGGGCGGGGTGCGCGGCGGGGAGATTGTGGCCGAGGGCACCCCGGAGCAGGTGGTGAAGGAGCCGCGGAGCTTCACGGGGCAGTATCTGGCGCCGTTGTTGGCAAAGTAATCCAAGCCCCCCTCCCGCCTGCCCCCGGATCATGTCCGGGCGGGTATCCGGGTTGGGGGTGGGCACGAGGCAATCGCTGATCCTCCCCTTCAGGGGAGGGGGACCACCGAAGGTGGTGGAGGGGCGGACGAGGATGTCTAATACCAAGACTCGCTGATCACGACCCATGCGCCCACTGCCGCATGCCGATGGACATGATGCGCCACGGCTGATTGACGAGGTTGTTCCAGGCGAAGCAGCAGTGGTCGACGAT
>NZ_JAPFGY010000052.1 GCF_026586795.1 Erythrobacter sp. WG
GCGACGCGGCAATCCAGAGCCCCGCACGGATCGCTCTGGATTGCCGCGCAGCCTGCGGCTGCTCGCAATGACGGGGGGGAATGGATCACGCGGGCGCCTGCCCCGGCGCATCGCTCTGAACATCGGGGTTGGCCGCCGCGAAGGCGGGGAGGGCAAGGCAGGCGGCCTCGATGCGGGTGAGGTGCGGGCTCGCCGACAGGTCGTAGGCGAAGCGCCGCGCATTGTAGAGCTGGGGGATCAGCACGATCTCGAACAGGCCGGGCGCATCGCCGTGGAGGAAATCGCCCGCGCCCAGCTGCACAAGGCGCGCCTCGACCGGATCGAGCGTGCGCTTCAGCCAGGTGCGATACCAGATGTCGATCTCGTGCTGCGTGTGGCCGAGCGGGTCCTTGAGGTATTTCAGCACCGGCAGGTTGTTCACCGCGTGGATCTCGGTCGCGATGGCATAGGCGAGCTCGCGCACGGTATAGCGCGCCTCGATGTCCTCGGGCAGGAAGGGGGCTTGCGGGTAGGCCTCGTCGAGCCATTCGAGCAGCGCCATCGACTGCGCCCGGTCGCGCCCGTCCGCCTCGAGCAGGGGGAGCGAGCCGAAGGGGTTGCGCGCGGTAAAGGCCGGGTCCTTGTTTGCGGCGGTGACGAGGTTGACGGGGATGTTCTCGAAGGCGAGGCCCTTGAGGTTCAGCGCGATCCTCAGCCGGTAGGAGGTGGAGCTGCGGAAATAGCCGTGAAGCTTCATCATGGGCGGCCCTTTCGTCATCGCCTGCCTGCGCAGGGCAGGTGTCGCTCGCCGGTGTGCCGGCGCGGCGCGAACCCGCTCTGGATTGCTTCGTCGCTGACGCTCCTCGCAATGACGAGGGGCCGGTTCATCACCTCGCCGCCGGTGTGCCGTCTCGCCACGCGGGGTCGCTCCTGCTTGTTCTTTTGTGTCCCAGCCTTTGCAGGGTTGGCGGCGCGGGGCAAGGGGAAGAGCGAAGAGTTGGCAGGGTCCCGCGGTGGTTGCTCGCAAGAACGTCGCGGCGCGGTTCGGGCCTTTTCTTCCCCCATGACCCGCTCGCCTCGAGCGAAGTCGAGAGGCCACCCCGACGGGCGTCTCGATGTCGCTCGACCCGAACGGTCTGGTCCGATGACCTGGGCAGGCCTCAGGCCGAGATCAGCACCCGGCTCACCGTCTGGAGCAATTGTGCGGGCGGGCAGGGCTTGGCGAGCATCGTTGCCCCGGGGAAGCGGGCGGCGATCTCCACCGCATCGGCCATGTCGGAGTGCAGGATCACCGGCACCTTGTCCTCGATCAGCTTCTGCGCGAGTTCATAGGTGAGGCCATCGGCCAGCTCGATATCGATCAGCGCACAGTCGGGCCGTTCCTTCTGGCAGGCCAGCATCGCCGAGGAGATGCCCGCGTGCGGCCCTTCGACCTCATAGCCCGCCTCTTCAAAAGTATCGCACAAATCGAAGGCGGTGACGAACTCGTCTTCGGCGACCAGGATACGCAATGCCATCGGTCTCTCCCGTCAATACGAATCCCACCAGGGAGGTGTATCACGGATTGGACGTCAGGCTTTGCAGATTATCATCCGTTCCTGCCGAATTGTGCAACAAATGCGGTCTCGTCCCCGGCGGCGAGCAACTTGGCCTGTTCGACCCATTGATCGCGGGTGATTCTTCCCGAAAAGCGTCCGAGCTGGGCATCGATGCGCTCGATGTCGTCGGGGGTCCAGGCGGCGATCTGGGCGTAGCGGTTGATGCCGAACTGGCCGAGCAGCGCGGCGATCTTGGGGCCGAGGCCCTTGATGCGGGTGAGATCGTCGCCGCTGCCGGGCGCGGGGATGGGTGCGGGGGCGGGGGCGGTGCCGGTGGGGGCGATCGGCGCGCCGCTCTCGGCATCGGCATCCATCGAGGCGGCGGCGATGACCTGGGCGTTGGCCATCGCCGACAGGTCGCCCTGGATGATCTCGATGCCGCGCGGGGAATCGATCAGCGCCTGGTTGCGCCGCGCGCGCTCGGCGCCCTCCTCGAGCACGTCGCGGCCGATCTTGGGCGCGCTGCCGTCGTCGATCACCCGCGCCTTGCGGCCCGCGCGCAGGAAGGCCCAGACGGCGATGGCGAGCACGACCAGCGCGATGGCGATGAAGGGAAGGTAGGTGGTGAGGTCGGCGGACATGGATGCGCGGCTCCCGCTGAGAATCGTTGTGCGCCGCCGCTCTAGCAGCCTGGCGCCGCACCGCCCAAGCGCAGGTTATGTCTCGTCGGCAACGACCTGTTTGCGGAACAGCACCTTGTCGTTCTCGTCGAAGCCGCGCCGCCAGATCACCAGCGCGTAGGTGGCGAGCATCAGCGGCACGCCGATCACGAGCTCGGTCCATTCGGGAAGGAAGGTGAAGCCGTAGCCGATCACCACCACCGGCGCGGCGGCGTGGACCAGCGCCCAGCGCCAGTTGGAGACCGGCGCGGCGAGCAGTTTCCTCAGCAGCAGCGCCTTGACGAGGCTGGAGGCGGCGAGCGCGACCAGCAGCGCGCCCGCCGCGCCCGCCGCCTGGAAGCCGCGCCCGAAGCCGAGGCCCTGTGCGAGCTGGATGAAGCCGATCGTGAGCGCCGCCTGGAGCGCGATGATCCCGACCGAGATGGCAAGGTTGCGCTTCCTCGCGATATAGACCAGCACGCTCTCCGAGACGACCGCCATCGAGGCGGCGACCTCGGCGGCGAGCAGGAAGGCGAGCGCGGCGGTGCCCGCGACGTAGTCCGGCCCCCACAGGCCCATCACCGCCTCGCCCGGCACGCCCAGCACCAGCGCGATGCCGAGCTGCACGGCGATGATCCAGAACCCCACCTGCCGCACCTGCGCGGCGATCGCCTCCATGTTGCCGATGCGCAGGTTCTTGGTGATGACCGGCGAGAGGATCGGCTCGAAGCTGGTCTTGAGCTTCTGCGGCAGCGAGGCGATCTGCTGCGCGGCGTAGTAGATGCCGACCGCCGAGGGCGGGGCGAACAGGCCGAGGATGAAGATGTCGAGCAGCCGCGTGCCGCGCTCGATCGCGTCGGCGCCCACGAGCGGGAAGGCGCGGCTCGACATTGCGAGCATCCCGCGCGGGCGCGGGCTCCAGGCGCGCGGCAGGCCGTAGGTCCTGAGGAACGGCCAGGCGGCGGTCAGCAGCCCGGCATAGATCGAGGCGATGAAGGCGAGCGCCAGCCCCGCTTCGCGGGTCGCGGGAATGAAGAAGAACACGCCTGCCCCGATGGAGATCGTCCACGGCTCGACCACCGCCCGGGCGCGCACGGTGGTGGCGATGTCGAAGCGGTAGGCCTGCGCCGCCAGCAGGATCTCGGTGACGGCGAAGGCGGGGATGGTCGCGACCAGCCACATATCGAGTGTCGAATTCATCCCGTTGGGGAACATCGGGTCGGGGAAGACCAGCAGGATCGCGGCGGCGAGCGCGGCATAGATCAGGGCCAGCAGGATCCCGTCATAGACGAGGTTGGTCTCCGCCGCGCGGTCCTCGCCCGCGCCGTCCGACAGGCGCTGTGCAAGGCCGCGCTTCTCGCCCAGCGAGCACACCAGCGCGACGATCTCGATCAGCACCAGCGCCGAGGCGAAGCGGCCCAGCGCCTCGGCCCCGTAGAGGCGGGTGGCGATGACGAGGAAGGGGATGCGCGCGATGAGGCGCACCACGAAGCCCAGCGTGTTGGTCCGCCCGCCCTTGGCGAGCGCGGCGAGATCGTCGCGCTCGTCCGGCGCAGCGGTCGGGGTCGCGGCGGGGGTGGGGGGAAGGCTCACGCCAAGAGGTCCCCGGCGTCGCTTTCGAGCTCGGCGCGCAAGGGCCGGGCGAGGAGCTGCGCGACCACGGCGCGCGCCTCGGCGCCCTTGAGGATCGCGTCGACCGCTGCGACGATCGGCATGGCGATCCCGCGTTCCTCCGCCAGCGCGGCGAGAACGGGCGCGGTGTGCGCCCCTTCCGCGACGGTGCGACGGTCGGCCATCAGCGCCGCCGCGCTCCCCCCTTCGCCCAACGCCTTGCCGAGGCTGAAATTGCGGCTCGACATCGAGGAGCAGGTCAGCACCAGGTCGCCCAATCCGCACAGGCCGGAAAGCGTCTCGACCTCGGCCCCCAGCGCCTCGCCGAAGCGCAGCATCTCGGCATAGCCGCGCGCGATCAGCGCCGCGCGGGCGTTCTGGCCGAGGGCGAGCCCTTCCACCACCCCGCAGGCGATGGCGAGCACGTTCTTGACCGCCCCGCCGATCTCCGCGCCGGTCACGTCGTCGGAATAATAGGGCCGGAAGGCGCGCCGGGCGATGGCCGGCGCAAGCCGCTCCCACTGCGCCCGCCCGCCCTCGCAGGCGAGGGTGACGGCGGTGGGGAGGCCGCTCGCGACCTCGTGGGCGAAGGTCGGGCCGGAGAGGACCGCGATGGCGCTCCCCGGCGAGGCCTCGCGCGCCACGTCGTTCATCAGGCGCCCGGTGCCCGCCTCGATGCCCTTGGAGCACAGCACGAGATCGCGCGGCGGATGGGGGAGGCCTTCGAGCACCCGCCCAAGCACCTGCGCGGGGGTGACGACCAGCACGGTGTCGAGCTCCGCGAGATCGGCAAGGTCGCCGGTGGCGCGGATCGTCGCGGCAAGCTGCGCCGAGGGGAGGTAGAGCGGGTTGCGATGCTCGGCATTGATCGCCTGCACCACGTCGGGCTCGTAGGCCCAGAGCACCACCTCGCGCCCGTCGGAGGCAAGCATCTGGGCAAGCGCCGTGCCCCAGGCGCCCGCGCCGATGACGCCGAGGGTCTGCGCCTCGCTCATGCCTTCACCCCCGCGCCCCGAACGGGTTCGGCGGCGGGATCGAGGGGCCAGCGCGGACGGGCGACGAAATCGAGCGGGTCGCCGGCGAAATCCGCGCCTTCCAGCGCCAGCCGCTCGCACCCCGCCCAGGCGATCATTGCGGCGTTGTCGGTGCACAGCTGGAGCGGCGGGGCGGTGAAGCGCATGGCGTGGCGTTGCGCGAAACCCTCGAGCGCGGCGCGGATCGCCTTGTTGGCGGCGACCCCGCCCGCGACGACCAGCGCAGGGAAAGGGCCTGCGGTATTGAGCGCGCGCGCGAGGCGGTCGATCAGGCACTCCACCGCTGCCTGCTGGAAACTCGCGCAGATATCGGCGTCGCTGTGCGCGCCGCTCTCTTTCGCCCGCAGCACCGCGCTCTTCAATCCCGCGAAGGAGAAGTGCGGTTCGCTCGAACCCTTGAGCGGCCGTGGCAGCGGCACCGCTTTCGGATCGCCCTCCCGCGCCAGCCGCTCCACCGCCGGGCCGCCGGGATAGCCGAGGCCGAGAATCTTGGCGGTCTTGTCGAAAGCCTCGCCCAGCGCATCGTCGATGGTGGTGGCGAGGCGGCGGTACCGACCGACCCCCTCTACCGCGAGGATCTGGCAATGTCCGCCCGAGACGAGCAGCAGCAGGTAAGGGAAGCCAAGCTCCGCGTCGGCCAGCCGGGGCGAAAGCGCGTGGCCTTCGAGGTGATTGACCGCGATCAGCGGTGTGTGCGCCGCCATGGCGAGCGCCTTGGCGCTGACGAGCCCGACCATCACCCCGCCGATCAGCCCCGGCCCCGCGGTGGCGGCGATGGCGTCCACCTCTGCGAGGGTCACGCCCGCCTCGGCCATGACCTTCTCGAGCATCGGCGCCAATCGCTCGGCATGGGCGCGCGCGGCGATTTCGGGGACGACCCCGCCATAGGGGGCGTGCTCTGCCTCCTGGCTGGCGATCGCCTGCGCCACGATCGTCCGGTCGCCGCGCACCAGCGCGACCGCGGTCTCGTCGCAGCTCGATTCGATGCCCAAGACGAGCGTGCTGTCCAAGGTGTGCGTTGCCGATCCCATCCGGCTTCCATCTAGTCGCTGTGGCGGGTAGGGCAAGCGCAGCCATGACTGAAGCACCCGCATCGCGCCCCCGTCTCCGCCTCGGCACCCGCAATTCCCCCCTCGCCATGGCGCAGGCCCGCGAGACCGCCGCGCGCCTGTGCGCCGCCCACGGCTGGGCCGAGGAGGAGGTCGAACTCGTCCCCGTGCTGGCGAGCGGCGACAAGGTGCTCGACCGCCCGCTGTCGGAAATCGGCGGCAAGGCGCTGTGGACCAAGGAGTTGGACCAGTGGCTGGGCGAGGGGCGGATCGACCTGTCGGTGCACTCGGCCAAGGACGTCGAGACGATCCGCCCGGCCGCGTTCCACTTCCCCGCCTTCCTGCCGCGCGCGGACCGGCGCGATTGCCTCGTCGGTGCGGCGAGCATCGCCGCGATCCCGCAGGGCGCGGTGGTCGGCACCAGCGCGCCGCGCCGTGCCGCGCAGCTTTTGAACCTCAGGCCCGATTGCAAGGTCGTGACCTTCCGCGGCAATGTCGCGACGCGCCTCGCCAAGCTCGCGGCGGGCGAGGCGGACGTGACCTTCCTTGCCGCCGCCGGGCTGGAGCGGCTGGAGGAGACCGGCGTAGGCCATCCGCTCGCCTCGGAGGAATGGATTCCGGCGGCCGCGCAGGGCGTGATCGCCATCGAATGCCGCGCCGAGGATGCCGAGACCACCGCGCTCCTCGCCGCGATCGACCATGCGCCGACGCGCGCCGAGCTGGAGGCCGAGCGCGCGCTGCTCGCGGAACTCGGCGGCACCTGCCACTCGCCGGTCGCGGTGCTGTGCGAGCTTGCCGGGAGCACGCTCACCATGCGCGCCGCGCTGTTCAGCCCCGACGGGCTCGAGCGGGTCGAGGGCACGGCCTCCTTCGCGGCCGGGGACCACGCGCCGGTCCGTGCGCTCGCCGCCGAACTGCTCGCGAAGGCCACGCCGGGCATCGCGCCGCACTTCCGCGCCGGGTCGTGAACCTCAACCTCGTCGCATTGCGCCCCGAACCGGGGCTCGCCGCGACGCTCGATCGGGCGAGGGGGATGGGCCTTGCGATCACCGGCCATGCCCTGTCAGAAATCCGCGCGGTGGCCTGGGACTGCCCCGATCCCGAGGGGATCGACGGCCTGCTGATTGGCAGCGCCAATGCGATCCTCCACGGCGGCGACAATCTTGCGCGCCTCTCCGCCAAGCCCGTCTTCGCCGTGGGCGAGGCGACCGCCGCCACCGCGCGCGCGGCCGGGTTCACGGTCGCGATGACCGGGAGCGGGGGCTTGCAGGGGGTGCTCGATGCCATACCGGGCCCGGCGCACCTGCTGCGCATTGCCGGGGAGGAGCGTGTGCCGCTGGTGCCCCCGCCGGGTGTCACCTTCGCCGAGGTCGTCGCCTATCGCAGCGTGCCCCTGCCGCTCGATCCTGTCGCGCCGCAGCTGGCGCCGGGCGAGGCGCTGGTGCTGCTCCACTCCGCCGCGACCGCCCGGCATTTCGCGGCGGAATGCGATCGGCTCGGCCTGCCGCGCGCGGGCATCGCGCTCGCCGCGCTCGGGCCCCGCATCGGGGCGG
>NZ_JAPFGY010000053.1 GCF_026586795.1 Erythrobacter sp. WG
CCGCCGCGCTGCACCGCGCGGCCGAGGCGCTGCGGGCGGCGACCCCGGCGGTGCTCGCCGCCAATGCCCGGGATGTGGCGGCGGGGCAGGCGAACGGCCTCAGCCCGGCGATGGTCGACCGGCTGGCGCTCGACGAGGGGCGGCTGGCGGCCATCGCCGATGCCGTCGCCGCGGTCGCGGACCTGCCCGATCCGGTGGGCGAGGTGATCGATTCGGCCGAGCGGCCCAACGGTCTCAAACTGAGCCGCGTTCGCGTCCCCATCGGCACCATCGGGATCATCTACGAAAGCCGCCCCAACGTCACCGCCGATGCGGCCGCGCTGTGCGTGCGCGCAGGTAACGCAGCGATCCTGCGCGGCGGGAGCGAGGCGGTGCATTCGAACCGCGCGATCCACGCCGCGCTGGTCGAGGGGCTGGTCGCGGGCGGGGTTCCGGCAGAGGCGGTGCAGCTCGTCCCCTCGCAGGACCGGGCTTGCGTGGGCGCGATGCTGACCGCGAGCGGGCTCATCGACATGATCGTGCCGCGCGGGGGCAAGAGCCTCGTCGCCCGGGTGCAGGCCGAGGCGCGGGTTCCGGTGCTGGCCCATCTCGACGGGATCAACCACACCTATGTCCATGCTGCCGCCGATCCGGTGATGGCGCAGGACATCGCCCTCAACGCCAAGCTGCGCCGCACCGGCATCTGCGGGTCGATGGAGACGTTGCTGATCGATGCGGCCTACCCCGCACCCGCCGCGCTGGTCGCAGCGCTGATCGAGGCGGGCTGCGAGGTGCGCGGCGACGAGCGCACCCAGGCGCTCGACCTGCGCGTCATCCCGGCGAGCGCCAACGACTGGGACACCGAATATCTCGACGCGATCCTCTCGGTGGCTTGTGTCGACGGGCTGGAAGACGCGCTCGCCCACATCGCGCGCCATTCCTCCGCTCACACCGACGCGATCGTGACAGCCGACGAGGCCGTCGCGGAGCGCTTTCTCGCCGAGGTCGACAGCGCGATCGTGATGCACAACGCCTCCTCGCAATTCGCCGACGGGGGCGAGTTCGGATTGGGCGCGGAGATCGGGATTGCCACCGGGCGTCTGCACGCGCGCGGGCCGGTCGCGCTCGAGGGGCTGACAACCTACAAGTGGCAGGTGCGCGGGAGCGGCCAGATCCGGCCCTGAACCGAAGGTGCGCCGACCACCCGTCCTCACCGGCCTCCTCGGCGGCAGCTTCAACCCCGCGCATGGCGGGCACCGGCGCATCACGCTGTTCGCTGCCGCGGCGCTGGGGCTCGACGAGACGTGGTGGCTGGTCTCGCCCGGCAATCCGCTCAAGCCCCGCGCCGGCATGGCGCCGCTGCGGGCGCGGCTGCTTTCGGCCCGGCGGCAGGCCCGCCGCGCAGCGATCGTGCCGACGGCGATCGAGCAGCAGCTCGGCACGCGCTACACGGTCGACACGCTCGCCAAGCTGGTGCGGCGCTACCCGCACCGGCGCTTCGTCTGGCTGATGGGGTCCGACAATCTCGCCCAGTTGCACCGCTGGAAGGACTGGCGGCGGCTCGCGCGGACAATGCCGATTGCGGTTGTTGCAAGGCCGGGTTATGATGCCGACGCCATGACGAGCCCCGCCATGGCCTGGCTCCGGCGCTATATCGTGCCCGCCGCCAGCATTCGGAAACGGGGGCAATGGAGCGCACCGGCCCTGGTGTTATTGCGTTTCGATCCAGACCACCGCTCGGCCACGGCGCTCCGCCGTGCCCATGCCGGGTGGGCCGAGGAGTATCTCGGCACAGGGGATCGACCGGCACCGGTGCGTGATCGGCTGACATTCCGCAGAGTCCGGTCAGAGGAGGACGCATGAGGCGCTCGCTGGGCGTTTTGGCTCTCCCGCTGGCCGGCCCGCGTGATGTGCGCTTCCAACGCCCCACACTCTGGAGATACCCGATTGCCCAGCCCCGATGCCTTGATCGCATCCCTTCCGCTCGGCGCCACGCAGGTGGGCGCCAGGCTCGCCCAGTCGCTCACCGCACCGCTGGGCAAGCCTGAGATGGGCGCCGACGCGCTGCACCGGCTGGTCCTCGATCAGCTTGACGATGACCAGGCGCAGGACGTGGTGACGATCCCGCTCGAAGGCAAAAGCTCGATCGCCGATCACATGGTGATCGCCAGCGGCCGCTCGACCCGGCAGGTCGCAGCGATGGCGCAGAAGCTCGCCGAGAAGATCAAGCAGGCCGGCTTCGGCCACGCCCGCGTCGAAGGCCTTCCGGCCGCCGACTGGGTGCTGATCGACGCGGGCGACGTGGTGATTCACCTGTTCCGCCCGGAAGTGCGCAGCTTCTACAATCTCGAGCGGATGTGGTCGTTCGAAGGAACGGAAGCAGCCAGCGGCCGCGCGTGATCCCTGCCGCCCCCTCCCCGCCGGGGAGGGGGTTGGGGTTGGTCCCCGAAGGCGCAGCCGAGGGGCCTGCGCCAGCGGCCACGCCGAGGCGCCGCCGGCGCCGAGCCCCTGAGGTATTGCCCATTCTCCTCCACATCATCGCCCGCGGGAAAATCGGCCGTTCGCCCGAGGGCGAGCTTGTCGATCGCTATGCCAGGCGTCTGACCTGGCCGGTCAAGCTCACCGAATGGCCCGACACCGGCGCGGGCAAGGTGGCCGAGCCGCTGACCCCATGCCGCACCGTGCTGCTCGACGAGCGCGGCAAGGCCATGACGTCGGAAGCCTTCGCGACGCTCCTCGGCAAGTGGCGCGACGAGGGGGTGCGCGAGACCCGCTTCATGATCGGCGCGGCGGACGGGCACAGCGAGGCCGAGCGCGCCGCCGCCGACCTCCTCCTCGCCTTCGGCCCCGCCACCTGGCCGCACATGATGGCCCGCGCGATGCTGATGGAGCAGCTCTACCGCGCCACCACGATCCTTGCGGGCCACCCCTACCATCGGGCATGAGGCGAGCCATGCGGGGGCGAGCCATCCTGACATTGACGATCATGCTCGGCGTGGCGGGGGCACTGGCCCTCGGCGTGCGCGAGACCCGCGCCACCCCCGCCGCCCTCGTCGACCCCGGCGATGCCCAGGCCGCGCTCGCCCGCGCCACGCGCGAGAGCAAGCTCGCCGAAAGCCGCGCCGCGCGCCTCACCTCCGAGGCCGAGGCCGCCACCGAAGCCGCGCAGCGGACCGCGCGCGAGGCCGCCGCGCTCGCCGCGCGCATCCAGCAGGCCGAGGCCGATATCGAAGTCGCGCAGGCCCGGCTCGCCATCGCCCGCAGCGCGCGCGCCGCCGTGACGGCACGCCTTGCCGCCAAGCAGGAGCCGACCGCGCGCCTCGCCGCCGCGCTCCAGACCGCGGCGCGCCGCCCGCTCGCGCTGTCCGCGCTGCAACCGGGCTCGCTCACGGATGTCGTCCACCTGCGCGCCGTGCTCGCCAGCACCGTGCCGCAGATCCGCGCCCGCACCGCCGCGCTGCGCAGCGAGCTCGACCGGGGCCGCGCGCTCGAGGCC
>NZ_JAPFGY010000054.1 GCF_026586795.1 Erythrobacter sp. WG
GCGGGAGGCGGCGCGGGTGCCTCGGCCACCACGGGGGCCGGGGCCGGCTGCGGCGCGGCCCTGAGATCGCCCCCGCCGGCGCGCGCGCCGCGGGTCTGGTCTGCGGCCATCTCGGCCACCACCGCATCGAGCATCCGCAGCGACAGGAGTTCGCTCTCCTCGATCGCGGCGAGCAGCAGCAGGCGGTTCATCACCTGGTTGACCCGGCGCGGGATTCCCCCGGTGTGGCGGAAGAGCGCATCGAGCAGCCCCGCCTCGAAAGCCGGGCGCCCGTCCCACCCGACATGGCCCAAGCGGTGGCGGACATAGTGCTCAACCTCCCCGCCATCGAGCGCCTCGAGATGGTGCGAGGCGATGATCCGCTGGCGCAGCTGTTCGAGCCCCGGGTGATGGGCGACGGTGCTGCGGAACTCGGGCTGGCCGAGCAGCAGGCTTTGCAGCAGCGGGTGCGAGCCCAACTGGAAGTTCGAGAGCATCCTCAGCTCCTCCAGCGCCTCGAGCGCGAGGTTCTGGCATTCGTCTACCACCAACAGACAGCGGCGCCCGGCGCGCGCCTCGTCCTGGAGGAAGCGCTCGATCGTGCCCAGCGCGCTCGCCTTGTCATGGCCCTCGACATGGAGACCGAAGGCCTGGGCGACGACGTGGATCAGCTCCTCGCCGTCCAATGCGGAGGTGACGACCTGCGCGACCGTCAGCGCCGCCGGGTCGATCCGCTCCATCAGGTGCGCGACCAGCGTCGACTTGCCCGCGCCGACCTCGCCGGTGATGACGATGAAGCCTTCGCCCTGGGCAAGGCCGTAGCCGAGGTAGCTCATGGCCTTCTTGTGGCTGGTGCTCTCGAAGTAGAATTGCGGGTCCGGGGTGAGCTGGAAGGGGCGCCCGCTGAAGCCGTAGAACTGTTCGTACATGGGTGCGTGCACTCCCGCTTAGAAATTGTACCTGAGGCCGACCAGCGCGGTCGCGATGGCGAAGTCCTGCGCGGTGAACTGGCTGTCGACGTAATCGACGCCGATCGCCGCGCGGCCTTCGAGGCGCTGGGTGATCGACTGGTTGTAGGCCGCCGAGCCGCCGATGGCGGTCACGTCGTTGTTGCCGGCCCCGTCGAACCAGTTGACGTAGGCGTTGGTGGTGACGTTGGCGTTCTGCCCCACCTGGCGCGAGACGCCGCCGGTGACGTAATAGCTCTCGTCGGTCAGGCCGTTGACGGGCGCGAGCACGGTGCCGGCGGCGGTGATGAAGGTGCGCCGGTCGTAGCCTGCGCCGATCGCCGCGGTGGTGCGGCCCATGGTGCGCTGGTAGGAGGCAACCGCGCCGCGCCCGCGGAAGGCGGCGGCCCGTGCCGAGCCGGGCG
Source organism: Erythrobacter sp. WG (assembly GCF_026586795.1). Lineage (GTDB taxonomy): Bacteria > Pseudomonadota > Alphaproteobacteria > Sphingomonadales > Sphingomonadaceae > Erythrobacter. Next base: position 1,352 of record NZ_JAPFGY010000054.1, read on the forward strand.
CGCCGACCAGGCCCTGCCCGTTGGCATTGTTGACCAGCCCGCCGAAGTCGCCCGTCACCGGGTTGCGGATCGCCTCGAACCCGGTGCCGAGCCGCGCCAGCGAATTGTTGAGCACCCCGCCGAAGCCGCTCACCCCGTCATAGACCGCGATCGCAAGGTTGCTGCGCTGGCTCGGGGTGTAGGTGAAGGTGCCGTAATAGGTCGTCGAATCGTAGCGCCGCCCAACCGAGGCCTGTAGGCTGGTGCGCGACGAAGGCCGCCACAGCACGCCCACGTCCCACAAGAGGCCGTCGACCGCGAAGGCGATCTGTCGCGGCGCGGACTGGTCGGTGACGAAGCGTCCGTCGTTGCCGATCACCGGCGCGCCGTTCGCATCGCGCAGCGCATCGCGGCTGGAGATCTCCACGTCCTCGTAGCCCGCACCGCCGACCAGCGCGAGATCGGGGGTGATCGGCACGGTCACGTCGGCGCGCACGTAGAGGTCGCGCACCCGCTGGTCGAGGTTGGAGATATCCTCCTGGAAGCCCCCGGCGGTGACCGCGAGGCCCACCGGCAGCACCTCGCCCGCGCGCACCCCGGCGCGCAGCTGGCCGAGATAGGTGACGCTGTCGTCAAACAGGTCGAGCGCCTGGCCGTTCTGGGTGACGAGAGCGTTGTCCGCCTCGAAGCGGTTATAGCCGACCCGCGCGACGCCCTGCACCCCGACATCGCCGATGCGGGTCTGGAGGCTCGGTCCGACATAGGCGCTATAGATGCGGCTTTCGGCGTCCTCGCGCACCAGCGGGTTGACCGTGGTGGCCCCGCCCGCATCGATCCGGGTGCGCGAAGCGAGCGCGCCGGCCTCGAGACTGAGCGTCCCGGGCACCACCGCCAGCGACCCGGCGGCGATCCCGCTGAGCGTGTTGTTGTCGATGCTGTTGTCGCCGTAACCGATGTTGCGCTCGTAGCGGACCGAGACCGTCGCCGCGCTGTTGCGGCCCTGAAGGTTCACGTCGACCCCGGCGGCGACCTGGGTGAAGGTGACGACGTCGTTGCCCGGGCTCAGTTCGGCCGAGACGACCTGGCTGACTTCGATATAGGGCTGCACCACCCGGCCGCGGCGCTGGGTGGGCTGGTCGCCGCCCTGCTGGCCGCCCTGCGGCGCAGCCTGCGGGCCGCCTTGCGGCATGGCCTGCGCAAAGGCCGGCGCGGCGCCGCCCGCAAGGGCGGCCCCGGCCAGCAGCGCCGGCAGGAGAGCAGTCAGTCGCATATCAATTCCCCCTCCCCCCATAGGAGCCGAAGCGGCGTCCCGAAGGGCTGTAGCGCGCCGCGTTGAGGAGCAGCTTGATGTCGGCGCAGGCCGACAGGAGTTGCTGCGCATCCTCGAGCGCGGCGCGGCTGGTTTCGTCGGCGCGCACCACCAGCAGCGCCTGGCCGACGTGCTTGGCAAGCTCGGCGGCGGGCGATGCGGCAAGCGCGGGCGGCGTATCGAAGATCACGAAACGGTCGGGCGCGCCCCGGGTCAGGCGGTCCAGCACCTCGGCGGTCCGGGCGCTGGCTAGCCATTCGGCATCGCGCGCGCTGGGCGTCCCGGCGGGCAGCACGAAAAGCCCCGGAATGTCGGTGCCGATGACAAGGCTTTCGGGCGGAACCGCCGGATCGGCGAGCGCGTCCATCAGACCCTGCTCGGCCGCGATGCCGAGCCGCGCGGTGACGCTCGGGCGCACCACGTCGGCATCGACGAGCAGCACCTCGAGCCCCCGCTCGGCGGCGAGCGCGATCGCGAGGTTGGTGGCGCAATAGGTCTTGCCCTCGCCCTGGTGCGGCGAGCACACGAGAATGCGCCGGGCGAGCGCGCCGCCGCTGCGGGCATCGGCGATCAGCTCGCGCTTGACGATCCGGAACTCCTCGAGAAGGCCCGTCACCGGGTCCTCGGGCACGATCAGACCGGCCTCGCGCAGCACGTCGCGGTCGATCGCCGCACGGGGCCCGGCAAAAGCGACGGCGCGGGGCGCCTCGGGCTCGGGAGCGCGGACCGTTTCGGCGGGCGGCGCTGCGGGCTCGGGAGCCGGCGCGGGTGCGGGTG
>NZ_JAPFGY010000055.1 GCF_026586795.1 Erythrobacter sp. WG
GTATCCATCCGGTGAGGGCCGCGGCGTGAAGCGGTGAGACTGTCTATCGGTCGTCGAGGAATGCCTCTGGCCCCTCTTCGGCGAGTGCTTTGCGGAATGCAGCATCAGCGGCGCGGTCAGTCGGGAACGGATCGTCCCAGACGATCGACGTGCCGTTCTCGTTGACGACTTCAAGCGACCAGCCCGGATGCGTGGCGATCCGAACGATGTTGATGGTCAGGCGGATGCCATTCTGCTCGATGGTCCTGCCAAGGGGTGACTCGATTAGTTCGGGCTCAGGACCGTGTTGCATGCGGCGACGCTATGGGAATCCGCATCCGCCTTCAATGGGGAAGGCCCCCAGTTCCAAGGCAGCAGCTCGACGAGCTTGGTTGCTGGGTAGTCGGCGATGCGTGCGAGCACGTCGGCGAGCCAAGCCTGCGGGTCGACATCGTTGAGCTTCGCGGTCTGGATGAGCGTGTAGATGACGGCGGCGCGCTGACCGCCGCGATCTGATCCGCAGAACAGCCACGCCTTGCGACCGAGCGGGATGCAGCGGAGCGCGCGCTCGGCGGCGTTGTTGGTGAGGCAGACGCGCCCATCACCGAGGAAGCGGGTGAACGCGTCCCAGCGCTTGAGCATGTAGAAGCAGGCCTTGGTGAGGTCATGGCCGCGCGACAGCTTGGCGACCTGCTCGGTGAGCCAGGTGTGGAGCTCGGCCATGAGCGGCGCGCTGAGTTCCTGGCGGACCGCGAGCCGCTCGGCCGGGCTCTTGCCATTGATGCCGCGCTCGATGTCGAACAATGCGTCGAGGCGCTGCACGGCTTCGAGCGCGATCGGATAGATCATGGCGCTGCGCTGGCCGCGGCTCTTCTTGCGGGCCGAGCTTACGACATCAGCGAGCTCGAAGAACTTGCGCCGCGCATGGGCAAAGCAGCCCGCCTCGAGCACGGGGCCGGGGTCGCGTCCTTCGCGATAGAGGTCGTTGTAGCCGCTATAGGCATCGGCCTGCAGGATGCCGGACCATGCCGCGAGATGGACTTGCGGGTGCTCGCCGCGCCGGTCGCGCGAGTAGTGGAACAGCGCCGCCGGTGGATCGGTGCCGGCAAAGGGACGATCATCGCGGACATAGACCCATAATCGGGCCACATCGGTCTTGCCCTTGGCCATGACTGGCACGGTGGTATCGTCGCCGTGGATCCGGGCTGCGGCGAGGACGTGCGCCTCGATCAGCTTATAGATCGGCATCAGCGCGTGCGCGGCAGCCCCGACCTGATCGGCAAGGGTCGAGAGACTGAGCGGCACGCCCTCGCGGGCAAAGCGCTCGGCCTGCCGGTTGAGCGGTTGGTGCTGCCCATACTTCTCGAACAGGAGCATGGCGAGGAAGCTGGGCCCGGCCCATCCGCGGGGCACCACATGGAAAGGAGCGGGGGCCTGTGCGATCTTCTCGCAGTCCCGGCACGAGAACTTCTCCCGAACCGTCTGGATCACCTTCCACGAGCGCGGGATAACCTCGAGCGTCTCGGTGACGTCTTCGCCGAGCTTGGAGAGCCGGCCCCCGCCGCAGGCCGGGCAGGAACAGGGTGCAGGCACCACGACACGCTCGCGCGGCAGGTGCTCGGGGAACGGCTTCCTTGCGGGCCGCTTACGCTCGAAGGCGGTGACTGTGGTGGTCTTGGCAGCCGCTTCCTCGGCGATGAGGTCGTCCTCGGCAGCGTCGGCCTCAAGCTCTTCGAGCTGCAGCTCCATCTGATCGAGCAGGCGGCGGCTGCGTTCGGCGCTGGGGCCATACTGCTCGCGCTTCAGCTTGGCGATCTGCAGCTTGAGGTGGGCGATCAGCGCCTCGATAGCGCTCTGGTGGGCCATGGCGTTCGCGAGCTGTGCCGTGGCGGTAGCGGCGTTCTGCTCGGCTTCCTCGGCTCTGCGGGCCATCGTCGCCACCAGCGCCTTGAGCGCTTCGACATCGTCCGGAAGGGGCGAGATGGCGGCTTCCACAAGAGGGATGGAATCATGTTCCACCCCCTGCTGCAAGGGCAAAATGCGTCTCTTTGACGATCATCCTGCGCTTTGCGGCCGCCACGTATACTGCGGGTTCCTCCAGTCGATCCCTTCCAGCAGGCAGGCCAGTTGCGAGGGGGTCAGGGACACCGTTCCCTCGCTCGCCGAGGGCCATACGAACCGACCCTTCTCGAGCCGCTTGGCGTAGAGCGACATGCCGATCCCGTCGTGCCATATGATCTTGATCAGCGAGCCCGCGCGGCCGCGGAATACGAACAGATCGCCGCCGTGGGGATTACGCTTCAGCCCTTGCTGCACCAGCAGCGCCAGGCCCTGCATGCCCTTCCTCATATCCGTGTGGCCCAGCGCGATCCACACCCGCGCGCCGGCAGGGATCACCGGAGAACCTTCAGCGCCGCCGCCACCAGCGCCGGCGACGCCTCGGCAAAAACGCTCAGCCGCTTGCCGCGTGGCAGGTCGATGATCATCGCCGGGTGCTCGGCAGCGCTGACCGGCACCGCGTCCCCGTCGATCACCGCTTCGGCGAATACTGGCGCTGGCAGTGCCTCGGGCGCGCTGGCCTCCTGGGCCACGCCTGCATCGAGCAACTTACGCCGCCAGGTGTAGATCAGTCCGGACGAGACATCGTGCCGGCGGCAGACATCGGCAACCCGCGCGCCCGGCGCGAAAGCCTCGGCCACAATCTGCAGACGTTCCTCATCGCTCCACCGCCGACGCCGCTCCGGCCCCGAAAATACCGTCACCTGACCCAACGACCGCTCCTAAGCACACTCTTAAGAGCACGCTTAAGAGCGCTCGCTGCCTACCCAGGCAAGGCGGCCCCCGCCGGATGGATAC
>NZ_JAPFGY010000056.1 GCF_026586795.1 Erythrobacter sp. WG
GACACGGCGCATTTCAACCTGCTGGTGGGCGAGCACGCCGCGCGGCACCGCGCGCTGCGGCTGACCTTCCACGCCTTGGACGAAGCCGCGCTCGGCGTGCTCGCCGAGGATCTCGCCGCCACGGTCATGACCCTCGCCGAGCGGGTCCTCGGCGAGGCGGCGGTGGACCGCGCCGGATTGCTCGCGCGCTGCCGGGCGGCGGCGGCGCGGATCGGCGGCGCGGCGGACAGCCTCGCGCTGCACCTCCACCCCGACGACATCGCGCTGCTGGGCCCCGAGGGGCTCGTAGGTTGGCGCGTCGTCGGCGATCCCGCTCTGACGCGCGGGGCGCTGCGGATCGAGAGTCCCGAGGGCGCCGTCAGCGATGGCCCGGAGGAATGGCGCCGCGCCATCGCGGCGGCGGTGCAGGGATGATTGCCGAGCTCCAGCTCGATCTTGCCCGGATGCGCGCCGCCCCCATCGCCGCCGGGCCGGTGCTGACCGGACGGGTGGTCGCCTGCGACGGCGGGCTGATCGAGGTCGCGGGCCTGCCGCTGCCGGTCGGCTCGCTCGGCCTGATCGAGAACGACGCGGGTGCGGAGTGCCTGGCCGAGGTGATCGGCTTCAGGGCGGGGCACTCGCTGATGATGCTGCTCGGCGATGCGATGCTGCTGCGACCGCAGGCGCGGGTCCGCGCGCTGGGAAGCCCGGGCGAGGTGCGGGTCGGCGAGGCGCTGCTCGGCCGCGCGGTCGACGCGCTGGGCGCGCCGATCGACGGGGGACCGCGCCTGGACCTGCCGCTCGCCTGGCCGCTCGCCGGGCGGCGCGAGGGCGCGCTGGAGCGGGCGAGCGTGACCAAGCCCTTCGACTGCGGGGTGCGCGCGATCAATGCGCTCGCGACGATGGGGGTGGGGCAGCGGCTCGGGATCATGGCGGGTTCCGGCGTCGGCAAGTCGGTGCTGGTCGACACCATCGCCGGGCATGCCGTCGCCGATGTCACCGTGGTGGCGCTGATCGGCGAGCGCGCCCGCGAGGTTTCGGACTTCGTGAACCGGCATATGGCGGGCGCGCGGCGCGGCGGCATCGTGGTCGTCGCGGTGCCCGCCGACCATGCCCCCAACCTCAGGCTGCGCGCGGCGCAATATGCCAGCGCCATCGCCGAATATTTCCGTGAGCAGGGCCGCGAGGTGCTGCTGATTCTCGACAGCCTGACCCGCGTCGCTCACGCCGCGCGCGAGCTGGCGCTGGTGCTCGGCGAGCCGGGCGCGGCGCGGGGCTATCCGCCCTCCGCGCTCGCCGCCATCACCCGGCTGGTCGAGCGCGCCGGCAATTCCGCGCGCAGCGGCGGGGCGGTGACGGGGATCTACACCGTGCTCGCCGACGGGGACGACACCAACGATCCGGTGGTCGACACCGCGCGCGCGATCCTCGACGGGCACGTGGTGCTCTCGCGCGAGCTTGCCAATCGCGGGCACTATCCGGCGATCGACGTGCCCGCCTCATTGAGCCGGGTGATGGACGATCTGGTGAGCGGGCCCGTCGCCGCCGCTGCGCGGCGTCTCCGGGGCCTGATCGCCGCACGCGAGGCTGGGCGCGATCTGGTGATGATGGGCGCCTACCGCGCCGGGGGCGACCCGCTGCTCGACGCGGCGCTGGCGCTGTCCCAGCCGATCGACGCCTTCCTGACCCAGGGGCGGGGCGAGGCCGAGGCGCTCGGCGCCAGCCACGAAGCGTTGCTCCAACTGATGCGCGATGCGTGAGGCGCGCCGCCTGTCGCTGCTCGAGCGCCAGCGGATGATCGCAGAGGTGGCGAGGAAGCAGGCGCTCGTCAGCCTTGCCGAGGCGATGGAGGCGGAGGCGCGCAGCCATGCCTTGGCCGAGCGCAGCCGGCGGCTGGTCGCCGCCGCCGCGCCGGTGCCGGGCGTCACCTCGGGCGCGGCCTTGCAGGGGCGCGCGGCC
>NZ_JAPFGY010000057.1 GCF_026586795.1 Erythrobacter sp. WG
GTCTCCGGCAGCGCCGCGAGAATCGCGGCGGCCGGAGGCGGAATGGCGGCACCCGAGGGCTCTGCGAGCGGGAGCACCGCAGCCCGGCGCGCGGACGGCGCGGCCAGTGCGGGCCCGGCTGCGGCGAGCGACACCGCATCGGGCGGGACCGTCGCCGCTGCTCCTTGTGGCGCAGGGCCGGGCTCTGCCGGACCGCCGGGCGCGGCTGCAAAGCGGAGCGGTTCAGGCGCTCCCACACCGTCACGCGCGGTGCCGGCATCCGCAAGGGGCAGCGCGGCAGGCGGAATCGCAGGACGTGCCGGTGCTGCGCCCGAAACGTCCGACGCGGCGGCGGGCGCGGGGGTCACTGCCAAAGGTCCCGGCGCCGGCGGAAGCGGCATCCCGAGCGCGTCGGGCGCCCGATCCCCCTCCAGCCCGGGCTCCGCAGCGACGGCGCGGGCAGGGGCCGGAACCGATGCCGAAGGCGTCACGGGCAGCGCGGTGGCAGTGACAGGCAGCAGCGGTCGGGATGGCCCGTCCAGTGCCTTGCGCCGCACCGCCGTGACAGGGCGCCACGAGGGCTGCTCGGGCTTGCCCGCGACGTCCGGCAGCGACACCGCCGCGACCGGCACGTCCATGGCCGGGGCGGGATCTGCCCATGCCTCCGGCATCGGCGAGCCGGCGGATTGCTCCTGCGTCGGGGGTGGGGGCACGGCGGCCCTCCCCGATCCGTCGAGGCTGGCCTCACCGACAGCCTCCGGCAGCACGGCAGCCGGCGGCAAGAGCGCGCCCGCTTGCGGCAGCTTCTTGCCGGACAGCGGCCCGGCGGCGCGCAGCGGCGCGGCGACCTGCCCGACCGGGAGCGAAGCGTCGTTTGCGCCGCCGTCCGACGCAAGCTCGGGCAAGGCGGCGGAACTCGCCTCCCTCCGATCCTGCGGCGGTCGTGGCGGCAGGCCGATCGCAGCCGCCTCTTGCGGGGCAGGCACCGCCGCCGGCAGCGCCACGTCGAGCAGGTCGGCAAAGACGTTCCCGGTTCCCTCGCCGGCGGGTGCAGGCAATGCGGGGCCGGTTGCGGCAGGAAGGGCGGGCGACAGGCTCGAATCGGGCAGCAGGGGGATCATCGGCGCATCCTCTGGCTTGGCATCATCGCTGGCTCTGCAACTTGCGTGCCAGCGGCATGGCACGGGCCGCCTCGCGCCGCGCGCGCGCTGCGGCGAGCGCGCTGCGCGCCTCGGCGGTCAGCTCGGCGAGACGGCGGGCGCGGGCTTCGGCCTGCGCCAGCGTCTCGCGCGCCCAAGCGCTCTGGCGGCGGGCGTCACGCGCGCTGTCGCCGGCCTGCGCGGCGAGCTGGGCGAGCCCCGCGGTGAAGGC
>NZ_JAPFGY010000058.1 GCF_026586795.1 Erythrobacter sp. WG
CGCGCGGGCGGGCGGGCGGGGCAGCTTGCGCCTCGTTCTCGGGCTCGGGCGCTTCGGGCAGGGGCGGCAGCTTGCTCACGGCACGGCGCTCCCGCCCGGCGCGGTGGGGCGCGGGGGATAGCGCAGCGCGCCGGTGGGGTCGGAAAGCTGGCCCTTGTGGAGCCGCATGATGAGCGAATCCGGCACCTTCTTGAGGAGGTGGACGTCGTGGGTGGCGACCACCACCGTGGTGCCGACACGGTTGTTCAGCGCCTCGAACAGGCGCAGCAGCTTCAGCGCCATGTCCGGGTCGACATTGCCGGTCGGCTCGTCCGCGATCAGCATCTTGGGCCGCGCGATCACCGCCCGGGCGATCGCGACGCGCTGCTGCTCGCCCCCCGAGAGCGTCGGCGGCACGGCTTGGGCGCGGTGCGACAGGCCCACCCAGTCGAGCATGTCGCCGACCGCGCGCACCACCTTCTTCTCGTCCGTCCCGGCGAGGCGCAGCGGCAGCGCGACGTTGTCGAAGGCGGTGAGATAGGGGACGAGGCGGAAGTTCTGGAACACCACGCCGAGCCTGCGTCGCAGGTCCGGCAGGCGGCTCTGCGGCATGGTGACGAGATCCTGCCCGAACATCCGGATCGCCCCGCGCGAAGGGGGCTGCGCGAGATAGAGCATCTTCAGGAGGCTGGTCTTGCCCGCCCCGCTTGCGCCGGTGAGGAAGTAGAAGCTGCCCGGATAGAGCGTGAAGGAGAGATTGCTCAGCACCTCGGGATCGGTGCCGTAGCGCAGGCCGACATTGTCGAACTTCACGATCTCGGTGAGGCGGTCTTGCATCCCTTGCCCACCTAACAGCGGGGCAGGCGGCGGGAAAGCGGCCAATCGCGACATTCGGCGGCGTTGGCGGGCGCGCGGGGCTGCGCAATGTGGAAAACACGCGGTAAATGAGGTGCACGGCGGCGCTTGCTCTTGTGTGCGGCCTTGCGAGGACTATTGCCGAGGATGACATGATCATCGCCTGCCCAGCCTGTGGCACCCGTTACGCCGTGCCCGATGCCGCCATCGGCAACGAGGGCCGCACGGTGCGCTGCGCGAAATGCAAGCACAGCTGGTTCCAGGAACCGGGCGAGGCGGTGACGACCGCGCCGGCCGCGCCTGCGGTGCAGCGGCCGGCTGCCGCGCCTCCCCCCCCGCCGCCGCCGCCTTCTCCTCC